>NZ_JANBVH010000010.1 GCF_024273235.1 Sphingomonas faeni | reverse complement strand
CAGAAAATATTCGGGCAGACGTCCACCGGCTTGCGAGCTTGCGTCGGCCAGCCGCGCGCCCCCAAACGTCATCCCAGCGAAAGCTGGGATCTCCCCGATCCGGGTCGCAGCACTCGTCCCGATGATATCCCAGCTTTTGCTGGGATGACGGTCGTGAGAGGGGTACCCACTACAGAAAATATTCGGGCAGACGTCTACCGGCTTGCGAGCTTGCGTCGGGCATACGCGCCCCCCAACCGTCATCCCAGCGCAAGCTGGGATCTCCCCGTTCCGGGTCGCAGCACTCGCCCCGATGATATCCCAGCTTTCGCTGGGATGACGGTCGTGAGAGGGGGTATCCTCTGCAAAAGATATTCGTGCAGACGTTTACCGGCTTGCGAGCTTGCGTCGGGCAGCCGCGCGCCCCCAACCGTCATCCCAGCGCAAGCTGGGATCTCCCCGTTCCGGGTCGCAGCGTCCGCCCCGATGATATCCCAGCTTTCGCTGGGATGACGGTCTGTGGGGGAAGCTACAGGAAATTATACGGGTCGACGTCGACCGTCACCCGCACCTTCGACGGCCAGTCCAGCTTCCCCAGCCACGCCCGGATGACATCCTGCACATCCAGCGCCCGCCGCGCATGGACCAGCAGCCGGTACCGGTGTCGCCCCCGAAGCATCGCCAACGGCGCCGGCGCGGGCCCATACACGTGCATCCCCTCGACCTCGGGCGCACTCCGCCCCACTAGCTTCGCCGTATCATGCGCGCAGGACTGGTCCTCCGACGACACCACGATCGCCGCGTATCGCCCGAACGGCGGCGCGCCTGCGTCCTTCCGCGCGTCCGTCTCCGCCGCATAGAACGCATCCGCATCGCCGGTGATCAGCGCCTGCATCACCTGCGCGCCCGGGCTATGCGTCTGGATGAACACGTGTCCCGGCTTCTCGCCGCGTCCGGCGCGTCCCGACACCTGCCGGATCTGCTGGAACGTGCGTTCCGCCGCGCGCAGGTCGCCGCCATCGAGCCCGAGATCCGCATCGACCACGCCGACCAGAGTCAGGTTCGGGAAATGATACCCCTTCGTCACCAGCTGCGTGCCGACGACGATGTCGATATCGCCCGCCTCCATCCGCCCGACGAACTCTGCCGCCTTGGCCGGCGACCAGATCGTGTCCGACGTGACCACCGCCGTCTTCGCCTCGGGGAACAGCGCCGTCACCTCGTCCGCGATCCGCTCGACACCCGGCCCGCACGCGACCAGCGTATCCTCGCCCTTGCACTCCGGACACACGCGCGGTGTCGGTTCGATGTGGCCGCAATGATGGCAGGCCAGCCTGCGCGTCAGGCGGTGCTCGACCATCCACGCGGTGCAGTTCGGGCATTGGAACCGGTGCCCACAGGTCCGGCACAAGGTCAGCGGCGCATAGCCACGCCGGTTGAGGAACAGCAACGACTGCTCGCGCCGCTCCAAGGTCTCCTGCATCGCCTTGACGAGGCGCGGTGCCAGCCAGCGGCCGCGTTCCGGCGGTTCCTTGATCAGGTCGATCGACTCGATCGTCGGCATCTCCGCCGCCCCGAACCGCCCTGGCAGCTTCAATTCCGCATAGCGCCCGGTCGCGACCTGTTGTCGAGTCTCGATGGCCGGCGTTGCGGAGGCGAGGATGACCGGACACCCCTCGAACTTGCCGCGCATCACTGCGACGTCGCGCGCGTGATAATGCACGCCCTCTTCCTGCTTGAAGCTCGTCTCGTGCGCCTCGTCGACGACGATCAGCCCGAGGTCGCGGTAGGGCAGGAACAACGCGGACCGCGCCCCAACCGTCACCAGCGCCTCGCCGCTCGCGATCGCGCGCCAAGCCCGACGCCGCTGGGTCGACCGCAAACCCGAATGCCACGCGATCGGCTCGCACCCGAACCGGTCGTGGAAGCGCTTGAGGAACGGTTCGGTCAGCGCGATCTCGGGCAGCAGCACCAAAGTCTGGCGCCCGTCGCGGATCGCCTGAGCCACCGCCTCGAAATACACTTCGGTCTTGCCCGAGCCGGTCACCCCGTCGAGCAACGTCGGGTGGAACGCGTGCTCGGCAACGCCAGCGACCAGGGCATCGGCCGCCGCCCGCTGGTCCTCGGACAAGGTCGGCTCGTGATGCGAGGGATCGGGGACAGGGTAGGGGCTGTCCAGACTGACCTCGACCGTCTCGATCGCACCGACCTTCACCAGCCCGCGGATCACCGCGTCGCTGACGTCGGCGGTCGTCGCCAACTCACGGATCAGGCCCTGGCGATCACCGATCCGCTCCAGCGCCTGCTCGCGTTGCGGCGTCAGGCGCGGCGGCACGACGCCGGTGGACCGGTACTCGATCGCCGTCCGCGCGCCCTCCAGCGCCGAGGTCGACGCCAGCGTCATCCGCAACACCGACGCCGGTGGCGCGAGGTAATAATCCGCGGTCCACTCGACCAGCCGCCGCAGCGGCGCTCCCAGCGGCGGCACGTCGGCGACCGCGAGCAGGTTGCGCAGCCGGTTGTCGCCGACCTCCGCATCCGACGGCATCCGCTCCGCCTCCCATACCACGCCGAGCAACTGCCTTGGCCCGAGCGGCGCGACGACGATCGAGCCCGGCCCGACCTCCATGCCGGCCGGCACGCGGTAGTCGAGCGGCCCGAGGGCGGCGTTGAGGATCAGGACACGGGCGCGGGACGACATCGTGTCCGTATATGGGGCCAGATCGCTCCTGCGTGAACCGCCTTACGCGGCGGTTCGCCGGTCCGTCCGTCGGCGCTCACCCACCCGGGCACGCTTGGCCTCGTACAACACGGTATCCGCGCGGTGGACGAAATCGCGGATCGAGTGGCAGTCCGGTGCGAGCGCGGCGATCCCGACGGTTCCGGCGCTGACCATCGCAAGGCCGTTCATGGCGATGGGAAACCGCAGCGAGTCCTCGAGCCGCGCACAGACCTGCGCCGGCGTCGCGGCAAGCGTCGGGTTCTCGATCAGTACGGCAAACTCGTCGCCGCCAAGTCGCGCGACGAAACTGCCCATCAGCCATCGCGCCTGCAATTCGCGGCCGACGCCGCGCAGCACGTCGTCGCCTGCAGTATGTCCCAGCGTGTCGTTGATCGCCTTGAACCCGTCGAGATCGACCAGCGCGAGCAACAACGGCGTGCCATCGGTATGCGCGCGCGTCATCGCCGTATCGAGCGCGCGGTCGAAGGCGGCACGATTGGCGATCCCGGTCAGCGAATCGGTGTCGGCGGTGCGCCGCAACATGGTTTCGAGGGCATGGCGCTCGGTCACGTCCTGGAACACGCCGACAAAGCCAACCGTGGTACCCGAGTCGTTCTCGAGTTCGCCCAGCACGCGCACGCGGCGCGGCTCGCCCTGCGCGGTGGTGAAATCGACCTCGATGTCGAACGGCATCCCCGTCTCGAGGGTCAGGGCCATCGCGGTGCTCAGCTTGTCCTGCGCGTGCGGCGGGTAGAAGCTCAACGCGACGTCCATGTCGGGCACCGGGCCGACCGGCAGGCCGTAGATGTGAAAGACGCCGTCGGACCAGTCCATCTGTTCGTGATCGAGCGAGGTGCGCCACGATCCCATCGCCGCCATCCGCTCCGCCTGGCGGAAGATCCGGTCCTGACGCTCGAGTGTCGCGGCCTGTCGGTCCGCGGTGGTGGCGATCGCGATCGCCCGGTTGGCGGCGGAGCGTGCGGCGATCGCGGTTTCCGCCAGCGTCGCCAGATGCACCAGCGCCCGGCGGCCGGCATCGTCGAGACTGCGGGGCGTCGTGTCGATGACGCATATCGTGCCGATCGCGTGACGCCGGCCCGCGCCGTCGGTCGCATGGATCGCCGCCCCGGCGTAAAAACGGGCTCCCTGCTCCGCCATGACCAGCGGATTGGCCGAAAACCGCGGGTCGGCGTCGAGGTCCGTGATCACGAGGGGAACCTCGTTCTGGATCGTGTAGGCGCACATGCCGATATCACGGCTGATCTCGCCGCGTTCGCCGCCCGCCGCGGCCTTGATCCATAGCCGGTCGCTATCGACGAGAGTCATGAGCGCGGTCGGGCAGTCCAGCATCTCTGCCGCCAACGCCACCAGCGCATCGAATTCGCGTTCCGGCTGGCTGTCGAGCAGCGCCAGCGCGTGAAGTGCCGACACGCGCCGCTTTTCGTCGGCAAAGGACTCGGACAGGAGATCGGCGGGGGACATGGTACTGACTATCGCGACGGAGGTTAATTTTCTTTGGTCACTTAACGCGTTACTGTCCAATCATGGAGTATAACGAAGTTCTGCCGCCGTCGATGCTTTGGGCCGATCATCTCGCGCGGGATCGGCGTCGATCGGTGCATACGGTGCGTGCCTATCGCGCGGCGGCGGAGCGGCTGACCGCGTTCCTGATCGGCCATTGGGGCGAGGCGATCGACCGTGCGGCGCTGGCGCGGGTGACGGCGACGGACCTCCGTGCGTATCTGGCGCAGCGTCGCGAATTGGGACTCGGCAATGCCTCGGCCGCACGCGAATTGTCGGCGGTGCGCGGGTTCCTCGTCTGGGCGAACGAAGCCGCCGAGCAACCGCGGATGCGGGGGCCGCGCGTCAAGACCGGCGTGCCGCGGCCGATCTCGCCGGCCGAGGCGGTCGCGTTGGCGGAGGAGGTGGCTGACGATGCCGCCGAGCCGTGGATCGGCGCGCGCGACTGGGCGGTGCTGATGCTGTTGTACGGCGCGGGGCTGCGGATCGGCGAAGCGCTGACGTTGCGGGGCGAGATCCTGCCGCTCGGCGAGACGATCCGGGTGAAGGGCAAGCGCGACAAGACCCGCGTGGTGCCGCTGTTGCCGCAGGTCCGCGCGGCGATCGAGGCCTATGTCGCGCAGACGCCCTGGCCGATCACGCGCGACGCGCCGCTGTTTCGGGGCGCGAAGGGCGGCGCGCTATCGCCGGTGATGATCCGGCGCGGGGTGCAGGCCGCGCGCGCGCGGCTCGGGCTCGGCGACCGGACGACGCCGCATGCGCTGCGCCACAGCTTCGCGACGCATCTGCTGGGGCGGGGTGCGGATCTGCGCGCGCTACAGGAACTGCTGGGCCATGCGAGCCTGAGTTCGACGCAGGTCTATACGCAGGTCGACGCCGCGCATCTGATGGACGTGTACCGCAACGCGCATCCGCGGGCCTGAGGTCAGGCCGAGCCCTTCGGCTTCCACGTGACGACGCGCCACACATAGCCGATGATGATCACCGCGAACGTCGCCACCGCGACCGGCCCGACATAGCGGTCGAGTTCGGAGAAATGCGAGCCGAGCAGGATGCCCGCATAGGCGAGCACGGTATTCCAGATCGCGCTGCCGGCCGCGGTCCAGATTACGAACTGCCAGATCGGCATGCACGTCATCCCCGCGGGGAGCGAGATGACCGTGCGGAAGGTTGGCATGAACCGGAACACGAAGATCACCCAGCCGCCGCGCTTCATGAAGAAGCGGTGGATCTTCTCGACGTCCGACCATTCCATCGTCAGCCAGCGGCCGTTGCGCTCGATGAACGGGCGGAAGCGCTCGTAGCCGATGTTGCGGCCGATATAATACCAGAAGTAATTGCCGACGACCGAGCCCGCGGTGCCCCAGGCGATCAGCGGCACGATGCTCATGTTGCCGCGCGCGACCGCCATGCCGCCGAGCCCCATGATCACTTCGGACGGGACGGGAGGCACGATATTCTCGAGCGCCATCAACAGGAAGATACCGAAATATCCGCCCCAGGCGATGAGATCGAGGATGAATTCGGTCATGGGTATGAGATACTGCCGGGACGCCAGAAGGGTTCCGTGATGGGTTCCACCATTGCGCTACCCTGGCCCACCATTGCACCACCCCGGCGAAGGCCGGGGCCCAATTGGGGGACGGTTATGACGGAGGACGGCGCTCCGTTACGACGACCTTTCCAATTGGGCCCCGGCCTCCGCCGGGGTGGTGTTTTTTTGGAAAGGCTACCGCGCCGCGACCTTCGCCTCGATCGCATCCCAGATCATGCCGGCGACATCGGTCCCATCGAACTTCTCGATCGCGACGATTCCGGTCGGTGACGTCACGTTGATCTCGGTCAGCCACGTGCCCCCGATCACGTCGATCCCGACGAACAGCAACCCGCGCTTCTTCAGTTCCGGCCCCAACACCGCACAGATTTCGCGCTCCTTTTCGGTCAGTTCCGACTTCTCCGCCGACCCGCCGACCGCGAGGTTCGAGCGGATTTCGCCTTCGCCCGGCAGGCGGTTGATCGCGCCCGCGACCTCGCCGTCGATGAGCACGATCCGTTTGTCACCCTTCGCGACGTCGGGGAGGAACGCCTGCACCATGTGCGGCTCGCGCCACGTCATGTTGAAGACCTCCATCAGCGCCGACAGGTTCGCGCCGTCCGACTCGACCTTGAAGATCGCCTTGCCGCCATTGCCGTGCAGCGGCTTGATGACGATCGCGCCGTGCTCGGCGAGGAATTTGCGCGCCTCGTCGAGCGAGCGGGTGACCAAAGTCGGCGGCATGAACTGCGGGTAATCGAGCACGAACACCTTTTCGGGCGCATTCCGCACCTGCGCGGGATCGTTCACGACCAGCGTCTTGTCGGCGATCCGCTCGAGCAGGTGCGTCGCGGTGATGTAGCCGAGATCGAACGGGGGATCCTGGCGCATCAGCACGACATCGGCCTCGTCGCCGAGGTCGAGGTTCACCGGCTCGCCAACCGAGAAATGGTCGCCGACGACGCGCTGCACGGTGACCGGATGCGCCTTCGCCCAAACCCGGCCGTCGCGGTAGTTCAGGTCCTCGGCGGAATAGTGGAAGAGCTTATGGCCACGATCCTGCGCCGACAGCATTAGCGCGAACGTCGAATCGCCGGCGATGTTGATGCTGTCGAGCGGGTCCATCTGGACGGCGACGGTGAGGCTCATTCTCGCATTCCTTCCATGCATCCCGATTTCCGTCACCCCAGCGGACGCTGGGGTCTCCCCGTAACTGGAAGACCCCAGCGTCCGCTGGGGTGACGGGTCGGGATGGTTCGGATCGGGACTTAGGAAGGCGGGTGGGATTTGTCACCCACGCTCGCCTGATCCCTACCCGATCCCTACCCGATCCCTACCCGATCCATGCATTCTCGATATGCCGCGGCCGCGTACCCGGTGCGAGCAGGATGACGTCGACGCGGATGTCGTCGCCCGGTCCGGCATAGCGCGGCATCAGATATTCAGCCGCTGCGGCGACGCGGGCGAGGCGGCGTTCGTCGATCGCGAAGTCGAGTTCGGCGGCGGTCGCGCGGGTTTTCACCTCGACGAAGGCGATCAGGTTTCCTTTGCGCGCGACGAGATCGACCTCGCCGGCGGGGGTGCGGACCCGGCGATCGAGGATGCTCCAGCCCTTCAGCCGCAGCCACCACCCCGCCAAGCGCTCGCCGCGCCGGCCGGCGATCTCTGCGGAGCGGCGGTCACGCATGCCTGCTCCCATCCCTGAAAGGGAGGGGTTGGGGGTGGTTTGGTTTGTTGGCTGGTGCTGCGGATACCAAGCGGCCGACCCACCCCCGGCACCTCCCTTTCAGGGAGGGGGGAAGAAGGGGGGTCACCCCTTCTCCGCCTTCAGTTCCAGCGCCCGCGCGTAGAGGGTCTTGCGGTCGAGGCCGAGCTTCTTCGCGACTTCGCTTGCGGCTTGGCCAGTGGACAGGCGAGTGAGCGCTTCGGTCAACGCCGTGTCGCCATCCTCCGCGCTCGCCGGCGGAGCCTCGCCCGGCGGCGCCACGACGATCACGATCTCCCCACGCGGTGGCGAGTCCGCATAGCGCTCGGCTAGCGTCGACAGCGTCCCCGTCACCGCCTCCTCGAACTTCTTGCTGATCTCGCGCGTCACCGCCGCTTCGCGGTCGCCGAGCCCTTCGAGCAGCGCCGCCAGGCACGCCCCCAGCCGCGGCCCCGACTCATACATGACGAGCGTCGCGCGGATCGGCGCGATCTCGGCGATCGCCTCCGCCCGCGCGTGCAGCTTCGAGGGGAGGAAGCCGACGAACAGGAACCGGTCGGTCGGCAGCCCCGCCAGCGTCAGCGCCGCCACGGCCGCGCAGGGTCCGGGGATCGTCACCACCAGATGCCCCGCCGCACGCGCATCGCGCACCAGCTTGAAGCCCGGATCCGAAATCAGCGGCGTCCCCGCATCCGACACCAGCGCCACCGCCTGCGTCGCCATCCGCGCGATCAGCGCCGGCCGCACGCCCTCCGCGCTGTGATCGTGATACGGCACCATCGGCGTCTTCGTGCCGATGTGGCGGAGCAAGCCGGCGGTCACGCGGCTGTCCTCGACCGCGATCACGTCGGCACGGCGGAGGATGTCGGCGGCGCGCGGCGACAGATCGCCAAGATTGCCGATCGGGGTCGCGACGATGTAGAGGCCGGGATCGAGAAGAGTTTCAGGGTTCATGGGGACGGTCATGGCAGACGCGACGACGATAGGGCAATCCGGCCGGCACTCAATGCGTACCATCGGGCGATGGGCGACGCTTGCCGCGGCGTGCCTGCTCGGCGCGTGCCAGACGATCGTCCCGCGTGGGCCGCTCGAGCCGTCGCAGCAGCGCCCGACCACGCGGCCCGTTGATCGTCCCGATATCGGCGTCGAGACCGGCATCCCGCGCGATGCCGAGCGTAACCGCGTCGCGCTGCTCGTCCCGCTGTCGGGCAGCAATGCGGGCGTTGGCACCTCGATCGCCAACGCGACGATGCTCGCGCTGCTCGACACGCAGAACCAGCGCGTCCGGATCACCAACTACGACACCGCGACCGGCGCCGCCGCCGCCGCGCAGCGCGCGATCGCCGAGGGTGCGCAGCTGATCCTCGGGCCGCTGCTCGCCGACGATGTCCGTGCGGTCGCGCCGATCGCGCGCGCCGCGAACATCCCGGTGCTGAGCTTCTCCAACGATCTCGGCGTGGCGGGCAATGGCGCGTATCTGATGGGCTATGTCCCGACCCAATCGATCGCGCGCGTCGTCGATTTCGCCAAGGAGCGCGGCGTCAGCAACTTCGCCGGCCTAGTCCCCAACGGCCTGTACGGTGAGCGCGCCTCGACCGCGTTCCTCCGCGCCGTCGAAGGCGCGGGTGGCCAGGTCGTCTCGCTCCAGACCTATGCGCGCGGTCCCGGCGGCGTTTCCGGTGCAGTCACGCGGCTCGCGGCGAAAGCCCCTTATGACGCGGTCCTGATCGCCGACGGCGGCGCCACCGCAGCTTCGGCAGCGGCGATGGTCAAGCGCGGCGGCGGTGCGTCGACGCGTATCCTCGGCACCGAACTCTGGAATTCGGACTCGGGCATTGCCGCGAAGCCTGCGCTGTCGGGCGCGTGGTACGCCAGCGTCTCGGACACGCTGTACCGCCAATATGCCGCCAAATACCGCGCGCGGTTCGGGGCAGGGCCGTACCGCCTGTCGAGCCTCGGGTACGACTCGGTCCTGCTGACGGTGCGTATCGCGCGCGACTGGAAGCCCGGCACGCCGTTCCCGGTGAACCGCCTGCGCGATAGCGACGGCTTTGCGGGCATCGACGGCGCGTTCCGCTTCGGTCGTGACAATGTCGCCGAGCGGGCGCTTGAGGTGAAGGAAATCCGCGGCGGCACGACGACGGTGGTCTCGCCCGCGCCGGCCGGGTTCGGGAAGTAGCATCTTCGCCCCTCCCTGGAGGGGAGGGGTAGGGGGTGGGTCGGCCAATTGGCTATCGACGCGCCCGCCCCATACCGACCCACCCCCGGCCCCTCCCTTTCAGGGAGGGGGGAAGAGCGACGGCTTTGCGGGCATCGATGGCGCGTTTCGCTTCGGTCGTGACAATGTCGCCGAACGCGCGCTTGAGGTGAAGGAAATCCGTGGCGGCACGACCACGGTGGTCTCACCCGCACCGGCGGGTTTCGGGAAGTAGCATCTTCGCCCCTCCCTGGAGGGGAGGGGTAGGGGTGGGTCGGCCATTGGCTATCGACGCGCCCGCCCCATACCGACCCACCCCCGGCCCCTCCCTTTCAGGGAGGGGGGAAGAGCGGCGGGTTTGCGGGCATCGATGGCGCGTTTCGCTTCGGCAAGGACAACGTTGCCGAGCGGGCGCTTGAGATGAAGGAAATCCGCGGCGGCACGACGACGGTCGTCTCGCCCGCGCCGGCCGGGTTCGGGAAGTAGCATCTTCCCCCCTCCCTGGAAGGGAGGGGTAGGGGGTGGGTTGGTTTGGGGCGGGTACACCGATAGCCAACTGGCCTACCCACCCCCAGCCCCTCCCTTTCAGGGAGGGGGGAAGAGTAACGCAGCCGCCTAAGCCGTTACGATTTCCGGCAGGATCGCGTCGAGGAGCAGCGCGCCGGCTTCGGTGACTCGCAGGCGTCCCGGTGTGTGGGCGATCAGCCCCAGCGCCTCCAACCGCGCCACGGCTGCCAAGTCCACCGGCACGATACCCGCGTTCAGCGCCGTGATGCGGTCCAGATCCACCCCTTCGGCCAGCCGCAACCCCATCAGCAGCGCCTCGGTCGCCCGCGTCGAGGGCGTCAGCGGATCCTCGACTTCCATCCCGTGGCCATTCCGCTCGATCGCCGCCAGCCAGTTCTCCGGCTTCTTCCGCCGCACCGTCGCCAGCCCGCCACGCCGGCCATGCGCGCCGGGCCCGATCCCGGCATAATCCTGGTACCGCCAGTAAGCGAGGTTGTGGCGGCTCTCCGCTCCCGGGCGCGCATGGTTCGACGTCTCGTATGCGGGCAGCCCCGCCGCCGCGGTGTCGGCGCGCGTCGCCTCGAACAGGTCGGCCGCCGAGTCGCCGTCCGGGATCACGATCCGCCCCGCGAGCGCCTCGGTCGCGAACCGCGTGCCGGCTTCGATCGTCAGCTGATACAGCGAGAGATGCTCCGTCCCCAGGCTTAGCGCGCGCGCCAGTTCCGCACGCCAGTCGTCGAGCCGCTGGCCGGGGAGGGCATAGATCAGGTCGAAACTCACGCGGGGAAACACGCTCTGCGCGGTGGCGAGCGCGGCCTGTCCCTCGTTCACGTCATGCGCGCGGCCGAGGAACTTCAGCGCCTGGTCGTCGAGCGATTGCAGCCCGAGCGATACCCGGTTCACGCCCGCGCTCGCCAGATCGGCAAACCTTGCCGCCTCGACCGAGGACGGGTTCGCCTCCAGCGTGATCTCGATTCCGTCGGCGAAACCCCACGCCTTCTCCGCCGCATTCAGCACGGCCGCGACGGTCTCGGGCGGCATCAGCGACGGCGTGCCACCGCCGAAGAAGATCGACTGCAACTTCCGCCCCGGCAGCACGCGCGCTTCATGGTCGAGGTCGATCAGCAGCGCGGCGCGCCAGGCTGCC
This sequence comes from Sphingomonas faeni, assembly GCF_024273235.1. Classification (GTDB taxonomy): domain Bacteria; phylum Pseudomonadota; class Alphaproteobacteria; order Sphingomonadales; family Sphingomonadaceae; genus Sphingomonas; species Sphingomonas faeni_A. The sequence continues at coordinate 129,893 of NZ_JANBVH010000010.1, read as the reverse complement.
TGGTCCACCTCGTCGCGGACATGGCTGTTGAAGTCGCAATACGGGCATTTCGACACGCAGAACGGCCAATGGACGTAGAGCGCGAGATCGCCCGTAGGATGAGCGTTGGGGCTTGGTGTTTCGAAGACGGGCATTATCTCGCGCATATGGTCGCACGGGGCGGCCGAAGGAAGCGCTATGACGGCACGGATGGGTTTGGCGATCGCCGGGGCGCTGGTGCTGGCAGGTTGCGCGCAGGGGCCCGAGCGAGTCGTCGAGCCGCGCGAATCGATGGCGCCGGCCCCGCGCGGTGCGAGCCTGCTCAAGACCGCGATGATGGACGGCCACAATGCCGCGCGCGCCGCGGTGGGCGTTGCGCCGCTGACCTGGAGCGACACGCTGGTGATCACCGCGCGCGCCTATGCCGAGGAAATGGCGCGCACGCGGAAATTCGCGCACGCTCCGCAGCCGCAGGGCATGACCCGCGAAGGCGAGAATTTGTGGACCGGCACGCGCTATGCCTATGCCTATCCCGAGATGATCGGCCACTGGGTCGCCGAGAAGCGCGATTTCATCAACATGCCGACCCCCGGATTCAGCCGCACCGGCAAAGTCGACGACGTCGCGCACTACACGCAGATCGTCTGGCGCGGCTCGACCCAGGTCGGCTGCGCGATGGCGAGCAACAAGACCGATGACTATCTGGTGTGCCGCTATTCGCCGCCCGGCAATGTCTTCGGCGAACGTGCCTATTGATCTGGAGCAAGCCGGTAGTTTCGGGACAGTGGTATTTTCTTAAGTGGTTTCGGCCTAACCTACTTTAATGAAACCAGTACCCTTACCCGATGTGCCCCGTATCGGTTGCGTCGGATGTCGTGACGGCGCCGGCCTGTCGTTCGCCTTCTCGATGGCGTTCCAGCCGATCGTCGATGTCGAGACGGAGACGGTCTTCGCGTACGAGGCGTTGGTGCGCGGGCCCGAGGGTCAGTCGGCGGCGAGCGTGTTGGGCCAGGTCGATGCGGCCAATCTGTATGCGTTCGACCAGCAGTGCCGGGTGCGCGCGATCGAGGCGTCGGTGAAGGCCGGGCTGCTCGATACGCCCGCGCGGCTTTCGATCAACTTCCTCCCGAACGCGGTGTATTCGCCGGCGGCGTGCATCCAGTTGACGCTGAAGACCGCGGGCGCGGTGGGGATGCCGACCGACCGGCTGATCTTCGAGTTCACCGAGAACGAGGAGATGCTCGATCCCGCGCATGTCGCGAACATCATCGCGACCTATCAGAAGATGGGCTTCGGCACCGCGCTCGACGATTTCGGGGCGGGGCATGCGGGGCTGAACCTGCTCGCGCGGTTCCAGCCGGATATCATCAAGCTCGACATGGAGCTGATCCGCGATCTCGACACGAGCCTGCCGCGACGGATGATCGTCGAGGGGATGCTGCGGATGTGCGCGGGGTTGGGGATCTCGGTGATCGCCGAGGGGGTCGAGACCGAAGGCGAGTACGACGCCCTGCGTGCGTTGGGCGTGCGGTATATCCAGGGGTATCTGCTGGCGAAACCGGCGTTCGAGGCGTTGCCGGTCGTGAACTGGCCCAGGAAGCAGATGATCGCCGTTTGAGGGTGCTGAAATCGTAACTTGGATCCTCCCCCGCCAGGGGGAGGTGGCACCGCAGGTGACGGAGGGGGAGGACACGGAACGATCGTTGCCCTTTCCTCCCCCTCCGTCTGGCGAGTGCCAGCCACCTCCCCCTGGCGGGGGAGGATCGATACAAATCAGAACACCGCGGCTTCGAGCAGCTTGAACGCTTCGTTGCGGTGGCTGATCGCGTTCTTCGTTTCGTGCGGGAGTTCGGCGTAGGTCTGGTCGTAGCCGAGCGGCACGAACACCGGGTCGTAGCCGAACCCGACATTCCCGCGCGGCGGCCAGGCCAGCGTCCCCTCGGCACGGCCCTCGAACCATTCGACGTGACCATCCGGCCACGCGAGCGCGAGCACGCTGACGAAATGCGCGGCGCGGCTCGCATCCGGGCCCTTGGCGGCGACGGCGTCCTCGACCTTCTGCATCGCCATCATCCAGTCGCGACCGTTCGGCGTTTCCGCCCAGTCGGCGGTGTATACGCCCGGGTCGCCACCCAGCGCGTCGACGCACAGCCCGCTGTCGTCGGCAAGCGCGGGGTAGCCCGACAGGTCCGCGGCTGAGCGCGCCTTCAGTTCGGCGTTCGCGAAGAAGGTCGTGCCCGTCTCGATCGGCTCGGGCAGGTCGAGTTCGGCGGCCGAGACGACTTCGAGCCCACGCCCTTCGAGCAACGCCGCGATCTCGCGAACCTTGCCCTTGTTGTGGCTGGCGATGACCAGCTTGCCCGGTGCGAGCTTGCGGATCGCCTGCGGCTCCTTCCCCTCGCCGCTCACTTGGCGACCGCCTTTGCCTGGGCCGCGAAGATGTCGGTGCAGCCGATCCGCGCGAGCCTCAGCAGGCGGAGCAGCGCCTCCTCGTCATACGTCGCGCCCTCGGCGGTTGCCTGCGCCTCGGCGATGTTGCCGCTCTCCAGCAGCACGAAGTTCGCATCCGCATCCGCGCCCGAATCCTCGATATAATCGAGGTCGAGCACCGGATTGCCCTGGTAGATCCCGCAGCTGATCGCCGCGACCTTCTGCGTCAGCGGGTCGGCGGTCAGCTTGCCGCTTGCCAGCAAGCCATCAATGGCGAGCCGCAGCGCGACCCAGCCGCCCGAGATCGATGCGGTGCGCGTGCCGCCGTCGGCCTGGATCACGTCGCAATCGATCACGATCTGGCGCTCGCCGAGCAGCTTCAGGTCGACCACCGCGCGCAAGCTGCGCCCGATCAGCCGCTGGATTTCCTGCGTGCGGCCCGACTGCTTGCCCTTGGCGGCCTCGCGGTTGTTGCGCGTGTTGGTGGCGCGCGGGAGCATGCCGTATTCGGCGGTCACCCAGCCTTCGCCCTTGCCGCGCATGAACGGCGGGACCTTTTCCTCGACGCTGGCGGTGACGAGCACTTTGGTGTCGCCGAAGCCGATCAGGACGGAGCCTTCGGCATGCTTGGTGAAGCGTGGCTCGATCGTGATCGCACGCATCTGGTCTGGGGCGCGGCCGGATGGGCGCATGATGTGTCGTCCTTGCTTGGTTCTCCCGCGAAAGCGGGAGCCCAGGATCACGCAGCACAACGCCCGTGACTCCTGGACCCCCGCATTCGCGAGGGAACGGGTTTTGCCGCTGCCTAGCCTTTCGTTTGGTCGCTCGCCAGCCTAGATCAAAGCGATGGCCACGCCCCCCGTCACCGAACTGACCGATCGCGCGCGCGACATCTTCCGTGCGGTCGTCGACAGCTATCTCGCCAGCGGCACGCCGGTCGGGTCGAAGACGATCGCGCAGCTGACCGGCCTCAGCCTGTCGCCCGCCTCGATTCGTGGTGTGATGGGCGAACTCGAAGGACTGGGGCTACTCGCCAGCCCGCATACCAGCGCCGGCCGAATGCCGACCGACCGGGGCTTGCGGCTGTTCGTCGACGGCATGATGCAGGCGATGGAGCCCTCGATCGAGGAGCGCCAGACGATCGAGGCCCGCGCCGGCGTCGGTGGCCCGGTCGAGGAAGCGCTCGCCGCGACCACGCTCGCGCTGTCGGGGCTGTCGGCCTGCGCCGGGTTGGTGATGGTGCCCAAGCGCGAGCTGAAACTGCGCCAGATCGCGTTCGTCGCGCTGTCGCCCGAACAGGCGCTGGCAGTGCTGGTCAGCGAGGACGGCTCGGTCGAGAATCGCGTGATCGCGCTGCCCAAGGGCATGTCGGCGTCCGCGTTGATCGAGGCGGGCAATTACATGTCGGCGACGCTTGGCGGCCTGACGCTGGCCGAGGCGCGGGGCCGGATCGAACGCGAGCTGACGGACGGGCAGGCGGCACTGGACGGCGCGGCGCGGACTTTGGTTGAGCGCGGCATCGCGGTGTGGAGTGAGGATGCGGATCGACGTCCGGTGCTGATCGTGCGCGGGCAAGGGCGGTTGATCGATGCCGCTGCCGCGGCCGATCTCGACCGGGTCCGCGACCTGCTCGACGATCTCGAGGGAAAGCAGGAAGTCGCATCGCTTTTGGACAGTGCGCGGGCGGGCGATTCGACCCGCATTTTCATCGGCGCGGAGACCAAATTGTTCGCGTTGTCAGGGTCTTCGGTGATTGCGCGACCGTTCCGCGGGTTGGACGGCCGGGTGGTCGGCGTGGTCGGTGTGATCGGCCCCACGCGGTTGAACTATGCGCGCGTCGTGCCCATGGTGGATTTCACGGCTGCAACGCTCGCCCGGTTGATGGGTTGAGCCGGCCAATTTTATAGGGAAAGCAATGTCCGACATCGACCAGAACACGCCTGCAGACCTGCGCGAAGAGACCGCTGAAGACGCGCCCGAAGTCGCGACCAACGACCGCGTCGCCGAGTTGGAGAACCAGCTCGCCGAGGCCAAGCAGAACGTCCTGTACGCGCAAGCCGAAATCCAGAACGTCCGCCGCCGCGCCGAGAAGGAAGCGCAGGACGCGCGCGCCTATGCCGCGACGGCGTTCGCGCGCGACGTGCTGTCGGTTGCGGACAACCTCGCGCGTGGTCTGTCGGCGATCCCGGCGGACCTGCGTTCGGACGAGAAGATGAAGGGGCTCGTTACTGGCCTCGAAGCGACCGGTCGCGAGCTGGAGAGCGTGTTCCAGCGCCACGGCATCACCAAGATCGCCGCGGAAGGCCAGATGCTCGACCCGAACAAGCACCAGGCGATGATGGAAATCCCGAGCGACCAGCCGCCGGGCACGATCGTCCAGGAGATGCAGGTCGGCTACATGATCAAGGACCGCCTGCTGCGTCCCGCGATGGTCGGCGTCGCCAAGGCCGGCTAACCCTTGCTCCCCTCCCTGAAAGGGAGGGGCTGGGGGTGGGTCGGCCGGTTGGCTATCGGTGCGCCCGCCCCACATCGACCCACCCCCGACCCCTCCCTTCCAGGGAGGGGGGAGAGCAGTCCATGAACCAGAACCTCACCGCCGATCGCCAGACCTTCGTCACGCATCTCGAATGCTCGATCACCGGTGAGCGGTATGAGGCGGACCAGCTTCATGGGCTGTCGCGCGCCGGGCGGCCGTTGCTCGTGCGCTACGACCTCGACGCGGTACGGTCCGCGGTTTCGCGCGACACGATCGAGGCGCGGCCGACCGATCTTTGGCGGTGGCGCGAGCTGCTTCCAGTCCGTCACACGGACAACATCGTCAGCCTTGGCGAGATCGAGACGCCGCTTGTACCGCTGACGAAGTCCGGAGGCCCCAACGTCCTCGTGAAGGACGAGGGCCGCCTCCCGACCGGCTCTTTCAAGGCGCGGGGCCTCGTCATGGCCGTCGCGATGGCGAAGGAGCTCGGCGTCACGAAGATCGCGATGCCGACCAACGGCAATGCGGGCGCGGCGCTGGCCGCCTACGCGACGCGGTGCGGGATCGAGACGATCGTGTTCTGCCCGGACGACACGCCCGAGATCAACGTCCGCGAGATCGCGATGCAGGGCGCGCGGGTCTGGCGGGTGAACGGCCTGATCGACGATTGCGGCGCGATCGTCGGCAAGGGCGCCGCGGAAGGCCGCTGGTTCGATTTTTCGACGTTGAAGGAGCCCTATCGGATCGAGGGCAAGAAGACGATGGGCCTCGAACTCGCCGCGCAGTTCGGCTGGAAACTGCCGGATGCGATCTTCTACCCGACCGGTGGCGGCACCGGGCTGATCGGGATGTGGAAGGCGTTCGACGAACTCGAAAGGCTCGGCTGGATCGGCTCCGAGCGGCCCAAGATGTTCGCGGTGCAGGCAAGCGGCTGCGCGCCGATCGTGCGCGCGTTCGAGGCGGGCGAGGAGCATGCCGAGCGCTGGGAAGACGCGAGCACCGTCGCGGCGGGCATCCGCGTGCCGAAGGCGGTCGGCGACTTCCTGATCCTGCGCGCGGTGCGGGAGTCGGGCGGGCAGGCGCTGGCGGTCGGCGATCCGGCAATCCTGAAGGCGGTCGACGCCGCGGCGAAGCAGGACGGGCTGCTGCTATGCCCCGAAGGCGGCGCGACGCTCGCGGCGTATCATCAGGCGCTGAACACCGGGCTGGTGGACGAGGACGACAAGGTTGTTCTTTTTAACTGTGCGACCGGTTTGAAATATCCGATGCCGGAAGCGCCGCAAGCGCTTGATCGGACACGACCTATCGATTTCGACGCGCTGTAAGCCGCGGATTTCTGCCGATCGGGTGGAGCGCGATCTACCAGATCGGTGGTTGAAATTGATCCATGTTGTCTGCAACGGGGCGCCCTTCTTTACCAAAGGGGGCTTCAATGCAGAAAATCGTACAGGTCGTTTGCGTGGTGCTCATCGCGGCGGCGGTGATGTTCGGCGGGCGTTGGTACATGTACGTCGCGCAAGGGGCGAGCCCTTATGACGAGGTCGGCATCGCGCTGAACGGCTATGCGCCGGGGCCGATGCGGGCGTGGGGTTGCCACAAGATGCAGGCGCGGTTCCCAGGGCAGTTGCCGCCTTATGGGTGTGGCGGAGCGGATGGTCGTAGCTGGCTCTGACCAATACTCGTCATCCCAGCGAAAGCTGGGATCTCCCCGTGACAGCGCGCGCGCCTGCCGCTTGAGATCCCAGCTTTCGCTGGGATGACGGTGGGGCGGGGACGGAAGCAATCACGGGGGCGCGACCTTTTTTCCTCCCCTGCAAGGGGAGGTGGCAGCGCGGAGCGCTGACGGAGGGGTGATGCGCTCTCGATAGGGCGATACCCCTCCGTCGCTTCGCGCCACCTCCCCTTGCAGGGGAGGATCGATGAATTTCAGACCACCACCTGGGGCGTAAACGGTAGCACCGTCTCATACTGCTCGAGCGGCGGTGCGCCTGCCACCTTCGCCCCCGCGCGCAGCAGGAACGCATGCCGCACGATCTCGCCCTGCTGCTCGATCCCGTAGCGATGCAGCGCCACCCCCGGCCGGAACGCATAGTCGTACCGGCACCAGGGATGCCGCGCCAAGGGCAGGAACACGCCGCGCTGGTGCTGCCAGATGTGCGTCATCTCGTGGATGAACAGCCCTTGCAGCGTCAAATGCGCGTGCGCGAAATCGTCGCACCACAGGTCGCCCTTGGGGTGGAAGTGGATGCAGCCGCGCGGGGCCATCACCGTGTCGCGCGGCTGGAAGAACGCCCATTTGCGCCGCGTCAGGCTGACCCGGGAATAGTCGATCGCGCTTCCGAACACCGACGCCGCCAACGCCGTCTCCCCTTCGGTCAACGCGCGCCTCGCGTCTTTACGGGTCACTTCTCGGCCGCGGTCCCCGCAGCCACGACGTTTGCGTTGTACAGGATCCGCGTCCCGTCGGCGAACGCGAAGGTCAGCATCGCCCGCGCGCCCGGCTTGATCCCGGGGTTCATGTTGAACAGCATCACGTGCCGCCCGCCCGGCGCGAAGGCGACGTCGGTGTTCGCCGGAATCTCCAGGCGCGTGAATGGCGCCATCGAGGTGACGCCGTTCTTGGCCATCGTCTCGTGCATCTCGGCCTTGATCGCGACGTCGGTGGTGACCGAGATCAGCGTCGCCGGGGTCGGCCCGCCGTGCACCGTGAAATACGCCGCCGCAGGGCGTCCGGTCACCGCGCCCAGCCGGATATAGGCGCCGTCGACCGACAACTCCTTGGGCTGCGAGCACGACGCGAGTGCCATCGCGGCAACACCCAGTCCGAAAACGATACGCATAGGTTACTTTTCTCCGGGCCAGACCACTTGCGCATCCTATGACCGGTACAATCTTGCGGCAAGCGCGAGGCCACCTATATCGCGCCCATCATCAGAAAGGTTCCACTGCCGTAACGGGGTGGAACCGGTTTCGTATTTTCGTTTCAAGTGAGGGGCTAATCAGAACTCATGGCTAAAGTAATCGGTATCGATCTCGGCACGACCAACAGCTGCGTTTCCGTCATGGAAGGCGGCAAGCCCAAGGTCATCGAGAATTCCGAGGGCGCGCGCACCACGCCGTCGATCGTCGCGTTCGCCAAGGATGGCGAGCGACTGGTCGGCCAGCCGGCCAAGCGCCAGGCAGTGACGAACGGCGACAACACCATCTTCGCGGTGAAGCGCCTGATCGGCCGTCGCTTCGACGATCCGATCACCAAGAAGGACACCGAGCTGGTTCCGTACAAGATCTCGCGTGGGCCGAACGGCGACGCTTGGGTCTCGGCGGGTGGCAAGGATTACTCGCCGTCGCAGATCTCGGCGTTCACGCTGCAGAAGATGAAGGAAACCGCCGAATCGTATCTCGGCGAGACGGTCACGCAGGCGGTCATCACCGTTCCAGCGTACTTCAACGACGCGCAGCGCCAGGCGACCAAGGACGCCGGCCAGATCGCCGGTCTCGAAGTGTTGCGCATCATCAACGAGCCGACCGCGGCGGCGCTGGCCTACGGCCTCGACAAGCAGGACGGCAAGACGATCGCGGTCTACGATCTCGGCGGCGGCACGTTCGATATCTCGGTGCTCGAGATCGGCGACGGCGTGTTCGAGGTGAAGGCCACCAACGGCGACACCTTCCTGGGTGGTGAGGATTTCGACAACAAGATCGTCCAGTACCTCGCCGACGAGTTCAAGAAGGCCGAGGGCATCGACCTCGCCAAGGACAAGCTGGCGCTGCAGCGTCTGAAGGAAGCCGCTGAGAAGGCGAAGATCGAGCTCAGCTCGGCCCAGTCGACCGAGGTCAACCTGCCCTTCATCACCGCGGACCAGAATGGTCCGAAGCATCTGGTGAAGTCGATCACCCGCGCCGACCTGGAGCGGATGGTCGAGGACCTGGTCAAGCGTACGCTCGAGCCGTGCCGCAAGGCGCTCGCCGACGGCGGCCTGAAGCCCGAGGACATCTCGGAAGTCGTGCTGGTCGGCGGCATGACGCGCATGCCGCGCGTGCGTGAAGTCGTGAAGCAGTTCTTCGGCAAGGAGCCGCACACCGGCGTCAACCCGGACGAGGTCGTCGCGATGGGCGCCGCGATCCAGGCCGGCGTGCTGCAGGGCGACGTCAAGGACGTGCTGCTGCTCGACGTGACGCCGCTGTCGCTCGGCATCGAGACGCTGGGTGGCGTGTTCACCCGGATGATCGATCGCAACACGACGATCCCGACCAAGAAGTCGCAGACCTACTCGACCGCCGACGACAACCAGGGCGCAGTGACGATCCGCGTGTTCCAGGGCGAGCGCGAGATGGCGGCCGACAACAAGATGCTCGGCAATTTCGATCTCGTCGGCATTCCTCCCGCACCGCGCGGCGTGCCGCAGATCGAGGTCACGTTCGACATCGACGCCAACGGCCTCGTCAGCGTGTCGGCCAAGGACAAGGGCACCGGCAAAGAGCAGCAGATCCGCATCCAGGCGTCGGGTGGCCTTTCGGACAATGACATCGAGCAGATGGTCCGCGACGCCGAGACCTTCGCCGAGGAGGACAAGAAGCGTCGTGCGGGCGCCGAGGCGAAGAACAACGCCGAGTCGCTGATCCACACCACCGAGCGCCAGCTTGCCGATAACGGCGATAAGGTCGGCGACGCGCTCAAGACCGAGATCCAGGCCGCGATCGACGCGACCAAGGCGGCGGTCGAGGGCGGCGATGCGGACGCGATGACCGAGAAGAGCACCGCGCTCGCCCAGGTCGCGATGAAGCTCGGCCAGGCGATCTACGAGAAGCAGGCCCAGGCGGACGCATCGCCGTCGGCGGACGGTGACGCGGCGAAGAAGGACGACGACGTCGTCGACGCCGAGTTCTCGGAAGTCGACGACAACCCGAAGGCGTAACTACCTGCCCCCTCTCCCCTCCGGGGAGAGGGTCGGGGTGAGGGGCAGTACCGAGAGGGGCCGCGTGTGGCGCCCCTCTCCCAACCCTCTCCCCGGAGGGGAGAGGGCTTAAGATTATGGCTACCCAGACAGACTATTACGAACTGCTCGAATGCGAGCGGACCGCGGATGCGGGGACGATCAAGTCGTCCTACCGCAAGCTCGCGATGAAATATCACCCGGACAAGAATGCCGGCTGCAAGGATTCCGAAGCGCAGTTCAAGGCGGTCAGCGAGGCGTACGATTGCCTCAAGGACCCGCAGAAGCGCGCGGCCTATGACCGCTTCGGCCACGCCGCGTTCCAGAACGGCGGCGGTGGCGGTCACGGCGGCGGCGCGCAGGATTTCGGCGGCTTCAGCGACATCTTCGAAAGCGTCTTCGGCGAATTCATGGGCGGCGCACAGCGCGGCGGTGGCCGGTCTGCGGCGCGGCGCGGCGCGGACCTGCGCTACGACATGGAAGTCAGCCTGGAGGAAGCCTTTCACGGCAAGACGACCGAGATCACGATCGACGTCTCCGCGCTCTGCAATACCTGCGACGGCTCGGGCGCCAAGGTGGGCACGCGCGCGAAAACCTGCCAGCATTGCGGCGGTCACGGGAAAGTCCGTGCGCAACAGGGTTTCTTCGTGGTCGAGCGCGCCTGCCCGGTCTGCAACGGCGCGGGCGAAGTCATCGCCGATCCCTGCCCCGATTGCCGCGGCGAAGGCCGTGTCGAGAAGACCAAGACGCTGTCGATCAACGTCCCTCCCGGCGTCGACGAGGGCACGCGCATCCGCATGTCCGGCGAAGGCGAGGCGGGCGCCCGCGGTGCGCCGTCCGGCGATCTCTACATTTTCCTGCACGTGACCAAGCACAATCTGTTCGAACGCGAAGGCACGACGCTGTTCGCACGCGCGCCGATCAGCTTCACGGTCGCGTCGCTCGGCGGGTCGCTGTCGATCCCCGGCCTCGACGGTCGCACGCACGAGGTGAAGATCCCCGCCGGCATCCAGTCGGGCAAGCAGCTGCGCCAACGCGGCGCCGGTATGCCGGTATTGCAAGGCCGCGGCTTCGGCGACCTCGTCGTCCAGATCGACGTCGAGACGCCCACGCGCCTCAGCAACCGCCAGAAGGAACTGCTCGAGATGTTCCGCGAGACGGAAACGGGCGACGAATGCCCGGCGAGCCAAGGCTTCTTCGCCAAGCTGAAGGGCGTGTTCGCGGGGGAATGATGTGGGGGCGGGCCGGGCGTGATAGCAATACGCTCGTATCCCTCTCGTCATCCCAGCGAAAGCTGGGATCTCCCCGTTCGGGTCGCATCGCTACTCAACAGGGATACCCCAGCTTTCGCTGGGGTGACGGGGCTTTGCGGGTGACGTTTGCATTCCCTTTCGTCATCCCAGCGAAAGCTGGGATCTCCCCGTTCGGGTCGAAAAGACTACCAACGGGAATACCCTAGCCGTCACTCGGGCGAGGGGGCTTGATCGCAGGAAGCACGAGTTCGCGCTTGCCTCAAGCGCATCGTCCGCCACAATAAAAACCGAACACCGAGGAATGACATGCGCGGACAGGTTTTAGGCGTCGATCCTCGCACCGGCGAAGGGATCGTCGCGGGGCAGGACGGGCAACGCTATCGGTTTGCGCCGGAGGATTGGGCGCATCGCGGCGAACCCGCGATCGGCATCGAGGTCGATTTCGAAGCCGCCAACGACCGTGCGCTGAGCGTCTTTCCGATGCCGACCGCGCCGGGCCCGCGCCGTGCGGTGCCGCCTGTTCCCATCGCCGCGCCGGCCAACGATCGCAACAAATACGTCGCCGCGGTGATGGCGTTCGTGATCGGGACGCTCGGCATCCACCGCTTCTATCTCGGGCGGACGGGCTCGGGAATCGTCATGCTGGTGCTGAGCATCACCGTGGTGGGACTGGTCATCAGCGCACCCTGGGCGTTGATCGACATGATCCGCTATCTGATGATGTCGGACGAGGACTTCGCGGCACGCTATCCGCGGACGCGGTAGCCGCCGCTGATCTCGCTTTTAGCAGAGACGAGAGCAACCTCGTCAGCGGCGGCCCTGAATCCTCCCCCGCCAGGGGGAGGTGGCTGGCTCTTGCCAGACGGAGGGGGAGGTAAGCGATAACCTCGGCTCCGTGTCCTCCCCCTCCGTCACCTTCGGCGACACCTCCCCCTTGCGGGGGAGGATCGATCGATCCCCCGTCACTTGGTGCGGATGATGACGCCGCGTGCGCTCCACTCGGACCGGGTTTCGCAGATCGTCTCGGGCAGCGTCTTGTCGACCTTGCGACCGAGAATAGTGCGCGGCATGCAGACGCGGCTGGTGTCGTCCTTGAAGACGCTGGCGGGCATGGTGACGGAAATCGGCTTGTCGCCGGCTGCGAATGCGGGGGCGGAGGCGCCACCGAGCGCGACGATGCTTGCTACCAGCAGAGCGGCGGGGCGGAACGAGTGGATCTGGAACATGGAATGCCTTTCACAGAGGATGACGCCCAACTGCGCCATATCTGTGTCACTGCACTAATGATGCCAAACACCTAAGAGTGTGGGATCGCGGTATTTAATCAGGGTGGGCAGAATTCTGACGAGACCGGTGAGCCAACATGCAGGACAGGCTACCATATATTGGCGAAGCTTGCGCTGCTCCGACGGCCTAGCCGCGCCCCCTTGGTAGGGGGCGGGCGGGCCGATGGATCAGAAGGCGGTGACGACCACCCCGACCACCAGCGCTTGAGCCGCGATCGCCAGCATGGTGCTGGTCACGGTTTCGAACATGCGCATGGGTAGGTCTCCGATGCCGGAAAAATATCCGGCAAGGGCGATATGGCTATAGTTGCGCGCTGTCGCAATTTTGTAACATACAATCGCAATTGCGTTGCGTGCATCTTGAGACGGTTTGGGCTGTGCGGGGTCATGATCACGAAGCTCTCCCCTCCCTGAAAGGGAGGGGCGGGGGGTGGGTCGGCTTCCGCACATTCCTGACGAGGGTGGCTCAAGCGGGCCGACCCACCCCCAACCCCTCCCTTTCAGGGAGGGGAGCAACGTTTGCCCCGTCCTCAGGCTGCGCCGAAGACCCGGGCGAAGATCGTGTCGACGTGCTTCAGGTGATAGCCGAGGTCGAACTTGTCCTCCAGTTCGGCATCCGACAGCGTCACTTCCGGATCCGCCTTCAGCAGTTCGAGCAGCGACAGCGCGCCATCAGAGTCCCACACCTTCATGGCGTTGCGCTGGACGAGGCGATACGCGTCCTCGCGGCTCACCCCCGCCTGCGTCAACGCCAGCAGCACGCGCTGCGAATGGACGAGGCCACCCATCTTGTTGAGATTCTTCAACATCCGCTCGGGATAGACGACCAGCTTGTCCATTACCCCGGTCAACCGCGCGAGCGCGAAATCGAGCGTGATCGTCGCGTCGGGCCCGATGTACCGCTCGACCGACGAGTGCGAGATATCGCGCTCATGCCACAGCGCGACATTTTCCATCGCCGGCGTCACGTACCCACGGACCATGCGCGCGAGGCCGGTGAGGTTCTCGGTCAGCACCGGGTTGCGCTTGTGCGGCATCGCCGACGAGCCCTTCTGGCCCGGCGAGAAGAACTCCTCCGCTTCCAGCACTTCGGTGCGCTGCAGATGGCGGATCTCGGTCGCGAGTCGCTCGATCGAGCTGGCGATCACGCCCAGCGTCGCGAAGAACATCGCGTGGCGATCGCGCGGGATCACCTGCGTCGAGACCGGTTCGACCGACAGGCCGAGCTTGCCCGCGACATACTCCTCGACGAACGGATCGATGTTCGCAAACGTCCCCACCGCACCCGAGATCGCGCAGGTCGCGACGTCCTCGCGCGCCGCCACCAGCCGCGCGCGGTTGCGCGCGAACTCGGCATGCGCCTGGGCGAGCTTCAGCCCGAACGTCACGGGTTCGGCGTGGATGCCGTGACTGCGGCCGATCGTCGGCGTCATCTTGTGCTCGCGCGCACGGCGTTCGAGCACCACCAGCAACGCGTCGAGATCGGCGATCAGGATGTCGCTTGCCTTCGCGAGTTGCACCGCGAGACAGGTGTCGAGCACGTCCGACGAGGTCATGCCCTGGTGCATGAAGCGCGCCTCGGGCCCGACATGCTCGGCGACGTTGGTCAGGAAGGCGATGACGTCGTGCTTGGTCTCGCGCTCGATCTCGTCGATCCGGTCGACCTCGAACGCGCCCTTTTCCCAGATCGCGGCGGCGGCTTCCTTGGGGACGACGCCCAGTTCAGCGAGCGCGTCGGTGGCGTGCGCCTCGATCTCGAACCAGATCTTGAAGCGCGCTTCGGGCGTCCAGATCGCGACCATGTCGGGGCGGGAATAGCGGGGGACCATGGGTTTCCTCGGGGCTGGTGAATGGCACGGTTCGTCGCGTGCTCCCCTCGGGAGACGCCTGCGGAGCGCCTAGCAGGCCATCGACGGGGGTACAAACGGCAATGCGTTCGGCCTATATCCGCCTTCGACGGTCGGTGTGTCGCAGTATCCGCCCAGTATCCCCGGGGCTGCTGCGGCGATCGTCCAGTAACGATTTCGATTAGCCGATGGAGAATGGCAATGCTCAAATATGCTCTGCTCGCAGGCGCGATGACGATTGCTGCGCCGGCGCTCGCGCAATCCACCATGACTTCGCCGCAGACTGCGCCGACGGCGACGACGGGCGCCGCCGATCCTTCGATGTCGCCCGCCCAGACCGCGCCGGGCCAGACCTCTCAGGCCCAGGCTGCGCCAAGCCAGACGACCCAGACTGCCCAGGCGACGCAACCCGCGAGCAGTGCCCAGGTCGCGCAGGTCGTCGACACCGAATTCCCGACTTACGACAAGAACGGCGACGGCAAGCTCAGCGCTGCCGAGTTTAGCGGGTGGATGGTCGCGCTGAAGACCAAGACCGATCCGTCGACCAAGCCCGACGCGCCCGAGACGAAAAAGTGGGTCGCCGCCGCGTTCGCGCAGGCCGATACCGACAAGAGCAAGTCGCTGACCAAGCCGGAACTGACCAGCTTCCTGTTGCAGGGCTGAACTTCTGCGCCCCAGGTGCACGCAAGGCCGTCGGGTTCGCCCGGCGGCCTCTCGCGTACTTGGCTCGGATCGCCCCGGTTTTCATGATCGACGGGAAGCGCGCGCGGCTAAGGTCAGCCAGCCTTGGATCAGCCAGCCTTTAGCGCGACCTGTTCCTTGTCGGCCAGCGTCTTGGTCAGGATCTGGCCCTGCGCTTCGACGGCGGCTTCCAGCAGCCGATCGGATGTCTCGACGGCGGCATCGGGCGTCAGCGATACCGCGACGCCGTCCGGCCCATCGACCAGAACCTGACCGTGCTCCGCGGTTACGGCCGAGGCCTGGTCGTGCAACTTGTTGTCCACATGCAATTCCTTCGACCGGACAACGAAGGCGCGGGGCAAACGTCGCGCGTTTTCGCGGAACTATCTGGTTGCGTCAGATCAACTTGCTTCAGATCAATCCTTGCGCGCGCAGGCTGATATGGCCGCCGGTGCCCATCACGATATGGTCGTGGACGGTGATGCCGAGCCGCTTGCCGGCCTCCGCGATGGTGCGCGTGATCTCGATGTCGGCGCGGCTGGGGGAGGGGTCTCCGCTCGGGTGGTTGTGGACGAGGATGATCGACGCCGAGCCGAGGTCGATCGCGCGGCGGATGACCTCGCGGACGTACACCGCGGCTTGGTCGATCGAGCCCTTGCTCATGACCTCGTCGCGGATCAGCATGTTCCTGGTGTTGAGGTGGAGCACGCGGAAGCGCTCGATCGCGTGGTGCGCCATGTCCGCGCGCAGGTAATCCAGCAGCGCCTGCCAGTTGGCGAGCACCGGGCGGTCGCTGACGTGCGACTGGAGCAGGCGGATCGCGGCGGCATGCGCGATCTTGATCGCCGCGGTCGAGATCTCGCCCATGCCCTTCACCCGGCCGAGCGCCTCGGCATCCGCGGTGAGCACCCCGCCGATCCCGCCGAACTCGCGCATCAGGGCCTTGGCGAGCGCTTTCGTATCGCCGCGCGGGATCGCGATCGCGAGGAGGTATTCGATGAGTTCGTGATCGAGCAAAGCGTCGCTGCCGCCTTCGAACAGGCGTTTGCGGAGGCGCCCTCTATGGCCCTTCAGATCGTTCCCCAAGACAGTGGCGTCGTCGTCTGCATCGGCCATAGCGTCAGGCTAGCACATCCGCGCGCAATTGCATGACGCCCCCGCTCCCGCCTATGCAGGGAGCCTGAGCGTGGCGGAGTGAGTGAGTGAGCGAGACGAGCGAGACGGGGGCCGACCCCGGCCCCAATCCTCGCCGTCCGGTGCCTGTCCGGCGTATCATGCTGATCGTCGCGCTGGTCCTGCTCGCCGGGTTGATCGCGCTGTGGCTCGCGCGCAAGCCGATCGCGGAAGGGTTCATCGATCGTGAACTGGCAAAGGCGGGCGTGCCTGCGCGGTACGAGATCGCCAACCTCGCGCTGGGTGGCCAGCGGCTGACGAACGTCGTGCTGGGCGATCCGGCGCATCCCGATCTGGTCGCGGACTGGGTCGAGACGCGGACGGGCGTCGGGCTGTCGGGGCCGTATCTGGAAGGCGTGCGCGCGGGGAAAGTGCGGCTGCGCGGTCGGCTGGTTGAGGGGAAAGTTTCGCTCGGCGCGATCGACAAATTGCTGCCGGCGTCGACGGGCAAGCCGTTCTCGCTGCCCGCGCTCGACGTGGCGGTCGCCGATGGGCGGATGCGGCTGGAGACTCCGCAGGGTGTCGTCGGACTGAAACTCGCGGGCTCAGGCAAGCTCGACGATGGTTTCCGCGGCACGCTGGCGGCGATCAGCGAGCGGCTTGAGGTCAGCGGCTGCGCGATCGACCGGCTGGCGGCGACGGTGAAGCTGCGGATCGACGCGGCGAAACCGACGATCACCGGGCCGGTACGCGTGTCGCGACTCGCCTGCGGGACGACTCGGGCGGATCATATCGTTGCGGACCTCGACGTCGGGCTGTCGGCCGCGCTCGACCGCTGGCAGGGCAAGGCGACGCTCAAGACCGGGGCGGCACGCGCACCGGCGATCGCGCTGGCCGGGGCAGGGGGCACGCTCGATTTCACCGGCAGCGCGACCGCGACCAGCGGCAAGGCGGACATCGCTGCCGATACCGTCCAGACCGCGGAAGGCCGGGCACGACGCGTTTCGATCGCGGGCGCCTACCGGATCGGCAAGCAGATGGCGTTCGACGGACGCGTGCGGGCGAGCGGTGCCGCGTTGGCGCAGGCGCGGCTTGCCGGCGTCGGCGGCCTAAGCAGCGCGGCGGCGGGAACGCCGGTCGCACCCCTGGCGGTCGCCATGACGCAGGCCATCGAGCGTGCCGGCCGTGGTTTCGCGGCGGACGGCGACGTTTCGGTGCGGTTCGTGGACGGGCGCGGCTCGGCGGTGCTGTCCCGCCTCGCGCTCGCCTCGGCCAGCGGCGCGCGCGTAGCGCTCGGCGGCGGGAGCGGGGTCGCGTTCGGTTGGCCGAACGGCGGCGTGCGGCTCGACACGACTCTGGCGCTGCAAGGCGGTGGCCTGCCCGAGGCGCGCGTGTCGCTCGCGCAGGCGAAACCCGGAGCAGCGATCCGCGGCGTGGCGCGCATCGCCCCTTATGCGGCGGGCGGCGCTCGGCTGGCACTGACCCCGGTGACGTTCAGCGCGACGCCCGGCGGCGCGACGTCGATCACGACGCAGGCGACACTCGACGGGCCGATCGGCAACGGCCGCGTCGACGGCCTGGCGATGCCGGTTGCCGCGTTGTGGGATGGTCGTGGACGGCTGGTCGTCAACACCGGTTGCGCGCCGCTCGCCGTGCAGCGCCTCGCGATTTCCGGACTGGTGCTCGATCCGTCGCGACTGACCCTGTGCCCGGTCGATGGCGCGCTGGTGCAGGTTAATGGTGCGCAGGTCAGCGGTGGCGCGACGATCGCTGCGGCGAAGCTGGGTGGGCGACTCGGCACCACGCCGATCACGCTCGCGACCGCCGGGGCGACCGTGCGGCTCGCCGATCGCGGCTTCCGGATCGAGGGCGTGCAGACGCGGATCGGCGCGCCCGAGCGCGTCACGCGACTCGATTTCGGCACCATCACCGGCCGCATGACGGGGCGGGGCGTGGCCGGCGCGTTCACCGATGGCTCGGGGCAGATCGCCAATGTCCCGCTGCTGCTCGGCGAGGCGGCGGGCGACTGGACGCTGGTCGGCGGCGCGCTCAACCTCACCGGGGCGATGGGCGTAACCGATGCCGCGCCGACGCCGCGGTTCAAGCCGCTTGTCGCGCGCACCGTGACGCTTGCGCTCGTGAACGGCACGATCACCGCGGCGGGCACGCTGTTCGAGCCGACCACCAACACGAAGGTGGCCGACGTGACGTTGACCCATGCGCTCGGCGCCGGTGCGGGCAAGGCCGACCTGAACGTGCCCGCGATCGCCTTCGCCAAGGACAGGCTGCAACCCGACGCGCTCACCCCGCTCACCTTCGGCGTGATCGCCGACGTCAACGGATCGGTCAGCGGCGAGGGGCACATCGCCTGGAACGCGGCCGGCGTGACCAGCACCGGCGTGTTCCGCACCGCCGGCACCGATCTCGCCGCCGCGTTCGGGCCGGTCACCGGAATCGCGACCGAGATCCGCTTCACCGACCTGCTCAATCTCCAGAGCGCGCCGGGGCAGGTGGCGACGATCCGTACGCTCAACCCCGGCATCCCGGTCACCGACGGCACGATCCGCTACCAGACGCTGCCCGGTGCGCGCGTGCAGGTCGAGGGTGGTTCCTGGCCGTTCGCCGGCGGATCGCTGACGCTCGACCCGACCCTGCTCGATTTCTCCGCGCCGAAGGAGCGCCGGATGACGTTCCACATCGCCAACATGGCGGCCGACCAGTTCCTGCAACAGTTCGATTTCAAGAATCTCGACGCGACCGGGATCTTCGACGGCGTGCTGCCGATGATCTTCGACGAGAGCGGCGGCCGGATCGAGGGTGGCGACCTGCGCGTCCGGCCGGGTGGCGGCACGCTCGCCTATGTCGGCGATCTCAGCCAGAAGGATCTCGGCATCTGGGCGAACATCGCGTTCCAGGCGCTGAAGTCGCTCCGTTACCAGTCGCTGCGCGTCGGCATGAACGGGCCGCTGGCGGGCGAGATGGTCACCGACGTGCGCTTTGCCGGGATCAGCCAGGGCGAGGGGGCTAAGGCGAACTTCATTGTCCGCCGCCTGCAAAAGCTGCCGTTCGTGTTCAACATCCGCATCAAGGCGCCCTTCCGCGGGCTGCTCGACACCGCGCAGAGTTTCTACGATCCGAAGCGGCTGATCGAGCGCAACCTGCCCGCGCTGATCCAGCAGCAGTCGGCGCCGCCTTCTCCGCCGAAACCTCCAACCATTCAGCCCACGGAAAGCAGTATCGTGCCATGACCGAAACAGGATTGAAGAAGCTGGAGCAAAGGCCGATCTTGCAGGTGATGAGGACGATCGCTTTTCTGGTGACGACCGCCGCCGCCCTGCCGGGCTGCATCAGCGTGTCGGCCCCCGACAAGCCGATCGAGATCAACCTCAACATCAATGTGACGCAGGAAGTGGTCTATCGTCTCGATGGCGAGGCGAAGTCGCTGATCCAGCAGAATCCGGGGATATTCTAAGATGAAAAAGGTCATTGTCATGATTGCCGCCGCCGCGGTTCTCGGCGGCCTTTCGGTGGCGGCGTCCGCGCAGCGCGATCCGGCCTATGCCGCGGCGCGTGCCGGCGGCGAGGTTGGCGAGCAGCCCGACGGGTATCTGGGTCTGGTCGGCGCGGCGAGCGCGGACCTTCGCGCGCTGGTCAACAACATCAATATCCAGCGCAAGTCGGCATATACGCAAAAGGCGCAGGCGAGCGGCGCGACGGTCGAGCAGCTGGCGTTCACCAGCGGCTGCAACCTGATTGCCGCGACCAACCCCGGCGAGAAGTACAAGACGCCCAACGGGGTGTGGAAGACGCGTACGGCCGGGGCACCGGAGCGCGATTCGCGCTGCGTTTGAGCTCCCGTCATGCCGGGCTCGTTCCGGCATCCACGGTTCCGCGGACTCGATAGTCGTGACTGTGCGGAACCGTGGACCCCGGAACAAGCCCGGGGTGACGAAGACGGGAGCGTCCGCCGCCCCTCACCGTCACCCCAGCGAAAGCTGGGGTCTCGTGCGGCAAGGGTGCGCTCCATTACGGGGATACCCCAGCTTTCGCTGGGGTGACGGAATTGGGAGCGGGTGACGGCTGGGAGCGGGTGACGGCTGGGGGTGGGTAGGCTGCTTGGGATCCGTGACACCAGCCAACCGGCCGACCCACCCCCGACCCCTCCCTTCCAGGGAGGGGGGAAGAAGTCGGCTTTCGCCGGAATGACGAAGAGCGTGGCCATAGCGACGGTCCGTTCAAAAATCCTCCCCCGCAAGGGGGAGGTGGCTGGCTCTTGCCAGACGGAGGGGGCGGCAGGCGAAACGATCGCTCCGTGTCCGCCCCCTCCGTCACCTGCGGCGACACCTCCCCCTGGCGGGGGAGGATCGAACGGCCCCCATTGATGACGCCCGTGTCACACCGGTTGACTTGCACCCCCCCCTTTTCTAAACGGACCGCGCCTTGGCGGGATCGCTCGTCGCTGCTTGCTTCCTCCCCGATGCGAAATCAGGTGGAGGAACGTGCGTGGCGGAGATCGAACCCGGACAGGACCCCCAGGGTGTTGACGATCCGCGACTTTCCGCGCTCGATGAGCGATTGAGAGAGGTCAAGGCTCGGGAAACACTGAAAAAGGGGCAGAAGGGGGCGGACGCCGAGCGGGGTTACTCGCAAGGCAATCGCGTCATTTCCGCCCTGATCGGGAGTCTCGTCGGCAGTGCGCTGATCGGATGGTTGATTGACCATTGGTTCGGCACTGGCCCTTGGGGACTGATCGTGCTGCTGTTCCTTGGGATAGCGGTCGCGTTCAGGCAGATCATTCGAATTTCAGGCGAACGCCCGGAGTAACCGGGCGTTTGTCGTATCAAGACGGCAGGGATTCCACGTGGCGGCAGAACAGGGCGGCAAGATCGATCCGATGCACCAGTTCCTGATCGAGCCGGCGTTCGGCTCGCACTGGATCGTAGGGGGCTATGACCTGTCGTTCACCAACTCCGCATTGTGGATGGTGGTGACGCTGGTCGCGCTTTGGGCGTTCATGATCGGTGGCATGAAGCGCGAGCTCGTGCCCGGTCGCTGGCAGATGGCGGTCGAGGGCTTCACCGGCTTCATCTCGGGCATGCTCGAGCAGAATGTCGGCCCCGGCGGCAAGCGCTTCGTGCCCTATGTCTTCTCGCTGTTCATGTTCATCCTGTTCGCGAACATCATCGGCCTGCTGCCGTTCGGCATCGTCCCCGGCGTGCATCCGTTCACCGTGACCAGCCATATGACCGTCACCGGCGTGCTGGCGCTGATCAGCTTCGCGATCGTGCTGCTCGTCGGCTTCGGCAAGCACGGCTTCCACTTCTTCTCGCTGTTCGTGCCGAGCGGCACGCCGGCGCTGATGATCCCGCTGATCTTCGTGGTCGAGCTGATGTCGTTCCTGGTACGTCCGTTCTCGCTCGGCCTGCGACTGTTCGTGGCGATGACCGCGGGCCATATCCTGCTCAAGGTGCTGGCCGCGTTCGTGATCAACGGTCTGAACCTCGGCGGGATGTATATTGGCCTGGTGACCGCGCCGAGCATGCTGCTGATGATCGGCATCACGCTGCTCGAGCTGCTGGTCGCCGCGATCCAGGCCTATGTGTTCGCGTTGCTGACGTCGGTCTATCTGAACGACGCCGTCAATCTTCACTAAGTTTTCCATTACCTAACTGATTTTCAAAGGGAATTTACCATGGACGCACAAGCAGCAAAGATGATCGGTGCCGGCCTCGCAGCGATCGGCATGGGCCTCGCAGCCCTCGGCGTGGGCAACGTGTTCGCACAGTTCCTCGCCGGCGCTCTGCGCAACCCGGGCGCAGCCGACAGCCAGCAGGGCCGTCTGTTCATCGGTTTCGCAGCAGCCGAGCTTCTCGGTCTGCTCGCCTTCGTCACCATGATCATCCTGGTGTTCGTCGCCTAACCACTCGGTGATTTGGCCGGGCAACCGCGCCCGGCCGGATTAACGCAGGACAGACCAATGCCCCAGATTGCCCAGATAGCCGCCACCTACGCCTCGCAGATCTTCTGGCTGCTCCTCACCTTCGGCATCCTGTATTTCGGGATCGGCAAGGGAATGGTGCCAAAGATCGTGTCCAATGTGGACTCGCGCGAAGGCAAGATCGCCGGCGATCTGGCGGCGGCGGTCGCTGCCCGTGCGCAGGCCGATACGGTGCAGGCGAACTGGCAGGCCGAAATGGACGCGGCGCGTACCGCGGCGCAGGCCGAAACCGCTGCCGCTGCGAAGCGTGCGGCGACGGCGTTCGAGCAGCAGGTCCATGCGGCCGACGTCGAACTCGCCGAGCGTCTGGGTCATCACGATCTGGCGGTCGCGAACGCGAAGGCCGAGGCACTCGCGAACCTTCAGGGTGTCGCCGCCGAGGCAGCACAGCAATTGGCCGCCAAGGTCGCCGGGCTCCAGGTCAGCCTGGACGCGGCGAGCGACGCGGTACGCAGGACGACGGCGCATGGCTAATCCAGATTCGGCCGCAAAGGTCATCCACGAAGAGGGCATGGCGCCCGAGGGTGCGATCGACAACCAGGGTATCCAGGGCCACACGACCGCGCCCGGTGGCGTCGAGCATGTCGCCGATCCGACCGCGCTCGGCCTGACCTCGACCGGCTGGGTCGCGGTGGCGATGATCGTCGTGATCCTGCTGATGATCTGGAAGAAGGTTCCAGGGATGATCGGCAAGATGCTTGACACGCGCATCGCCGGCATCCGCACGCAGCTCGACGAAGCCAAGGCGCTGCGCGCCGAAGCCGAGGCGATCCGCACCGAATACGAGGCGAAGGCCAAGACCGCGCACGTCGAAGCCGAAGCGATGAAGGCCCACGCGCATCACGAAGCCGCGGCGATCATCGCCAAGGCGAAGGCTGGCGCCGAGGACCTGATGGCCCGTCGGGCAAAGATGGCCGAGGACAAGATCGCCGCCGCCGAACGCGCCGCGATCGCCGAAGTCCGCGCGCGGGCCGCGGATGCTGCGGCCAAGGCTGCCGGTATCCTGATCGCCGAGCACCACGACGCCGCCGCCGACCGCGCGATGGTCGATCGCTCGATCTCGGGCCTCGCCCGCCTGAACTAAGCGCCGCTGACGCATGATACTGTTCCCCCGCGAAGGCGGGGGTCCAGGGTTGCGGGCGTTATCCTATGAGATCCTGGACCCCCGCCTCCGCGGGGGAACGGTAAAGCGCTTGGTGCGCTAAAGCCCATCAAATCGACGGCCGTCTCTTCCCGGGTTTCCGGCGGCCGAGTCTCCAATCTGAGCCCGTTGGAGAACACTCATGTCCTGGCTCATCCTCGCGGTCGCCGTCGTCACCGAAATCTGCTGGGCGCTCAGCCTAAAATGGGCGGCCACGATCGCCACGTGGCAGGCCTCCAGCGTCCCGATCGTCCTCAGCTTCGTCAACATGGGCCTGCTCGCGCTCGCGATGCGCGGCCTCCCCGCCGGCACCGCCTACGCGATCTGGACCGGTGCGGGCGCGATCGGCGTCATCATTGGCGGCGTGATCCTGTTCGGCGACAAGGTCAGCGGCATCCAGGCCTGCTTCATGGCGCTCACCGTAGCCGGGATCGTCGGCACGAAGATCTTCGCGCAAGCCTGACGCTGAACGCGCTTCGGTCGATCTTTCGCGCGCAACTCGCCGGCTTCAGGCGCCGACCCCACGCTCATGCGCCCAAACCACCGCGGCGCTGCGGCGGTTGACGCCGATCTTGGCGTAGAGCCGCGCGACATGGTTGCGCACCGTGTTGCGCGACAGATCGAGCCGGTCCGCGATCGCCGCGTCGTCCAGATCCTGGCAGATCAGCTCGAGCACCTCGCGCTCGCGCTTGCTGAGGTCGGCCACCGGCGCGCTCGCACCTGCGTTGGTCCGCGGGTTCCGTAGCGTGGCCAGCTTGTCCATGATCGATCGGCTGAGCCAGTTGGCATCCTTCATCACCGCGTCGATCGCCTCGACCAGTTCGAGTTCGCCGCGCCTGCGGGCGGAGATGTCCTGGTACAGCCACAGCACGCACGGATCGCCGTCGATGCTGACGCGCTCGGCGGAGACCAGGCAGTCGAGCGGCTCGCCGTTCCGGTGGAGCAACTGGACGTCGAGCCCGCGAAACCCGCCCTTATCGCGGATCTCGGTCTCCAGCCCCTGCCGCTGCGCCGCGTCGTTCCACAGTTGGAGATCGTCCGCGACCCGGTCGATCACCGCGTCCTCCGCATACCCGGTCAGCGCCTTGAACGCCGCATTGACCTGGACGATGCGGTTGTCCTCGCCCCGCGTCACGACCATCGCGACCGGCGCCATCTCGAATACCGAGGCGAAGTGCCGCTCGCTCGCCTTCAGCGCATGCTCGGCACGACGCCTGGGTTCGAGGTCGGCGAAGGTGAACAGCACGCAGTCCTGGTTGGCGACCTCGATCGGCTGGCCGGCGAGGATGACCAGCGTCGTATCGCCGTTCGCCAGCGGCAGCTCGGCTTCGAGTTGCGGCACCGTCTGGCCGTTAACGACTCGGTCCTTGACGAACGCCTTGCGCTCGACCTGTGCGAGAAAGTCGAGATCGAACAGCGTCTTGCCGATGATCTGCTCGTGGCCATAGCCAGACAGGTCGAGAAAGCCCTGGTTGACGAGCACATAGCGCTGGTCGGAGACACGAATGATCAGCGCCGGCGCGGGGTTCGCGTGGAACATCGCCTCGAACCGGTCCTCGGCATCGAACCGTTCGGACACGTCGTTGATGACCAGCCCCAGGCAATCGGGTTCGCCGCCATCCTCGTCCATGACGATGTCGCGCACCTGGTGCACCCAGCGCGGCTCGTCGGCATCGACCGGCGCGACCTCGACGATCAGGTCGGGGAAACTCTCGCCCCCGAGCAGCCGCATCAGCGGATATTCGCGCCGCGGCAAGGTACGCCGGTTGCGGTAGCGCAGCCGGAACCGCGTGGCATAATCGTCCGCGGTCTCGCCCAGATCCTCGACCGCGCGAACGCCGTGCATCTTGAGCGCGGCGGGGTTGGCGCTGAGGATGATCCCGGTCGGATCCATCAGGATCACGCCCTCCAACAGCCCGGTCATGAGCTGTTCCAGATGGTGCAGGGTGGGCGCGTGCAGTGACTTGCCGGAGGTTTTCGTCATGCGCGTTCAGCGCCGGACCAAGGCCTCCGGTTCCGCAAGCGCTGGCATAAAATACCAATACCCCCGGTACTTGTGCACCAATCCCAAAATCCGTGAGGCGCGCCGGAACTGAACGGAATGCGCACCATGTCGGTTGATGCTCCAGTACCATTATCCACCAGGAGCCATATCATGAACCTCATCATCCTTCTTGTCGTCGGCGGACTCATCGGCTGGGTCGCCAGCATGATCATGCGGACCGACGCGCAGCAGGGCGTTGTCCTCAACGTCGTCGTCGGCATCGTCGGTGCATTGCTCGCCGGCTTCCTGATCACCCCGCTGATCGGTGGCGCATCGATCATGGACGGCGCGCTCAACATCCAGTCGATCCTGATCTCGCTGGTCGGCGCGGTGATCCTGCTCGCGATCGTCAACATGTTTCGCCGCGGCTCGGTTCGCTGAGCGGACGGGGAGGCGGCGCGATACTCGTGCCGCCTCCCGCATGACGACCAAGACCAGAAACGCAGGAGAGTATCATGACCGTTCGAACCCTCATGGCCTGTGGTGCGATGCTGCTCGCCTCCAGCGCCGTCGCGCAGACCGCGACGCACACTGGCGCGCACAATCCCGCCGTGAAGAGTACCACCGCCGCGCCTGTCGCCGCGCCCGCCAACGGTGCCAACTCCTTCACCCAGGATCAGGCCCGCGGACGGTTGACCAAGGCCGGCTATCGCAACGTCTCGGCGCTGACCAAGGACAAGGATGGCGTTTGGCGGGGGACGGGGATCCGCGCCGGCAAGACGGTCCGTGTCGGGCTGGATTACAAGGGCAACGTCACGGCGCGTTGAACCCGACCATTACGGCCAGCCCGATCATTAGGAGAGAGACGATGACCAAGACCCTTACCCGCCTGTACGACGACTATGCCGATGCGACCGCGGCGCTGCACGACCTGGAGCGCCTGGGCGTACCGCACGACTCGATCAGCATCGTCGCCAACAACGCCGATGGGGCGCATGGCGACGGCACCACGACTCTCGGTGACGTCAACGACCACGGCGACGTCAGCCGCGGCGTATCGACCGGCGCGGCGGTCGGCGGCGTCGGCGGGCTGCTCGCCGGGCTCGGCCTGCTGGCGATTCCCGGCCTCGGCCCCATCGTCGCCGCGGGCTGGCTCGCCTCGACCGTGGTCGGCGCCGGGATCGGTGCCGCAGGGGGTGCCGCGACCGGCACGATCGTCGGCGCACTCAAGGACGCCGGTCACAGCGATGACGAGGCGCATGTCTATTCGGAAGGCGTCCGCCGCGGCGGCACGCTGCTCAGCGCGCGCGTCGACGATGCGCTGGCGATCGATGCCGAAGCCGTGCTCGACCGCAACCGCTCGGTCGATACGAAGGCCCGTGGCGCGGCATACCGCCAGGACGGCTGGAACGGCTTCGACGAAGCGGCCCCCTTGTACACGCGGGACGAAGTGGCGACCGAACGGAACCGCTACCGGTCCACGACCGACACGACGGCCTACTGAGAACCGGCAAATATCGTGGCGGCCTGTTTCCCGACAGGCCGCCATTTTGCTGCCGTCCAAACAGAGTATGGCGGCCGCGATCGGATCCGGGAAACCGCTCCAGTCTGCCGCTAGCCAGCCGCTCTGGGGTGACGCCGGGGCCAGTGTCCTCTAGGTCGGCGCCATGGCTGGGCTTTTCGATCGTATGATGCCGGCGAAGCGCTGGACTTCGTCGCGCTATCGCGCCCTGCTGCGCGCGCGCGGGCCACGCTCGGTCCAGTTCCGGACCCGCGCCGCGATCCTGACCGGCGCGATCCTGATCGGGGTCGTCGCGACGATGTTCGCCGAAGCGGCGGACTGGGCGGCGTCGGTCTTCGCCGGCTACGCACGGACCTGGCACTGGCTGCCGCTGCTGACGACACCGCTCATTTTCATGGCGCTGGTCTGGCTGACCCGCCGATATGCGCCCTTCGCGCGAGGGTCCGGGATCCCGCAAGTGATCGCCGCGCAGGCCGACCCCAACGAAGCGACCCGCACGCTGATCTCGCCCCGGACCGTTATCGCCAAGGCGGTGTTGACGATCGGCGCCGTGCTGGGCGGCGCATCGGTCGGACGCGAAGGACCGACCGTACAGCTCGCCGCCGCGGTAATGGGCGCGACGCACCGCCTGGTTCGTGTTCCGCTAAGGGGGGGCGTGCTGATCGCCGGTGGCGCGGCAGGCGTCGCTGCGGCGTTCAATACGCCGCTTGCCGGGTTGCTGTTCGCGATCGAGGAACTGGCATCCGCCTACGAGCAGCGCGTGACGTTGCTGGTGCTCGCCGCCATCGTCATCGCCGGGATGGTCGCGCAGTCGGTGCAGGGCGACTACATCTATTTTGGCGCGATCGGCGCGCACATGCCGTTGCTGTCGGCGTTGCTGGCGGCGCCGGTCGCGGGGATCGCCGGCGGCATGGCGGGCGGCCTGTTCTCGCGCACGCTGCTGGCGATGGCGCTCGGCCGCAACCGCGTGACCAGCTGGACCCGCGCGAACCCGGTGAAGTTCGCGGGCGCATGCGGCGTCGTCGTCGCGGTGCTCGGCGTGTTCACGGGCCTGACCTGGGGCACCGGCTATTCCGCCGCGCGGGCGATGATCGTCGGCGTCGATGCGCCGCTGTGGTTCGGTCCCGCCAAGTTCGTCGCGACCGCGGCGACCGCGATCGCTGGGTTGCCCGGCGGGATCTTCGCGCCGTCGCTCGCGGTCGGTGCTGGCGTCGGCAACCTGCTCCGCGAAGTCTTTCCCGGCGAACCCGCGAGTGCGATCGTGATCCTCGGCATGGTCGCCTATTTCGCCGGAGTCGTCCGCGCGCCACTCACCGCGGTGATCATCCTGTCGGAGACGACCGCCAGCCGGGGGCTGATGCTGCCGATGTTCGCCACCGCCTTCATCGCCGACGCCGCCAGCCAGTGGGTGTGCCGTGAAAAGCTCTACCACGGCCTGTCGACGACGTTCGCGATGCCGGGCGTCTCCAAGAGCAACTAGCGCCGCTGACGCCCCGACAGGCCGGGCAATTCGACGCGTCAGACCCGCAGATAGCGGTAATACCACACCTCGTGGCCCTGCCGCCGCGCCTTGCGCTCGTATCGTGTCTCGGGCCAGTCGTCGGGGCGGGTCAGGAAGTCGTGCGGCGTCTTTGCCTGCCATTCGAAGTCGCGGCGCGCGTTCATGATCATCATCGACCAGCGACAATAAGTGGGGTCGTCGGTGCCGAGCCGGAATTCCGCGCCGGGTTTCAGCTTGGCGGCGATCGTGTCGAGTGGACCGTGATTGACCATGCGGCGCTTGGCGTGGCGCGCCTTCCGCCACGGATCGGGGTGCAGCAGATACAGCCGATCGAGGCTCGCGTCGGGCAGGCGCTCGATCACCTCCAGCGCATCGCCCATGTGTAGCCGCACGTTGGTCAGTTCGCCGTCGCGGATATGCGCGAGCGCGCCGACCACGCCGTTGAGGAATGGCTCGCAACCGATGAAGCCGACGTTCGGGCTCATGGCGGCTTGCCCAGCCAGATGCTCGCCCGCGCCGAAGCCGATCTCGACGTGCAGCGGGCGGTCATCGCCGAACAGCGTCATTGCGTCGATCGGGCCCTCTTCCGGCACGGACAGATCGGCGAGCGTTTCCTCGACGAGCGCGGCTTGGCCGAGGCGCAGCTTGTGGCCCTGGCGACGGCCATAGAGGCGGCGGATAACAGAAGGATCGTTCATCGCCGCGTGCCCTAGCGGTGCGGGGCGCCGGAGCAAAGTCCCCCGACAGCCGTTGCATGTCCGTAATGGCCCAACCACACCCCTCCGCATCGCCCGATTCTCCCGAATCAAAAGAGGACGACATCGACGCGCTGAAGGCCGCCGATGCCAAGGACCTCCACCAAGCCGTGCGCGAGGAGGGTGAGGACGAACTCGACCGACCGATCTCGTCGCTGTTCTTCTCCGGGCTCGCGGCCGGCATGGCGATCGCCAGTTCGCTGATCGCCGAGGGTGCGCTGCACGCGGCGATTCCCGATACGCCGTGGCGATCGGTTGTCGTGTCGCTCGGCTACCCGATCGGGTTTCTCGTCGTGGTCCTCGGCCGGATGCAGCTGTTCACCGAGAGCACGATCACGGCGATGTTGCCATTGGTGACCAAGCCGTCGGGCTGGGCATTGCGGCGTACCTTGCGGCTCTGGAGCGTCGTGCTGGGTGCCAACCTGATCGGGACCGCGCTGGCCGGCGGGATGATCGCGGCGGGCCTGTTGGGCGGCAGCGAGCTTCGCACCGCGATGATCGAGGTGTCGATGGGAATCACCGAACTCTCGCCGGGCGCGACGTTCGTCAACGCGATGCCGGCCGGGTTCATGATCGCGATCCTCGCCTGGTCGCTGCCGAATGCGCGCGAACAGTCGTTCCTCGTGATCTTCGCGGTCACCTATGTGGTCGCGATCGGCGCGTTCAGCCACTCGATCGTCGGATCGGTGGAGGCGTGGCTGCTGCTGTTTGCGGGTAAGGTCGGCGTCGGCGAGGCGATCGGCGGCCTGATGCTGCCGGCGATCCTCGGCAACTTGCTGGGCGGTGCGGGGTTGTTCGCGCTGTTGGCGCATGCACAAGTGCGCGGCGAGATGAGCAGCCACAAACCGGGCCGGGAGACACGTTGATGGGCGATATCGAACAGGCGGCGAAGTCCGTCGAGAAGGCGGATCGCGCCATGACGCACAAGGCGGCCGCGCACCGCGACACGCCGATCGTCAAGGCGACCGGTTTCTTGGCCGAGATCGGCGACCAGCCCCAGCTCGTCGCGACCTCGCTCGGCACGGTCGTGATCGGGCTGGTCGCGCGTCGGCCCGACATGATCCGCGGCGGCGTGCGGATGTTCGCGGCGCATGCAGCGGCCACCTTCGTCAAATCGGCGATCAAGAGTTCGATCGACCGCACGCGCCCCGAAAAGGCGATCGAGGACGGCAAGGCGCGGTTCGAGCCCGGCGACAGCGACGATCACGCGCAGACCTCGTTCCCGTCCGGCCACACCGCCGGTGCGGTCGCGGTCGCGCGGGCGGTATCGCGCGATATCGACGGGGCAGGCGCACCGGCCGCGCTGGTCACCGGCGTAGTCGCGGCGGCGCAACCGCTCAACGGCAAGCATTACCTCTCCGACCTCGTCGTCGGCGCCGCGGTCGGCTGGATCGCGGAGGCGCTCGTCAGCGCGGTATTCGACCGGGTCGCGCCGGTGATCGAAAACGCCGCGGTGGAAAAACTGCCGCTGCTCGACGCTCCCGCTACCGCCTGATTAACCCGGATTTTTTCGTTCGAAGCGGCTGCGCATGGAACCGTTACGAGCCCGTGACGGTTTGCGACCTCGTCATAACAGGGAAGTCCGTATCATGAAGAAACTCGCCATCGCCACGCTGATCGCCGCCATCGCACTCCCGCTCGCGGCGTGCGGCGGCAAGGGCGACGACAAGCTTGGCAGCCAGGTCGAGGCCGCCGGCGAGAACCGCGCCGACGCACTCGAAGCAGCCGCGGACAATCTCGAAGATCGTGCCGAAGCCGTTCGCGACAACGCCGAGCGCCAGTCGGACGCGATTGACGATGCCGACGTGAATGCACAGGCGATGCCGCAGGCGCAGAAGGACGCACTGGTCAACGGCAGCGAAAAGCTCCGCTGATCGTCTAGGCGCACACCGCGCTAGCGTCAGGACCGCCCTTCGGTACACACCGGGGGGCGGTTTTGACGTTTTGAATGGCTAGATTCTAACGGCCCGGCTCGACCGGTCGATACAAGAGGGACACGGCAATGATCGACAGGCGTCGACTGGAAACGGGGGGCTTCATCACCTTTCTGGTGGCGATCACGATTGCCTTATGCGTGGTCGTGTCGTCGTTCGCGGCGGCGCTACTGTGGAGCGCGCTGGCGGCGATCCTGTTCCAGTCGCTGTATCAGTGGCTGCTCAAGCGCTGGCCCGACCGGCGCAATTTCGCCGCGGCGCTGACGCTGCTGATCATCTTCGTCGCGGTAATCGTGCCGACGCTGTTCATCGGCAGCCTGGTGATCGACCAGTCCGCCTCGGTCTATGCCAAGCTGCAAAGCGGGCAGATCAACTTCGGCGCGTATTTCCAGCAGATCCACGACGCGCTGCCCAACCGGATCCAGGGCGCGCTCGACAAGGCCGGGCTCAACAGCTTCGAACAGGCACAGTCGCGCGTGTCGACCATCCTCGGCAACAGCGTCCGCTCGATCGCCGGGCAGGCTCTGTCGATCGGCCGCAATGCGGCTGCGTTCCTGCTGTCGTTCGGCGTCGGGCTGTACGTGACCTTCTTCCTGCTCCGCGAT
This sequence comes from Sphingomonas faeni, assembly GCF_024273235.1. Taxonomy (GTDB): domain Bacteria; phylum Pseudomonadota; class Alphaproteobacteria; order Sphingomonadales; family Sphingomonadaceae; genus Sphingomonas; species Sphingomonas faeni_A. The sequence goes on along the minus strand of NZ_JANBVH010000010.1, from coordinate 98,454 downwards.
GGCGACAAGGTCGGGCCGGCGATCCGCCGCACGCTGCCGTTCGAGCATTCGGTGGCGGAGAAACTCGTCGACAAATTCGTCGCGGTGGTGCGTGCGACGATCAAGGGATCGGTGATCGTCGGCCTCGTCCAGGGCGCGCTCGGCGGCCTGACGTTCTGGATCGTCGGCGTACCCGCTGCCTTGCTGTGGGGCTTGCTGATGGCGCTGACGTCGCTGCTGCCGGCAGTCGGACCGGCGATCGTGTGGGTGCCGGTCGCGGTGTATTTGCTGGCGACGGGCGCGATCTGGCAGGGTGTGGTGGTGATCGTCTCGGGCGTGGTGGTGATCGGCCTCGCCGACAACATCCTGCGTCCGATCCTGGTCGGCCGCGATACGGGAATCCCGGATTACGTCGTGCTGGTGACGACGCTCGGCGGGATCGAACTCATCGGCCTGAGCGGTATCGTCGTCGGTCCGCTGGTCGCCGCGCTGTTCCTGACCGCGTGGCAGATCCTGACGGAGCAGCGGCACGCCCAGCCGATCGGAAGCCTCGAAGAGTGATCAACTCGTTCTCCTGCGAACGCAGGAGCCCAGGATACCAAGCGCAACGATCGTGACCCTGGACTCCTGCGTTCGCAGGAGAACAAACAAAAAAGCCTCCCGCGGACCGGTCCGCGGGAGGCTCCTTTACAACTTCAAACCCGTCGCTATCAGGCGACCGCAGCCTTCAGCGCATCGACCAGGTCGGTCTTCTCCCAGGTGAACGTGTCACCCTGCGGCTCGCGACCGAAATGCCCGTACGCCGCCGTCTTCTTGTAGATCGGCGCGTTGAGCTTCAGATGCTCGCGGATGCCCTTCGGCGTCAGGCGCACGAGCTGCGGCAGGACAGCCTCGAGCTTGGCTTCCTCGACGGTACCGGTGCCATGCGTGTCGACATAGACCGACAGCGGCTCGGCAATCCCGATCGCATAGCTCAGCTGGATCGTGCAGCGACGCGCAAGCCCCGCCGCAACCACGTTCTTCGCAAGATAGCGCGCGACATAGGCTGCCGAGCGATCGACCTTCGTCGGATCCTTGCCCGAGAACGCACCGCCGCCATGAGGCGCCGCGCCGCCGTACGTGTCGACGATGATCTTGCGCCCGGTAAGACCGGCGTCGCCATCGGGGCCACCGATCTCGAACTGGCCGGTCGGGTTGATGTAGATCTTCGTCTCGTCGGTGATGAAGCCGTCGGGCAGCACGTCCTTGAACACGCCCATCACGTAGTCGCGCAGCACCGCATATTTGGCGGGATCGGCGTTCTCGCCCTTCTCGCAATAACCCGGTGCATGCTGGGTCGAGACGACGAGGGCGGTCGCGCCGACCGGGACTTCGTTCTCGTACGACAGCGTGACTTGGCTCTTCGCGTCGGGCTCGAGGAACGGCGCGGCGCCCGAGTGACGGTCTTCGGCCATCCTGGCTAGGATCTTGTGGCTGTAGTACAGCGTCGCGGGCATCAGGCCGGGGGTCTCGTCGGTCGCGTAGCCGAACATGATGCCCTGGTCGCCGGCGCCCTCGTCCTTGTTGCCGCTCTCGTCCACGCCCATCGCGATGTGCGCGGACTGGCCGTGGAGATTGTTCTCGAAGCGGAACGTCGCCCAGTGGAAGCCCGACTGCGCATAGCCGATTTCCTTGACGGTCGCACGGACGGCGGCCTCGATCTCCTCGAGCACGCCCGGCGCCCACTGGTCGTTCTCGTAAATGCCCTTGCCGCGGATTTCACCGGCGAGGACGACGAGCTGCGTGGTGGTCAGCGTTTCGCAGGCGATCCGGGCCTGCGGGTCCTTGGCGAGGAACAGGTCGACGATCGTGTCGCTGATCTGGTCGGCGACCTTGTCGGGATGGCCTTCGGAGACAGATTCGGAAGTGAAGAGGAAAGACTTGCGCATGCGGGCCTCTTTGCCATGCTCCGGAGGGAGCGTCATATAAGGAAAGCTTTATATGACCCTAGCGCTGGCGACGGCGCAGGGCAACCGCGCTTGCTCGCAAGCGAACGCCTAAAGCGGTGAAGAGCATCAGAGCGGCAACGATCGCTGCCATCGCATTGCCGACGCGAGAGAACAGCGTGGGGGGCAGCGCGGAGGGCATCGGCTGCTCGATCGCACCGGCGGTCTCGTGCGGAACGGTCGCGACGAGGCGGCCATCGGCGGCGATGATCGCGGAGATACCCGTCGGCGTGGCGCGGAGGATCGGCAGCCCTTCCTCGATCGCGCGCATCCGGGCCTGGGCAAGATGCTGCGGCGGACCCCATTTGCCGAACCACGCATCGTTCGACGGATTGAACAGGATGCGGGGGCGGTGTGCACGATCCACGACCTCGCCCGAGAAAATGATCTCGTAGCAGATCTGCATCCCGATCGAACCGAAGCCCGGAAGCGTCAAGTTCGCAGGGCCCTTGCCCGAGGCGAAGTCGATATCGCCGGGTACGAGGCGGGCTAGACCGAGCGGCTTCAACAACCACGGCATCGGCAGATACTCGCCGTAAGGCACGAGGTGCGCCTTGTCGTACCGCCCCCGCAGCCGCGCCTGTGCGTCGAGCGCGAACACTGAATTGGCCGCGCTGGAGATCTCATCCTTGGCGTTGAACTCGAGCGCGGTGCCGCCGATCAGCAGGATGTCGTCGGGGCCCAGCAATCGCGCCATGCGGCGGCGAAGGTAGAGCGGGCTCGACCAGCCATAGGCGTAGAACGGATAGCCATCCTCCACGTAATCGCGGACGACGCCCTCGGGCCAGACGACCAGACGCGGGGTAGCGCCGCCCTGGCCGGACAGTTTCTCCAGCGCGGTGAGCACGCGCTCGCCGTCGGTCTCGCTGCGATCTTCCTGGCCGATGTCGGGCTGCACCACCCGGACCAGCGGCGTGCCGGGCGCTGGCGGCGGCGCATTGGTCCAGAGTGCGGACAGTGCCGCGAGGCTCAGCGCGGGAATGGCGACCGCTGGCAGAGTCCAGCGGCGGACGGCGAGCATCAGCAGCGCGCCCGCGGCGAGGATCGTCACGCCCGACAGCGCATACGTGCCAATCCATGCCGACAGCCGCGCGACGCCGATCGCGGGCAGCCAGACGACGCTCAGCGGGTCCCAGGCGTACCCGGTAAACAGCGTCGCCCGCAGCCACTCGGTCGCGATCCACGCCGCGCCGAGGACCAGCACGAAGGTCGCGTCGGGGCCGCTGGGCCGTCGTGCGATTCTCCAGGCGACGCCGGCCGCCAGCATAGTGAACAGCGCCAGATACAGCGCTAGCCCGACTGCCGCGAAATACCCCAGCACCGGCGGCATCGCGTCCTGGAAGTCGAACGCATGCTGGAACCAGTTGTTGTTGACGGTGAAATGCCCGACCCCGAACACCCACCCGCGCCACAGCGCCCCGCGCAAGGTCGGCGCATCGTGGACGAGCTTCATCCAGACGGCGAACGCGACGAGGGTGAATGGCCAGAGGTCGAGCGGGGCGAAGCCGGTGGCGGCGAGCGCGCCGAGGACGAGGCAGGCGAGGGCGGGGTAGCGGTTCACGGTCGCGCTATGGCTGTGCGCGCAGTCCAAGGCAAACCGTTGCCGTGATCTTCCAGTCCCGGCTGGCGCGACCCAGCGTCTTGGTCATGCGGTGGGCAGAAATCCTGTGTGACTGATAACTCGGGATAGACACGTTGTTGCGAAGGGATAGTCTGCGGCCTCGATACTGGGAGAAGACAATGAAAAGCCGTCGCATATCGCGTATGTCGTTCGCCGTCGTCACAGCACGCGGGCTTTGCTTCGCTGCGTTTTCGCTTGTCGCAATACTGCCGTCGACAGCCACGGCGCAAAATGCTGCTCCGCAGGCGGTTGAGGGCGCAAATAGCAAGCCCGCCGAGGGCGATGATCGAAAAATCTGTCGGAGCGAAGGCAAGTCCGGCACCCATCTCGTCAAAAAGCGATGCATGCTGAAATCCCAATGGGCCGAACTGGATCGCAAGGCCTATTTCAGCAACGAAGAGCGTCGGTTCCAGCAAAACGCTTCGCCGGTCGCGGCGGCCGCGCCGTTCTAAGGCCGGTTAGGGGTGACTGCGATTGGGGTTGAGATCTATAGCGTACCCATGACCCTACGCCCCTTCCACCTCGCCTTCCCCGTCCACGACCTGACCGCCGCCCGCACCTTCTACGGCGCCACGCTAGGCTGTCGCGAAGGCCGGTCCAGCGACCAGTGGATCGACTTCGACCTGTTCGGCCACCAGATCGTCGCCCACCTCGACCCCTCGGCAAAACCCGTCGCGGTCGAGAATGCGGTCGATGGCCACGCCGTCCCCGTGCCGCATTTCGGCGTCGTCCTGACGATGGACGACTGGACCACGCTGTCGGAACGCGTCACCGCCGCGGGCGTAAAGTTCGGGATCGCGCCCTATGTCCGCTTCAAGGGCCAGCCCGGCGAACAGGCGACGATGTTCTTTCTCGATCCCAGCGGCAACGCACTCGAGTTCAAGGCGTTCGCCAACGACGACATGCTTTTCGCGACTTAAGGACTATTCATGGCCAACCCCATCACCGTCGACGTTCCCCATCAGCTCGGCAAGGCGGCGGTCCGCGCGCGGCTGGATGGGGGGATCGACAAGATCAGCGCCAGCATTCCGGGCGGGTCGGTGACCGATCATCGCTGGGACGGCGACACGCTGCACTTCACCATCCAGGCGATGGGCCAGACGATCGCCAGCGCGGTCACGGTGTTCGAGACCAACGTCCATGCGGTCGTCGACCTGCCCGGTATCCTCGGCCTGTTCGCGAGCAAGATCCAGGACATGATCCGCAAGGAAGCGCCGAAGCTGCTGCGCTGAGATCAGGCCGGCGCGCGTCGATACAGCGCGAACGCCGCCCTGGCGCCGACGATAGCCTGCGCGACCCAGGCGTCGTCGGCAGGCTGCCGGTCGATCGCGGCCAGCAACGCGCGCCATTCGCCCGACAGATGTTTCGCGCCCAGATACGCCGAGGGCATGCCTTCGGGCACGGACCGCGACAACATGATGCCGCCGAGCCGCGACCCCTCGACCACATACATCGCGCCCCAGCCGGCCGCCTCGCTCGGCGGCAGGTCGAACGCCATGGGCGTCGGCATCTCCTCCCCCAGCGCGGCGAGATCGGCGGCAAGCGCCGCACCCCGCGATCGAACCGCGGCAAGACCGGGAATGCCGTCCAGCCACGCCTCGACCGCCGGCAACGCCCGGGCATGCGCGATCAGGAACGCGCAGTAATCGTCCGCATCGCTTAGATCATAGCGTCCGAACCCGGCATCGACCGCGTCGTGATCGCTCGCCGTCGCCGCCCGGAGTCGCGCGACGGTCGATGACGCCTCGGTCAACAGCAGCGCCCGCCGCCCTTGCTGCCGTACCGCGCCTCCTGCCGATCGCGGAAGAACGTGCGTTCGTCCATCGGCGGGTGGTCCGGGTGGCGCTCCGCCATGTGCCGGCAATAGGCGGCGTAGGACGGCACGCCGACCATCAGCAGCGCGGTCTCGCGCGCCTTCGCATAGAGCGCGCGGATCATTCCGCGGCCACCAGCTGCGGCGGGACTTCGGTGACCGTGGGCCGGTCGATCTTCAGCGCCGCCAGACAGGTGCGGATGCCGAAGAACACGATCGACAGCACCACCGCCAGGAACAGCGCGCACAGCCCCGCGTCGATCCGGTCGTTGAGTACGATCCGCTGCATCTCCGCCATCGTCTTGGCGGGTGCGAGCAACTCGCCGCGCGCCGCCGCGTCGGCGAACTTCGAGGCGTGCGCGAGGAAGCCGATCTTCGGATCGCTCGCGAACAGCTTCATCAACCCGGCGGTGATCGTGCACAGGCACAGCCATGCAGCGGGCAGGATCGTCACCCACGCGTAACGCTGGCGCTTCATCCGGAACAGCACGACCGTCGCCAGCACCAGCGCGACCGCCGCGAGCATCTGGTTCGAGATGCCGAACAACGGCCACAGCGTATTCACCCCGCCGAGCGGATCGGTGACGCCCTGGTACAGGAAGAAGCCCCAGGCGGTTACGCACAGCGCCGTCGCGATCAGCCCCGGGACGATCGCCGACGCGTTGCGGAACGACGGCACCGCGAGCCCGATCAGGTCCTGCAACATGAACCGCCCGGCGCGCGTCCCCGCATCGACCGCGGTCAGGATGAACAGCGCCTCGAACAGGATCGCGAAATGATACCAGAACGCCTTCATCGCCTGTCCGCCGATCAGGTTGCTGAAGATCTCCGCCATCGCCACCGCCAGCGTCGGCGCGCCGCCTGTCCGGCTGACGATCGTGGTCTCGCCGACGTCCTTCGCGGTTTGCGCGAGCAGCTCGGGGGTGATCGGGAAGCCCATCGCGGTCACCGCGGTCGCAGCGGAGGCGAAGTCGGTGCCGACCACCGCCGCGGGGCTGTTCATCGCGAAATACACGCCGGGATCGAGGATCGACGCGCCGACCAGCGCCATGATCGCGACGAAGCTCTCCATGAGCATCGCGCCATAGCCGATGAACTGCGCGTCGCCCTCACTGGCGATCAGCTTCGGCGTGGTGCCGCTGGCGATCAGCGCATGGAAGCCCGACACCGCGCCGCACGCGATCGTGATGAACAGGAACGGGAAGAGCCCGCCCGACCAGACCGGGCCGCTGCCGTCGATGAACGGAGTGAGCGCCGGCATCTTGAGCGGCGGCGCGACGACCGCGATGCCGATCGCCAGCGCGACGATCGCGCCGATCTTGAGGAAGGTCGACAGGTAATCGCGCGGTGCGAGCAGCAGCCACACCGGCAGGACGGAGGCGACCGCGCCGTATCCGACCATCAGCACGCAGAGCTGGACCGGGGTCAGCGTGAACAGCGGCGCGAGCGTCGGCGAGGCGGCGACGGTGCCGCCATAGACGATCGCCGCGAGCAGCCCGATGACGCCGAGCACGGAGACTTCGCCGACCTTTCCGGGGCGGATCCAGCGGGTGTAGATCCCCATCAGGAACGCCAGCGGGATCGTCGCGGCGACGGTGAACAGGCCCCATGGGCTGCCGGCGAGCGCGCGGACGACGATCAGCGCCAGCACCGCGAGAATGATGACCATGATCGCGAACGCCCCGATCAGCGCGATCACGCCGGGGACCGCGCCCATCTCCATCCGGATCAGCTCGCCGAGCGACCGCCCGTCGCGGCGCATCGAGATGAACAGGATCATGAAATCCTGCACCGCACCCGCCAGCACGACGCCGGCGAGGATCCAGAGCGTGCCGGGGAGGTAGCCCATCTGCGCGGCGAGTACCGGCCCGACGAGCGGGCCCGCACCGGCGATGGCGGCGAAATGGTGGCCGAACAGGACGTTGCGGTCGGTCGCGACATAGTCGAGGCCATCGGCGCGGCGCAGCGCCGGGGTTTGCCGCGACGGGTCGAGCTGCATGACGTGCCGCGCGATGTAGCGTGCGTAGAAGCGGTACGCGATCAGCTGGACGGAGACGGCGGCGGTGACGATCCACAGCGCGTTGACATGCTCGCCCCGCTCGAACGCGACGACCGCGAGCGCGCAGGCGCCTAACAGGGCGAGAGCGCCCCAACCGATCTTCTCGCGTAGTGTCATGTGCGCGCCCTCCCGTACGGTCCGTACCGGCGACATCGCGTATTCGGGAGGCAAGCGCTAGCCTAGATTAAGGGTCGGCTCCGGCTGTGAGCCCCGCCCCGGTGGCGAACTCCACCCCGGTGGCGAACTCCACCCCGGCGGAGGCCGGGGCCCAATTGGAAAGGTTGCCGCAATGGAGTGGGGAGCGTCGCCATTGCCGTCCCCCAATTGGGCCCCGGCCTTCGCCGGGGTGGAGCCAATGTGGGGAACGATACGATCCCGGCGACGGGGCTGGACAGCGTGCTCGGTTGGCATGCTGCAACCTCGGGGGCACCTCGCCTCAACCAGGCACTCACCTCCCTTCCGTCACCCCGGCGGAGGCCGGGGCCCATCGTGCCGCATACTCCACGGACCGAGAGCATGCGGAAGGGTGGATGCCGGAACGAGCCCGGCATGACGGGGGAGGGGTGAGGCTCTTTGATGCATCACGGGGGACGCGGGGCTGGCGCGATGCCGATTTGATCCACATCGAGGGCGTTCTCCCGCGGACGCGGGGGGGGGGCAGCTCAATACCGTTGTATACCGCCATCCTGGACCCCCGCCTTCGCGGGGGAACAGCGTGCGTGCCCGTCGATGTTACGCTCGACCTGTAGCGACGTAATAGCGAGGGACGCGAGAATTTTAGCGAGGGACGCGAGACCGGTTCGATAGCCGGATCGCCCTCCCTGACCGCGCAAGACGCGCAATACCAACCGCACCTTACTTCGCTCCCCTCCCTGGAAGGGAGGGGCTGGGGGTGGGTTGGCTGGTTTGAGCCACTACCGACGGCGTATGTGGAGGCCGACCCACCCCCGACCCCTCCCTTTCAGGGAGGGGGGAAGGATAGGTCGGCGCCTTGGCCTAGCGGCGGGCTTTCACGCCCCCGCGCCAAACTCAAACCTGCGAGTGATGGCCCTTCAGCTCATCGCCGACGATCCGCACCACGTGCAGCACGTTGGTCGACCCCGGCGTCCGGAACGGCACGCCCGCGAGCACGATCACCCGGTCGCCGGCCTTGGCGATCCCGTGCCGCAACGCCATCCGCTTCGACTTCGCGACCATGTCCTCGAACGACTCGACGTCGCGCGTATGCACCGCGTGCGTGCCCCACAGCAGCCCGAGCCGCCGCGCGGTCTCCTGGCTCGGCGTCAGCACCAGCAGCGGCACCGACGGCCGCTCGCGCGCGATCCGCCGCGCCGTCGAGCCCGACGTGGTGAAGCAGATGATCGCCACCGCCGATACCGTCGCGGCGATGTTCTTCGCCGCCTCGGCCAGCGCGTCCGCGGTCGTCGGATCGGGCTTCATCACGGTGAAGTGCATGCGGTCGCCGTGTTCCGGGTCCGCCTCGACCGACACGCCGATCGCATCCATCATCGCCACCGATTCGACCGGCCACGCCCCCGCCGCGCTCTCGGCCGATAGCATGATCGCATCCGCGCCGTCATACACCGCAGTCGCGACGTCGGACACTTCCGCGCGGGTCGGCGACGGCGAGGTGATCATCGATTCGAGCATCTGCGTGGCGACCACGACCGGGCGACCCATCCGGCGCGAGACCTCGACGATGCGCTTCTGCAACGGCGGCACTGCCTGAGGCGGCATTTCCACGCCAAGATCGCCGCGCGCGACCATCACGCCATCACACGCCTCGACGATCTCCTCCAGCCGCTCGATCGCCGCGGGCTTCTCGATCTTCGCCATCAGCGCCGCCTTGCCGCCGATCAGTTTCCGCGCTTCCCACAGATCCTCGGGGCGCTGGACGAACGACAAGGCGATCCAGTCGACGCCTTGGTCGACCGCGAAATCCAGATCGCTGCGATCCTTCTCGGTCAGCGCGGCCATCGGCAGCACGACGTCGGGGACGTTCAGCCCCTTGCTGTTCGACAGCGCACCGCCGACCTCGACCCGAGTCGTGATCTCGCGCGGGCTGTGCGACACCACCCGCAGCACCAGCTTGCCGTCGTCGAGCAGCAGGCGTGCGCCCGGCTCGATCGCCGCGAAGATCTCGTCATGCGGGAGCTCGACGCGCGTTGCGTCGCCCGGCGTCGGGTCGCGGTCGAGCAGGAAGGTCGAGCCGGTTTCGAGCACCGTGCGACCGCCCTCGAACTTGCCGACGCGCAGTTTCGGTCCCTGGAGATCGGCGAGGATGGTCGAGGGGCGACCATATTCCTTCTCCAGCGCGCGAATCGCCTGGATCACGGCGATCTTCGACTGCTGGTCGCCGTGGCTCATGTTGATTCGGAACGCGTCTGCGCCGGTGCGGAACAGCGTCGCGATCATCTCGGGGGTGCTGCTGGCGGGGCCGAGCGTCGCGAGGATACGGACTTTCCGCGAACGGGGTGCGATGGCCATGGTCATGCGTTGCGTTTTCCTGGGGGGAGGTCTTTGCCGCCACGGGCCTTAAACCCTATCTCCGCGGGATCAACCACGGAGCATAGTGAATGACCCCCGATCGCCTCGAAACACTCGACGATGCCGTAGCGGCGCAAGCCTTTCGCCGCCTGGTCCGCCATCTCCGTCACCGCGAGGATGCGCAGAACGTCGACCTGATGGGGCTCGCCGGTTTTTGTCGCAATTGCCTGTCCGACTGGGTCGAGGAGGCTGGCGGCCTGTCGAAGGACGAGGCGCGCGAGACGGTGTACGGGATGCCCTATGCCGAGTGGAAGGCGCACCATCAGGGCGACGCTAGCCCCGAGCAGCTCGAACGGATGAAGGCGAGCGTGGCGAAGAACGCGCCCAAAAACGAGGCCGTCTGATTCAGGCGATTGAGCCGAACACGGTAAACGCCTAGACGCTGGCCCGCACCCAATTCGGCATGATTCAGGACGTCTCCGGACGGCGATCACCGATGCGGGCTTGTATCTTGATTGGCTTTTGGGCCGGCGCGTTGGCGTCGGCGAGTGGGGAATTTTCGATGTCTGACGAACGGCAACACGGCATGGGCGGCGGCGCGGTCGCAGCGGACGAACTGCGCCTGCTGATCGAGCGCGCCGAGCGTCTCGAAGAAGAGAAGAAGGGTATCTCGGACGACATCAAGGACGTGATGGCCGAAGCCAAGGGCCGCGGCTACGACCCCAAGGCGATCCGGAAAATCCTGTCGATCCGGAAGAAGAAGAAGGAAGAATATCAGGAGGAGGAGGCGATCCTCGAAGTGTATCTCCAGGCGCTGGGGATGATCTGAGGTAAGTCGTCATCCTGAGTTTGCCGTCATCCTGAGGTAAGCCGTCATCCTGAGTTTTTGCCGTCATCCCAGCGAAAGCTGGGATCTCCCGCGGCGAGGAGCGTTTCCAAGCCACGCAGCGCCGGTTGTGTGACGAGCGGCGTTCCTCCTCGCCGCAGGAGATCCCAGCTTTCGCTGGGATGACGGGAGGGGGGCAGTGGCTGTTAGAGAGTCGATAACGGCGGCGAGGCCGGCGGGATGACCTCGCCTCAATGCAACTGGTCGTAAAGGTCCAGCCACCCCGGATTGATCGTCGCGATCAGATCGTCTTTCCACGACCGCTTCCAAGCCTTCAGCATCTTCTCGCGAGCGATCGCATCCTGGATCGTCTCGTGCTGCTCGGCGAACACAAGCGTCTTGAGCCCATAGCGCCGACAATATGCCGATCCCGCATCGATCCGATGCTGATGCACGCGTGAAGCCAGGTACGCAGTCACGCCGATGTACAACATGCCAAACGGCTTGTTCGCCATCATGTAGACCCAACCGCCTAGCGCCATGTCGAGCCGCCCCCCAGAACCCGTCATCCCAGACCCGCCCGTCATCCCAGCGAAAGCTGGGATCTCCCGCGGCGAGGAGGAACGTGCTCAGCCCAACATCCCGTACCGCGTGGAACGGGCGCGCTCCTAGCCGCGGAATATCCCAGCTTTCGCTGGGATGACGGAGGAGTCAAATCTTACGCAGCCTCCGCCGGCAACGTCGTCCAGCCGAGGCCGGGGATCGTGATCGAGCGTTTGCCGGCTAGGTCGGTGCGGCAGACGATCAATTCTCGGCTTTCGATGTAGCCGATCAGCCGCTTCACGCGGCCAAGCGAACTTGTGCCGTACGTGGCCGCGATCCTCGCATCCGACGGACACGGTTCGCCCTCACGCGCAGCCCGCGCGACCAGCAGGAATGCGCCAAGCATGTCGTCCGGCAACCCGCTCGCGACGTCCAGCGCGGCAGTCCAAGCCTCGTCGGTCAGGTCGAAGATCCCCGCACGGGCGCAGCTCAAACGCCGCACGAAGCCCGGCAGATCGAGCGGCGGTTTAGCCAGCCCCCCCATCCGGCAGCGCACCTGGAAATCCTGGAACAGCACCGATGGCGGTCGCAACGTCGACTCCGGATCCTCGACGATCGCGCGGAAGACGTCGGCGTAGACCGCCTCGACCTCGTCGTCGGTCTTCTCTGGGGGCGGCGGCGCGGCGGTGCGCGGTTCGGGCGGGCGGGCGATTCCGTCGAGCAGTTCCTCCGCGGGGACGCGACGCGGGCGCGAATCGAACATGAGGCCGAGCTCGGGGGCGTCGACCACCGGCTCGGACAGCAGATCCTGCAAGTCCATCGGCGCGGCGCTGGGGAGGGGGGTGAGCTTCGGGCTGCCGCTACGCGCGGAGGTTGCGACGTCACCGATCTTCACCGTGATCGGCCGCCGCGATACTGCGGGCCCGAGCGCCATGAACGTCCCACGCTGAAGATCGCGAATCGCCTCGGCCTGGCGTCGTTCCATGCCCAGCAGGTCGGCCGCGCGCGCCATGTCGATGTCGAGGAAGGTGCGGCCCATCAGGAAGTTCGACGCCTCCGCCGCGACGTTCTTCGCCAGCTTCGCCAGCCGCTGCGTCGCGATCACGCCGGCGAGCCCGCGTTTGCGACCGCGACACATCAGGTTGGTCATCGCCGCCAGCGACGCGCGGCGCACCTCTTCAGACACTTCGCCGCCGGTCACTGGCGCGAACATCTGCGCTTCGTCGACCACCACCAGCACCGGATACCAATGCTCGCGCGGCGCATCGAACAGCGCGGAGAGGAACGATGCGGCGCAGCGCATCTGGCCCTCGACCTCCAGCCCCTCCAGGCTGAGTACCGCGGACGTCCGGTGTTCGCGCAACCGCGTCGCGATCCGTGCGATCTCGCGCTCGCTATAGTCGCCCGCCTCGATCACGACGTGGCCGTGGGGGCCGGCGAGCGTCACGAAATCGCCCTCCGGATCGATCACGATCTGCTGGACGTGCCCCGCCGATCGCTCGAGCAGGCGGCGCAGCAGATGCGATTTCCCCGAGCCCGAATTGCCCTGCACCAACAGGCGGGTGGCGAGTAGTTCCTCCAGGTCGACGCCGACGGCAGTACCATTGCCGTCGGTGCCCATATTCACGCTAACCGTCATGCCGCGCGTTTGGCAGGTGCGGGCGTGTGGGAGCAAGGAGTCTTTGCGAGGGGCGCGGACATTCGACGCCTCGCGACGATCCTCCCCCGCCAGGGGGAGGTGGCAGGCGCTTGCCTGACGGAGGGGGAGGAAAGGGTAACGTCTGCTCCGTATCCTCCCCCTCCGACGCTTCGCGCCACCTCCCCCTGGCGGGGGAGGATCAGGAAGGTTCGCGCACAGAACTTTGCGCACTGGCATAATCCGTAATCCCGGCTAGGGCGCGGATCATGGCCACGAATCAGTCCCCGCTCGCCGATCTCTCGCAACGCCTCCTCGGCAAGGCGCCGGGCGAGCTTGACGAGGAGGAGCGCCGTGTCCTCGCGGGGATCGAGTCGGGGACCACCGTCAGTCGCGACGCCGCCGACGTCTCGGACGAGCGCGCGACGTTCGGCGAGCGGCTGTCCGACCGGGTCGCGAAGATCGGCGGGTCGTGGGCGTTCATCATCGCCTTCACGCTGGTGCTGATCGGCTGGATGCTGCTGAATTCGGACATCCTCGCGCATTTCGGGCGGGCGTTCGATCCGTATCCCTACATCTTCCTCAACCTGCTGCTGTCGACCGTGGCCGCGATCCAGGCGCCCGTCATCATGATGAGCCAGAACCGGCAATCGGCGAAGGATCGCCTCGCCGCCAGCCTCGACTACGAGACCAATTTGCGCGCCGAACTCGACATCCTGCGCGTGCATCACAAGATCGATCATCTGGTGCTGGCGAGGCTGGATGCGATCGAAGCGAAGATCGACGCCCTTGCGGGCAGGGGGATAGACGGTCTGGCGAAAAGCGCCCCCGGAGCCTAAGAGCGGCGCATCAGGCTATTAGAGGCACCGATGGCAGGCCATTCCAAATACAAGAATATCATGTACCGCAAGGGCGCGCAGGACAAGAAGCGCTCTTCGGCATTCAGCAAGCTCAGCCGGGAAATCACCGTCGCGGCCAAGATGGGGCTGCCCGATGTCGACATGAACCCGCGCCTGCGCGCGGCGGTGAACGCGGCCAAGGCGGCGTCGCTGCCCAAGGAGAACATCCAGCGCTCGATCGACAAGGCTAGCCGCGGCGATGCCGAGAATTACGAAGAGATCCGCTATGAGGGCTTCGGTCCCGGCGGCGTGTCGCTGATCATCGAGGCGCTGACCGACAACCGCAATCGCACCGCGACCAACGTACGCGTTGCGGTCGGCAAGAACGGCGGCAACCTCGGCGCGGGCGGTTCGGTCAGCCACGCGTTCGACCGGGTCGGGCTGATCTCGTATCCGGCGAGCGCGGGCGATGCCGACACCGTGTTCGAAGCGGCGCTCGAAGCGGGTGCCGAGGACGTCACGTCGAGCGAGGACGGCCATGAGGTCTGGACCGCGCAGGGCGACCTGCACGAGGTGGCCAAGGCGTTGGAAGCCAAGCTCGGCGAGGCCGAGGGCGCAAAGCTCGCCTGGCGCCCGCAGGTGATGGTCGCGGTCGGTGCGGACGATGCGGCGACTTTGTTCAAGCTGATCGATGCGCTCGACGAGGACGACGACGTGCAGACCGTCTGGGGCAATTACGAAATCTCGGACGAGATCATGGAGTCGCTGGGTTGAGATGAAGACTGGTTCACGCGAAGGCGCAAAGGCGCGAAGAGATTCGCGTGGGCCAGTGGTCCGCGAAGGCGGAATGTCTGTTTGGTGGCCACGATCACTGATGAGGGTGCCGCTGACGCGACACGGCTGTCGAGTATGCGACACCTTCGCGCCTTTGCGCCTTCGCGTGAACCAATCTGCGTGATCATCCTGGGACTAGACCCCGGCCTTGGCACCACGGGCTGGGGCGTCATCCGCGCCGATGGTAACCGGCTGAGCCATATCGCCAACGGCCAGATCAAGACCGACCCGTCGATGGCGCTCCCCCGCCGCCTGACCGCGCTGTACAATGCGCTGATCGACGTCATCCGCACCGAACGCCCCGACGGCGCAGCGGTCGAGGAAGTGCTCGGCAACACCAACGCGCAATCGACGCTGAAGCTAGGGCAAGCCCGCGGCGTCGTGCTGCTGGCGGCGGCGGGGGCGGGGCTGCATATCGGCGAGTATCACCCGTCGACCGTCAAGAAGGGCGTGGTCGGCACCGGCGGCGCCGACAAGAAGCAGATCCAGGCGATGATGGCGGTGCTGCTGCCCGGCGCCAAGCTCGCGGGGCCAGATGCCGCCGATGCGCTGGCCGTCGCGATCACCCACGCGCATCACGTCGCAAGCGCCGCGGCGCTGTCGCGGCGCACGGGTATCGGCGCCTGACGCGCTCGCCCCCGCAATAGTATCCGGAAGTATCCCAAGCGCCCGCCGATGCTACGGCGGGGCCCGCAAACAAGCATCCTCCGATACGTACTCTGACAAAACCTGGTTCATTTTGAATTAGACTGTTGGAAAATTACCAAACAATTCACCTCGATCAAGTTTCGATAGCCAAGCCTCCATCGCTGTGGCAGCGCCACCGTGCAATTTAGTTTAGATTGAAGGCGCGGCAATGCGGGTGGACCACGTGCGGGGCGGCACGAACGGCAATAATGTTTCTCCCTCGGCATTTGCGATGCCCGAGGGCATGGCGATGCGCTATGATATGCCCGATCCGGCATTGTCCGACTATTTGACCGGGTACGCGATCTACGCGTCGAGCCACCGCACGCCGATGCTCAACTGGTATCTGCCCGCGCCCGCGATGATCTCGGTGCTCGTCGATGCCGGCCCGCTGACCGTGTCGATCGGCAATCATCGGTTCGGTCCGCTCGACCGTGCGAGCTTCTACGGACCGACCAGCCGTGCCTTCCGAACCGAGACGCATGGCGGGATCGCGGTCGGCATCGGCCTGAGCGCGGTCGGCTGGTCGCGGCTGACCGCGCGGTCGGCGGGCGATTTCCACAACCGCGTGGTGCCGCTGAGTGGCGCCCTCGGGCCGGAGCTTTCCGCCCGCCTGATCGAAGGGCTCGATGCGCTCGACGACGATATGATGATCAAGCCGCTGCTCGACGAAGTGTTCGGCGGGCTGTTCGATCAGCCGCATCCGCGCGAGGACCTGATCCGGGCGTTCACCGCGTTGACGGTGACCGACGGCGTGATCGAGATGAAGGACGTCGCCGACCGGCTGGATATCCCGACGCACGAATTGCGCCGGATGGCGACGCGTCACTTCGGCATGCCGCCAAAGCTGTTGCTGCGGCGCGCGCGGTTCCTGCGCTCGTTCATCCGCCTGATCACGGCCGACGGGCTGAACGACTATTCGATGATCGACAGCAGCTATTTCGACGCGTCGCATTTCCTGCGCGATGCCGGCACGTTTCTCGGCACGACCCCGCGCCGCTTCATCGCCTCCGACACGGTGTTCCTGCGGGCGAGCCTGCGCGCGCGGGCGGCGGTGATCGGCGCGCCGACCCAGGCGCTCCACGGTGTCGCGAAACCCGTCCCGACCGTGCCGAACAGATCCTCCGCCGATCCCGATCGGCTCCAGCCGAGCGCGTGAGGAGCGGCGGCGGGCGAGGATCAGCGGCCGTCGCGGTTTTGCCGGGATGACGCCGCGCACCCTTTGTTCTACCGGCTGAACCATGATCGTGCATCTCAAAGGGCGCCTGGATTCCACGGGCATCGACTACGCGGTGATCGACGTCGGCGGAGTCGGCTATCAGGTCGGCGCGTCGGCGCGGACGCTCTCGGCACTCGGGCCGATCGGCGAGGCGTGCACGGTGTTCACCGAGTTGCTCGTCGGCGAGGATTTCCAGCGGCTGGTCGGGTTCTCCAGCGCGGACGAGCGCGACTGGTTCCGGTTGCTGACCGGCGTGCAGGGGGTTGGCGCGCGCGTCGCGCTCGCGATCCTGTCGGCGCTGGAGCCGGTCGACCTGTCGCGTGCGATCGCCAGCGGCGACAAGGCGATGGTCGCGCGCGCCAATGGCGTCGGGCCGAAGCTCGCCCAACGTATCGTCATGGAACTGAAGGACAAGATCGGCGGCATCGCGCTCGGGCTCGGGCCGGCGGTGGTGAATGCCGCACCGGGGGCGTCTGCGGATGCGGTTTCGGCGCTGCTGAACCTCGGGTTCCGGCCGAACGAGGCGAGTGTCGCGGTGGCGGCGGCGGACGAGGAACTGGGGGCAGGGGCCTCGCTCGATGCGCTGGTGCGACTGGCGTTGCGCAAGGCGTCGAAGGCTTAGGGTTCCGGCGATTGCTGTTCTCCTGCGAACGCAGGAGTCCAGGGCCACAATCGTTGTGCCCCGTTACCCTGGGCTCCTGCGTACGCAGGAGAACGATACCGACAGCCACTGACTTTTGTTAGGATGACGGAGTGTGGTTGGGACACTGCCTAACAAAAAATTGGCCGCATCACTCGAGCGGCGTGAGCAGCGCTTTCCCTGCAAAATGCGCGTCGAGGTTCGCAACGACCAGCGCCGCCATCGCGGCCCGGCCATCGACCGTCGCGCTGCCCTGATGCGGTGACAGGACGACCTGATCCATCGTCTTGAGCGCTTCGGGAACGGCAGGTTCGTCGGCAAAGACGTCGAGCCCCGCACCGGCGATCGTTCCCGCCTGAAGCGCTGCCACCAGAGCCGGTTCGTCGATCAGGCTGCCACGCGCGATGTTGACCAGGATGCCGTCCTCGCCGAGCGCTGCGAGAACAGCGGCGTCCACGATTTGCGACGTCGCGTCGCCACCGGGGGCTGAGACGATCAGCACGTCGCACGCTGCCGCGAGCGAGGCTATGTCGGCATGGAACACGCCCGCGAAATCCGGCTTCGTGGAGCGCGCGGTATAATGGAGTTCGCGCGCGAACGGCGCGGCGCGCTTGGCGATGGCCTTGCCGATCCGGCCAAGCCCGAAGATGCCGATCCGTCGCCCGCTGGCGCGTCGAGAGAGGTCGACCTGCCACCCGCCGTCGCGCACTGCACGGTCGTTCGCGACAATCCGTCGCTGCACGGCCAGCATCAGTCCGATCGCGAGGTCTGCGACATCGTCGGTCAGTACGTCGGGCGTCGTCGTCACCGCTATGCCGCGCGCCTTGGTCGCGGCGAGGTCGATACCGTCATACCCGACGCCGTGGATCGCGATGATCTCCAGCGCGGGAAGGCGGTCGAGCAGCGCTTCATCGATCACGCTACTCCCGCCGCCGACGATCGCCCGCGTCGTCGCCAGCGGATCCGTGCGGTGCAGCGTGAAGCGCTCGGCGAGTGCGGCCTCCAGCGCAGGCGATACTCCGGAGAGCAGATACAGGTCGGGCTGCACGGTTTCGTTCGTCATCCCGCACCCATAGCCGCCTTGCCCCCTTCACCGCGAGCGCGCTATCGCGGCGTGTGACCGATACAGACCGCATCCTGACCGCCGCCAAGCGTCCCGAAGACGTCGACGCCGCGCTGCGCCCGAAGACGCTCGACGAATTCGTCGGGCAGAAGGCCGCGCGCGAGAATCTGCGCATCTTCATCCAGGCGGCGAAATCGCGCGGCGATGCGCTGGATCACGTGTTGTTCTTCGGCCCGCCGGGGCTCGGCAAGACGACGCTCGCGCAGATCGTCGCGCGCGAGATGGGGGTGGGGTTCCGTGCCACCTCGGGGCCGGTGATCGCCAAGTCGGGCGATCTCGCCGCGCTGCTGACCAATCTCGAGGATGGCGACGTGCTGTTCATCGACGAGATCCACCGGTTGCAGCCTGCGGTCGAGGAGGTGCTGTATCCCGCGATGGAGGACCGTGCGCTCGACCTGATGATCGGCGAGGGGCCGTCCGCGCGCTCCGTCCGCATCGACCTGCCGCGGTTCACGCTGATCGGCGCCACCACGCGGCAGGGGTTGCTGACGACGCCGCTGCGCGATCGCTTCGGCATCCCGGTGCGCCTGCAATTCTATACGGTCGAGGAACTGGAGCGGGTGGTGACGCGCGCTGCAGGGCTGCTCGGGCTGGGGATCGCCAAGGACGGCGCGATGGAGATCGCGCGCCGGGCCCGCGGGACGCCGCGTATCGCCGGGCGGTTGCTGCGAAGGGTGCGCGATTTCGCCAATGTCGCCGGGCATGAGACGGTCGATGCGCGGGCGGCGGATGCGGCGCTCAACCGGCTGGAGGTCGATTCGCTCGGGCTCGACGCGATGGACCGGCGGTATCTGATGATGATCGCGGATATCTATCGCGGGGGGCCTGTGGGGGTGGAGACGCTGGCGGCGGGGTTGAGCGAGCCGCGTGATACGATCGAGGAGGTGATCGAGCCGTATCTGATCCAACTCGGCCTGATTGCACGGACGGCACGGGGGCGGTTCCTGAACGCGGGGGGGTGGAAACATCTCGGCCTGAACCCACCGGCCGGAAGCCAGGACGGTCTGTTCGACACCTGACTTCTTCTAAATCTTCCCCCCTCCCTGGAAGGGAGGGGCAGGGGGTGGGTCGGCTTCCGCATATTCCAGACGCAGGTGGCTCGAGCAGGCCGACCCACCCCCAACCCCTCCCTTCCAGGGAGGGGGGAAGTGAGGGGGTGTTCGAAGCGCTGGGGACTCATTTGGAGAATCCCCACTCAAAGATCGATCGAACTTCACCCCAACACTGCTTTTGTTGCGTGGCACCCAAGCGTTTCATCTGATAGCCAACCCGAATGCCCCTTTCGGCCGCCGCCTCCGCCCGCGAAATCCTCACCAGCCTTCACGACGTGATGGCGTCGCGCACGTCCGCGCAAGCCAAGCTGAACGCCGTCGTCGGCATCATCGCCACCGCGATCGACAGCGAGGTCTGCTCGATCTACCTGTTGCGCGAAGGGG
Organism: Sphingomonas faeni; assembly: GCF_024273235.1. GTDB lineage: Bacteria > Pseudomonadota > Alphaproteobacteria > Sphingomonadales > Sphingomonadaceae > Sphingomonas > Sphingomonas faeni_A. The sequence continues at coordinate 78,727 of NZ_JANBVH010000010.1, read as the reverse complement.
TGCTCGAACTGTTCGCGACGCGCGGGCTGGATCAGGCGGCCGTCCACGTCACCAAGCTCGCGCTCGGCGAAGGCCTAGTCGGCACGATCGCGGAAGACGTCGAGGTGCTCAACCTCGACGAAGCCGCCAGCCACCCCGATTTCGCCTACAAGCCCGAGACCGGCGAGGACCGCTTCCACAGCTTCGCGGGCGTCCCCATCATCCGTCGCGAGCGATCCGTGGGGGTCCTGGCCGTCCAGCACACCGATCGTCGCAAATATGCGGACGTCGAGATCGAGGCGTTGCAGACGGTGGCGATGGTGCTGTCCGAACTGATCGCCAATGCCGGCCTGATCGACACCACCGGCGGCGGCGCGGACCGGCCGCAGTCGACCGCGGCGATGCGCATCCCCGGCCAGAAGCTGGTCGACGGGATGGGCGCGGGCTTCGCGGTTTATCACCAGCCGCGGATCACCATCGAGCACACCGTCGCCGAGGACACCGACGCCGAGCGGCACCGCGTCTATGCGGCGTTCGACAAGATGCGCGAAGGCATCGACCGGATGACTCGCGAGGCTGAATTCGGTGTCGGCGGCGAGCATGTCGAAGTGCTCCAGACCTACAAGATGTTTGCCTATGACGAGGGCTGGGCGCGGCGCATCAACGAGGCGATCGATTCCGGGCTGACCGCCGAGGCGGCGATCGAGCGCGTCCAGCAACGTACCCGCCAGCGCATGCGCCAGATCGACGATCCGCTGCTCGCCGACCGGATGCACGATCTTGAGGATCTGTCGAACCGGCTGCTCCGTATCGTCTCGGGCCAGATGGGCACCGCGGCGCAACTCGGCCTGCGCCAGGACACGATCCTGATCGCGCGTAATCTCGGGCCTGCCGAACTGCTCGAATACGACAAGCGCCGGCTGAAGGGCGTGATCCTCGAGGAAGGATCGCTCACCGCGCACGTCACGATCGTCGCGCGCGCGATGGGCGTGCCGGTGCTCGGCCGCGTCCGCGATATCCGCCGGCTGGTCGCGGAGGGCGACATGCTGTTGCTCGATAGCGCCGAGAGCAACGTCTTCGCCCGCCCCTCCGCGGCGATGGAGGAAGCGTTCGATGCGCGGCTCGCGATGCGCCAGAAGCGCAAGGCGGCGTTCGCGGCTTTGCGCGACGTGCCGCCGATCACCAAGGACGGCCACCGGCTGACCTTGATGGTGAACGCTGGCCTGCGTGACGACGTCGCCGCGCTCGACGTCACCGGCGCGGACGGGATCGGCCTGTTCCGCACCGAGTTCCAGTTCCTCGTTTCGGCCACTTTGCCGCAGCGCGAGCGCCAGCAGCGGCTCTACCGCGAAGTGCTCGACGCGGCGGGCGAGCGCCCGGTGATCTTCCGCACCGTCGATATCGGTGGCGACAAGGCGCTGCCGTATCTCAACAAGGAAGATTCGGACGAGGAGAACCCGGCCATGGGCTGGCGCGCGCTGCGCCTTGGCCTGGAGCGCGACGGGTTGATGAAGGTGCAGGCGCGTGCGTTGCTGGAGGCCGCCGCCGGCCGCACGCTCAACGTGATGTTCCCGATGGTCAGCGAGCCGTGGGAATTCGACGAGGCGCGCGCGCTGTTCGAGGCGCAGCGGACCTGGCTCGAAGGACGCGGGCGGAAGATGCCGCTGGCGATCCGCTATGGCGCGATGCTCGAGGTGCCGGCGCTTGCGGAAATGCTCGACGTGCTGCTGCCGCGTATCGAGTTCCTGTCGATCGGCACCAACGATCTGACCCAGTTCCTGTTCGCGGCCGATCGCGCCAATCCCAAGCTCGCCGAGCGGTACGACTGGCTCAGCCCGTCGATCCTCCGCTTCATCGCGCGGCTGGTGTCGCCGACCCGCGACGCCAAGGTCGATCTGGCGGTGTGCGGCGAGATGGGCGGACGGCCGCTGGAGGCGATGGCGCTGATCGGCCTCGGGATCGAGCGGTTGTCGATCACCCCCGCCGCGGTCGGCCCGATCAAGGCGATGACGCGCTCGCTCGATCGCGCCGCGCTCACCCGATACATGACAGGACTGCTGGCGGATCCACCCCGCGACATGCGCGGCGCGCTGACCGCATGGGCGACCGAAAACGGTGTCGAAATCGTCTGAAGGCCCGAAACCGGCGGTTCCGGGCCGCGTGCGCGTTGACACGGCTAGGGGCCTCTGAAAGACGGGGGACATGACGGGCAACGCTACGCAGCCCGCTTCGGAGACAAGAATGGACGAGGTCGAAACCGGCCAGAACGCTACGCCCGCTGTACCAGAGCGTGCTGGCGACATTCTTCGCAACAGCCGCGAGTCGCAGGGATTGAGCGTCGCGGATATCGCGGCACGTACGCGCGTGCCGCTGCGCCATCTCGAGGCGATCGAGGCATCCGACTATTCCGCGCTGCCGTCCTCCACCTACGCGGTCGGCTTCAGCCGCGCCTATGCGCGTGCGGTCGGCGTCGACGAGGTGCGGATCGCGCAGCTGGTGCGCGAAGACGTCGCCAAGCTCGGTCGCCGCACGCCCGAATACGAACCCTATGAGATGACCGATCCGTCGCGCGTACCCTCGCGTGGGATCGCGATCGTCGCGCTGGGGATCGCGATCGCGGTGCTGGTGCTGGTCGGCCTCTGGTACGGCACCGACATGTTCCGCGGATCGAGCGAGTCCTCGACCGCGACGCCGGTTGCGCAAACCGCGCCGAACCCTGTCGCGCAGACCGCGCAACCCGTGCCCGCTCCTGCGACGCCCGCGAACGGCCAGGTCACGCTGACCGCCTCGGACGAGGTGTGGATGCGCGTCTACGATGCCGACAACAAGACGCTGTACCTCGGCACCATGAAGCCGGGCGAGAAGTTCGACGTGCCCAAGGACGCGAAGGACCCGATGATCAACATCGGTCGGGCGGACAAGCTGGCGGTGACGCTCAACGGTGCCGCCGCGCCGGCGCTCGGCACCGGCGAGCGCCCGATCAAGGACGTTCGCATCGGGGCACCGGCGATCGCCGCGCGTCTTGCCGGTACGCCCGAGCCGCAGCCCATGCCGACCGCGTCGGCCACGCCGTCCGGAACCAGCGAGCAGGCGCGCGCCAGTCGTCCGCGTACGCCGCGTCGTCAGATGACCGAAACGCAGCGTGCCAATCTGGACGCTGCCGCCAACCCGCCGCCCGCCGCTACGGCAACGCCGACCCCGTGAAAGCCCGCGGGCATCGCCAGCGCCTTAAGGCTGGCGACAGGATGGGTAGTGCAGCTATACCCGGACGATTAACCAATCCACCGGGGGGTGTGGCCCATGCGTAAGTCTATTCTGATCGGCGTCTGCCTCGCGGCCCTGATGCCGACCGCGATCTCCACTGGCGCCCAGGCGCAAAACGTCGAGGGCCGCGTCGGCAAGCTCGAAAGTGAAATGCGCGCGGTCCAGCGGAAGGTCTTCCCCGGTGGTGCGGGCCAGATGCTCCAGCCCGAAGTGCGCGCGCCGCAGAACGAGCAGGGCCCGGGGCCTGGCTCGCCCGCGACCAGTGCGCTCGCCGACGTGAACCAGCGCGTCACGTCGCTGGAGCAGCAGATGACGTCGCTGACGGAGCAGATCGAGCAGAACCAGAACCGCACGCGCCAGTTGCAGGATGCGTTCGACAATTACCGCCGCTCGAACGACGCGCGGATGAAGACGCTCGAAACCGGCCCCGCGCCGATCGCCGGCACTGGTGGCCCGACCGAGCCCGATGATCCCTCGAACGGCGGTCCTTCGAACGCCGGCTCTTCGAACGATGGCCCCTCGCGCCCGACGACGCGCCCCGAGACGGCGTCCCGGCCGACCACTGCACCGACCAAGGTCTCGGTCGAGAAGCCTTCTACCGGCGATCCGGCGGAGGACGAATACATGTATGGCTATCGTCTGTGGGCGGCCAAGCAGTATCCGCAGGCCCAGGCACAGCTGAAGAAGGTCGTCGCCGACTATCCGAAGAGCAAGCGCGCCAGCTATGCGCAGAACCTGCTCGGCCGCGCGTATCTCGACGAGGGCAAGCCGAGCCTCGCGTCGATGGCGTTCTACGACAATTACAAGAAGATGCCCGACGGCGAGCGCGCACCGGACAGCCTGTTGTACCTCGGCCAGGCGCTGACCAAGCTCAACAAGCCGGCCGATGCCTGCAAGGTGTATGACGAGCTGAACGACGTCTATGGGGCGAAGATGGCCTCGGCGATGAAGGGCCAGGTTGCCGCCGGGCGCAGCGCGGCGAAGTGCAAGTAAGCAGGTTCACCGATGACTACCGGCCGCTTTGATGTCCTCCCCTGGAAGGGGAGGTGGCAGCCCATCGGGCTGACGGAGGGGTATTGCGCTATCGAGAGCGGATCACCCCTCCGTCTGGCAAGCGCCAGCCACCTCCCCTTGCAGGGGAGGATCAGCATCCTCGTCACGGCCAACCGCGCATGACCGAAGAAGGCCGCCGCTTCGCCGCCGACTTCGTGCGCCTGGCAAGCGACATCACCAACCCGCTGTTCGCCGTCTCGGGCGGCCCCGACAGCATGGCGATGCTTACCCTCGCGCACGAAGCGCTCCCCCCCGGGTTCACGGTCGCGAGCATCGACCACCGCCTCCGCCCGGAAGCGGTGGAGGAATCCGCGATGGTCGCCGCGCATTGCGCAACGCTCGGCATCCGCCACGCCACGCTCGCCCCCAGCGAACCGATCACCGGCGCCAGTATCCAGGCACAGGCCCGCACCACGCGCTACGCCCTGCTCACCGATCACGCCCGCGCGATCGGGGCAGGGGCGCTCGTCACCGGCCACCACGCCGACGACCAGGCCGAGACCTTCCTGATGCGCGCCGCCCGCGGCTCCGGCCTCGCGGGGCTTGCCGGCGTCCGCGCGCGCACCGAAATCCACGGCGTCGCGGTCATTCGTCCGCTACTCGACTGGCGCCGCGCCGAACTCCGCGCGATCGTCCGCCGTGCCGAAGTGCCGTTCTTCGACGATCCCTCGAACCACGACGACCGCCACGATCGCACCCGCTTCCGCCGGTTGCTCGGCGAGAATGAATGGCTCGGCACGCCCAACCTCGCGCGCGCGGCCGCGGCACTCGCCGAAACCGATACCGACGTCCGTGCGATGGTCGAGTGGATCTGGACCGAACGCGCCAAGGTCGGTGGCGGCGAGGTGAAGCTGGCGGTGGACAAGCTCCCCCGCGAGATCCTCCGCCGCCTCGCCCGCCGCGCGATCGGCACGGTCCGCACCGAGGCGGGCATCGTCGCCCCCGAATGGACCGAGGCCGCGAACATCGAGAAGCTGCTCGACTCGCTGATGGCCGGCAAGCGCACCACGCAGGCCGGGATCATCGCCAGCGTGCGCGGCGACGTCTGGCGCTTCCGCGAGGCACCGCCGCGCCGGGCCCCCGCGTTGGGCCCTGCCTGAACGTCGGGTCCCGCCTGAACCACGTGACGATCCGTTCACACTGATCAACGCAACGCGCGCGTTGTTCCATTGCCATTAACCTGCGCACGCTTATCTTGTGCGGTGAAAGGTATCGTGCACCCATGAGCGACAACGACAACCGCGGTCAGAAGCCCCAGGGCCCCGGAAACGGCGGCCCGGAGAACAACGGCGGCAATCCCTGGATGAAAAGCCTGTTGATCTGGGTCGGCATCCTGCTCGCGCTGGCGCTGTTCGTGACCATGTTCGACGGCCGCACCGCAGCGTCGAGCGGCAACACGATCGCGTATTCGGCGTTCCTCGACAAGGTCGACGAGGGCACCGTCAAGGACGTCAACATCTCGCGCGATATCATCTCGGGGACATTGTCCTCGGGCGAGAAGTTCAAGTCGTACCCGATCCAGGATTCGACGCTCGTGCCCCGCCTGCGCGAGAAGGGCGTCTCGATCAGCGCGAAGCCCGAAGAGGGCCCGTCGATGCTGGCGCTGCTCCTGTATCAGTCGCTGCCGTTCCTGCTGTTCCTCGGCATCGCGTTCTTCGTCCTGAAGCAGATGCAGAAGAATTCGGGCTCCGGCGCGATGGGCTTCGGCAAGAGCCGCGCGAAGATGCTGACGCAGAAGGAAGGCAAGGTCACCTTCCAGGACGTCGCCGGCATCGACGAGGCACGCGAAGAGCTGGAGGAGATCGTCGAGTTCCTCAAGGACCCGACCAAGTTCGCGCGTCTGGGCGGCAAGATCCCCAAGGGCGCCTTGCTGGTCGGTTCGCCCGGTACCGGCAAGACGTTGCTTGCCCGCGCGATCGCGGGTGAGGCCGGCGTGCCGTTCTTCACGATCTCGGGGTCGGACTTCGTCGAGATGTTCGTCGGCGTCGGTGCGAGCCGCGTCCGCGACATGTTCGAGCAGGCCAAGAAGTCCGCACCGTGCATCGTCTTCATCGACGAGATCGACGCGGTCGGTCGCCATCGCGGCGCCGGCCTCGGCAACGGTAATGACGAGCGCGAGCAGACGCTGAACCAGCTGCTGGTCGAGATGGACGGTTTCGAGGCGAACGAAGGCATCATCATCATCGCCGCGACCAATCGTCCCGACGTGCTCGATCCGGCGCTGCTGCGTCCGGGCCGCTTCGATCGCCAGGTCGTCGTGCCGCGGCCGGATATCGAAGGTCGCATCAAGATCCTCGAAGTGCACATGAAGAAGGTGCCACTTGCCCCCGACGTCGATGCGCGCGTCATCGCACGCGGTACGCCGGGCTTCTCGGGCGCCGATCTCGCCAACCTCGTCAACGAGGCGGCGCTACATGCGGCGCGCAAGGGCAAGCGCCTGGTGGCGATGGCCGAGTTCGAGGAAGCCAAGGACAAGGTCATGATGGGCGCAGAGCGTCGCAGCATGGTCATGACCGACGACGAGAAGCGGATGACCGCGTATCACGAAGCCGGCCATGCCGTCGTCGCGATGCACGAGGCTGCGTCGGATCCGATCCACAAGGCGACGATCATTCCGCGCGGTCGTGCGCTGGGCATGGTCATGCGCCTGCCCGAGCGGGATTCGTACAGCTATCACCGCGACAAGATGTACGCGAACCTCGCGGTGTCGATGGGCGGCCGTGTCGCCGAGGAAGTCATCTTCGGCTACGACAAGGTCTCGAGCGGCGCATCGGGCGACATCCAGTACGCCACGGGTCTGGCTCGCGACATGGTCACGCGCTGGGGCATGTCCGACAAGGTCGGCCCGCTCGAATATGGCGAGCCCGAGGGCGAGTCGTTCCTGGGTTACTCGTCGAGCCGTCCGTCGCGCATGTCCAACCAGACCGCGCAGCTGATCGACGACGAGATCAAGCGGATCGTCGAAGGCGGTCTCGACCGCGCCAAGCAGGTGCTGAGCGATCATGTCGACCAGCTTCACACCGTGGCCGGCGCGCTGCTCGAGTTCGAGACGCTGACCGGCGACGAGATCAAGAAGCTGATCGCTGGCGAGGATCTCGATCGTCCGGATCCGGGTGCGAAGGCGTCGACCGTCCCGCGTGCGGGCACGTCGATCCCGAAGACGCGGCGTCCGAACGGTCCGTTCGGTACGCCGACCCCGCTGGGGGCGTGATCCGGTTCACCCGGCAGTAACCTAAGTATCTCTATGGGCGGTCTTTTCCCGGAAAGGCCGCCCATGTCGTATGTTCGCTCCAAGGCGCTGATCGCCGCGCTGACGATCGCTGGTCTGGCGATGCCGGCGAGTGCCGCGATGACGGTCGGCACCTTCCTCGCCCGCGCCAATGCGCTGCGCGACCAGGGCCCGATGGCGCTGATGTCGCCCGACCTGCCTGCGCTGAAGGCAGAGGCGAAAGCCGCGACCAACCAGCTGAAAGCCGAACGCGCCGCCCGCGCCGCCGCCGGCAAGCCTCCGATCGCCTGCGTTCCCGAGGGTGAGTCGGTCGGCATCATGGACATGCTCGACGGTCTGAACGAACTCCCCGCCAGCTACCGGAAACGCCCTCTCAAGGACGGCTACGCCCGGGTCTTGGCCAACCTGTACCCCTGCCGCTGAGCAGGCACGTGTAATCGGGGCTGAGGAGGCCAAGGTCACCACCACGCGGTACCACGCGGTCCGCCGCACTAGCCTTCTCCGTCCTCCGACCCAGGTCTGCCTCCCGGCCCAAGTTCGTCGTCTGGCCAGTTCGTTCTCTGGCCCGAGTTCGTTCTCTGGCCCAAGTTCGTCTTCGGCCGAAGCCCGTATCCTGACACAGGTTCGTCACCCAATCCCGATCCAAACCCGGCCCCCAAGTCCGTCACCCCAGCGAAAGCTGGGGTATCCCCGTTGGCTGGCGACGCCGCCGACACCACGAGATCCCAGCTTTCGCTGGGATGACGGTGAGGGGGAGAGGGCCAGTTTTCGCGGAAAGGGGGCCGGTTTTCGCGGGAATGACGAATTCGGTCACCCGGCCCCCAAGCCCGTCGCCCCAGCGAAAGCTGGGGTATCCCCGTTGGCTGGCGACGCGGCCGACACCATGAGATCCCAGCTTTCGCTGGGATGACGGGGGGAGGGGGCCAGTTTTCGCGGAAATGGGGCCGGTTTTTGCGGGCATGGCGAATTCGGTCACCCGGCCCCCAAGCCCGTCGCCCCAGCTAAAGCTGGGGTATCCCCGTTGGCTGGTGACTTGGCCGACACGATGAGATCCCAGCTTTCGCTGGGATGACGGTGAGGGGGAGAGGGCCAGTTTTCGCGGAAAGAGGGCCGGTTTTTGCGGGAATGGCGAATTCGGTCACCCGGCCCCCAAGCCCGTCGCCCCTGCGAAAGCTGGGGTATCCCCGTTGGCTGGCGGCGCGGCCGACACGATGAGATCCCAGCTTTCTCTGGGATGACGGCCATTGGGGAGGTCCCGATTTTTCGTTCGGATAATGGTCCGGCTAAGGAATGCGCTTGAATAGCGGATCCGTTCTCAAATGACGGGACGACAGGCCTGCCCCCGCCCACGCTCCCGACCCAGCCCGACCTAATCCGTCAACCCGTGCAGCAACAGCAGCACGATAAACGCCAGCAGCACCGTGAACGCGAACGTCAGCAGCGCCACCGTGCGCCACGCCGCCGATCGCTTCCGCAGCGAATACGCCCCGCGAAGCTGCGCGAACATATGCACCGGCGGGATCGCCACCGCGGCCAGCCTTAGCGTCGCGTCGGGCACGCCGACCAGATGCCCGAGGATCAGCGTGATCGTCAGCAGCATCATGAACGCAAGCGAATAGGTCACGAAGATCGCGTGGTCGTACAGATGATGCTTGCGCCGCCACAGGAAGAGCAGCGCCAGGAACGGCACCGACAGCGGGATCAGGCCCCAGCTGTATTTATACGCGCTGGTCTGCAGCTTGTAGATCATCAGGCCGGGATTTTCATTGGCCTTGGCGATGCCGTGGTCGAGCCGCTCCCAGCCGGTCTTGAAGTCCCCCAGGTCGACGACCGGTCCGTGACTGCCGCCGCGCTTCATGTCGGTCGCGACGCCGAGCGCGCGGATCGTCGTGCGCAGCGCCGCCGCGCGTTGGTCGAGTTCGGCGATCGGTGGCCCGGAATACGCTCTATCGCTCGTCGCGGCGGCTTTTTGCGCGTCGATGATGGCGAGCGCGGCGCGCGCCTTGCTGGCCTCACGGGCATAATCGGACGTCGCACCCGGCCGTTCGTCGTTCACGATCGTATCCGCGAGCTCGCCGCCGACCGCGCCGATCGTCGCGAACATCAGGAAGACGGTGAACAGGAACAGCGCGAGCGGCGACACGAACCGGACCCGCTCGCCATTGACGTAGCGCCGCGTGAGCGTGCCGGGATGCAGGATCAAGAGCGGCAACGTCCGCCAGATCTTGCCTTCGAAGTGAAATACGCCGTGCGCGATCTCGTGCCCGATCCCGCCGAGCGAACGGTGGACGTGCGCGGACTGGCCGCAGGCATGGCAGTGTTCGCCGAGCAACCGCGTCCCGCAATTGAGACAGAGCGCGTCGTCCGGACCATGGCCGGCATGCGCACCATAAGCGTCCCCCGCCTTCGGTTCGACCGCGCGTCCGATCAGGGCGCCCGTGGCGATATCCGCCGCTGCTTCGATATCTCCGGTCATGGGTCCCCCTGTAATATCGGTAGCGTAACGAGTTCGCGGCGTTGGCGCGAGGGGCTTCGCATGCTACCGCGCGGGCCATGGCCGACGCAGAAAATCCGACCGAATTGATCGCCGAAATGGGCCGCCGCGCGCGCTCTGCCGCGCTGGTGCTGGCGTCGATGCCGTCTACGCGGAAGGCCGCGGCGCTGGCGTCCGCGGCGGAGTCGATCCGGGCGGCATCGGCGGGAATCGTTGCGGCGAACGCGGAGGACATGGCGCGTGCAGCGGACGCCGGTCTGTCGGGCGCGCTGCTGGATCGGTTGCGGCTCGACGAGGCGCGTGTCGCGGCGATGGCGGACGGGGTCGCGGCGGTGGCGGCGCTCGCCGATCCGGTCGGGCAGGTGATCGACGCCAGCGAGCGTCCGAACGGCTTGAAGCTCTCGCGTGTCCGCGTGCCGATCGGCGTCATCGGCATCATCTACGAGAGCCGCCCGAACGTCACCGCGGACGCCGCGGCGCTGTGCGTGATGGCGGGCAACGCAGCGATCCTGCGCGGCGGGTCCGAAGCGGTGAGGAGCAACCGCGCGATCCATGCGGCGCTGGTCGAGGGCCTGATGGCGGGCGGGGTGCCTGTCGATGCGGTGCAACTCGTGCCGACCACCGATCGCGCGGCCGTCGGCGCGATGCTGAAGGCGGACGGGGTGATCGACCTGATCATCCCCCGCGGCGGCAAGAGCCTCGTCGCCCGCGTCCAGGCCGAAGCGCGCGTTCCCGTCCTCGCGCATCTCGACGGCATCAACCACGTTTATGTCGATGCCTCCGCGGACCCGGCAATGGCCGAGGCGGTGGTGGCCGATGCCAAGATGCGCCGCACCGGCGTCTGCGGTTCGATGGAAACGCTGCTGATCGACCGGGATTACGCCGACGCACCGGCCCTGATCCGAGGTCTCGCAGCAACGGGTTGCGAGGTGCGCGGCGACGGAAGTGCGCGCGCGCTCGTTCCGGAGATCGCCGCTACCGACGCGGCCGACTGGGACACCGAATATCTCGACGCGATCGCCTCGGTCGCGATCGTCGACGGCTTGGACGCGGCGGTCGCGCACATCGCCCGCCACGGCTCGCACCACACCGACGCGATCGTCGCCGAGGATGCTGGCGTCGCCGAACGCTTCCTGACGTCGGTCGACAGCGCGATCGTCCTCTGGAACGCCTCCACCCAGTTCGCCGACGGCGGCGAGTTCGGCCTCGGCGCGGAGATCGGCATCGCCACCGGCCGCCTCCACGCCCGCGGCCCGGTCGCGCTCGAAGGCCTCACCACCTACAAATGGATCGGCCGCGGCACCGGCCAGGTGCGCGGTTGATTGTGAGAGGTGGAAAGCGCATGTTCGCGACATGACGAACGCATCGACCTTGATGATCGCGATCGAGCCAGGCGTTGCCGAGAAACTCGCGACACTGGCGCAACGCCGCGGCGTAGACGCTAGTACCATCGCCGCCGAAGCGATCGCGCGTCGCGTCGACGAAGAACTCGAGTTTCTGGACTTCATTCAAGCGGGCGAGGATTCGATCGCGCGAGGCGATTATCTCACCCAGGAGGAAATGGAAGCCTGGTTTGCGCAACGGCACAAGACCGCCGACGCTGCATGAGGGGCGTAAGATGGTCGCGCGACGCGCAGGCCGATCTTGCGAAGATCGACGACGAATTTGACAAGATCGATCCGAATACCGCGAGCCGGGTTGGCACCTCGGCGATAAACGCAGCCAGATTTCTGGTGGACTACCCGGGCGCGGGGCCAGCGGTGCCAAATACCCGACTGCGTAAATGGCGCGTCGCAGGCACGCCGTACATCTTGCTCTATCGATTGGCGGACGATGATCTGTTCATCGTCCGCGTCATTCACGTCGCGCGTGACCGACAGCAGTTCCTATGATCCATGTCGGCATCCTCGGCGGGTCGTTCAATCCTGCGCATCGCGGCCACCGCGGCATCACGCTATCCGCGGTCGATGCGCTCGCGCTGGACGAGGCGTGGTGGCTGGTGTCCCCCGGCAATCCACTCAAGGACGCCGCGAATGACATGGCGCCGCTCCCCGCACGCCTCGCGTCCGCCCGCGTGATGGCCCGTCGCGCGCCGATCCGGGCTACCGATATCGAGGCACGGCTCCATACCCGCTACACGCTCGACACGATCCGCAAGCTCAAGCGGCGCTACCCCAAAATCCGCTTCATCTGGTTGATGGGCGCTGACAATCTCGCCGACTTCCACCGCTGGAAGAACTGGCGCCAGATCGCCCGCGAGGTTCCGATTGCGGTAATCGCGCGGCCGGGATATGACGGGCGCGCCCTCGCGGCCCCCGCGATGGGTTGGCTGCGGCGCTTCCAACGGCGCACAGACCATGCGAAGAGCTGGACGACGTGGAGATTGCCGGCCCTTGTGCTGTTGCGCTTCCGACCCGACCCGACCTCCGCAACCGGCCTGCGTGCCGAAAATCCCGACTGGGCTCAGCATATTGCTGATCCGGTAATCTTACCCAGGAGCTGACTTGGCCACTTCCCCTACTGCCCCTCGCGCGACCGACCCCGAAGAGGTTGAGGCGCTGCATCGCCTGATCCTCGCGTCGCTCGACGACGACCAGGCGGTCGAGACGATCTCGATCCCGCTCGCGGGCAAGACCAGCATCGCCGATTACATGGTGATCGCCAGCGGTCGTTCGACCCGCCAGGTCGCCTCGATGGCGCAGAAGCTGGCCGAGCGGATCAAGGCCGAGTTCAAGCGCCCGGTGAAGATCGAAGGCCTGCCGACCGCCGACTGGGTGTTGATCGACGCGACCGACGTCATCGTCCACCTGTTCCGCCCCGAAGTCCGCAGCTTCTACAATCTGGAGCGCATGTGGGCATTCGGCGACGCACCGACGCCGCCGCCGGTGCCGACCTTTACCGCCGAAGACTAGACTTCGAGGCGCGGCGGCGGTGCTGCTCCACATCGTCGCCCGTGGTCGGATCGGGCGCTCGTCCGAGGCTGAGCTGGTCGATCGCTATCTGAAGCGGATCGTCTGGCCGACGAAGGTGTCCGAGCTGCCCGACGTCGGCGGCAAGATCCCGCTGGTCGGCGAGCAGACCAAGCGCATCCTGCTCGACGAGAAGGGCGAGACGCTGTCGTCGACGCAGTTCGCGCATAAATTGGAGCGATGGCGCGACGATGGCGTGCGGGAGGCGCGGTTCATGATCGGCGCGGCCGACGGCTTCGACGACGCGGCGCGCGACGAAGCCGACCTGCTCTTCTCGTTCGGCCGCGCGACCTGGCCGCATCTGCTCGCGCGCGCGATGCTCGCCGAACAGCTCTTCCGCGCGACCAGCATCCTTGCCAACCACCCCTATCACCGCGAAGGGTGATGCATGAGGGCAGGGGGCGTCTTGGCGATCGCGGCGCTGTTCGCGGCGGCGGGCGTTACCGCACAGACTGACGCGCCCGAACTGGCGACCGAGCAGCAACGCCTGGTCGCGGCGAAACGCGACGCCGCGATCGCCGCCGCGCGCGCCGCCAAGCTCGCCGCGGCTGCTGCTCAAGAACGCAATGCCGCCGACAAGGCGCGCCGCGAAGAACAGGCGCTCGCCGCCCGTGTGACCGCCGCGGAAGCCAACCTTGCTACCGCGAGCGCACGTGTGACGCTGGTCGAGCGCCTGCTCACCGATCAACGCGCCAGGCTCGGCCGCGCACAGGCCCCAGTCGCGCGGCTGCTTGCGGCGCTGGAGTCGCTCGCCCGTCGCCCGACCATCGTTGCGGTCGCGCAGCCGGGATCGGTCGACGATCTCGTCCATGTTCGGGCGGTACTAGGCAGCGCGCTCCCCGTCGTCCGTCAGCGTACCGAGGCGGTCCGCACCGAGCTCGCCGAGACGCGGCGGTTGCAGGCGAGCGCGACACTCGCCGCCAAGGCGCTTTCCGACGGCCGCGCGCGTCTGGAAAACGACCGCGTCGCGCTGGCCACCCTCGAGGCGCGTCATCGCCAGCGCAGCCAGGCCCTGGGCCGCGGTGCGCTAAGCGAGTCCGACCGCGCGCTGGCGCTCGGTGAACGCGCGCGCGATCTGGTCGACGGGATGGCCGCCACGACCAACGCCAAGGCGACCGCCGCCGCCCTGATCGCGCTTGCCGGCCCGGTCCCGCGCCCGATCGCGCCCGGCACCACGCCACCGCCACCCCCGCGCGGCGTGTACCGCAGCCCGGTAGCGGGCAGGCTCGTCATCGGCTTCGACGAGGTTTCGGACTCCGGCGTCCGGTCGCGCGGCCTGACCTTCGCCACCACCCCGCGCGCGCGCGTCGTCGCCCCCGCCGCGGGGACGATCCGCTACGCGCGTCGTTTCCGCGAGTATGGCGTCATCGTCATCATCGACCACGCCGATGGCTGGACCAGCCTCGTCACCGGCCTCGCCGCAACGTCGGCAAAGCCCGGCGACCGCATCGCGATGGGCGCGCCGCTCGGCATCGCGCCCGGCGAAGACCCGCGCATCACCGTCGAACTCCGGCGCCGGGGGCGGCCGGTCGATGCGGCGTCACTGATAGGGCCGCGCTGATCGGCTGAGCCGGTCAACGCCTGACTTTGTGGTCGAAATCGCCAAATCCACCCCGTCACCCCGGACTGGTTCCGGGGCCCACCGTTCCGCGAACCCAATTCTATCGAGCGTGCGGAACCGTGGATGCCGGAACGAGCCCGGCATGACGTAGCATGGTGGAAGAGACTTGCCGCCGAAACCTGATGGACGCCGCGTTTCGATCCCGCAAGGGGGAGGTGGCTGGCGCTTGCCGGACGGAGGGGGAGGAAGGGGTAACCGCTGTTCCGTGTCCTCCCCCTCCGTCACCTTCGGTGCCACCTCCCCCTGGCGGGGGAGGATCGATGGGGCCCCCGGTCAGCCCCCGTTAACCCTCATCAGTCTTCACTCCGCGCGCGCGTTGCCGCCACCACGTCATTACGCTACGCCGTCACCACTGTACGACACGTCACTTCTCAGGTTGCAGGACCATCGATGCCCCGTCCTATTCGTGCTCCTATGCTTACCGCCACGGCGATCGTCGGCGCGCTGACGCTGATCCCGCTCGCCACCTCGGCGATGGCGGCGGTCGACACCGATACCTATCGCGAGTTCGACCAGTTCCTCGACGTCTTCAACCGCGTGAAGGCGGAATATGTCGACAAGGTCGATGACAAGACGCTGATCAAGGGCGCGATCCAGGGCATGCTCGCCAGCCTCGATCCGCACAGCTCGTATGTCGACGCGCTCGACTACGAAAACCTCCGGATCATGACCGAGGGCAATTACGGCGGTCTCGGCCTGACAGTCCAAATGGAAGACGGCGCGATCAAGGTCGTCTCCCCGCAGGAGGATTCCCCCGCCGCCCGCGCCGGCGTCAAATCCGGCGACTATATAACGCATATCGACGGCAAGCTGATCTACGGCGATTCGCTCGACGAGGCGGTCGGCAAGATGCGCGGCAAGCCCGGCAGCAAGATCACGCTCGGGCTCGTTCGCCCCGGCCGCGACAAGCCGCTCGACGTGACGATGATGCGCGAGATCATCGTCCAGAAGCCGGTGAAGTGGGAAGTCCGCGGCGACGTCGGCTATATCAACATCAATACCTTCAGCGAAAACACCGGTGCCGACACCCGCGCGGCGATCATGGCGATCGACAAGTCGCTCGGGCACCGTCCCTTGGGCTATGTCGTCGACCTTCGCGAAAATGGCGGTGGGCTCCTGACCCAGGCGATCGAGGTCAGCGACGCGTTCCTCGATCACGGCGAGATCGTCTCGCAGCGCGGTCGCGAGAAGACCGATATCGAGCGCTATTACGCGAAGCCCGGCGACGACGCGCACGGCCTGCCGGTCGTCGTTCTCACCGATCCCGGCACCGCGTCCGCCTCCGAGATCGTCGCCGGCGCGCTCCAGGATCACCACCGCGCACTGATCATGGGCGAGCGCAGCTTCGGCAAGGGCTCGGTCCAGACGGTGTTGCAGCTCGGCCCCGAGACCGCGCTCCGCCTCACCACCGCGCGCTATTTCACGCCGTCCGGCCGGTCGGTGCAGGAGGGCGGGATCGAGCCCGACATCAAGGTGCCGCAGCTCACCGATCCCGACTACAAGTCGCGCCCGGTGTTCCGCGAGGCGGATCTGCGCAAGCATCTGATCAACGAGGTGAAGGCCGACAACGCGGTACTCGAGGAGGATACCAAGACCGATCCCCGCTTCTCGCAGACGCCCGACCAGCTGAAGAAACAGGGTATCGACGACTTCCAGCTCTATTATGCGCTGAAGACCGTTGCGCGCCTCGGCGGTCCGGTCCAGGTCGCCGCCGCGACCAAGCCGCGCCCGATCAAGCCCGATCCTACCGCCCCCGACGCAACCAAGGCGCCCACCAATTGAGCGTGCGTCGTGGGCTTGGCATGACCAAGAACGAAGAGATCGCGCGCGCGATCGCGCTGTTGCTGCCGGCATTCCTGCTGCTCGGCGCGCTCGGCTCGCAATATCTCGGCGGGCTGTATCCGTGCGAGATGTGCCATTGGCAGCGCTGGCCGCATTATTCCGCGTTGCTGATTGCCGGCGCGACGTTCTTCGTGCCCGGGCGGTCGTTGCGCGCATCGCTGGTCATCATCGCCGGGCTGTTGATCGGGCTCAGCGGCCTGATCGGCGTCGCGCATGCCGGCGTCGAATATCATTGGTGGAACGGCTTCACCGCCTGCACCACGACCGTCTCGATGGCTGGCACGACCGCGGCGGAGCGTCTCGCCGCGATCATGAATGCGCCGATGGTGCGTTGTGATTCGGCGCAGTGGAAACTGTTCGGCATTTCGCTCGCCGGCTTCAACGCCATCTTTTCTCTGGGAGGTGCGATCACCATATTCGCTCTCATGAGGAAGACGAGATGAGTTGGAAGCCAGGAGACGTCAAGCGAGCGACGGACTCGATGATCCGCGTCGACCAGGCCGGCGAATACGGCGCGATCCGTATCTACGCGGGCCAGTTGGCCGTGCTCGGCGACCGTCACCCGGCGTCGCGCTCGATCCACCACATGGCGCAACAGGAAGAGCGGCACCGCGCGTTCTTCGACCGGATGATCGTCGAGCGGCGCGTGCGCCCCACCGTGTTGCAGCCGATCTGGAAGGTCGCCGGCTTCGCGCTCGGCGCGGTGACCGCGGCGATCAGCCCGCGTGCGGCGATGGCGTGCACTGCGGCGGTCGAGACCGAGATCGACAAACATTACGAGGAACAGCTCGTTCAGCTTGGCGCCAGCGATCCCGAGCTATCGGCAGCGATCCTCGATTTCCAGGCCGAGGAACTCGAACACAAGGCGACCGCGATTGCGGCGGGTGCCGAGGAGACGCCGGGCTACCCGGTATTGAGCGCGGTGATCCGGCTCGGCTGCAAGGTCGCGATCGCGACCGCCAAGCGGATCTAGGCGGACGGAAACGGATCAATGGATACGGCCAAGCGATTATAACAAGCCGAACGAACGCGTGGGAGTGATGCGTATGAAGATGCTTTTTGCGGCGGCCTTGCTCGTCGCCGGCCCCGCCGTCGCACAGACCGCGCAGCCGACCTCTAGTGCCAATACGTCCAATGCCAATACGGGGCCGACCCTTGCGCAGTCGCCCGCCAAGGCCCCCGCGCTGCCCGGCGCGACCGCCAAGCCAAAACCGGTCGTCGCCCCCCCGCAGGTCTCGCGCAACGCGCCGATCAACGGCGTCCTGACGCTGTTCGGCAACGAACGCTGCCCTACCAACCAGAATGGCGAAGAGATCGTCGTCTGCGTCCGCCGCAGCGCCCAGGAGCAGTACCGCGTCCCGAAAGAACTCCGCGAGTTCGTCGTGACACCAGAGAATGCTAGTTGGGCGACCAAGGCCCAGGGCACGCTCGACGCAGGCTCGGGCGTCAACACGATCGGCAGCTGCTCCGCCGTCGGTGCCGGCGGCGCCACCGGATGCTTCGGCCAGCGCGTGCGAGAGTCCCGCCTGGAAAACAAGACCCGCGCCGCCGAAGTCCCTGTCCTCCCATAAAGCCTTCGCGAGACAGCGCCTTTCTTCCCCCCTCCCTGAAAGGGAGGGGCAGGGGGTGGGTCGGTTTCCGCAAGTTCGAACCCCAGTGGCCCAAATTGGCCCACCCACCCCCAACCCCTCCCTTCCAGGGAGGGGAGCACGTTCCGATCCTCTGGCCACCGGCTCGCACACTTCGCTCGCGCGCGCGCCTTGGCCGATGCTGTATTGGCGTGATTTTCACCACGCCTTAGGCTGATCGGGAACGATGTCGCTATTCGCGGCCCTGAGAACCTCCCGCTAGGAATACCGGCATGACCCAATCCCTACGGATCGCCTTCCTGCTGTTCCCGAACGTGACGCAGCTCGACCTGACCGGCCCCGCGCAGGTGCTGTCGCGGCTCGGTAACGCCCGGCTCGATCTCGTGTGGAAGACGCGCGACCCGGTCCCGACGGACGCCGGTTTCTCGATCCTGCCGACCGCGACCTTCGCCGAAATGCCGCATGCCGACATCCTCTGCGTGCCCGGCGGTTTCGGCATCAACGCCGTGATCGCCGACGACGAGGCGATGGCGTGGGTTCAGGCGATCGGCGCAACCGCGACGTGGGTGACGAGCGTCTGTACCGGCTCGCTGATCCTCGGCGCGGCGGGATTGCTCGACGGCTACCGCGCCGGCTGCCATTGGGCGCAGCGCGACATGCTGACTTTGTTCAACGCGATCCCGGTCGACGCGCGCGTCGTGGTCGATCGCAACCGCGTCACGGGGGGCGGCGTTACCGCGGGGATCGACTTCGCGCTGACGCTGACCGCGATGATCCGCGGCGAAGCGCACGCCCGGGCGGTTCAGCTCGGTCTGGAATATGATCCGGCACCACCGTTCGACAGCGGCTCACCCGCGGGCGCGGGTCCGGAGATCGTCGCGGCGTATCAGCGCCGCGTGCACGCGCTAGTCCCTACCCGCGACGACGAGCTGCGCGCGCTGGCGAAGCGCCGCGGCTTTGCCCAAGACGCTTAAGGGTGACGCTTCAGCCCGCGCACCCGGTGCCAGATGTAGAAGGCGACCAGCGCGATCAGGACGATGCCGATCAACAGGTCGGCGCTGTGGAACGCGGCCTTGACGCGCGGATCGCTGTCCCATTTGTCGCCGAGCTTCATGCCGACCCAGGCCAGCCCGAAGCACCACGGCCACGATCCGATGAAGGTGTAGAGGTGGAACGGCACCAGCTTCATCCGCGCGACGCCGGCGGGGAAGGCGATGAACGAGCGGATCACCGGCAGCAGCCGGCCGATCAGCACCGCGGCCGAGCCCCAGCGCGCGAAGAACCGGTCGGCCGCGTCGAGCTCGCCCGGCCCGATCAGGACGAAGCGGCCCCAACGCTCGGCCATCGGTCGGCCGCCGCGCTTGCCGACCTCATAGGCGACGATCGAGCCAAGGTTGCACCCGATCGCGCCGGCGGTGGCGGCGAGATACAGGTCGAATCGCCCGGTCGAGACGAGGTAGCCGGCGAACGGCATGATGATCTCGGACGGCAGCGGGATGCACGCGCTCTCGATCGCCATGAGCAAGGCGATGCCGACATAGCCACCGGACGAGATGACGCCGATCGTGAAGGTGGCGAGGACCGCCAGGATCTTTTCGAACATGGCTCGGTCGATTGCGCGAACCGGGCGCCGAAGGGAAGCCCTAAAGCGGAACTGGTCCGCGCTTCGTTCGCTGGTGCGGCATGACAGATCTCACACTCAACGACGGCCGCGCCATGCCCCAGCTCGGCATGGGCACGTGGCAGATTCCCGACAGCCAGGCCGCGACGATCGTCCACTCCGGGCTCGATATCGGCTTCCGCCTGGTCGACACCGCCGCGATCTACGAGAACGAACGCGGCGTCGGCGATGGCTACAAGGGCTCGGACGCGTTCCTGACGACCAAGCTCTGGAACGACCGGCAGGGCGATGCCGACGCGGCGATGGACGAGAGTCTTGCGCTGCTCGGCGTCGAGTCCGTCGACCTGTATCTGATGCACTGGCCGGTGCCGAAGCAGGACAAGTATGTCGAAGCGTGGAAGGCGATGATCGCGCTGCGCGATGCCGGAAAGGCGAAGTCGATCGGCGTGTCGAACTTCCTGCCGGAGCATATCGACGCGATCGTCGCTGCGACCGGCGTGACGCCTGCGGTCAACCAGATAGAGCTTCACCCGAACTTCCAGCAGCGCGAGCAGCGGAAGTATCACGAGGCGCACGGGATCGTGACGCAGAGCTGGAGCCCGCTGGGGCAGGGCAAGACGCTGTTGCAGGATGAGGCTATCGTCCGGATCGCGGACAAGCATGGGCGCAGCGCCGCGCAGGTGATCCTCGCATGGCATCTGGCGAACGGCTTCTCGGTGATCCCGAAGGCCTCCGACGCCGAGCATCTCGCCGACAATTTCGCGGCGCTGGACCTGACGCTGGACGACGAAGACATGGCCGCGATCGAAGCGCTCGACGATCCGGCGGGTCGCCTCGGCCCCGAACCGAACGCGATGTAATCCTCCCCGGCATGGGGAGGGGGACCGCGACGCATAGCGGTGGGGTGGAGGGGGGCTCCACGAACGGTACGCCCGCGGTGAGCCCCCTCCACCAGCTGCGCTGGTCCCCCTCCCCGTACCGGGGAGGATCAACCGATACGTCCACCCACGACGCGCAGATCCTCCACGAACCGCGCATATTCCTCCGCCGCCTGAGCCGGATCGGGCAGGCGGAGCAGATAGCTCGGATGCACCGTGATCCAGGCTTCGCCGCCATCCGGCAGCTGCAACGCCCGCCCGCGCTCACGACCGATCGTCATCACTTTCCCGAACAACGACCGCGCTGCCGTCGCGCCCAGGGCCACCGTCACCTTCGGCTTGATCAGCATCTGCTCCTGCTCGATCCACCACCGGCATGCGTCGATCTCGCCCGCGCCCGGCTTGGCATGGATACGCCGCTTGCCGCGCTGCTCGAACTTGAAGTGCTTCACCGCATTGGTGACGTAGGCGCGAGAGCGGTCGACGCCGGCTTCGGCCATCGCCTTGTCGAACATCTGGCCCGCGGGCCCGACGAACGGTCGCCCGGCAAGATCCTCCTGGTCGCCGGGCTGCTCGCCGACGAACATCAGCGGCGCATCGACCGGGCCCTCGCCGAACACGGTCTGCGTCGCCGGCTTGTAGAGCGGGCACCGCGTGCACCCAGCCGCCTCGTCGCGCAAAGCCTCCCATGCGATCAGGCTGTTGCCGCCGACCGTGTCGCGCGCCTTGGCAATCATCCCGCTCTCCCTCGCCTGCGCCGCCGCCAGCAGGCCCGGCACCAGCGCGGTTTCGGGCATGTTCTTCCAGTATTTCTTCGGCATCTCCTTCAGCATCGCGCCGATTTTCACGCGCGCCGGATTGAAGATGCTGGCGTAATAGGTCTTCCAGACCTCCTCGGTCGGATCGCCGTCGGGGGCGTCGGCCTTGCTGGCGCCGGGGCCTTCGCTCAGCGCCTTGCCGTCCCAGTGAATCGAGACCTCGGGCGTCAGGATCGACCAGCGCATACTGGCAAACCGGTTGACGAAGAACGCGGCGTTGGCGCGGACGATGTGATGGTCGGGCTCGAACCACGCGACGAACCGCGTGCCGCCCTCTTCCCCACCCCCATCTTCGACCTCGCGAAAGCGGAGGAACGCGCGCATCTTGTGGATATCGCGGCGGACGTCCTTGGCGATCCGGTCGAGCCGGCGGACGAGCGGGTCGGCGCGGTCCTCGATCAGTTTCGGTTCGCGGCGGAGGCGGAAGAGCAAGGTGTAGAGCAGCGCGAACCGCTCGGGATCGCTGCCGAGGATCGCGCTGCGGGCGAGATCGAGGAACGCGCGGGGGACGGAGAATGCGCCGGGTGTTGGGACGGGCGCGGGCTCGGCAACGGTCGCGAACAGGTCCACCGGTTCGTCGCCGACCTGCCAGACCATTTCGTCGGGCGGCACGTCTTCGGCGATCAGTCCACGCGCCGCGTCACGCCAGCCGTCGAAATCGTCGGGTTCGGAAAGCGTTACAACGCGCATAATCCTCCCCGGCACGGGGAGGGGGACCGCGACGCGTAGCGGCGGGGTGAAGGGGGCTCACCACCAACGATACGCTCGTGGAAGCCCCCCTCCACCAGCTGCGCTGGTCCCCCTCCCCGTACCGGGGAGGAATAGGCCGTCACGCGAACATTTCCATCTGCTTTGGTTTCGGCGCGACGATCGGCCGCAATTCCGCACGATCCGCCAGCACCACCGGTCGCCAGTCCTCGGCAATGATGAACGGCCGCAACTTGGCAACCGACACCGTCAACCGCGCCACGTCCGCCAGATGCAACCGCCGCCAACGCCGGCTCGTCAAAATGCCATTGACCGCCTTCACCCCAAGCCCCGGCACCCGCAACAGCATCTCGCGCGGCGCCCGGTTCACATCCACCGGAAAGCTCCCGCGAAACTTCAACGCCCAGGCCAGCTTAGGATCGATATCGAGCGGCAGCATGCCCGTGGCGTCGTCGGCAGCCGCCACCACCTCATGCGGTTGGAACTCGTAGAAGCGCATCAGCCAGTCCGACTGGTACAACCGGTGCTCGCGCATCAGCGGTGGGCGTTGCACCGGCAGCACCGCGCTCGCATCCGGGATCGGGCTGAACGCCGAATAGTAGACGCGCCGCAGGCCGAACCGATCGTACAGAGTCGACGCCTTCCGGACGATATCGCAGTCCGTCGCCGCGTCCGCGCCGACGATCATCTGCGTCGACTGGCCGGCGGGGGCGAACTTGGGCGCCGACTTGTACTTGGCCTTGGCGTCCTTGCCATCGATGATCGACGCCTTCACCTCCGCCATCGCGGTTTCGATCCGGACCCCGTCCTTCTCGGGCGCAAGCCGCTTCAGCCCGTTGGCCGTCGGCAGCTCGACATTGATCGACACGCGATCCGCATACAGTCCGGCCTGATGGACCAGTTCGGGGTCCGCATCGGGAATCGTCTTGAGGTGGATATACCCCCGGAAATGATGATCCTCGCGCAGCGACCGCGCGACCTCGACCATCTGCTCCATCGTGTAGTTCGACGACGCGATGATCCCCGACGACAGGAACAGGCCCTCGATATAATTGCGCTTGTAGAAGGCGATGGTGAGGTCGACGACCTCCTTCGCCGTGAAGCGCGCGCGGCGAACGTTCGAGCTCTTGCGGTTGATGCAGTAATGGCAGTCGAAGATGCAGCTGTTCGTCAGCAGGATCTTCAGCAACGAGATGCAGCGACCGTCCGGCGCATAGGCGTGGCAGATCCCCATCCCCTCGGTCGAGCCGAGCCCCTTGCCGTCCTTCGAGTTGCGCTTGGTCGTACCCGACGACGCACACGACGCATCGTATTTGGCCGCATCGGCGAGAATCTCGAGCTTTTCACGGGTATCGAGCTGGGCCATTCGTTCGTCTTACGTTCCGCTACCGCCAGTGTCGATTGATCGACATCAACGATTCCCGCGATAGGCTTCAGTCGAAGACATACCGGAACAGATCGACGAATCCCCCAAGGCTGACGGGCAGGAGCAGCAGCACCAGCGCGTAGAACAGCAGGATCCGGCTCAGCGCCTTTTCATGTTTGAAGACGGGCCGGCGTGGTGGCAGCTCTTCCCTGCGGGGCCAGTTATGGGTCTCGTCGAGGAACATCTCGGTCTCCAGGCGATCATCGGCACCGCATGCCTCCAACCGAACGCGGTATCCGCGATACCGGTGGCAAGCGGCAGCACATGCTGCGAAACGTAACGATCATAGTGCGATACTACTACCACCCCGGCGAATAAAATCGGTCCGAGCGGCCGGCAATCACGATATCGGCAAGACATCGGGCGCCCCGCCGGGCGGAATGGATCGCCATGCGCGGCGCGAGACGATAGGCTCGGCAAAACTTGACCGGGGGAGTAAGCATGCATCGTCGTAATTTTCTTGCGAGCGCAGCGGCGGCATCGGCCGTCGGAGTGCTGCCGGCCCAAGCCATCGCGGCAGGGGGGAATCGCGATACGGCGCTCAGGACGATGCTCGATCGGTTCTTCTACGCGCGGCTCGATGCGTCGCCCGAACAGGCGACCCGGCTCGGTCTCGACACCGGTGCCCGCGTTGCGCTGAAGGGCAAGCTCGACGACGAGTCCGCCACTGGAAAGGCCGACGATCTTGCGCGGGCCAAGGCGGAGCTGGCGGACTTGCGGGCATTCGGCACCAGCGGCCTCTCGCCGGCCGCCGCGCTCGACTATGAAGTCGTGGCCTATCAGCTGACGCGCGCCATCGCCGGTGCCGAGCGGTTCACCTATGGCGACAGCCTCGGCCGGTTCGCGCCCTATGTCCTCAGCCAGTTGACCGGCCCCTATCGCGACGTACCCGACTTCCTCGAATCGCAGACGCGCGTGCGCGATGCGGCCGAGGCGGATGCGTATCTCGAACGGCTCGCGGCCTTTCCGAAGGCGATCGACGACAGCAGCGCCCGGCAACGCAGCGATGCCGCCCGCGGCGTCTTCGCCCCGGACTATATCCTCGACACGACCCTCAAACAGCTCGGCAGCGCGATGGAGCGGCCAGCGGACCAGACCGTGATGGTCGCAAGCTTCGCCGCCAAGCTGAAGGCGGCCAATCTCCCGGCGGACCGCGTGGCCAAGGCGACGGCGATCGTCCAGCGCGACGTTTTCCCAGCGCTGGAACGGCAACGCGCGCTCGTGGCGGACTTGCGGACGAAGGCGGTCCACGACGCCGGCTGCTGGCGGCTTCCCGACGGCGCGGCCTATTATGCCGCGGCCGCCGAGGCTGCGACGACGGTGGCGATGAGCGGCGACGAGATCCACCGTCTCGGCCTCGCCCAGGTTGCCGAGATCGGCGCGCGGATCGACACGATCCTGAAGGCGCAAGGGATGACCAAGGGCAGTGTCGGCGAGCGGCTGGTGGCGCTCAACCAGCGTCCCGATCAGCTCTATCCGAACACCGACGCCGGCCGGGACGCGTTGCTGGCGCAGCTCAATCGCCAGATCGTCGCGATGCAAAAGCGACTGCCCGAAGCGTTCGCGACCCTGCCCAAGGCTCCGGTCGAAGTGCGTCGCGTACCGCCGACGATCCAGGCCGGTGCGCCCGGTGGCTATTACCAGAACGCCTCGCTCGATGGCTCGCGTCCGGCGATCTACTACATCAACCTGCGCGACACGTTCGACCGTCCGAAATTCGGGCTGGCGACCCTTACGCATCACGAGGCGGTGCCCGGTCATCATCTCCAGGTCGGCCTCGCGCTGGAAAGCACCGAGATTCCGCTGATCCGCCGTCGCGGGTTCTTCAGCGGGTATTCGGAAGGGTGGGCGCTCTATGCCGAGCAACTCGCCGACGAGATGGGCATGTACGAAGGCGATCCGCTGGGACAGGTCGGCTATCTCCAGTCGCTGCTGTTCCGCGCGACGCGTCTGGTGGTCGACAGCGGCATGCATGCGAAGCGCTGGACCCGCGAGCAGGCGACCGACTATCTGATCGCCACGACGGGGATCGCGCGCGGTCGCAGCCAGGGCGAGATCGATCGCTACACCGTCTGGCCGGGGCAGGCGTGCAGCTACAAGATCGGCCACACCGTCTGGAACCGCCTCCGTGCCGAGGCCCAGAAGCGCCCCGGTTTCGACCTGAAGCAGTTCCATGCGGTGCTGCTCAAGGGGGCGATGCCGCTCGCCATCCTGGAACGCGTCGTTCGGCGCGAAAAATCGACAACGTAAAGGCGATGTAGGGGTGGCGTCGCCCGGTGGATAGAATCGCGTGCCGTCCTGCTTCGGCACGGTCTGCCGCGCGATATTGTCAGCGCTTCAGGATTGTGAAAGGGCTGGGGTGTAGCAGGGGCACCATGAGCGACGATACTCGATCCCATCACGATCTGGCCCATCACGATCCGGCCGATCACGATCCGGCCGATCACGGCTCTGCCGCTCCGTCCGCGGATGGGGCGGGGACCGGAGCCGAGGCCGTGTCGACCCGACGTCGCGTGCTGGCGCTGGGCGCGGTGACGGCCGGTGCGGTCGTGTCGATCCGGCCCGCGCTCGCCCAGACCGTCG
The DNA here is from genome assembly GCF_024273235.1 of Sphingomonas faeni. Classification (GTDB taxonomy): domain Bacteria; phylum Pseudomonadota; class Alphaproteobacteria; order Sphingomonadales; family Sphingomonadaceae; genus Sphingomonas; species Sphingomonas faeni_A. The sequence continues at coordinate 52,653 of NZ_JANBVH010000010.1, read as the reverse complement.
GTTCGGTGCTGAATTGCCAGATCCCGGTACCCGATCCCGGTCGTGCGGGTAGCTATATCGATGCCGACGGCAGGGTCGTGCCGGCGCGCACCAAGGGCGCGTTCCCGCCGTCGACCCGCCCGTTCAAGGGCGAAGAGGTCAAGCGCGCGATGGCCAATGGCAGCACGTTGCCCGGCGTCGATTCCGAGCGCAGCCGCGCCTATGTCAAATACATCCGCCGGTTGCAGCGCGGACAGGGCGGCTTCACCTGTTTCGCATCGTTGCAGATGCCGCGCGGCTGAGGCCGTGCACGACGGCCCCTATCGCGCTCCGCCCGAGGGGGGGCTGCTAATCGCTCCGCTCGACGAGTTTACCGCGGTCTATCACCGCGCATCGGGAATCACGCACCTGCTGACCGAGCCGGCGCCGCAGATCCTGGCGATCCTGGGGGAGGGCGCGCTGTCGCTCGGCGCGCTGCTCGATCGGCTCGCGCGCGACTATGAACTCACGGACGGCGATCTCACGGACGGCGATCTCCCGGACGGCGATCTCACGGACGGGACGCGCGAGGCTTTGGCGGCGCGGCTTGCGGAACTGGTGGAATCCGGACTGGTCGAGCGGGCATGAGACACGCCTTCGCCGTCCGCATCGGCCCGGTCGGCTTCCGGATCGGCTCGGACTGGCGCGCGCCGATCGCGCACCTCGAGACGCTGTACCGCGACTATCCCAAGCCGCTGGACGGCGTGCCGGATTTCACGGTCCGGCTGTTCGCGCGTCGGCCCTGGCGGCGTTTCCTCCGCCCCTCGGTCGAGATCGGCGGCGATTACATGCTGCCCGACGCCGCACCGCTGCCGCTGCGCCAAGGGTTGCTCGCCGCCGAGATGGCGATGAACCTGCAGATGGCGCTCGGCGCGCGACGGTATCTGTTGCTGCATGCATCGGCGGTCGAGCGCGACGGGCGTGCACTGTTGATGACCGGCATTTCGGGGGCGGGGAAGTCGACGCTCGCGACATTGCTGGCCGCGAAAGGCTGGCGGTTCATGGGGGACGAGTTCGCGCTGCTCGATCCGGCCACCGGGCTGATCCACGCGTTCCCGCGGCTGATCAGCCTGAAGAACGAAGCGATCGCCGCGGCCGAAGCGGCGTGTCCGGATGCGCGGATGGGGCCGCTGATGCCGGCGACGCCGAAGGGCGATATCCGCCACATGGTCCCCGACGCGCGGGCGATCGCGGCGATGGACGTGCCGGCGCGCCCCGCGTTGCTGGTATTTCCGCGCCATGGTTTCGCGCCGGAGATCCGTTCGGTGCAGCCGGGCGAGGCCTTCGTGCGGATGACCCAGGCATCGACCAACTACGTCGCGCTCGGCGAAGCGGGGTTTCGCGCGCTGACCGGGTTGATCGGGGATGTGTCTTCGGTGGCGGTGGACTATCCCGATGGCGCGAGCGCGATCGAACAGGTCGAGGCGCTATGGGCGAAGCTGTGACCGACGCCCGCGTGCTGGCGCGTGCGCTCGCCGATCCGGCCAGCGTCGTCGGGCTCGATCCGGACGGCTGGACCACGCTGCTGGCGATGGCGCGGGCGGAGCAGCTGATCGGCACGCTGGCGATCCGGCTCGATGGCTTGGCGATGCCGGCCGCGGTGAAGGCGATCCTCGCCGATGCGCGCGCCGCCGCCGAACACGGGCGACGTTCCGCACTGTGGGAGGCCGAGATGGCACGCCGGGCCCTGGCTGCGGTCGACTGCCCGGTCATAGTGCTGAAGGGCACCGCGTTCGTCGCGGCAGGGCTTGCGGCGGGGCAGGGCCGCTCGATCGGCGATCTCGACATACTCGTGCCGCGCGCGTCGCTGGACGCGGTCGAGTCGGCGCTGCTCGCGGCCGGCTGGGAATGGGTAAAGCCCGACCCGTATGACGACGCCTATTATCGGCGCTGGATGCACGAGCTGCCCCCGCTGATCCACCGCGAGCGCGACCGGATGATCGATGTCCACCACACGATCCTGCCGCTCACCGCACGGATTACGCCGGATGCGGATGCGCTGATCGCCGGAAGTGTGCTGCTGGAGAACGGCCTGCGCACGCTGTCGCCGAACGGGATGCTGATCCACGCGGCGGCGCACCTGTTCGCCGATGGCGATCTTGCGGGCGGGTTGCGCAACTTGTGGGATATCCGCTGTCTGCTCGACGAGTTCGGCACCGACGGTCTTTTGGAGGAGGCGCGCCGCCATGGCCTGAACCGCGAAATCGCGCGGTCGCTACGGCTTGTCGCGACACTATTCGGCGACGACGTCGCGCGCGGCGTCGATTGCTTCTACGCTCGCCGCCTGACCGCGCGCGACGGTTGGGGCAGGCCGACACGGCCGGCCACGCGGCTTGCCTTCTACATCCGCTCGCACTGGCTGCGCATGCCGCCGACGATGCTTGCCCGGCATCTTTGGACCAAGTTCAGGAAGGGCTGAGCCGGACTGCTCTATACCCGGCACTCCGTATCCTCCCGCCGTCACCCCAGCGAAAGCTGGGGTCTCCCCCTTTGGCGAGCGACGGTGGCCTGCACGATGATACCCCAGCTTTCGCTGGGGTGACGGGAATTGGGAAGCGGCGGAGACCGGAAGGAGGACGCTGCGCACCAGCCCGCAGGCCTTAAGGCAACCGCGCGCCTCGCCCTCGTCGCGCAAACGACACCAGCACCAACACCACCGTGATCGCCAGCGTATCCGCGATCCAGTCGTGAATGTCGCAATCGCGGTGCAGCGATGGGATCGACTGCAACACCTCGATCATCGCGCCGAGGAACGACAGTCGCTCGCCGATCCGGAACAGCCGCGCGGTCGGAAACGACAGCGCCGCCAGCAGCGCCATCGTCGCAAAGGCGAGCATGTGCCCGAACTTGTCGCCGAACTGGTCGATCGGCATATGCGGCGGCTTCGGCAACAACGCCATGGTCACCGCGAACACCACCGCCAGAATCAGCGCGACGCGGGTGAGAACGGTCCGGTTCATGCGCCGAGCCTTTCCAGCGTCGGCAGCAATTCGTCGTACCCGTCGATCACGGCATCGGCGCCAAGCTCGGCGACCGGTTGCATCAAAAACCCGAAGCTGCACGCGATGGCTGGCAACCCCGCCGCCTGCGCCGCCTGGATGTCGAAGATCGAGTCGCCGACGAACGCCGCCCGGGCCGGGCCAGCGACGCCGCTGCCCTTCCGGCATATCCGGACCATCTCGTGGATGGGCATCGGCGAGGGCTTAGACTCGGCCAGCGTATCGCCGCCGAGAATGCAGGCGAACCGATCGGTCAGTCCAAGCTCGCCGAGCACGATCCGCGCGAACCGCTCGATCTTGTTGGTGACGATCCCGAGCGTCACGCCCTTCGCCGCCAGCGCATCCAGCGTATCGATGACCCCGGGATACGGCTTGGTCAGCACGCAGATATTCGCCTCGTAATATTCCAGCAGTTTCGCCTGCAACGTGTCGAGCATCGCCTCGTCATAGCCGCCGGTCGCGGTCAGTCCCTGCTTCAGCATATGCCGTGCGCCACCGCCGATCATCGGCTTGACCTCTTCGACGCTCAGTTGCGGGCGACCGGCGGAGGCCAGCGCATGATTGACCGCGGCGGCCAGATCGCCACTCGTATCGAGCAGCGTGCCGTCGAGGTCGAACCCGACGATATCGAATGAAAAATGCGTCATTGCCGTGACGCCTGCCAGCGGCGCTATGGAATTGGCAAGGCTTTCGTGGCAGCGATCCTCCCATGACGACGCATTCCAACGACCAACCGTTTCCGGCGCATGTCCCAGCACACCCGCCCGTACACCAAATCGCGGTCGTGATCCTCGCTGCCGGCAAGGGCACGCGGATGAAATCGGACCTCCACAAGGTGCTTCACCCGATCGCCGGACGGCCGATGCTGCTGCATCTCGTGGCGAGCGCGGCGGCGTTGAATCCGGCGAAAACGGTCGTCGTGACCGGGGCGGGGCGCGAACAGGTCGAGGCTGCGGTCGCGCCGCTCGGTATCGCCACCGCGTTGCAGGCGGAGCAGCTCGGCACCGGCCATGCGGTCGCGCAGGCGCGCGCGGCGCTGGCGGGGTTCGAGGGCGCCGGGTTCGAGGGCGACGTGCTGATCCTCTACGGCGACGTGCCGCTGGTCACCGCCGCGACGATGCAGCGGATGATCGACCGGCTGCACGGCGACGATACGCCCGCCGTCGTCGTGCTCGGCTTCCGCCCGGCAGATCCCGGCGCCTATGGCCGCGTCATCGCCGACGCTGCGGGCCGGATGGACCGGATCGTCGAGTATAAGGACGCGTCGGACGCCGAGCGCGCGGTGACGTTGTGCAACTCCGGGCTGATGGCGGTGCGCGCGGCCGACCTGTTCGCGCTGCTCGACCGGCTCGGCAACGACAATGCGGCGGGGGAATATTACCTCACCGATATCGTCGGGCTGGCAGGCGCGGCGGGGCGGTCGGCCGCGGTGATCGAGACCGGCGCCGACGAGGTGGCCGGCGTCAACAGCCGCGGCGAACTCGCGGGTGTCGAAGGAGCCTGGCAGGCGATGCGGCGGGCGCAGGCGATGGCCGACGGCGCCACGCTGATCGCCCCCGATACGGTCTGGTTCGCGCATGACACGGTGCTGGGTCGCGACGTGGTGATCGAACCCAACGTCGTGTTCGGCCCCGGCGCGCGCGTCGAGGACGGCGCGACGATCCACGCGTTCAGCCATGTCGAGGGCGCCAGCGTGGGGAAGGGCGCCAATGTCGGGCCTTTCGCGCGCCTCCGCCCCGGCGCGGACCTGCGCGCGGACGCCAAGGTCGGCAATTTCGTCGAGGTCAAGAAAGCCGTGATCGGCGAGGGCGCGAAGGTCAGCCACCTGACCTATATCGGCGACGCGGATATCGGTGCGGGCGCGAACATCGGCGCGGGCACGATCACCTGCAATTACGACGGCTATTTCAAATACCGCACGGTCGTCGGCGAGGGCGCGTTCATCGGCTCCAACTCGGCGCTGGTCGCCCCCGTCACGATCGGCGCCGGCGCGATCGTCGCCGCCGGGTCGGTCGTGACGCAGGATGTCGAGGCCGATGCGCTTGCGCTGGTCCGCCCGCCGCAGATCGCCAAGCCCGGCTGGGCCAAGCGCTTCCGTGAGAAAATGCTGGCAAGGAAACGAGCATGAAATCTCTGATCGTCGTCGGAGCGTTGGTACTGGCGGGATGCGCAACGTCGCAGGTGTCGCGCGATGCGGTCGCGCCGATGGTCGCGATCGAGCGTGCCGCCGGTCTCGCCCCCGGCGCCTATCCCGGCATTTTCGTTATGACGGTGCGCGCATCGGGCCGGCAGGGACCGAACCTCTATCTCAACTCGGAAAGTGACTATCGCGACCCGCGCAACCTCTCGTTCGAGGTTCGGCCGATCGCGCAGGCACAGCTCGAAAATCGGCTCGGCGGGCCCGTCGAGACCGCGTTGCAGGGACGTACCATTCGCGTCGATGGCGAGGCGCGCCGGGTGCGGGTCAACTTCACGGCGGACGGCCGCCCTACCGACAAATATTACTACCAGACCCATGTCGTCATCGAGCGGGGCGACCAGCTCCTCTCGGTCGACTGAACGAACGGACAGCAGTTATGTGTGGCATCGTTGGAATTCTGAGCGGCGAAGACGTTGCCGACCGCCTGCTCGACGGCCTGAAGCGGCTCGAATATCGCGGGTATGATTCGGCGGGGATCGCCACCGATCACGACGGCGCGATCGAGCGGCGGCGGGCGTCGGGGAAACTCGTCAACCTCGCCAACGAACTGGCCGCGCATCCGCTGCCCGGCAAGACCGGGATCGCCCATACCCGCTGGGCGACGCATGGCGGCCCGACCACCAACAATGCGCATCCGCACGCGACCGGCGAAGTCGCGGTGGTCCACAACGGGATCATCGAGAACTTCAAGCCGCTGCGCGACGAGCTGATCGCGCGTGGCCGCACGTTCACCAGCGAGACCGACACCGAAGTCGTCGCGCATCTCGTCAGCGAGAAGATCGAGGCGGGGATGGATCCGGTCTCCGCCGTCCGCGACGTGCTGCCGCGGTTGCACGGCGCGTTCGCGCTCGCGATCCTGTTCCGCCAGCATCCCGACCTGCTGATCGGCGCGCGCCTCGGCTCGCCCTTGGTCGTCGGGCACGGGGAGGGCGAGATGTACCTCGGCTCGGACGCGCTTGCGCTCGCGCCGTTGACGCAGCGGATCGCCTATCTCGACGAGGGCGACTGGGTCGTGCTGACCCGCGACGGCGCGCAGGTCTACGACCGCGACAACGCCCCCGTCGAGCGTGCGATCACGATCTCGGGCGTGACCGGCGACCTGATCTCGAAGGGCAACCACAAGCATTACATGCTCAAGGAGATCTACGAGCAGCCGATCGTCGTCGCGCAGACGCTGCGCTCGTACCTGAAGCGGATGGAGGGTGAGGTCTCGCTACCGATCCCCGAGTTCGACCTGTCAGCTATCCGCCGCGTCACGATCGTCGCCTGCGGGACGAGCTTCTACGCGGGCATGGTCGCGAAATACTGGTTCGAGCAGTTCGCGCGCGTGCCCGTCGATCTCGATGTCGCCTCCGAGTTCCGCTACCGCGCGCCGGTGATGGAAGACGGCGGCCTCGCCCTCTTCATCTCGCAGTCGGGCGAGACGGCGGACACGCTGGCGGCGCTGCGCCATGCCAAGGCGGAGGGTCAGAAGATCGCGGTCGTCGTCAACGTGCCGACCAGCTCGATGGCGCGCGAGGCGGATCTGCTGCTGCCGACGCATGCCGGGCCGGAGATCGGCGTCGCTTCGACCAAGGCGTTCACCTGCCAGCTCGCGGTGCTGGCTGCGCTCGCCGCCAATCTGGCACGTGCGAAGGGGCTGCTGACGAAGGACCAGGAGCGCGAGATCGTCCGGCATCTGTCGGAGGCTCCCGCTGCGCTCAACGGCGCGCTCGCGTATGACGAGGCGATCGAGGCGATGGCGCACAACATCGCCGGCGCGCGCGACGTGCTGTATCTCGGCCGCGGGACGGATTACCCGCTGGCGCTCGAGGGTGCGCTGAAGCTCAAGGAAATCAGCTACATCCACGCCGAGGGCTATGCCGCCGGCGAGATGAAGCACGGCCCGATCGCGCTGATCGACGAGCATGTGCCCGTCATCGTCATCGCGCCGTCGGGCCCGCTGTTCGACAAGACCGTCAGCAACATGCAGGAAGTCATGGCGCGCGGCGGCAAGGTCGTGCTGATCTCGGACTATGACGGTATCCAGGCGGCCGGCGAGGGCTGCATGGCGACGATCACGATGCCGAAGGTCCACCCGCTGATCGCGCCTTTGGTGTATGCGGTGCCGGTGCAGTTGCTGGCGTATCATGTGGCGGTGCTGAAAGGCACGGACGTCGATCAGCCGCGCAATCTCGCGAAGAGCGTGACGGTCGAATAGGTCTCGGCATATCGGGGGCGGAGCAGACCCCAATATACCACTCCGGCGGAGGTCCTCCGCAGGTACCACCGCTCCGACAAGGCCCTGGCTTTGGAATAAGTGACGCTACTGGTGAGGCTGTACCGTGTTTGCGGAAGCCTTTCCTGTTCTGCCGCGAAGGTGGGAACTCAGGATTTCAGGTGCTGCGTATCGTTGCTCTAGAACCGGCTTCCGTGCGGGAGGACCGGGCAGAAGAGTCGGTCCGCTTCATTGTCGGTCAGGCCGCCAGATCGATCTCTTCCCCCGCCGCCGCCGCCAGCAACCGCCGCTCCAACGTCCTCAACCTTGCAGGCTGGGTGATCCGATCCCCCGTCAGGTCGGTGATGTAGAACGTATCCACCGCTCGCTCGCCATAGGTTGCGACGTGTGCGGAATGGATCGTGACCTTCGACTGGAACAGCGCATTCGCGAGCTGGTTCAGCAGCGCCGGCCGGTCGCGCGCGTTGACCTCGACCACCGTGAACCGGTTCGACGCCTTGTTGTCGACCAGCGCGTTCGGAACAATGTCGAAGGCCTCCGCGCGTGTCCGGGGCAGGGGCTTTGCCACCAGTCGATCGGCCAGCTTGCCACGGTTGGCGAGCGCGTCCTCGATCGCAGTCTTGAGCCTCGAGAGCTGGCCGGACTCGTCGAACGGACGCCCGAACGGGTCCTGGACGAGGAAATTGTCGATCGCCATTCCGTCGCGCGTGGTGTGAATACGCGCGTCGATGATGTTGCCGCCCGCGACGTGGATCGCACCAGCGATGCGGTAGAACAGCCCCGGATGATCGGCCGCGTAGATCGTAACAAGCGTCGCGCCGCGCCCCGGATAGACATGCGCGTCGATCGCGAGCTGCGCGTCGCCGGTATTCGCAAGGAAGCGCGCATTGTGCGCCAGCACGTCCTCGGGCTCGGCGATCCAATAGGCTTCGGGGAGCCGGTGGACGAGCGTCGCGAACGTCTCTTCGTCCCAGCCGAGTGCATCGCGCAGATGCTCCTGCTTGGCGGCGATGCGTTCGGCACGGCCTTTCTGCTTGTGGCCGAGGCGCAGGACCTCCTCCGCCGACTCGTACAGATCGCCGAGCAACTGGCGTTTCCACCCATTCCACACGCCAGGTCCGACTGCGCGGATGTCGACGATCGTCAGCGTCAGCAGGAGCCGCAGACGCTCCGGGCTCTGCACCACATCGCAGAAATCTAGGATCGTCTTGAAGTCGCTGAGGTCGCGCTTGAACGCGGTGGCGGACATCAACAGGTGCCAGCGGACCAGCCAGGCGACGGTTTCGGTTTCTGCAGGCGTCAGCCCGAAGCGCGGGCAGAGCCGCTGTGCCACCTCCGCGCCAAGGATCGAATGATCGCCGCCACGGCCCTTGGCGATGTCGTGGAGCAGCACCGCGACATACAAAGCGCGCCGCGACACGATCTGTTCGAAGATCGCGCTGGCGAGCGGATGCTCTTCCTTCAGCACGCCACTCTCTATCCGCGCGAGCAGGCCGATCGCGCGGATGGTGTGCTCGTCGACGGTGTAGTGGTGATACATGTCGAACTGCATCTGCGCGACGACACGCGCGAAATCGGGCACGAAGCGGCCGAACACGCCCGCCTCATTCATCCAGCGCAGCACGAGTTCGGGATCGCGTGGCGAAGTTAGCACATCGAGGAAGAGGGCGTTGGCGGTGGGGCTGTTGCGAACTTCATCGACAAGTTTGGCGTCGCGGGCGGCGACTCGCATGGCCAAGGGGTGGATCTCGACGCCGTGCTTGTCCGCCAGTTGGAATATCTCGATCAGGCGTTCGGGATCGGCCTGGAAGAAGTCGTCGCTCGGCAGTGCCAGCCGACCGCGATCGAGCACGAAGCCATTGAGCTTGCGCGGCGACCGGCGGATCGTCGGCAGCCCGAAACGCCGTCCCCGCGCCGCGAATTTCTCGTCGAGATGCGCTAGGAACACGCCGCTGAGCGTGCCGACGGTCTTCGCCTGCAGGAAATAGAACTGCATGAATCGCTCGACCTTCGACTTGCCCGGTCGGTCGGAGAACCGCATCCGGTCGGCGATCTCGCGTTGCAGGTCGAACGTCAGCCGATCTTCGGCGCGGCCGGTGATGCTGTGCAAATGGCAACGCACCGCCTGGAAGAAATTGTCGGCGCGGTGGAACAGGCGGTATTCGGCCTTGGTGAACAGCCCGACCTCGACCAGTTCGGCGGCGCGCTGGACGTCGTAGATGTATTTGCCGATCCAAAACAATGCGTGAAGATCGCGCAGGCCGCCCTTGCCCTCCTTGATGTTGGGTTCGACGACATAGCGCGTGTCGCCCATCTTGCGGTGGCGCGCGTCGCGTTCGGCGAGCTTGTCGGCGATGAAGGTGCGGGCGGTGTCGGCCTGGACCTCGGTCTTGAAGCGGTGCGACGCCTGTTCGTACAGTTCGGTGTCGCCGCAGACGTAGCGCGCCTCGAGCAGCGCTGTGCGGACGGTGACGTCGCTCTTCGCCTGGCGGACCATCTCGTCGAGCGAGCGGCTGGACTGGCCGAGCTTCAGCCCGAGATCCCACAGTGCGTACAGCATCGATTCGATCACGCGCTCGGCCCAGGGGGTCTGCTTGCCGGGCGTGAGAAAGCCGATATCGACGTCCGAATGCGGCGCCATCTCCGCGCGGCCGTAACCGCCGACCGCGATCACCGTCAGCCGCTCGCCGATCGTCGGGTTGGGCAGGGGGTAGAGCCGCTGCGTCGTGAAATCGAACAGGATGCGGAGCAGTGCGTCGATCAGATAGGCCTGCGCACTCGATGCTTCCAACCCGCGCGACGGATGTTCGACGAGGCGACGTTCGACTTCGATCCGGCCCTTATCGAGCGCGGCCTTCAGCAACGCGGTCGCGTCGCGGCGGAGCACGGTCGGGTCGACGCCTTCCAACGCGGCAATGGTTTCGGCGACGGCGCGGCGATCGATGATCGTGCGACGGTTGGGGAGGTGATCGAAGCGGCCGGACATGACGCCCAGATAGGGGCGCAACGCGCATGCGTCATCAGGATTGCGCAAAACCTCTGTGAAACGTAACCGGACGCGCGAGTGGAGGACGAAAATGAGCGAACTATTGCGCGTAGCCCTGGCCGGGCTGGGGACTGTAGGCGGCGGGGTGATCCGGCTGCTCGATGCGAACCGCGAGTTGATTGCGCGGCGGGCCGGGCGCGAGATCGAGATCGTTGCGGTGTCCGCACGCGATCGCGGCAAGGATCGCGGCGTCGATCTGTCGCGGTTCGCGTGGGTCGACGACACGACCGCGCTGGCGAAGCAGCCGGGGGCGGATGTCGTGGTCGAGCTGATCGGTGGTTCCGATGGTCCGGCGCTGACGCTGGCGCGCAGCACGCTGGGAGCAGGGCGGAGCTTCGTCACCGCGAACAAGGCGATGATCGCGCATCATGGGCTCGAGCTCGCGCAGGCGGCGGAGACCGCGGGTGTCGCGCTGAAGTTCGAGGCGGCGGTGGCGGGCGGCATCCCGGTGATCAAGGGCCTGCGTGAGGGCGCGGCGGCGAACGAGATCGCCCGCGTCTATGGCATCCTCAACGGGACCTGCAACTTCATCCTGTCGAAGATGGAATCGGAAGGTCGCGACTTTGCGGAGGTGCTGGCCGAGGCGCAGGCGCTCGGGTTCGCCGAAGCCGATCCGAGCTTCGACATCGACGGCGTCGATGCCGCGCACAAGCTGTCGATCCTGGCCGCGGTCGCGTTCGGCACGCAGCCGGCGTTCGACGACGTCGCGATCAGCGGCATTCGCCATCTGCTGGGCGCGGACATCGCCGAGGCGGCGGCGCTCGGCTATCGCGTGCGGCTGCTGGGATTGGCGGAAGCAGGGGCGGACGGGCTGTTCCAGCGCGTGCATCCGCATCTCGTGCCGATCGATCATCCGCTGGCGCACGTCACCGGATCGCTTAACGCGGTCGTGGCAGAGGGCAACTTCGTCGGCCGCCTGCTGTTCCAGGGTGCAGGGGCGGGCGATGGACCGACCGCGAGCGCAGTCGTCGCGGATCTGATCGACATCGCGCGTGGCGAGTTCGGCCCGCCGTTCGCGATGCCGGTGGTGTCGCTGACGGCGGCGCCCAAGGCCGACAGTGGCGAGCGGCGCGGCCGCGCGTATTTGCGCTTTACCGTGGCGGACCGGGTCGGCGTGCTGGCCGAGATCGCAGCGGCGATGCGCGACGCCGGTGTGTCGATCGAGAGCCTGATCCAGCGCGGGGCGATCGCCGATGGCAGCGTGCTGGTGGCGATCGTCACGCATGAGAGTCCGGAGCGGTCGATCGCCCAGGCGCTGGAGAAGCTGCGCGGGTCGCAGAGCCTCGTGGGGCAGCCGATGTGGATGCATATTCTGGATTGAGGGGGGCGCCCAACCGACCAACCACCCCGGCGAAGGCCGGGGCCCAATTGGAAAGGTCGCAGTAACAGCGCACACCCTTCGTTAGCCGCGTCCCCCAATTGGGCCCCGGCCTTCGCCGGGGTGGTGATCCTTGCCAGCGTGGCGATCCTCGCCCGGGTGGCGGCGATCGTCTGGATCGAGGGTCTTCTGCTCCCCTCCCTGGAAGGGAGGGGCAGGGGGTGGGTCGGCTTCCGCGCAATCCAGACGTAAGTGGCTCAAGCGGGCCTACCCACCCCCGACCCCTCCCTTCCAGGGAGGGGAGAAAACTTTGCTAGAGGCCGTCGGTCGTACCGATTGCTGCTCGACTTCCTCTCTTGTTCTCCCGCGAAGGCGGGAGCCCAGTCTGGGTCTCCGCCTTCGCGGGGAAACATTTTGGTTGGTCCGGTGGAAGACTTGCCGGATTCTATTTTACCGGATCATCCAGTACGATCGGCACGCGGTTCGACGTATCCGGCTTCTTCCGGAACTTGCCGGCCACGTCTCGTACCAGCGCCATCGGATCCTTCCCCTCGCCATTCTCGCAGCAGCTATGCGGATCGATCAGCGCGCCGATGCCACGGATCAGGACGACCGGGACCGTCAGCAAATTCACCCCGGTGCAGCCACCCGGCGGGCAGGGCCGCCCGGCATTGTCGAGCGCGGCGCGCGGATCGCCAGTCGGCTGGCGTGGGCGGTCCTGCGGCGGGCGCTCGCCGGGCAGGGGGAGGCGCTGCTCCGACGACCCGTTGCTGCCGCAGACGACGATCTCGGTCGGGCTCGAACCGGGGCAGGCGGGGGGATTCAGGATCGACCAGCTCTGCGGCGGCGGTGCGACGATCGGCGTCGTCGGCGCGGCGGCTTGCAACAGGATCGACAGCAGGATCACAGCGCCTCCAAAGCCTTAGTTCACGGTACCGACGGGGCCGTCGAGATCGATCGGCACGCGGCCGGTCTTGTCGGGCTTCTTGGCCAGCGCACTTTTGATCAATCCGACCGCAGCCTTCGCGATCGGGGCGATCGGTGGGCCGAAGCCGACCTGGCATCCTCCCTGTCGGGCGGCACACGGTGTGTCCGACAACTCCAGGGCGCGGACGGCGGTGAGGTTGGGGTTGGAGGCAACCGCGTGGTCGGGCGGGCCACGTTCGTCAGGAAGCGGCAGGCGCGGACTGTTCGCGGCGGGGCCGCCGCAGACGATGATCTCGTTGCCATCCTTCGAGGTGGCCGCGCACGGATCGACCAGGATCGAAAATCGCTCCGGCGCCGCGTTCGGAGACGGTGTGGCGACCTGCATCAGCACGGACAGGATGGCGGCGAACATCGGATAACCCCTTTTACGGCGCGGGCTTGCGGAACGACGTGCCGCCTTCGCCACCCACCGTCATGCTCACGCCCGCCATCCCGCCACCGACCTGGAACGGACCGAGATCGGCGAGCGGCGAAGTGCGGCGGAGCAAGCGAGTGCGTTCGTTGCGGACGCTCTCATGCTTGGGATCACCGGCGTCATGGACGACGAACGGCACGCGAAATCGATCGGCGGTCCGCATGCCGCAGACCGTGATGTCGGTTTCGTCCGCGCTCTGGATACAGGGTTGCTCGGCGGCCATCCGCGCCTTTGCGGTGGCCATCAGGGGGTCCTCGATCAGTATCGACAGCAGCATCGCGAGCATCGGCGCCTCCCGGACAGACATTCAGACTGACCGCGATCGCACGCCGGGGCAAGCATCATTGCTCGATCTTGGCGACTCCGAGCCTGGGAATGTCGATCGCCGGGCAGCGATCCATAACGACTTTCAGCCCTGCGGCTTCGGCGCGTGCCGCCGCGTCCTCGTTGACGACGCCGAGTTGCATCCAAACCGCCTTCGCACCCGCTGCAATCGCTTGGTCGACCGCTTCACCGGCTGCGGCCGAGTTGCGGAAGATATCGACGATGTCGATCGGGTCGCCGAGTTGCGACAGCTCACGGAAGACGAACTCGCCGTGGATGTGCTCGCCGGTGATCTGCGGATTGACCGGGATCACGCGGTAGCCGTGTGCCTGAAGCTTGGCCATCACGCCGTAGGAGGGGCGGTCGGGGCGATCGGAGGCGCCGACCATCGCGATCGTCCGTGCGCCTTCGAGCAAGGCCTTGATGTCGGCATCGGCGGTCAATGGCATCGATGCCTCCTATCGGGGGAAACCTGGTCCGCTCGTACCGCAACTCTACGCGTCGGGTACGACCGGTAATAAGACAACGCTGATCGGGCCTGCTGGTTTCACAGTTTTCCGAGCCATGCGACGACCTGAGCCGCAATCGGCATGAACACGATATCGTCCGGGTTTGAAGCCGGCGGTGTGCCTGCATCGGACGCGGTGCGGATCGATATCGTCAGCGGCACGCGGCCGAGGAACGGGATGCCCAGTTCGCGCGCCGCCGCCTCCGCGCCGCCGTTGCCGAACGGGTCCGACGCTTCGCCGCAATGCGGGCAGATATAGCCGGCCATGTTCTCGACCAGACCGATGATGGGAATGCCGGCCTTCTCGAACAGGTCGATCGCCCGGCGCGCGTCGATCAGCGCGAGATCCTGCGGGGTCGAGACGATCACCGCGCCCGCAGGACGGTATTTCTGAACCATCGTCAGCTGTACGTCGCCGGTGCCGGGCGGGAGATCGAGCACGAGCGTGTCGGTAAGGCCCCAGTCGGCTTCGACGAGTTGCCCGAGCGCGCCCGCTGCCATCGGCCCGCGCCAGGCGATCGCCTTTCCCGGCTCGACGAGTTGCCCCATCGACAGCAACGGTACGCCGTACGGGGTCGGGACCGGATCGAGCACCTTGTCCTTGGCGGTCGGGCGCGTGCCCTCGACGTTCATCAGGCGAGGCTGAGACGGACCGTAGATATCGGCGTCGACCAGCCCCACGCGGCGACCGGCGCGCGACATGGCGATGGCGAGATTGGCGGCAAGCGTCGATTTGCCGACGCCGCCCTTGCCGCTGGCGACCGCGATCAGCCGGCGGGTCGAGCGTTCGGCGGTCACCGCGATCCGCACTTCTGTCACGCCGGGTTGCGTCGCGGCCATCCGCACGGTCGCCTCCAGCGCATCGCGTGCCTGCGGGTCGAGCCCGGTCGCATCGATGATGATGCCGGCGCGTGTCCCCTCGAGCCGGACCGTCGCCCGCTTGCCCGCCACTGCGGCAACCGCCGCCTTTACCGCTTCGATATCGATCATGCGGGCCAGATAGGGCCGCCAAGGGCGCTTGGCACTGTTTTTCCGCCCGCGCCTACCTATAAAGGTTGGTATGACGATCTTCTCGCGCTGGTTCCGGCGCCCCGATATCCTCGCCACCGAAACACCGAAAGGCCCCTGGGGCGGCTCGGGCGACGATGGTAACCCTGGCCCGCGCAACCCCTGGGCCTTGCCGCCCGGCGGTCGCAAACCCGCGGCCAAGCCTACTGCGCTCGACGAGTTCCTGCGCAAGGCGCGCGGCTCGGGCGGAGGGGGCGGCGGCAATGGCGGCTTCGGCGGCTTGCCGTCGGGCGCGAATGCCCGCGCGCTCTGGGCGATCGGTGTCGCGATCATCGCGGTCGTCTGGATCCTGTTCACCTCGGTGCATCAGATCGGCCCGCAGCAGCGCGGCGTGGTCACGTACTTCGGCAAATATGCCGGGACGCTTGATCCGGGTATCCGCCTGACGATGCCCGCGCCGATCGCCAATGTGATGGTGGTCGACGTGCAGAAGATCCGCACCGACAACTTCCCCGTAGGCGAGGGCGAGAACCTGACGCTGACCGGCGACCAGAATATCATCGACCTCGCATACTCGGTGCGCTGGGACATCGCCGATCCGCGCGATTACGTGTTCCAGCTCGCCGAGCCGAACGAGACCGTCCGTGCCGCCGCCGAGAGCGCGATGCGCGCGGTGGTCGCTACGACGACGCTCGACCAGGCGATCGGTACGGGCCGCACCGTGATCGAGCAGCGCGTCGCGGACATGACGCAGCAGATCCTCAACGACTATAAGTCCGGCGTCCGCATCCAGGGCGTGGCGATCAAGCAGGCTGCTGCGCCCGCACGGATCGTCGAGGACTTCAACGCGGTCACCGCCGCGCAGCAGGAGGCGATCGCCAACCTCAACCAATCGCGCTCGTACGCGCAGCAGGTCGTGGCGCGCGCGCAGGGCGAGGCCGCGTCGTTCGACAAGGTCTACGAGCAGTACAAGCTCGCACCCGTGGTGACGCGCCGCCGCATGTATTACGAGACGATGGAGGCGGTGCTCGCCAAGAGCGACAAGACGATCGTCGAGACGCCGGGCGGTCTCGTGCCGTACCTGCCGCTGTCGAACGCCAAGCGCTTGCCCAACCCCGAGGTCGCGCAGCCTGCCGCTGCCGCCGCGGCACCCCAAGCTCAGCCTGGAGCTGCCCAGTGAACGCCGTGAGTTTCCGCAACCCGATCGTGGCCGGGATCGTCGCGCTGCTGCTGGTGATCCTCGCCGCCGCGACCTTCGCGATCGTGCCCGAGACCAAGCAGGCGGTGATCCTGCGCTTCGGCCAGCCGATCCGCACGGTCAACGCGTGGCAGCCCAACACCGCGTTTGGCCAGACCGGCGCCGGCCTGATCGCGCGTATCC
Organism: Sphingomonas faeni; assembly: GCF_024273235.1. Classification (GTDB taxonomy): domain Bacteria; phylum Pseudomonadota; class Alphaproteobacteria; order Sphingomonadales; family Sphingomonadaceae; genus Sphingomonas; species Sphingomonas faeni_A. Next base: position 36,231 of record NZ_JANBVH010000010.1, on the reverse strand, counting down.
CGTTCGTCGACCGGATCGTCTGGATCGACAAGCGCGTCCAGGATCTCGAACTCGACAACACGCTGGTGCTGTCGACCGACCAGTTGCGGCTCGAAGTCGACGCCTATGCGCGCTACCGGATCGTCGATCCGCGGAAGATGCGGAATGCAGTCGGCAGCGAGGACCGGATTCCCGATCAGCTTCGCCCGATCCTCGGTTCGGCGCTGCGCAACGAACTCGGCAAGCGGCGCTTCGTCGAACTGCTGAGCCCGGAACGCTCGGAGCTGATGGACAACATCCAGAAGGGCCTCCAGCGCGTCGCCAGCCAATACGGCGTCGAGATCGTCGACGTCCGCATCAAGCAGGCGAACCTGCCCGTCGGCCTGCCACTCGAAAGCGCGCTCAAGCGCATGTCGAGCGCGCGCCAGCAGGAGGCGATCACGATCCGGGCTGAGGGCCAGAAGCAGGCACAGATCGTTCGTGCGCAGGCCGATGCGGATTCAGCGAAGATCTATGCCGAGAGCTTCGGCAAGGACGCCGATTTCTACGACTTCTACCGTGCGATGCAGTCGTATCGCCACACGTTCGGCGTGGATGGCGGTCCGGCACCCGAAGGATCGACCTCGATCATTCTTTCGCCGAACAACAGTTATCTGAGGGAATTCGAGGGCCGCGGGCGTTGAGCCTGCGGAACCTTTGAACCCCTGTTCATATTCAAGCATTGTTCAGAACGGCGTCCCTACGGGATACCTGTTTCGATTGATGAAACGAGAGGACAACATCTAGTGCGTTACGCCTACGCCATTACCAGTGCTCTTCTCCTCGGCGGCGCGACCGCGACGCTCGCGCTCCAGCCCAGCGGCGCGCAGGTCGCGCAGAACGAACCCGGTGCGATCCAGGCCGTCTCGCCGAAACCCGGCGCGCCGATGAGCTTCGCCGATATGGTCGCGCGGCTCCAGCCTGCGGTCGTCAACATCTCGACCAAGCAGACGATCGTCCAGAAGCAGCAGGCCAATCCGTTCGCGGGCACGCCGTTCGGCGACCTGTTCGGCGGCATGGGCGGTGGCGGCGCGCCGGGCGCTCCCCCGGTGAAGCGCGAGGGCGCCTCGCTCGGCTCGGGCTTCCTGATCTCGCCCGACGGCTATGTCGTCACGAACAACCACGTGATCTCGCCGGGCGCGCAGGGCGCGACGGTCGATTCGATCACGGTGACGCTCAGCGACAAGAAGGAATATGTCGCCAAGGTCATCGGCAAGGATCAGGAATCGGATCTCGCGCTGCTGAAGATCGATGCGGCGAACCTGCCGTTCGTGAAGTTCGGCGATTCGAACGGCGCGCGCGTCGGCGATTGGGTCGTCGCGATCGGCGAGCCGTTCGGCCTCGGCGGCACCGTGACCGCGGGCATCGTTTCGGCGATCAACCGCGTCACCGGCCAGGGCGGCGCGTATGACCGCTTCATCCAGACCGATGCCTCTATCAACCAGGGCAACTCGGGTGGACCGATGTTCGATCTGAACGGCAACGTGATCGGCGTGAACTCGCAGATCTTCAGCCAGTCGGGCGGCAATATCGGCATCGGCTTCGCGATCCCCGCGGCCGTCGCCAAGCCGATCATCGCCACCTTCATGAAGGGCGGCACGATCGAGCGCGGCTATATCGGCGTCCAGTTGCAGCCGGGTGGTACGATCAACGAGGATACCGCTGCGGCGCTCGGCATCCCCAAGAACCAGGGTGAGCTGATCAACGACGTGACCGCCGGTGGCCCGGCGGCTAAGGCCGGCGTGCGTGCAGGCGACGTCGTGACCAAGGTGAACGGTCAGCCGGTAACGGTCGACCAGTCGCTGTCGTACCTCGTCTCGAACGTGAAGCCCGGCCAGACCGCGCTTCTCGACATCCTGCGTAACGGCAAGCCGACGACCGCCAACGTGGTCGTCGTACCGCGTCCGAGCGCAGACAAGCTGGCGGCGACACTCGGCGGCGACGCGCAGGGCTTCGGCGGCGACGACAGCGACGACGGCGACGATTCGGGCTCGACCACCGCACCGACGGCAGGCGCGGCGCTCGGCATCGGCGTACAGCCGCTGACCCCGGCGATCGCACAGGCGGTCGGCGTCGAGGCTGGCACGCAGGGCGTCGTCATCGCCGTGGTCGCGCAGACCAGCGATGCGTATGGCAAGCTCAAGCGTGGCGATGTCATCATGTCGGTCAACGGCACGCCGGTGCGCACCGCGGCCGACGTTCAGACCGCAGTGACGACCGCCAAGTCCGCCGGGCGTCCGCAGGTTCTGTTGCAGGTCAAGCGTGGCCGCGGTCCGGCGCAGTTCCTGCCGGTCAAGATCAAGTAAGACTCGACTGACCCAACCGACTTGGAAAGGACCGTCGCTCACCCGAGCGGCGGTCCTTTTTCTTTGCATCGTGCAGGGTTAGGGTCGGCGCCGGCTACAGAGGACGAGACCCATGAGCGACGGCATCTTCATCGGCGCGAGCGTTGACGGCAAGCCGCAGACGTTGGAACTCAAGCGTGCCAACCGCCACGGCCTGATCGCGGGCGCGACCGGTACTGGCAAGACGGTGACGTTGCAGGGCATCATCGAGGGCTTCTCCGCGAACGGCGTGCCGTGCTTCGTCGCCGACGTGAAGGGCGACCTGTCGGGTCTCGCCATGGCCGGATCGCCGACCGCCAAGACGCATGCGAGCTTTGCCGAGCGCGCCAAGGCGATCGGCGACGACGGCTGGGCCTATGCCGACAACCCGGTGCAGTTCTGGGACCTGTTCGGCGAGCAGGGGCATCCGATCCGCACCACGATCAGCGAGATGGGGCCGTTGCTGTTGTCGCGGCTGATGGACCTGAACGAGGTTCAGGAGGGCGTGCTGACGATCGCCTTCCACGTCGCCGACAAGGAAGGGTTGTTGCTGATCGACCTCGACGATCTCCAGGCGATGCTCACCGAATGCGCGGGCCGAGCGGACGAGCTGACCGTGACCTATGGCAACGTCTCTAAGCAGTCGATCGGCGCGATCCAGCGCTCGTTGCTTCAGCTGCGCACCCAGGGCGCGGAGAATTTCTTCGGTGAGCCGGCACTGGAGATGGACGACTTCATCGGTACCGACGACCGGGGCAGGGGGATCGTCAACATCCTTGCTGCCGACAAGTTGATGGCCTCGCCGAAGCTGTACGCGACTTTCCTGCTGTGGCTGATGAGCGAGCTGTTCGAGCATCTCCCCGAGGTCGGCGATCCCGACAAGCCGGTGCTGTGCTTCTTCTTCGACGAGGCGCATCTGCTGTTCGACGAAGCCCCGAAGGCGCTGCTGGAGAAGATCGAACAGGTCGTCCGCCTGATCCGCTCGAAGGGGGTGGGCGTGTATTTCATCACGCAGAACCCGATCGATATCCCCGATACCGTCGCGGGGCAGCTCGGCAACCGGGTGCAGCATGCGCTGCGTGCGTTCACGCCGCGCGACCAGGCGGCGGTGCGGTCTGCGGCGGAGACGTTCCGCGCGAACCCCGGCGTTGATGTCGCGACAATCATCACCGAGTTGAAGGTCGGCGAGGCGCTCGTGTCGCTGCTCCAGCCCGACGGATCGCCGACTCCGGTCGAGCGGACGCTGATCAAGCCGCCCGCCTCGCGCGTTGGGCCGATTACCCCGGTTGAGCGGAAAGTGATGATCGAGACCGACGCGATCGGCGCGAAATACGACACGCTGGTCGACCGCGAATCGGCGGAGGAACTGCTGGCGGCCAAGACGCTGGAGGCGAGCGCTGCGGCGGCAGAGGCCAAGGCGACGACCGAGGTAGAAAAGGCTGCGGCGGCGCAGGCGAAGCTCGATGCGAAGGCGGCGAAAGAGGCCGAGCGGACCCGGGTTGCAGAACAGCGCGAGGCGGACCGCCAGCGACGCGAGGCTGACCGTGAGGCGGCAAACTCCCCCTGGACCAAGATGGCGACCTCGGCGACCCGCGCGGCGAGTTCTTCGATCGGTCGGCAGGTGGCGAACGAGATCGGCAAGCAGGTCTTCGGCACCAAGTCGCGCCGGTCGTCGACGAGCGGTGGCTTGGTCGGCACGGTCCTGCGCGGGGTTCTAGGCGGGCTGTTCCGGGGGTAGACTGCCTCCATGATCGGGGGCGGGCTGCCCTCTACACAAACACCACCCCGGCGAAGGCCGGGGCCCAATTGGGGAACGGAGGTAACGTCGGACGGCGCTCCGTTACATCTACCTTTCCAATTGGGCCCCGGCCTTCGCCGGGGTGGTGGTTACGCCACTCAAGGAGCCAGACGATGTCCCTCGATTTCGAATCCACCACCGATTGGGCCCCGACCGACTGGACCGCGATCGGCGAGGACAGCCTCGACGACGCGATCACCCTCCGACGTGCCATCCACGCCGATCCGGAAGTCGGCCTCCACTGCCCGCGCACATCCGACAAGGTAAAGGCCGCGCTCGCTGGCCTCCCGCTGGAAATCCGTGAAGGCACCTCCACCACGGGCTTCGTCGCGATCTTGCGCGGCGGGCGGGGTGGCAATGCCGGTGGCAATGGCCGCACCGTCCTGTTGCGCGGCGACATGGACGCGCTGCCGATGCAGGAGGAAACCGGGCTGCCGTTCGCCTCGAAGATCGACGGCGCGATGCATGCCTGCGGGCATGATTCGCACACCGCGATGCTCGTTGGCGCGGCCAAGGCGCTCTGCGCCCGCCGCGACGAGCTTCCCGGCACGGTCGTGTTCATGTTCCAGCCCGGCGAGGAGGGCCATCACGGCGCGCGCCACATGATCGCCGACGGCCTGCTCGACTCGCCGCTGCCCGAGGCGGGGTTCGCGCTCCACATCTCGCCCAACATGCCGATGGGCCATGTCGTCAGCCGCGCGGGTACGCTGATGGCCTCGACCGACACGCTGCGTGCGACGATCACGGGCCGCGGCGGCCATGCGGCGATGCCGCACGACTGCCTCGACCCGCTGCCGATCGCGTGTGAAATTGTCACCGCCTTGCAGACCTATGTCGCGCGCCAGGTCGCGGTCACCGACCCCGCCGTGCTTTCGATTACCAAGCTCAACGCCGGCAGCGCGCACAACGTCATTCCATCGACCGTCGAGATGCTCGGTACGATGCGGACGCTGTCGGAACGCACCCGGGAGCAGGTGCGCGGGGCGTTCATCCGCATGGTCGAAGGGATTGCCGCGGCGCATGGCGCGGTCGGTACGCCGACGATCGAGGAAGGCTATCCGGTCACCGTCAACGACGAGCGCGCGACCGACCTGATGAAGGCGTGCGCGACCGCGATCGGCGGCGAGGGTGCGTATCAGGTGATGCCGCCGATGATGGGCGCGGAGGACTTTTCGTACGTGCTCCAGAAACTGCCCGGCGCGATGGCCTTTATCGGCGCGGCGCCAGAGGGCAGCGATCCGCGCACCAATCCGCCGCTCCACAATACGAAGATGACGATCGACGAACGCGTGATGGCGCACGGGATCGCGATGCACTGTGCAGTGGCGGAGCGCTTCCTGGCGAACGGGTTCGACTGAGGGCGGCCTTCTCACCCCTCCCTGGAAGGGAGGGGCAGGGGGTGGGTCGGCTTCCGCAAATTCCAGACGTGGGTGGCGCAAACTGGCCGACCCACCCCCAACCCCTCCCTTTCAGGGAGGGGAGCAGGAACGGATTTCAGTTCAGCGGCCGCGTGGTCCCGGCGTACTTCGCCACCGCTGCCGCCGCCGCCTGGATCAGCCGCTGGCGTTCGGGCATCGGCCGGATGGTATCCCCGATCATCACCGCGATCGCATAGCGGCGCCCGTCCGGCGCGGTCAGCAGGCCGACGTCGTTGAACCCCGCATTGCGCCGCCCGAGGTCCTGGCCGGTGCCGGTCTTGTGCGCGATCTCCCAGCCACCCGGCAGCGCGGCGCGCAGGCGAGCACGGCCGGTGACCGAGCGGCCCATCGTGTCGAGCAGAATCTTGGTCGAGGTTTCCGACAAGATATCGCCCTTCGCCAGCCGGGCAATCGCATCGGCGATCGCGATCGGCGCGGCGCCGTCGGGCGGATTGCGCACATACGCGTTCATCGCAGCCTCGCGTACCGCCGGCGACAGCCGATTACGCGCCGTCATGAAGCCGCCGTTGACCGCATAGGAGGGCTGCCAGACCAGCCCCGCCGTGCCGCTTTGCAACAGTCGCTCGCCCGGCCCGAACCGGATCGCGCCAAGCTGTTTCCGCGCGATCATCGACCGCACCGCGGACGGCCCGCCGACCCGCGTGAGCAACCGGTCGTTCGCGGTATTGTCGCTATGCGTCAGCGCACGGGTCAGCAACTCACCGACGGTCGTGCGATAGCCGTCGCCCTTCACCAGCATCGCGATCGGCTGGTGGAACAGCGTCAGGTCCTGCGGGCGGACGACGATCGGCTCGTCGAGGCGGATCTTGCCCTGGTCGCGCAGATCCATCACGGTCATTGCGACCCACAGCTTGCTGACCGACTGCTGCGGCAGCAACTGGCGCCCGCCGGCCTCGACCGTCCAGCCATCGTCGACCGCGCGGACGGCGATGCCGGCCTTGCCCTGGAATCCGCTCTGCAATTCGGAGATCGCGTTGACCAGGCTGGCGGGTGCCGGTCGTGAGGCGCGCGGCAACGGCGGCGGCACCGGGATCGAGACGAAGCCTTCCGCCTGATGCATTGGCGTGACCGCCGGTGGGCTCGGCCGCGACGCCGATCCGCATCCGGCGAGCGCCACGCCGAAGAGGGTGGTTGCCAGAAGCCGCTTGAACGCACTCGCCGATGTCATGATGGATTGAACGCCCTGCACTGGAGCAGCGACCCTTATCCGTTGATCGGGCGCGGGAAACAGCGCCCGCGCCCCACTGCGACGAAGCGCGCCGAGGGTGCGCCGAGCCGCCGATATGTCAGGGAACGAGAACCGTATCGACCGCATCGGGCAGGGTTTCGGGATAATCGAGCGTGAAATGCAACCCGCGGCTTTCGTGCCGGTGCAGCGCCGATCGCACGATCAGCTCGGCGGTCTGGAGCAGGTTGCGCAACTCGATCAGGTCGGGCGTGACACGGAAATGCTGATAATATTCCGCGACCTCGTCGTTGAGCAATTCGATGCGGTGCTTGGCGCGTTCGAGCCGCTTGGTGGTGCGGACGATGCCAACGTAATTCCACATGAAACGGCGGATTTCGGTCCAGGTCTGCTTGATCACGACCTCCTCGTCCGAATCCGTCACGCGGCTTTCGTCCCAGGGGCGGATCGGCGGGGGCGGGGGCAGCGTGTCCCAGTTCGCGGCGATATTGTCCGCCGCCGCTTCGCCGAACACGAAGCATTCGAGCAGCGAATTGGACGCGAGGCGGTTGGCGCCGTGCAGGCCGGATTCGGTGCACTCGCCCGCGGCATACAGGCCGGGAAGGTCGGTCTTGCCATGTTCGTCGATGACGATCCCGCCGCAGGTATAATGTTGCGCTGGGACGACCGGGATCGGCTGCGTCGTCATGTCGATGCCGACCGTCAGCAGCTTCTCGTGGATGTTCGGGAAGTGATGCCGGATGAAGTCGGCGGGCATGTGGCTGATGTCGAGATGGACATAGTCGAGGCCGTAGCGCTTGATCTCGGCATCGATCGCGCGCGCCACGATATCGCGCGGCGCGAGTTCCATGCGCGCGGGGTCGTAATAGGTCATGAAGCGCTTGCCGGTCGACGGGTTGATCAATCGCCCGCCCTCGCCGCGCACCGCCTCGGTGATCAGGAAATTCTTGACCTCCAGATTGTAGAGGCAGGTCGGGTGGAACTGCATCATCTCCATGTTGGAGACGCGTGCGCCCGCGCGCCACGCCATCGCGATGCCGTCACCGGTCGCGCCGCGTGGGGCGGTCGAAAAGAGGTAGGTGCGTCCCGCTCCGCCGGTTGCCAGAATAGTGGCCCGCGCAGTGTAAAGCGCGACCCGCTCGGTCTTGCGATCGACGGCGTAGACGCCCCAGACGTTGCCGGCACCCGAATAGCGTTCCTCGTGACGGCCGGTGGCGAGGTCGATCGCGATCTGGTCGGGAACGAGGGTGATGTTCGGATGCGCCTCGGCGGCCTTCTGCAACGCCTCCTGTACCGCCCAGCCGGTCGCGTCGGCGACGTGGACGATGCGGCGGTGCGAATGACCCCCTTCGCGCGTCAGGTGAAGCGCATTGCCCTCGGTTTCGAACGGCACGCCAAGGTGCGTCAGGCGCTCGATCGCGGCAGGCGCGCCCTCGACGACCATCTCGACGACCGCGCGATCGTTGAGACCGGCACCGGCGACCATCGTGTCCTCGACATGGTTCTCGAACGTGTCGCCGGGCTCCAACACGGCGGCGATCCCGCCCTGCGCCCAGGCGGTCGAGCCTTCGTTCAGCGCGCCCTTGGCCAGCACCGTGACCTTGAAGCGGTCGGCGAGATTGAGCGCGGCGGTGAGACCTGCGGCGCCCGAGCCGACGATCAGGATATCGCTGTTCATGCGTTGGCGGCGCGGGTCAGGCTGAGGAAGACGTCCTCCAGATCGGGTTCCTTGGTCGAGACGTCGACGATGCCGAAGCCGCCGGACTGGATTGCCGCCAAGACTTCGCCGGCGTTCACGCGGTCCTTCTTGTAGGTGATCTCGAGCGTGCGATTGCCCATCAGCGTGATCTTCTGGAAGCAGGCGTTGGCGGGGATAGCGGTGACATCGCGGTCGACGGTGACGGCGACGATCTTTTCCTGCGCCTTGCCGACCAGTTCGCGGGTCGGTTCGTTGGCGATCAGGCGGCCGTTGTTGATGATCGCGATCCGGTCGCAGAGTTCCTCGGCTTCCTCGAGATAATGCGTGGTGAGGACGACGGTCACGCCGGCCTGGTTGAGGCTGCGGACATAGGTCCAGAGCTGCTGGCGGAGCTCGATGTCGACGCCCGCAGTCGGCTCGTCGAGGACGAGGACGGGGGGCGAGTGGACCATCGCTTTTGCCACCATCAGGCGACGCTTCATCCCGCCCGACAGCGTGCGAGCGTACGCGTGCGCCTTGTCCTCGAGGTGCACCGCGCGGAGCAGTTCCATCGTGCGGCGCTTCGCCTTGGGCACGCCGTAGAGCCCGGCCTGGATCTCGAGCGTCTCGAACGGCGAGAAGAAGGGATCGAACAGGATCTCCTGGTTGACGATGCCGATCGACGCCTTGGCGTTGCGCGGATGCTCGTCGATGTCGAACCCCCAGATCGCGGCGTTGCCATCGGTCTTGTTGACGAGGCCGGCAAGGATATTGATCAGCGTCGACTTGCCCGCACCGTTGGGGCCGAGCAGGCCGAAGATCTGGCCGCGGGGGACGTCGAACGTCACGCCGTCGAGCGCGCGTTTGCCGCCCGCATAGGTTTTGCAAAGGTTTTTGATGGCGATCGCAGCTTCGGTCATGGCTGCGGCATAGCGGTGCGGGCGGGGCTGGTCATCCCCTCGGGCGTTGCAAAGAAGATTTGTTCACGCGGAGGCGCGGAGACGCGGAGGTGTGGCATCCAGCCTTTCGGCCGGGAGACGCAAATATCTGTTCCGCCGTTAGATGATCGGAAGGTCGCTCCGCGACAAGCGCAACACCTCCGCGTCTCCGCGCCTCTGCGTGAACCCATTCTTCCTTCTTGCCCACGCCGAAGAACCAATTGCCCGGCCCGCCTGCCCTTGCTATCGCCCCCGCATGCATCCGCCGCTCGAAACCACCCGCGTCACCCACGCCCGCGTCGCCTGCGATGGCGCCACCGACATTCCCGGCGGTGCAGCGCTTGGCCATCCGCGCGTCTGGTTGCAGATCGACGAGACCGGCTATGTCGATTGCGGCTATTGCGACCGCCGGTTCATCCTCGTCGGCGGCGCGGCCGATGGCGCGGACCAGTCGACCTTGCGCGATCACGGGGATGGCGCCGGGCGCTAAGCCGCTTATATCTATCGGATGACGATAGCAGCAGACCCCCGTTCTTTCCTCTACCGCGATACGCTCGATCCCGAGCAGGCGCAGGCGCTGACCGCCAAGGCGCTCGGCAAGGCCGATGACGGCGAGCTGTATCTCCAGTATCGCAAGGCCGAGGCGTTCGGGTTCGACGACGGCCGGCTGAAGACCGCCTCCTACGACACGAGCTCGGGTTTCGGCCTGCGTGCGGTGTCGGGCGAGATGACCGCGTTCGCGCATTCGAACGAGATGACCCCCGCCGCGATCCGTCGCGCCGCCGAGACGATGGCGTTGATCGAGCCGGGCGTGGCCGCGAAGGCCGGCCCGCCGCAGGGCACCAACCGCCACCGCTACACCGCCGCCGATCCGCTCGACCTTGTGCCGTTCGCTGACAAGGTGAATTTGTGCCAGACGATCGACGCGGCCGCCCGCGCGCGCGATCCGCGCGTCGCGCAGGTGTCGGTGAGCCTGTCGGGGACGTGGTCGGTGGTCGAGATTGTCCGCGCGGACGGCTTCGTCGCGACCGATGTTCGGCCGTTGGTCCGCCTCAACGTGTCGATCGTCGCCGAGCAGAACGGTCGGCGCGAGACGGGCAGCTACGGGATCGGCGGGCGCTATCTCTATAACGACCTGTTCGAGCCCGCGACGTACAACCGCGCGATCGACGAGGCGCTGTCGCAGGCGTTGGTCAACCTTGAGTCGATCGCTGCCCCCGCCGGCGAGATGACCGTGCTGCTCGGCAATGGCTGGCCCGGCATCCTGCTGCACGAGGCGATCGGCCATGGGCTCGAGGGCGATTTCAATCGCAAGGGCACGTCGGCGTTCTCGGGTCGCATCGGCGAGCGTGTTGCGGCCGAGGGCGTGACGGTGGTCGACGATGGCTCGCTGCAGGATCGTCGCGGGTCGCTGACGATCGATGACGAGGGCACGCCGACACGCGAGACCGTGCTGATCGAGGACGGCATTCTCAAGGGCTATATGCAGGACCGGCTGAACGCGCGGCTGATGGGGGTCGAGGCGACCGGCAACGGCCGTCGCGAAAGCTACGCGCATGCGCCGATGCCGCGGATGACCAACACCTTCATGAAGGCGGGCAACGACGATCCCGCCGAGCTCCTGTCGCGCGTCAAGAAGGGTATCTTCGCCAAGGCGTTCGGCGGCGGTCAGGTCGACATCGTGTCGGGCAAGTTCGTGTTCAGCTGCACCGAGGCGTATCTGATCGAAAACGGCAAGCTCGGCGCGCCGATCAAGGGCGCGACGCTGATCGGCGACGGGCCGAGCTCGCTGACCCGGGTGCGCGGGATCGGTAACGACTTCGCGCTCGACGAGGGTATCGGGATGTGCGGCAAGGGCGGACAGTCGGTGCCGGCCGGGGTCGGGCAACCGACGTTGCTGGTCGACGGGCTGACGGTCGGCGGGACCGCGGCCTAGGCGTCAGTAACTGCCCGTAAGCATGTCGATCGCGCTGCCGATGCGGTATTCATGCTCGACCAGGGACGTGGTCGGCTCCGACAGCAGTTTCGCCGAGATCGCGGCCGCCAAGTGCGTCTGCATGACATACTCCGTGCCGTGAATGGAGAAGACGGGGTTTAACCGTCGATCGCCACCGGGCACATCGGCGTACAACCGGAGAGGCACGATGAAGCGACTGTTCAGGTCCGACAGCAGGTTGGACTGGCAGTCGAGCCAATACCCTCCTTCGGGTGCGGGGTAGACGTCGAAACGCGCCATCAAGCCAATCGATATCGATCGAGCGGCAGGCCATTCTCTTCGATCCAGGCGTTGTTTGCCGTGATCCAATCGCGATGCTCCTCGCGCCATTTTTCTTCCTGCACGCGCCTTGCCGCCGCGCGGATTGCAGCCTCGCTGACCTGCGACAGATTAATCCCCGCTTCTCGCGCTGCTGCAACGATACCGGTATCGAGCGACAGGTTCACGGATTTGCGCTTGCCGGTTGCGATAGGATCATGTCTCATGCGCACAGGGTATGCGCGTACCTGCCGCGCGTCAATTCGGAGCCGATCGATGGACTTCTTTCCCGCGCTCACCGAGGATCACCGCGCGTTTGTCGCGCGGCAGCCGGTGTTCTTCGTCGCGACCGCGGCGGAAGGCGCACGGATCAATCTCAGTCCCAAGGGCATGGACAGTTTCCGCGTGCTCGATGCGAAGACGGTCGCGTATCTCGACGTCGGCGGTTCCGGCAACGAGACGAACGCGCATCTCGGCGCGGACGGGCGCATCACGATCATGTTCTGCGCGTTCGACCAGCCCGCGCTGATCTTCCGAATCTATGGCAAGGGCCGCGCGGTGTTGCCGCAGGACGACGGCTGGGCCGAACTGTATGCGCGGTTCACGCCGTTGCCGGGCACGCGGCAGATCTTCGTGATCGCGGTCGACGAAGTGCAGACGAGTTGTGGCTGGGGCGTGCCGTTCATGACGCTGGACCGCGAGCGGCAGACGCTGTCAAAATATCACGCGAAACAGACCGAGGCCGAACGGATCGAGGAACTGGCGGGACCGACCGCGAGCATCGACGGGTTGCCGGTGCGGCTTGCGACCGTCCTGCCGGACCGGCGCGGCGCATGAGCCTGGTAGAACTGGGGCGGTACGGCCGGAACGAGGCGCATATCATCGTCGGGCGGCTGGAGAGCGAAGGCATCCCGGCGATCGCGTTCGATGGCGGGATGTCGATCATGGAGGGAAGCTGGCTGCTGATCCCGGTGCGCGTCATGGTCGACGAGGATGATCTGGCGGCTGCGCGAGACATTCTTCCGGACTGACTTCGTCATCGTGCCGGCCCTTTGCCGAACCGTAGACCCCGGGGAACACGTCGGTCGCTATCCCTCTCGAGCAAGTAAGACGTGTTTCCCCGCGAAGGCGGGGATCCAGACTGGGCTCCCGCCTTCGCGGGAGAACAGGGAAGGGCGTGGTGCCGTACGACAGCCTTTTACTTGCACGAAGGGGAAGTCCGGGGTGACGAAGTGTGCGTTGCGTCGTCCGTCTATTACCGTACCGCGCTGACCCGCCAGATCGCGTTGCCGACGTCGTCCGCCACCAGCAGGCCGCCGGTCCTGTCGGTGATGACGCCGACCGGGCGACCCTGCGCGTCGCCGTCCTTGTTGAGGAACCCGCCGAGCACGTCGACCGGCTTGGCGTTCGCCGCGGGGAAGCCCGTGTCGCCGAACGGGATATAGACGACCTTGTAACCCGACACCGGCTTGCGGTTCCACGAACCGTGCTCGCCGACGAATGCGCCGTTGGCGAAGTTTGCGCCCAGCTTGGCGTCCGCGGAGAAGGTCAGGCCCAGTGCCGCGACGTGCGGTCCGAGCGCATAGTCGGGGCGCTTCGAATATTGCTGGAGCGCGGGGTTCTTCGGCTCGACGCGGGTGTCGGGATAGCCGCCCCAATAATACCAGGGCCAGCCGAAGTGATCGCCGAACTCGACCTGCGTCAGGTAATCGGGGGCGAGATCCGAGCCGAGCATGTCGCGCTCGTTGACGACGGTCCACAGTTCGCCCGACTTGGGATTGATCGCCATGCCGTTGGGGTTGCGCAGGCCCGCGGCGTAGATCCGCCAGTTCTTGTCCTTCGGCCATACCTGGAGGATGTTCGCGCGGTATTTCTCGGCGTCCATGCCGTTCTCGGCGATGTTCGACGCCGAGCCGACCCCGACGTACAGCGTCTTGCCGTCAGCCGCCGCGATGACGTTGCGCGCCCAGTGATTGCCGCCTGGGTTGAGCTTGATGACGAGCTCGGGCTTTGCGGTGATCTTCGTGGCGCCGTCGGTGTAGGGGACGCGGACGAGCGCGTCGGTGTTGCCGATGTAGAGCTGGCCGTCGAGCAGGGTCATGCCGAAGGGCGAGTTTAGGCCGGTCATGAACACCGACTTCGTCTCCGCCACGCCGTCGCCGTTCGCGTCGCGCAGCAGCGTAATGCGGTTCGCCGAGGGGACGCCGGCGCCGGCGCGGCCCATCAGGACCTTCATCACCCAGCCGGTGATCCCGCCACCCTCGCGCGGCGGCGAGTTCGTCTCGGCGACCAACACGTCGCCATTGGGCAGGCGGTACATCCAGCGCGGGTGATCGAGACCGGTTGCGAACGGCTGGACCTTGAGGCCGGCGGCTGGCGTCGGCATCGCGCCGTTCTGCCAGCCGACGACCTTCGCGACCTTGACGGTCGGGATCGTCTGGATTCGCGGGTCGGTGATCTTGGGCAGCTTGCCGGTGACCTGATCGACCGGCAATTTGGCAGTGTCGGGCCAGGCGAGATAGGTGACGCCCGCGGCGATCACGAGCAGGATCAGGCCGAGGACGATGAGGATGTGTTTGCGCATGGAGGGAAGTTAGAGCGGCTGCGGGGCGGGGGCAATCTCTAGCGTGACTGTCGCCGTATTCGGCAACTACCGTCGTCCCAAGCTACCGCTGTCGTGCCAAGCTATCACCGTCATTCGAAACCACCGTCGGTTTCCCAAACTATCGTCATCCCAGCGAAAGCTGGGATCTCCCGGTTCGGGTCGCAGCATTCGCCCCACTGAGATCCCAGCTTTCGCTGGGATGACGGGGAGGTGGGGCGGGGGGCTTAACGAAATAAGGGCCGCCAACATTTCTGCTGGCGGCCCCTTTTTCACTGGGACGTCGCTTACGAGATCGCAGCGTCCTGCTCGGCGCGGACCTTGGCAAGGTCGAAACGGTCGGCGTTCATCACCTTGTTCCAGGCCTTCACGAAGGCGTTCGCGAACTTCTCGCTCGCGTCGTCGGCAGCGTAGACCTCCGCCAGTGCCCGCAGCTGCGAATTCGAGCCGAACACCAGGTCGACGCGGCTGCCCGTCCACAGGACCTCGCCGGCCTTGCGGTCGCGTGCCTCGAACGTCCCGTCACCGACTGCGGTCCACTTCGCGGTGAAGCTCGTCCGCAGCAGGTTGCGGAAGAAGTCGTTGGTCAGCGTCTCGGTGCGATCGGTGAACACGCCGAGCGTCGAGTCGCCGTGATTGGCGCCCAGTACCCGAAGGCCGCCCAGCAACACCGTCATCTCGGGCGCGGTGAGGCCCATCAGATGCGCGCGGTCGACCATCAGCTCCTCGGCCGAATACACCGACTTCTCGCCGACATAGTTGCGGAACGCATCGGTGCGCGGCTCGAGCGGGGCGAACGACGGCGCGTCGGTCTGCTCCTGCGACGCGTCGGTACGGCCCGGCGTGAACGGCACGGTCAGATCGTGACCCGCCTTCTTCGCCGCCGCTTCGATCCCGGCATTGCCGCCGAGCACGATCAGATCGGCAAGCGACACGGTCTTGCCGCTGCCTGCGAAGTCGCGCTGGATGCCCTCGTAG
This sequence comes from Sphingomonas faeni, assembly GCF_024273235.1. GTDB lineage: Bacteria > Pseudomonadota > Alphaproteobacteria > Sphingomonadales > Sphingomonadaceae > Sphingomonas > Sphingomonas faeni_A. Next base: position 21,016 of record NZ_JANBVH010000010.1, on the reverse strand, counting down.
ATCGAGAGCGCCTTGGCAAGTTCGGCCGGCTCGTTGACCGCCCAGTCCTTCTGCGGGGCGAGACGGATACGCGCACCATTCGCACCGCCGCGCTTGTCGGTACCGCGATAGGTTGAGGCCGATGCGAACGCTGTCTTCACCAGACGCGAGATCGACAGGCCCGAGTCGAGGATCTTCACCTTCAATGCCGCGATATCGGCGTCTGACAGCGGCTCACCTTCGTGGGCGGGCACGGGGTCCTGCCAGATGCGCGGCTCTGCCGGAACTTCCGGGCCGAGCAGCAGCGGGTAGGGGCCCATGTCGCGGTGGGTCAGCTTGTACCACGCCTCGGCAAATGCCTTGGCGAACTCGTCCGGATTCTCGTGGAACCGGCGCGAGATCTTCTCGTATGCCGGGTCGACGCGGAGCGCGATGTCGCTGGTCAGCATCGTCGGACGATGCTTCTTGGTGGCGTCATGCGCGTCGGGCACGTCCTCGGCCGCGTCCTTAGCGATCCACTGGTGCGCGCCCGCCGGGCTCTTGGTCAGCTCCCACTCGTGGCCGAACAGATTTTCGAAATACAGGTTGGTCCACTTGGTGGGCTCCTGAGTCCAGGTGACTTCGAGACCGCTGGTGATCGTGTCGCCGGCGTTGCCCTTGCCGTAGCTGTTCGCCCAGCCGAGGCCCTGCATCTCGATGCTCGCGCCCTCGGGCTCGGGACCGACATAGGGATCGGGCTCGGCGGCGCCGTGCGTCTTGCCGAAGGTGTGACCGCCGGCGATCAGCGCCACGGTCTCCTCGTCGTTCATCGCCATGCGGCCGAACGTCTCGCGGATATCGCGCGCCGAGCCCATCGGGTCGGGATTGCCGTTGGGGCCCTCGGGATTGACGTAGATGAGACCCATCTGGACCGCGGCAAGCGGGTGCGCGAGATCGCGGTCGCCCGAATAGCGCTCGTCGGCGAGCCACTCGCGCTCGGCGCCCCAGTTCACGTCGGTCGCTGGCTCCCACACGTCGATACGGCCACCGGCGAACCCTGCGGTCTGGAAGCCCATCGATTCGAGCGCGCAATTGCCGGTGAGCACGAGCAGATCCGCCCAGGACAGGCTGCGGCCGTACTTCTCCTTGATCGGCCACAGCAGCATGCGAGCCTTGTCGAGGTTGGCGTTGTCCGGCCACGAATTGAGCGGCGCGAACCGCTGCTGACCCGCGCCAGCGCCACCGCGACCGTCACCGATGCGGTAGGTGCCCGCGGCGTGCCACGCCATGCGGATGAAAAGCGGGCCGTAATGACCGAAATCGGCTGGCCACCATTCCTGCGAGTCGGTCATCAGCGCGACGATGTCGGCCTTCACCGCGGCGAGATCGAGCGCCTTGAACGCTTCGGCATAGTCGAAATCGTCGCCCATCGGATCGCCGGCGGGCGGGTTCTGGTGGAGTACCGAGACGTTGAGCTGGTTCGGCCACCAGGTGCGGTTGGTCATCTCGAACAGGACGGCGGGGCCATCCATCTTGCCGGGCTCGTTGGTCGCTTGGTGGGTCGAGCCGCCATGCATCGGGCATTGTCCGGCAACAGGAGCTGCGGTGGGTGCTTCGGTGGTCATACCATCTCCAATTCAGCGTCTTCTGAAGTTGGGAGAAGTTATGGCACCGCGCGAGTGATCGGTAAAATAGATTGCGTCGTCGGCAGTGATCGGCTGGGTGATATCTGCGATGGGGTGGCTGATCTCGCCGAGACCCCCGCCGCCCAGCCAAAATCCGTCACCGCAGCCAAATCCGTCACCTCAGCCAACTGCGTCACCCCAGCGAAAGCTGGGGTCTCCCTGTTTTGCAGGCGACGGGGCCAACACGGTGATATCCCAGCTTTCGCTGGGATGACGGGACGGGCTTGGAGACGTCACACTTCAGTCAGGCTCAGTCGTCATCCTCGATCGCCACCACCGGCGGATGCAGGCGGAGGCGGTTGATGCGACGTTCGTCGGCGTCGATGACTTCGAGCTTCCACCCGCTGGGGTGATCGACGCATTCGCCGACCTGCGGCACATGGCCTGCGAGCAGCGCCGCCAGGCCGCCGAGCGTGTCGATATCCCCATCGACCTCCGCCAGTCGCGCGTCGATCAGTTCGGCCGCATCCTCGAGTTCGGCGCGCGCGTCGACATCCCAGGCGCCGCCTTCGATCGGCGTCATCAACACCTGCGGCGCCTCGTCATGCTCGTCCTCGATATCGCCGACGATCTCCTCGATCAGGTCCTCGAACGTGACGAGGCCCTCCGTGCCCGAATATTCGTCGAGCACGATCGTCAGGTGGACATGCTTCTGCCGCATGTCGGCGAGCAGATCGAGCGCGCCGCGCGACATCGGCGCATAGAGCGGCTCGCGGATCAGGCCGGCGATCGACGCGGGATGCTCGGCGCCGGTCGCGAGGATGTTGAAGACGTCCTTGATGTGGACCATGCCGATGATCGTATCGAGGTTGTCGCGGTACACCGGCAGGCGGCTGTGCCCCGCCTCGGCGAACAGCTTCACGAGATCGGCGAACGGCGTGTCCTCCTCGACCGCGATGATGTCCGCGCGCGGCACGCCGACGTCGCCGGCATCGCGCTCGCTGAAATGCAGCAGGTTGCGGACCATCTGGCGCTCGAGCGGCGTGAGATCACCCTTCGCATCGGGCGCGGGATCGCCCTCGTGGCGGTCGATCGCATCCTCAAGCTGATCGCGGAGGGATTCGTCCTGGCTACCGAAGATCAGGCCCTTGAGCCCGCGCCAGATACTGTCGCTACTATCGCCGTTACCGGCATTGGGGCCATCGGCCATCGTGGTCGTCAGTCCTTTGTGGTGGAATCAGGGTGTTATAAGATACGGGTCGTGGAGTCCGAGCGCGGCGAGCGCGTCGCGTTCGATCTGCTCCATGCCCTCCGCCTCGTCGTCGTCGATATGGTCATAGCCTAGCAGATGCAGCGTGCCGTGCACCATCAGATGCATGGCATGATCCTCGACCGAAATGCCGCGCTCGGTGGCCTCGGCCACGCAGACGCCGTGCGCGAGGATGATGTCGCCGAGCAGGACCTCGCCGTCGTCCGAATTCTGGCTGATCGTGGCGAGTAGATCGGGTTGGACCATCGGGAAGGACAGGACATTGGTCGGCTTGTCCTTCTGGCGGTATTGCTTGTTCAGCGTGTGGACCTCGTCGTCGGACGCAAGCCGGATCGAGATCTCGACGCTTGCCGCACCGGTCAGCAGTTCGCCATGCGGAGTCCGCTCGATGGCCGCCGTCGCTGCGCGCAGGGCAAGCGCGTCCCAGTCCTGCTCAGGCCAGGGAGCGTCGGAAGAGAGCGCGATTTCGAGCATGCAGGTCCTTCAGGCGAGATCAGGCGAGATCGGTCAGGGCGAAATCATTACCCTTGTAGAGAAGTTCCGCACCATTGGTTTTCGCGCAGGCATAGGCGAAACAATCGCCCATGTTGAGCTTTGCAGGGTGGTTCCCTTTGCCGTAGCGTTCATGGGTGGCAATGGCAGAGCGAGCTTCGGCCGCACCGATCGGCACGAGCCGAACTGCGAAGTCAGCGACGAATTTTTCGATCTCCGCCTGTGCAGTTGCAGTTGGGACCAAACGTTTCCGTGCGATGGCACGCGTTGCTTCCCAGAGGGATATCGCTGAACACAAGACCTCCTCGGCGCTACCGAACCGCTTCTCCAATGCGAATGCCTCGGGTTCGTTGGTCATGATCGCGACCATCGCGGACGCGTCGAGGAAGGCAATCAATCGTCGTCTTCGTCGTTGAGCGAGTCGTAGAATGCCTTGTCGGCCTCAAGTCCCGTTGGTTCGCCGAGCGGATGAGCCGCCCGCCACGCTCTCATACGATCGTGGATGCTTCCATACTTCTCAGCTTCAAGCGCACGCTTTCGATGGAGCAACGCATCGTGGACCGCAGCAGTCTTGCTGGTACCAAGCAATGAAGCGACCTCCCGTGCAAGGTCCGCGGTATCTGTGTTTTTAATGTAGAGCGATGCCATATCTGCCTCCAGGATATCCCGATCGTAGACCGGGATATCCCGACCATCAAGCATCGGTTCCTTCGTAGGCCGCGACGACGCGGCCTACGATCGGGTGGCGGACGACGTCGCCGACGGTGAAGCGGCACATCGAGATGCTTTCCACGCCCTCCAGCCTGGTGACCGCATCCGCGAGGCCCGAGGCTGCGACACCGCCGGGGATGTCGACCTGCTTCGGATCGCCGCAGATCACCATGCGGCTGTTCTGGCCGAAGCGGGTGAGGAACATCTTCATCTGCGCGGGCGTGGTGTTCTGTGCCTCGTCGAGGATCACGAACGCGTCGGCCAATGTGCGGCCGCGCATGAAGGCGATCGGCGCGACCTCGATCTCGCCGCTCGCGATGCGGCGTTCGACCTGTTCCGCGGGGAGGCAGTCGTAGAGCGCGTCGTAGAGCGGCCGGAGGTACGGATCGACCTTCTCCTTCATGTCGCCGGGGAGGAAGCCGAGGCGTTCGCCTGCCTCGACCGCGGGGCGTGACAGGATCAGGCGCTGGACGCTGCCGGTGATGAGCTGCTGCACCGCCTGCGCGACGGCGACATAGGTCTTGCCCGTACCTGCCGGCCCGAGTGCGAAGATCATGTCGTTGTTGGCGAGCTCGCGCATGTAGTGCGCCTGCGCCGGGGTGCGTGGGACGATCGTCTTTTTCCGCGTCCGGATCATGATCGGGGGTGCGCCACCGCCACCGGCATCGGCCCGGATGATCCCTTCCAGTACGGGCTCGTCCGCCATCGCGATCGACGCATCGACGAGGCCGGTGTCGATGTCCTCGCCGCGCTGGATGCGGGCGTAGAGATCGTGGAGCACGTCGCGGGCCTTGGCGACCTGTTCGGCGGTGCCCTCCAGGCCGATCTTGTTCCCTCGCGCGGTGATGTAGACGCCGAGGCGATTCTCGAGCGCTACCAGGTTCTGGTCGTACTGGCCGAAGAGCCGGACGAGCAATTGGGGCTTGTCGAACAGCAGCTCGACACGGGCGCGGTCACCGGACTGGGCGGGAACGGGTTTACGGCTCATACGGTCCTTTCAGGGACAGGCTTTTGGAAAAGAAGGGCTTTTGCAAAAGAAGGTTAGGCCGGGTTAGGCCAACGCACAGTGCGATCGCGGTGTCGTCGGACCGGAGATGAGCACGCCAAGCGACGCGTTCAAGCCGCGCTGGAGCGCTGGCCGAGAGATGATTCGAGTCGCGTGGGCGAAGCTGCATCGGCGGCCAGTGTGACAGGGGATCGGGGTGTAGGACAGCGAAATCGCGGGGGCTCGCGCGACGGCTCGTGCGTGGTGCTGCCAAGCCTTCAAGGCGCTCGTCACGATCCTCCCCCGCCAGGGGGAGGTGGCGCCGAAGGCGACGGTGGGGGAGGACACGGAACGGCGGTTTTCCCTTACCTCCCCCTCCGTCTGGCAAGTGCCAGCCACCTCCCCCTTGCGGGGGAGGATCGGAAGTATGTCAGGCGGCTTCGGCGACCTGTTCGATGCCGGTGAGGGAGTTGGGGCCGGCGGCGGCCAGCGTTACCTCGACGAGGTCGCCGATCGCGTGGTTGCCGATCAGGTGGACCGATTGCAGCCAGGGGGACTTGCCGATCAGCTGTCCGGGAAGTTTTCCCGCGCGTTCGAGCAGAACCGTGCACGTCCGGCCGACGGTGGCGGCGTTGAAGGCGTGCTGGTCGCGGTTGAGCGCGGCCTGGAGGCGCTGGAGGCGTTCGTCCATCACCGATTCCGGGACCTGCTCGACGATCGACGCGGCGGGCGTGCCGGGGCGGGGGCTGTATTTGAAGCTGTACGCCTGCGCATAGCCGACCGCGTCGACGAGGCTCAGCGTGTCCTCGAACTCGGCGTCGGTCTCGCCGGGGAAGCCGACGATGAAGTCGCCCGACAGCGCGATGTCTGGGCGGACTTCGCGGACGCGGTCGAGGAGGCGGAGGTAGGAGTCGCGGGTGTGGCTGCGGTTCATCGCCTTGAGGACGCGGTCGCTGCCGCTTTGGACCGGCAAATGGAGGAACGGCATCAGGCTCTCGATGTCGCGGTGTGCGTCGATCAGGCCCTGCGTCATGTCGTTGGGGTGGCTGGTCGTGTAGCGGATCCGCGCGAGGCCGGGGATGCGGTCGAGGTCGCGGATCAGGTCGTGGAGACCGCGCCCTTCTGGAGCATTGGCGTTCTCCGACCACGCGTTGACGTTCTGGCCGAGCAGCGTGATTTCGCGCGCGCCGGCGTCGACCAGGGCTTTTGCTTCATCGACGATCGCTGCGAATGGCCGGCTGATCTCCGCACCTCTCGTGTAGGGGACGACGCAATAGGTGCAGAACTTGTCGCAGCCTTCCTGCACGGTGAGGAACGCCGACGGTGCGACCTTCCGGCGGGCGGGGAGTGCGCCGAACTTCGACAGCAGCGGCATGTCGGTGTCGAGCGAGGGCGTGCCGGCGGCGGCCTTCGCGACGAGGTCGGGGAGGTTGTGATAGGCTTGCGGGCCGACGACGATGTCGACCTTGGCGCGGGTGAAGATCTCCTCGCCCTCGGCTTGCGCGACGCAGCCGGCGACGGCGATCATCGGCGTCTTGCCGGACTTGCGGCGCTGGTCCTTCCGGAGGCGACCGATGTCCGAATAGACCTTTTCGGTGGCGCGTTCGCGGATGTGGCAGGTGTTGAGGACGACGACGTCGGCGTCGACCGCGTCGGCCTGGGTGAGGCCCTGGGCGGTCATCAGTTCGGCCATGCGCTCGCCGTCGTAGACGTTCATCTGGCAGCCGAAGGATTTTACGTGGAAGGTTTTGGGAGGGGACATGGCGGGGGCCGTACCAAATTTGTGGGGGCGGGGGGAGGGGGCGTTGTTGTGGTGCCCTCACCAGTATCAGGCACCTCCCTAGCATCAGGCACTATCGCGGGATCATGCACCACCCCGGCGAAGGCCGGGGCCCAATTGGAAAGGTCGCAGTAACGGAGCACGGACCTTCACCAGCATCGTCCCCCAATTGGGCCCCGGCCTTCGCCGGGGCGGGGTTTTCGCCGGGGTGGGGGTTCTGTGTTGGGGATTGGTGGGAGCTTCCCTACCTTGTTCTCCCGCGAAGGCGGGAGTCCAGGCTGGGCCCCCGCCTTCGCGGGGGAACACTCTTTGGTCGGGCTACAGCGCTTCCATGCGGCGCCTTGCTTCGGCGGCTATGGCTTTTCGGTCGCCGTATTCCGCGGGATCGAAGGGGTCGGCAAAGTGCAGCGTTGCTACGAAACTGCCCTTGCGTTGCAATACGCGGGCGGCGTGGTGCTGGCCGGGCTCGTCGCCGACCCAGGCGAGTTCGCTCGTCGCCGAACCGTAGTCGATCAGGACGGGCTGAACCTTCACGCCAGCCGGTGGCGGATCGAGCGCGGCGAGCAGCGCGGCCTTGAAAGGGAGAAGGGTGGTGCCGTCGCCGGTCGTGCCTTCGGGGAAGAGGGTGACGGGCCAGTCTGCCGCCAGAGCGTCGCGGATCTGGGCGATCTGCGCGGTTACCGCCATGCGGTCCGCGCGGCTGACGAAGATGGTGTGATTGAGCGTGCAGAGCCAGCCGACCAGCGGCGCGCTGCGCAACTCGGCTTTCGCGACGAAGGCAGTGCCGGTCGCGCCGGACAGGAGCAGGATGTCGATCCAGCTCAAATGGTTCGAGACGAAGACGACGTCGTGGCGAAGCGGCGTGCCGACGACGCGCGCCCGAGCGCCGACGATCCGCGCGACCAGCCCCAGGAACCGCGGTGGCCAAGGTGATTTCCGCCCAAACAGCCGCCATACGCCATGCAACGGCAGCGCGACGATCAGCGCAAGCAGCAACGCCGCCAGTCGCGCGCCAAAGCGGATCCGGCCAATCGCGTCAGTCCTTGCGGGTCAGCGCGACGCCGTAGAGTTCCATGCGGTGGTCGACCAGGCGGAAGCCCAGTTTCTCCGCGATCGCCTTCTGCAACTGCTCGAGTTCGGGATCGACGAATTCGATCACCTTGCCGCTCTCGACGTCGATCAGGTGATCGTGATGCGCTTCGGGCGCGGGCTCGTAACGCGCACGGCCATCGCCGAAATCGTGGCGATCGAGGATACCGGCTTCCTCGAACAGGCGGACGGTGCGGTAGACGGTCGCGATCGAGATGCCGGGATCGATCTGCGATGCGCGCTCATAGACCTTCTCCACGTCGGGATGGTCGTCCGCTTCGGACAGCACGCGTGCGATGACGCGGCGCTGCTCGGTGATGCGCAGGCCCTTCTCGTTGCAGAGTGCTTCCAGATCGATCTTGCGCGGCATGTGTCATTCCCTCGTTGAGTGCCATGTAGGGCGTTCGCGCTGTTGCGAAAAGGGATAGTGACTCGCAATAAGCCTTAACCGTTGATAACTCGCGAATATGTATGTGCGTCGTACGCGACGCCGGTCTTGCCGCGGTAATAGGCGCGACGTTCGCCGACCTTGGTGAAGCCGTGTGCGCCGTACATCTTGACCGCGTCGTTGCCGGCGCGGACTTCGAGGTGGAGTTTCGCGATGGCGCCGACCGAGCATTCGGCGATCGCGGCGCGGATAAGGGCCGTGCCGACGCCGCGGCGGCGACAGTGGGGGGCGACTGCGATCAGCAGCAGTTCGGCCTCGTCGGCGACCGTGCGGGTCATGGTGAAACCGGCGGGGACGTCGTCGACGAACGCAAGGGTGAGGTGGACGCCGGTGAGCGCGAGCACGCCGAGGCACTGGCTGCGCGTCCAGGCCTCGCCGTAGCGCGGGTCGAATGCCTCGGTCATCAACGCGTCGACGACCGCGAGATCGCGCGCGTCGCCGGTGCGGAGCGAGACCGCGCGGGTCGCGACTTGGCGGGTGGCCATTATTTCGGGACCGAGGGCTTGGCGTCGGGGGCGCGGCCGTAGATCGGGCTTGGCGGGAGCGCGGTCAGGTCTGTTGGGAGCAGGATCGCGGAGGCTGCGTCGGGGAGCGCTTCGGTGAGGTCGATCGTGTCGTCGAGCGCGGCGAGCCAGCGGACGCCGTTGCCGACCGCACGCCGTCCCGCCAGCGCGGCGAGCGCAGCGGCAGGCTTCAGCGATACCATGTCGGATCGCGGCGACAGATCGGCGGAGAAGGCCTGCATGAAGACCTCGCCATGGCCCCCTTCCATCACGACCGCAATATCGTCGGTTAAGCGGTCGGCGAAACCGGCGGCGGCGACGAGGGGGAGGGAGGAGAAACCGGCGATCTCTGCGCCCCAGCCGAGCGCGAGCCCGCGCGCGGCGGCGATGCCGACGCGGACGCCGGTGAAGCTGCCGGGGCCGCAGTCGACGATGATGCGGTCGGCTCGGCCGCCATTGGGGAGCTCGGCGATCATCGGGATCAGGCGCTCGGCATGGCCGCGGCCGACGACTTCGTGCGCGCGGGCTATGACGGCGCCGGATTCGATGAGGGCGACCGAGCAGGCGGTGGTGGATGTTTCGATGACTAAAGTGCGCATAACTTCTTACCCTCTCCCCTCAGGGGAGAGGGCAGGGTGAGGGGCGCCGCGAGCGCTGCCCTCTCCAACGGCCCCTCACCCCGGCCCTCTCCCCGCAGGGGAGAGGGAGCAGGTCTTGCTCACGCGATACTGTTGAACTTCGCGAAATCGGGGCGCGGCGAGCGACCGTAGATCGTCGCGGGATCGCCGTGGCCGAGCGTCGAGATGAAATTCGTCCGCACCGCGGGCGTGTCGGCGAAGAACGCCGCGTCGACCTTGCCCGCGTCGAAGCCCGACATCGGTCCGGTATCGAGCCCGAGCATCCGCGCCGCGATGATGAAATACGCCCCCTGCAACGACGAGTTGCGGAACGCGGACGCCTCGCGCAGTTCGGCGTTGCCGTCGAACCACGACTTCGCATCGGCGTGCGGGAACAACTCGGGCAGGTGTTCGTGGAAATTGGTGTCCATGCCGATGATCACCGACACGGGGGCGTTCAGGATCTTGGGCTTGTTCTGTGCGCTGCAGGCGTCCGCGAGCTTCTGCTTCGACTCGTCGCTGACGCACCAGATCAGCCGCGCGGGGAGCTGGTTGGCGGATGTCGGGCCCCATTTCATCAGGTCCCAGATCGCGTGCAGTTCGCTCTCGGCCACGGGCTCGTCGGTATAGCCGTTATAGGTTCGGGCTTCGCGGAAGACGGTGTCGAGGACGGTATCGTCGAGTTTCGCGCGCATCAGACGGCTCTCACTTCGGTGACTTCGGGGACGTAGTATTTCAGCAATTGCTCGATGCCGTTCTTCAGCGTCGCGCTCGACGACGGGCAGCCGGCGCAGGCGCCCTGGAGCTGGAGGAACACCTTGCCCTTGTCGAAGCCGCGATAGACGATGTCGCCGCCGTCGTTCGCGACCGCCGGGCGGACGCGGGTGTCGATCAGTTCGCGGATCTGCGCGACGATGTCAGCATCGGCGGGGTCGTCCGACAGCGCGGGTTCGTCCGACGGCACCGAGAAACCGGCGCGTGCGGGCTTGAACAACGGCATCGCGGCGGAGAAATGATCGAGCAGGATCGCGAGCACGTCGGGCTTCAGGTCCGACCAGGCGACGCCCGGCGCGGCGGTCACCGACACGAAATCGCGGCCGAAGAACACGCCGGTCACGTCGCCGAGATTGAAGATCGCCTCGGCCAGCGGACTGGTCTCGGCCTCCTCGGGCGTGGCGAAGTCGCGCGTGCCGGCGTCCATGACGGCGCGTCCCGGCAGGAACTTCAACGTCGAGGGGTTCGGGGTGGATTCCGTTTCGATCAGCATGAAGGGCATGTGGCCCGGCGGGGGCGAGGGATCAAGCGGGGAACGGGAAACGGTTTCTTTCTGAGGGTGTGTTGGGAGAGCCCTCTCTTGCTCCCCTCCCTCGTGAAGGGAGGGGTTGGGGGTGGGTGGGTTCGTGATGGTCGTCACGCCAGCCAAGCGGCCGACCCAGCCTTCCCCCCTCCCTTCCAGGGAGGGGGGAAGGCTCAGACGTCCATCGCCTTCACCGCGGCGTTCCAGCTGCCGATGTTGCGGACCGCGTCCTGGACGAAGGCGGAGCGGCGGACGATGCCGAGGAACAGGTCGGCGATCCACTTGCCGGGATTGCGCAGCGGGCGCTCGAACTGGATCAGCAGGACGACGCGGGTGCCGCTCGTGTCGTTCCAGACCTCATGGTTGTAGGTGTCGTCGAACACCAAGGTCTCGCCTTCCGCCCAGCGCACGACGCGGTCGTGGACGCGCATCCGGACGTCGCCGTCGCGGGGGACGATCAGGCCGAGGTGGCATGTGATGAGGCCCTTGGTCACGCCGCGATGCTCGGGGATTTGCGTGCCGGGTGCGAGGATCGAGAAGAACGCGCTGTTGAGGCCGGGAATGCGCGCGACCGCGGCGGCGGTATTGGGGCAGCGCGCGAGGCTCTCCTCGATCGGATAGCCATAGCCGTAGAGGAAGAACGAGCGCCATTTGTCGATCTCCGCGATCGAACGGTGATCGGGCGAGATCGTCGCGAGGCTGGGCGACGCCTCGCCTTGCAGCGCGACGTGGACCGCCTCGTCGCGGATCGCGGCCCAGTTCTCGCGCAGCCCAGCGGTCCAGGCGAAATCGCGGACGTCGAGCACCGGATCGTTGGCGACCAGCGAGGACGAGGCGATCATGCGGTCGAACACGCCGCGCAGGTGCTTGCCGACGCGGATGATCAGCGGGCGGTTGGCTTCGGCGACCATGGGGGCGCCGGGTTTCGGGGCGCCGGAGATCACGTTCAGATCGGGCACGCGGGCGCTGCGGCGTACTGCCGGCCCGCCCGATTCCCGCCACAATGAAGACTGCCTCAGTTCGTGGCCCAGTTCGGCTTCGACCGTCATTTCTATCCTGCATCCTGGCGCGTCGATCGCGCCGATCCCCTTGTTCGGACACGATATACCGCTGGTGTTGGACGAAATGATGGCAGGCGCGACCACCCTCGATTGTGCGGCGCTGGCGATGCGCGCGCGGGGACGCTACAGATGCGTCATGGTATCCTTTTCGCGCTTGTATCGCGCTCCCGTCCTGCTCCCCGTCCTGCTCGGCCTCGCGATCCCGGCGAGCGGCCAGATGGCGACTCAGCAGGCCGCCTCCACCCCCACCAACGCGGGGACGAAGGAAGCACCGACGCTACCCGAGCTGACGGGAATCGATACGACCGCGTGGCTCTACAAGGGCAGCGACCTTACGCGGGACCCCGAGTGGAAGTTCGGCACGCTCCCTAACGGCATGCGGTTCGCGGTGCGCAAGAACGGCGTGCCGCCGGGCCAGGTCTCGGTGCGCGTGCGGATCGATGCGGGCTCGCTGAACGAAACCGACAGCGAACGCGGCTTTGCGCATTTCATCGAGCATCTCTCGTTCCGCGGGTCCGAATACGTGCCGGACGGCGAGGCCAAGCGCGTGTGGCAGCGGTTCGGCGCGACCTTCGGCTCGGACACCAACGCGCAGACCACGCCGACCTCGACCACGTTCAAGCTGGATCTGCCCTCGGCCACGCAGGCCGGGCTCGACGAGAGCCTGAAGATCATGGCCGGGATGATGGAGAAGCCGACGATAACCGACGCGTCGGTCGCCGCCGAGCGCCCGATCGTGCTGGCGGAACAGCGCGAGCAGCCGGGCCCGCAGGTGCGGTTCGGCGATGCGATCCGCGCGACATTCTTTGCCGGGCAGCCGCTCGCGGATCGCTCGCCGATCGGCAACATCAAGACGCTGGAGGCCGCGACCGGCGCCACCGTGAAGGCGTTCCACGACCGCTGGTATCGGCCGGAGAACACCGTCGTCATCATCTCGGGCGATATGGACCCAGCGCTGTTCGGGCGGTTGATCGTCAAGAATTTCGCGGACTGGAAGGGCATCGGCCCGGTCGTGCCCGCGCCCGATTTCGGCAAGCCCGATCCGAAGGCGCCGGTCTCCGCGACGATCGCCGAGCCGGCGATCCCGGCGGTGGTGACGCTTGGCGTGGTGCGGCCCTGGGAGTATAAGGATGACACCGCGATCATGAACCAGAAGCGGTTGGTCGACGTGCTGGCGACGCGGTTGATCAGTCGGCGGCTCGAGACGCGGGCGCGGGCGGGCGGGAGCTTCCTGCAGGCGGGCGTGTCGATCGACGACGTGTCGCGCTCGGCGAACCTGACCAGCGTCAACATCGTGCCGATCGGGACCGACTGGGAAGCGGCGTTGAAGGACGTCCGCGCGGTGATCGCCGATGCGCAGACCAACGCGCCGAGCCAGGCCGAGGTCGACCGCGAATATGCCGATTTCGACACGATCATGCGGACCAGCGTCGAGACGGCGAAGGTCGAGGCGGGGTCGAAGCAGGCGGACGACATGGTCGGCGCGCTCGACATCCGCGAGACCGTGGCCGGGCCCGAGACGTCGTACAAGATTTTGCAGGACGCCAAGGCGAAGGGCATGTTCACGCCCGCCACGCTGCTCGCGTCGAGCAAGGCGATCTTCGAGGGGACCGCTACCCGGGCGCTCGTGAATACGCAGACGCCCGATGCGGGGGCTGCGAACAAGCTGGCGACCGCTTTGAAGGCGGACGTTTCAGGCCTTGCCGGCAAGCGGCGTGCGCAGGCTGCGGTCGATTTCTCGAAGCTGCCGTCGCTCGGCAAGCCGGGCGTCGTGACCAGCCGCGAAAAGATCGCCGCGTTCGACATGGAGCAGGTGAACTTCGCGAACGGGACGCGCGTGCTGCTGTTCCCGAACGCCGGTGAGACCGGGCGCGTGTATGTGCGCGTGCGGTTCGGCGGCGGCTATACCGCGATCCCGTCGAACCGGCCGACGCCGGCCTGGGCAGGCGATCTCGCGCTGGTCGCAGGGGGGATCGGCAAGCTCGACCAGGGCGATCTCGACCAGCTTACCGCGGGCCGCCGGATCGGTCTCGACTTCGGGATTGACGACGACGCGTTCACGCTGGGCGCGATCACCTCGCCGGCGGATTATTCGGATCAGTTGCGGCTGATGGCAGCCAAGCTCGCGTTCCCGGCCTGGGATCCGGCGCCGGTGGCGCGTGCGCGTGTTGCTGCGCTGGCCGGGTTTGCCGGGTATGATTCGTCGCCCGACGGCGTGTTGTCGCGCGACCTCGAGGGTTTGCTCCGCGCGGGCGATCCGCGTTGGGGGACGCCGTCGAAGGCGACCGTCGAGGCGCTCAACGCGAAGGACTTCCGCGCGTTCTGGGAGCCGATCCTGAAGACCGGACCGATCGAGGTTTCGATCTTCGGCGACGTGAAGACCGAGGATGCGATCGCCGCGGTGGCGAAGTCGTTCGGGGCGATGAAGCCGCGGACGGCGGTGTCGAAGGTCGGCGCGCCGGTTGGTTTCCCCGCGCACAACGCGACGCCGGTGATGCGCGCGCATACCGGGCCGGAGAACCAGGCGGCGGCGGTGATCGCCTGGCCGACCGGCGGCGGGATCGACAATATCGTCGAGGCGCGTCGTCTCGACGTGCTGGCGCAGGTGTTCAGCGATCGGTTGTTCGAGCGGCTGCGGCAGGCGGCGGGCGCGAGCTACAGCCCGAACGTGTCGAGCCAGTGGCCGGTGGGGATGAACACCGGCGGGCGGATGGTGGCGATCGGGCAGGTCGCGCCGGACAAGGTGTCGTTCTTCTTCCAGATCGCGCGGCAGATCGCGGCCGAACTGGTGTCGACGCCGATCGCGCCGGACGAGCTGGACCGGATCAAGAAGCCGATGGGGCAGTATATCCTGCGCGCCTCGACCGGGAACCAGTTCTGGTTGCAGCAACTCGGCGGGGCGACGTTCGACCCGCGGCGGATCGCGGCGACGCAGCGGATTGCGAGCGATTTGGTGGCGACGACGCCGGTGGAGTTGCAGGCGACGGCGGCGAAGTATCTGCGGCCGGAGAAGGACTGGACGATGGCCGTAGTGCCGGCTGCGGCGAAGAAGTGACGTTTACCCCCTCTCCCTGAAGGGGAGAGGGAAGGAGGAGCCGCTTGGCGACGGGAGGGTGAGGGCGTGCGGGCCCCTCCCTCTCCCCTGACGGGAGAGGGGCTTGTTGCGCGGTTTGTCGTGCCGTTGTTGAAAATTGAGCCGAGGAGTTGCCCAGCCAGTCCCTCTCCCCGCTGGGGAGAGGGAGGGAGGAGCCGCTTGGCGACGGGAGGGTGAGGGCATGCGTTTTGGCGGGCGTGCCCTCACCCTCCCACCCGGCTTCGCCGTGCGGGCCCCTCCCTCTCCCCTGAAGGGAGAGGGGTCTTGTTGCTCGGTTTGTCGTGCCGTTGTTGAAAATTGAGCCGAGGACTTGCCCAGCCAGTCCCTCTCCCCGTGGGGGAGAGGGAGGGAGGAGCCGTTTGGCGACGGGAGGGTGAGGGGCTTTGGCGGACGCGTTCCGAGCCTCATGCCCCTCACCCTCCCACCCGCAAGCGCGTGCGGGCCCCTCCCTCTCCCCGGAGGGGAGAGGGGTTTTTAAGGCTTATACAAGCCGTCCAGCCTTTCGCCGTAGACCTGCTTCAACACATGCCGCCGGATTTTCAAACTCGGCGTCAGCTGTTCGTTCTCGATGGTGAATGGCCCATCCGCGAGCACGAACCTTCGGATGCGCTCGGTCACCGTCAGGTCCTTGTTCACCCGCTCGATCGCCTGCCCGATCGCGGTGCGGAACTCGCTGTTCTCCGCCAGCCGGGCGAAGCTGCAGGCGTCGCCGTTGCCCGCGCACCATTCCTGCGTCCACTCCGGATCGGGCACCACCAGCGCGACCATGTACGGGCGCTTGTCGCCGGCGATCATCGCCTGCGCGATCTCGGGCTGGAGCGTCAGCATGCCCTCGACCTTTTGCGGGGCGACGTTCTCGCCCTTGTCGTTGATGATCAGGTCCTTCTTGCGGTCGGTGATGCGGATCCGGCCGCGGTCGTCGATCTCGCCGATGTCGCCGGTGTGGAGCCAGCCGTCCTTCAGCACCTTCGCGGTCTCGGCGTCGTTGCGCCAATAGCCGTGCATGACCAGTTCGCCGCGCACCAGGATCTCGCCGTCCTCGGCGATGCGGACCTCGGTATCCTTGAGCGCCGGGCCGACCGAGTCCATCCGCACGCCGACCTTGGGGCGGTTGCAGGAGATGACGGGGGCGGCTTCGGTCTGGCCATAGCCTTGCAGGAAGGTGAGGCCGAGCGACTCGAAGAACAGGCCGACCTCCGGATTGAGCGGGGCGCCGCCCGAGATCATCGCCTTCAACCGGCCACCGAACTTCTTCGAGATCTTGGGTTTGAAGAGCGTGGCGACGGCAGCCTGCATCGGACGGTCGATCAGGCGGAGGCGACCGGCGTAGCGCTTGCCGCCGATGTCGAGGGCCTGGCGCAGGAGGTAGGCCGAGGCGCCGCCCTGTTTCTCGATCGTCTTCGAGATGCGCGTGCGGAGGACTTCGAACAGGCGGGGGACGACGAACATGATCGTCGGGCGGGTTTCCTCGATGTTGGCGGCGAGCTTTTCGAGGCCTTCCGCATAGTAGATCTGGCCGCCGAGCGAGATCGGGAAATGCTGGCCACCGGTGTGTTCGTAGGCGTGGCTCAAGGGCAGGAACGACAGGAAGACCTCGTCGTCCCAGCCGAAATCCTCCGAGATCACGCTCGCGCAGCCCGCGCAATTGTGGAGGATCGCGCCGTGGTGCTGCATCACGCCGCGCGGCGCGCCGCCGGTTCCGCTCGTGTAGATGATGCAGGCGAGGTCTTCGCGGGTGAAGTCGGCGCGGGCGGCGGCGGTTTCGGGGGCGGTCTGGTGCGCGGCGATCAGTGCGTGCCAGTTGTGGAAGTCGATGGAGGCAGGGACCTTCATGTCCTCCAGGCCGATGACGATCTGCGCCTGGTTCGAGCGGATGACCGCGGGGAGCAGTGTCTTTGCCAGTTTCGCGGTCGAGACGATGATCGCGCAGGCGCCCGCATTCTCGATGATGTGCAGGTGATCGCGCTCGGTATTGGTGACGTAGGTCGGCACCGTGACGCAGCCCGCCGCCATGATCGCGAGGTCGCTGAGGCACCATTCCGGGCGGTTCTCGGCGACCAGCATGACGCGGTCGCCGCGTTTCAGGCCGATCGCGGTGAGCGCGGTGGCGAGGCTTGCGACTTGCCGCGCGGCCTCGGCCCAGCTGGTCGCGACCCACGTGCCGCTTGCCTTGGTCCACAGGAACGGCGCATCGCCTCTCTCCGCGGCGCGCGTGAAGAACATCGTGACGAGGTTCGGGAATCGTTCGAGCTGGCGGGCCATTGTCTCTCCTGAACTGCTCTGCGAGCTTGTTTGCCCTGTTGGGGGTGCTCGATCTTTGTTTTGGTATAGCCCCTTGGCGTGCCACGCTCCAAGCTTGTTTCCCCGCGAAGGCGGGGACCCAGACTGGGCTCCCGCCTTCGCGGGAGAACAAGGAAGCGGAGAGCGGCTTATTCCGGTGCGCGCTGTAGGGCGCCGACGCGTACGATCTGGGTCATGGTGCCGTCCTGGGCGATCGCGACGCCTTCGCTGCGGGGGTCTGCCGCGCCGACCCATTTGCCGCCGATGCGCTCGATCGCGTTTGCCTTCAGGCCGAGCGCTGTAACCTGCACGGTCTCGCCGAGCGCCTGCAACGCGGGGACCATCGCCTCGCGTTCGGTGCCCTTCTCCGCAGCAGCGACGTGGCCGGGAGCGTAGAGCAGACCGAGCGCGATCGAGTCCTGCGCGGACAGTTTCCAGTCGACCACGCCGATGATCGCCTTGGCCACCTGCGCGATGATCGTCGAGCCGCCTGCCGCGCCGACTGCGAGGCGGACCTTGCCGTCGGGGCCATAGACGATCGTCGGCGCCATCGAACTGCGCGGCCGCTTGCCGCCCTCGACGCGGTTGGCGACCAGAGCGCCGTCCTTCTCGGGGACGATGTCGAAATCCGTCAGCTGGTTGTTGAGGACGGTGCCGTCGACGGTCAGGCCGGAGCCGAAATAGCCTTCGACGGTGGTGGTCACCGAGACGACGTTGCCGCTGGCGTCGGCCACCGCGAGATCGGTCGTTCCGGGGACTTCGCTGACCGGCGCGCGGGTGCGGGCGGGCGCGCCGGGGGGCGTGCCGGGCGTGACGCTCGCCATCGTGGTGGTGGGCGAGATCAGGGCGGATCGCCTGGCGATATAGGCGGGGTCGAGCATGCCCTTGACCGGCACGCGGACGAAATCGGGATCGCCGACGTACATGTCGCGGTCGGCATAGGCGAGGCGTGAGCTCTCGGCGAAGAGGTGCCAGGCCTGCGCGCTGTCCTTGCCTAGCCCGGCCATGTCGAAGCGTTCGAGCTGCTTCAGGATCATCAGCACGGTGACGCCGCCGGACGAGGGCGGGCCCATCCCGCAGACGCGGTAGATGCGGTATTTGATGCAGACCGGCGGGCGGTTCTTGGCGTCGTAGCTGGCGAGGTCGCCGGTCGTCATCTTCGACGGGTTGCGCGCGGCGGTGTTGACCGCGGTCACGATCTTCTGCGCCTGGGGGCCGACGTAGAAGCTGTCGGGGCCCTGGGTCGCGATCCGCTGGAGGAGCGCGGCCTGGGCGGGGTTCTTGATCGTTGCGCCGACTGCGACCGGCGAGCCGTCCGGCGCGGAGAAGAGCTTGCGGGTCTCGGGCGTGATGTGGCCGCCATACGCCTTCATGCCGTTGACGAGGCGGGGGGATGCCTGGAAGCCGTTGGTGGCGATGCGGATGGCGGGCTCGAACAGCCGTGCCCAGGGAAGCTTGCCCGAGGCGCGGTGGGCGAGCGCCATGCCGCGGAGTGCGCCGGGGATGCCGACGCTGCGGCCGCCGGGGACGGCGTCCCTGTGGCTCAGCGGCGTGCCGTCGGGCGCGTAGAACCAGCGCGCATCGGCGGCGGCGGGTGCCTCTTCGCGCGCGTCGATCGTGCTGAGTGCGCCGTTTGCCGCGTGGCTCATCCAGAAGCTGCCGCCGCCGATGCCGGAGCTTTGCGGCTCGACGACGTTGAGCGCGAGCATCGTCGCGATCGCGGCGTCGGTGGCGCTGCCGCCGGCCCGGAGGATCTCGACGCCGGCCGCCGCCGCGCGGGGGTCGGCGGCGCTGACCATGCCCTGGTTTTTGGCCGGGGTGGATTGGCGCGCCTCGACGGTCGCGGGGACGAGGAGGGCGAGCGCTAGGAGAGAGGTCTTCATCGCGGGGGAGCGTAGCGCGGTTGGGGGGCGAGGCAAGCCGTCTCGCGCCGTTGCGATCCTCCCCCGCCAGGGGGAGGTGGCGCCGAAGGCGTCGGACGGGGAGGAACTCGCAACCGCGGTAACCCTAACCGCCCCCTCCGTCAGGCAAGCGCCTGCCACCTCCCCCTGGCGGGGGAGGATCGTTAAGCGTCGACCCCCACCGCGTCAGTGACCTTCGCAAACCCCTCGCGCTTCAGTAGCGTGCCCAACTCGCGGAGGATGCGCGCTGGCAGGCCGGGGCCTTCGTACACCAAAGCGGTGTAGAGCTGGACGAGGCTCGCGCCGGCGCGGAGGCGGGCATAGGCTTCGGCGCCGCTGTCGATCCCGCCGACCGAGATCAGGGGGAGCGCTGCGCCGGTGGCCTTGCGGAAATCCGCGAGGCGTTGGCGGGCTAGCGGGGCGAGAGGCGCGCCGGACAGGCCGCCGGTCTCCTTCGCGTTGGCCGAGCGCAGGCCGGGGCGCGAGATCGTCGTGTTGTTGACGATCAGCGCGTCGATGCGGTTGTCGAGTGCGGCCCGGGCGATGTCGTCGATGTCGGCGGGGTCGAGATCGGGGGCGACCTTGAGGAAGATCGGCGTGCTGCCCTTGGCCGCGGTGCAGGCGGCGAGCAGGTCGCGGAGTGCTGCGCCGTGCTGGAGGTCGCGCAGGCCGGGGGTGTTGGGGGAGCTGATGTTGATCGTGATGTAGTCGGCGTGCGGCGCGGCGCGGGTGACGCCGTGGACATAGTCGGCAGTGCGATCGGTGGCGTCCTTGTTCGCGCCGACGTTGATGCCGAGGATGCCGTTCCGCTTTGCGCTCTGCGCACGGGGAAGCGCGCCATCGAGGCCGCCATTGTTGAAGCCCAGGCGGTTGATGACCGCGCGGTCTTCGGTGAGGCGGAAGATGCGGGGCTTCGGGTTGCCCGACTGCGCGAGCGGCGTGAGCGTGCCGATCTCGACGCTGCCGAGGCCGAGGCCGAAGAAGCCGTCGATCGCGCGGCCGTCCTTGTCGACGCCTGCTGCCAGGCCGACCGGGTTGGGGAAGGCGATCCCGGCCACGCTTGTCGCGAGACGCGGGACGTTGGGGGCGAGCGGTGTGCCGGCTTTCCCCCATGCGGCGAGCGCAGCGATGGTCAGGCTATGCGCGCGCTCTGCGTCGAGGCGGAACAGGATCGGGTGGTAGAAGGCCATTGCTCATCCTTGCTCCCCTCCCTGGAAGGGAGGGGCTGGGGGTGGGTCGGTGTGGGGTGCGTGCTGCGATCGCCAACCGGCCGACCCACCCCCGGCCCCTCCCTTCCAGGGAGGGGGGAAGTCAAGCTTGCGGCTCCATGCACGAGGCAGAAAACCGCCGCCCAGTTGCGAGTCGTTAGCACCCCTCGGCGGGTTGACGATGCACTGCACAAAGCCCATTTGATCAATCGGATCATATCGGTCCGATTGGACTTACGAAGCCACCATGCGTCTTTCCAGCCTAGCCGACTACGCAGTCGTGATGATGAGCGCGGCGGCGCGTCATTGCGGCGGGATCGCGCGGCTGAACGCGACGCTGCTCGCCGAGGAGACCGGGGTGCCGTTGCCGACCGTGCAGAAGCTGGTGAGCCGGCTGTCCGCCGCGGGGCTGATCGAGAGTACGCGTGGCACCGGTGGCGGCTTTCGCCTGTCGCGGCCGCCCGCGATGATCTCGCTCGCGGACATCATCGAGGCAGTCGAGGGGCCGATCGCGCTGACCGCGTGCGTCGACGGCGCATCGCAGGATTGCTGCATCGACCAGAGTTGCCGCGTGAAGCCGCACTGGAACGCCGTCAACGGCGCGGTCCGCGGTGCGCTTGCCGGCGTGTCGCTCGCGAGCCTCTCGCAAGCCCCCCTTTCACAGGTGCCCGCATGACGCGCGCAGCGCACTATCCCT
>NZ_JANBVH010000009.1 GCF_024273235.1 Sphingomonas faeni | reverse complement strand
GAGAGGGAGCAGCAAGCTCAATCCTCCAAAATCTGGCTGTGCGTCCGCGTGTCCTTCATGCGGAGATACACGATCAGCGACACGCCGATCATCGCGGTCACATACCAGTAGAAACCGCGCTCCATGCCCTCGTTCTTCAGCCACAGCGCGACATATTCCGCCGTCCCGCCGAACATCGTGTTCGCCAGCGCGTACGGCAAAGCGACGCCCAGCGCGCGGACATGGGCCGGGAACAGCTCCGCCTTCACCACCGCGTTGATCGCGGTGTAGCCGGTCACGATGAAGAGCGAGCCCACGACAAGGCCGAACGCCAGATAGGGGTTGGTCGCGGTTTCGAGCACGGTGAAGATCGGCACCGTGCACAGCACGCCGGCAATCCCGAACCCGACCATCAGCGGTTTCCGCCCGATCCGATCCGACAACGCGCCCGCCAACGGCTGGAACGCCGCATACAGCGCCAGCGCCGCAGTCATGATCAGCGTCGCGGATTCGCGGCTGAACCCGCTCGTGTTGACCAGGAACTTCTGCATGTACGTGGTGTACGCATAGAAGGCGAGCGTACCGCCCGCGGTCAGCAGCAGCACGGTGAACGCCTCGCGCGGGTATTTGCTGAACAACAGCCACCCGCTCGATTTCGGCGTGCCGTCGGCCTTGGCGTTCTGATAGCTCTCGGTCTCGAGCAGCCCGCGGCGGATACGGAACACGACCAGCGCGAGCACGCCGCCGATCGCGAACGGAATGCGCCAGCCCCAGGCGTCGAGCTGGCCTTCGCTGAGCGTCCCCTGCAACAGCAGCAGCACGCCGAGCGCCAGCAACTGGCCGGCGATCAGCGTGACGTACTGGAAGCTGGAGAAGAAGCCGCGCCGCGACTTGCCCGCCATCTCCGACAGATACACCGCACTCGCGCCATATTCGCCGCCGACGCTGAGGCCCTGCATCAGTCGTGCGAGGATCAACAGCGCGGGTGCGATCCACCCGATCGTCGCGAACCCGGGCGTGATCGCGATCAAGAACGAGCCCGCGCACATCAGCGTCACCGACAGCGTCAGGCCCGATTTGCGCCCGTGGCGATCGGCATAGATGCCCATCACCCACGCGCCGATCGGCCGCATCAGGAAGCCGACCGCGAACACCGCAGCGACGCTCATCAACTGCGCGGTCGAATTGCCCTTGGGGAAGAAAACCGGCGCGAAATACAGCCCGAACGCCGAATAGACGTACCAGTCGAACCACTCGACGAGGTTGCCCGCCGACCCGCCGAGGATCGATTTGAGGCGGTGATTCTTCTCAGGGAGAAGTGTGCTGCTCGCCATCATTTAGCTCCCTGCGCCGCTGGTGTCGTGGCGAACCCGCGCTTCTTGAGCAGCGCGTTCACGTCAGGATCACGCCCCCGGAACGCGCGATACGCCTCGGCGCGATCGGTCTCGTTACCCGTCGACAACAGCACCTTGGCGAACTTGTCCGCGGTCGCCTTGTCCCACGGGCTGCCCGCCTCCTCGAACGCCGCGAACGTGTCGGCGTCCATCGTCTCGGACCAGAGGTAGCTATAATAGCCCGCCGAATAGCTGTCCGACGCGAACAGATGCTGGAACTGCGGCACGCGATGACGCATCACCAGCTGCTTCGGCATGCCGATCTCGGCCAGCGTCGCCGCCTCGAACTTGTCGGGATCGATCACACCGTCGGGCACGGTGTGGATCTTCATGTCGACGATCGCCGACGACAGATATTCGGTGGTCGCAAAGCCCTGGTTGAAGGTGCGCGATTTCTCGATCTTGTCGAGCAGGTCCTGCGGCATCGCCGCCTTGGTCTGGTAATGCCGCGCATATTTGTCGAGCACGTCGCGGGTCAGCAGCCAATGCTCGTTCACCTGGCTCGGATATTCCACGAAGTCGCGCGGCGTGCCGGCGAGCCCCGGATAATAGACGTTCTGGAGCATCGCGTGGATCGCATGGCCGAACTCGTGGAACAGCGTCTGCGCATCGTCGAGGCTGATCAGGATCGGTTCGCCCGGCGCGCCCTTGGCGAAGTTGTTGTTGTTCGACGACAGCACGAGCTGCGCCGGGGCAAGGTCCCGCTGGCCACGATACGTGTTCGCCCACGCGCCCGACCGCTTGCCGGTCCGCGCGAAATCGTCGCGGTAGAACAGCCCGACGTCCTTGCCGGCCTTGTCCGTCACGCTCCACACCCGCATGTTCGGCTCGAACACCGGCACCGTCCCGGTGATCTCCTTGAAGTTCAGCCCGTACAGCCGGTTGGCGGCGTACAGCGAACCCTGGATGATGTTGCCGAGCTCGAAATACGGCTTCAACTGCGCCTGATCCAGATCGTACCGGGCTTTGCGCACCTTCTCCTGGTAGAAGCGGTAATCCCACGGCTCGATCGTCAGCGATGTGCCGGCGACCTTCTGCATGTCCGCGACTTCCTCGGCGACGCGCCCCTTGGCAGCGGGCCAGACGCGCATCATCAGGTCCATCGCAGCGGCGGGCGTCTTCGCCATCGTGTCCTGCATCCGCCAATCGGCATGCGTCTTGAACCCGAGCAGGTGCGCACGATCGGCGCGCAGCTTGACGATCTGCGCGATCGTCGCATTCGTATCGTTCGCGTCGCCGTTGTCGCCGCGATTGACGAACGCACGCCACACCTTCTCGCGCAGCGCACGATCGGTGGCATAGGTCAGCACGGGATCGACCGCCGACCGCGTGTTGACGATCGCGAAGCCCGGCAGCTTCCGCTCGGCCGCCGCGGCCTTGGCGACCGCCTTCACGCTGTCGGGAAGGCCAGCGAGTTGCGCTTCGTCGGTGACCGAGATCGCCTTGCTCTCGTCGGCGAGCAGCTTCTCGCCGAACGTCGAGAACGCGGTCGCAAGCTGCTGATTATACTGCGAGAGCTGCGCCTTCTGCGCATCGTTCAGCTTGGCGCCCTGCCGCACATAGCTGTCGTAGATCCGCGTCACGAGCCGGATCTGCTGTGCGTTCAGCCCGCTGGAATTGCGCGCGTCGTAGATCGCCTGGATCCGCGCGAACAGCGGCTTGTCGAAGGTGATCGCGTCCGACGCCGCGGAGAATTTCGGCGACCATTCGCGGTCGAGCTTCTGATAGGCGGGCGTATTCATGTTGCCGGTCATCACGCCGAACAGCGTCATCACCTGGCCATAGCGCTTGCCCGCCAGCTGCATCGGCACGATCGTGTTGGCGAAAGTCGGCTTGGCCGGATTGTCGGCGATCTTGCGGTATTCCGCGGTCCGCTCGGCCAGCGTCGTCTCGAACGCCTGCGGAAACAGCTCGGGCCGCACCTTGTCCCAGGGCGGCACCCCGCCGGTCGGGCCGGTCCAGTCGGCGAGCAAGGGGTTCGCGGCGGGTGTCGTGGTGGCTGCACCAGTCTGCGCGACGACGGATGTAGACGCCATCAGCGCAACGGCACTGGCGGCGAGGTATAGAAACTGCACATGGATCTCCCGGTCGATGTACCGGGTAGCATAGAGATAAAGTTACGTAGCGGAAGCCGCGCGGGGTAATTAGCCCCCCGCCAGCCAAGCCGGGCAGATCTCCCACTCAGTCCAGCGGCAGTTCGTCCTCTTGCTGGGCCGCCGCCTGGGTCGCTGCGATCTCCGCCGCTGCGATCAACCGGCGACCGGTCTCCGCCGCCGCCTCCGGGGTCATCGCGATCGCCAACCCGACGGGCCCATCGAGCGTGACCAGACCATTCTCCGCTGCGGCCACGCCCGGTATCGTTTCCGGCTTCAACATTGTCCCGCTCCAGCTTCGTCGGTTCCGGCGGCGATCCGCTGCTGCCGGCCGCAGTCAGTCGCCTCGGGAACCATAGAGATATTGTGGTTCGAACTCCGCAACGGCTGCGAGCGCCTTACGATCCAGGATATTCACCTCACCTGCCTTGAAAGTCAGCAGATTCTTCTCGCGCAGCGCTCTCAGCACGCGGTTCACATGCACGCCGGTCAGCCCGCTCGCCTCGGCCAGATCGGGCTGCGTCATCGGCAGCATGTAGCGCCCGTCGGCAGCCATCCCGACCATTTCCAGCCGCGTATTCATCTCGCAGAACAGATGCGCGACCCGTCCTTCCGCACCGAGGCGGCCGAGCCGGAAAATCCACTCGCGGTGCATCGCCGCGTCGAGCAGCGTACTGAACCACAGCTTCTGCGTCAGATGCGGATAGCGTTCGGTGATGGTCTGCAGCGTCCGGTGTTCGAAACAGGCGATCTTCACCGGCCCCAAGGTGGCGATGTCGTGATCGAGCCGCTTCATCGGAAAGGCGTGGAGATCGACGAAATCGCCCGGCACGTGCACCGCGACGAGCTGCCGCTGGCCCTCGCGGTCGTCCATGTAGCGACAGACGAACCCTTCTAGCAGCAGCGTGCTCGTCTCGATCAGGGCGCCCGCGCGCACGATCTGCTTGCGCGCAGGCACGTGCCGCACGGATTCGATGCTGTCTTCCAGCACCTGCTTTTCTTCATCGCTCAACTCATGCCGGCCGCGCCCCATGAGAAACTTTTCCGAGATCATCCAGGCCCCTTTTCCGCGCAATGCCGTACCGCCCCGCGGCATAAAAGAACAGATCGGGATTCGTACTGATACATATCAAAGATTATGTCGCGGGCGAAACATTGGCCCCGCTCGCGGGTTCCTCCCCGACCATGTATCAGCCAATCTTCCAAAACGACCATCCCCTCGCGCGCAAGTTTATCGAAACGGTACAGGCGCCGCAATTTCCCTGCGTCGGAGCAAAGTCTGCGCTCGCCAAAGGACAGATGGATATTCTCGTCGCGCGAGACGTGCGATCTGCTTGGGATGACATGAGAATTTCCCCGGCACTGGGCGAAACCGTGCGCAAATACCGCGAAGACCGCGCGATATTTCGGACGCTCATCATCCTGTTCGAGGCCCCTGCCTTGTTGTCCGAGGAGCAGTTCGAGGCACATCTGTGGGCGCGCGCGCAGTCGCTCAGCGACAAGGATTCGTGGCTCGGCTATCGCCCCGACCCGTCGGTCAGCAGCGATCCCGACGATCCGCATTTCTCGTTGAGCTTCGCCGGCGAGGCATTCTTCGTCGTCGGTCTGCATCCGAACGCGAGCCGCCCGGCGCGTAAATTCGAATCGCCCGCGATGGTCTTCAACCTGCACGACCAGTTCGAGGTACTGCGTACCCAGCAACGCTACGACAAGCTGCGCTCGTCGATCCTGGCGCGCGATCTCGAGCTCGCCGGATCGATGAACCCGATGCTGGCGCGACATGGCGAAAGTAGCGAAGCGCGGCAGTATAGCGGCCGCGTGGTCGACGATTCCTGGAAATGCCCTTTCAAGCGAGGTGACGCGCATGGCTGACATCAAGACGATCCCGCCGCGCTCGGGCGCCGGCTTCACGCTCGACAAAGGGCAGACGCTGACGGTGATCGATCCCGAGGGTCGCCAGGTGTCGGACCTGCTCGCGTATAATCGCGCCGACGTCAGAGAGGCGATCTCGTCGGGGCGGACGCTCGACTATGCGAGCCGGCTGTACCTGACGACCGGCGACCTCCTATATTCGAACCGCAGCAATGTGATGCTGGAGATCGTATCCGACGATGTCGGCCGGCACGATTTCCTGCTGACGCCGTGCTCGAAGGAAACCTTCGCGATCATCTACGGCGATACCGATCCGCACCGAGGCTGCTTCGGTAATCTCGCCGAAGCTCTTGCGCCGTGGCAAATCGAACCCGACCAGATCCCGGTGGCGTTCAACTGCTTCATGAACGTGCCGATCAACGGCGAGACCGGGGAGTTCACCGTCGAACCGCCGCTGAGCAAGGCCGGCGACACGATCGTCTTCCGCGCCGCGATGGACCTGGTGATCGGCATGACCGCCTGCTCGGCGCTGCAATCCAATGGCGGCAGCTTCAAGCCGATCCAGTACCGGATCGACTGAGGCGTCGAGAGTGGACATATCCGGGAGATCTGTTCGCGGCGAAATCCTAGTAAGGACACGATCTCTATTCCCGCTCGCACGGCGGAAGCCGAAAGCGCGTTTCGTGCGAAGAAGAGATGGTGCCCCTGGCCGGAATCGAACCAGCATGCCTTGCGGCAACCGATTTTGAGTCGGTCGCGTCTACCAATTTCGCCACAGGGGCAGCGGCGGGTTGGCTAGACGAAGCTTTCCTCCGCCGCAAGCCATCTCGGCGAGGAATTATGGCCGTTCAGTTTCTTGGCGGCTGGCGGCGATAGCTGAGCGCTTCGGCGATGTGGATGCGGGTGACGGTTTCGCTACCGGCGAGATCGGCGATGGTGCGGGCGACGCGGAGGATGCGGGTGTAGCCCCGCGCGGTCAGGCGCATCGCTTCGGCCGCCTGGGCGAGCAGCTTGCGACCGGGTTCGTCGGGAGTGGCGACGGCATCGAGCAATGCGCCATCCGCCTCCGCATTCGTCCGAACCGGATGGTCGCGATAGCGGGCGGACTGGATCGCGCGGGCGGCGGCGACCCGGGCGGAAACCTCGGCCGAGCCTTCGGTCGGCGGCGGCAGGATCAGGTCGGCGGCGCTGACCGCCTGGACGTCGATGTGAAGGTCGATCCGGTCGAGCAAAGGCCCGGACACCTTTGCCTGATAGTCCGCGGCACATTTGGGGGCTCTCGCACAGGCCAGGCTCGCATCGCCGAGGTGGCCGCAACGACACGGGTTCATGGCCGCGATCAACTGTACACGAGCGGGGAACGTGACGTGTGCGTTGGCGCGGGCGACGCTGACCGTGCCAGTTTCCAGCGGCTGGCGGAGCGAATCGAGAACGGCACGCTGGAACTCCGGGAGTTCGTCGAGGAACAGGACGCCGAGATGCGCGAGGCTGACTTCACCCGGCTTCACTTTCAGTCCCCCGCCGGTGAGCGCCGCCATCGACGCAGAATGATGTGGCGCACGAAACGGCCGCGTACGAGTCAGGCGACCGCCAGTGAGCGTGCCAGCAACCGACTGGACCATCGACACTTCAAGTGCTTCGGCCGGGTCGAGCGGCGGCAGGATGCCGGGAAGGCACGACGCCATCAGCGACTTTCCCGAGCCTGGCGGGCCTACCATCAGCAGATTATGCGACCCCGCCGCGGCGATCTCCAGCGCGCGCTTGGCGGTCTCCTGCCCCTTCACCTGTCGCAAGTCCGGACCGTGATCGGCAGCTTCGGCGATTCCCGGCTTGGGTGGGCTAAGCAGGCCATGACCCTTGAAGTGGTTGAGCAAAGCCAGCAGGTCCGGTGCGGCGATCACCTCGATCTCGCCGGCCCAAGCCGCTTCCGAGCCTTGCGCCGCGGGGCAGACGAGGCCCTTCCCCACTTCCGACGCATGAAGCGCCGCCAACAATACGCCGGGCGATGCGGTAATCCGCGCGTCGAGGCCCAGTTCGCCGACAATCACGTAATCCGCCAGCGCCTCGGCATCGACCACCCCCATCGCGGCGAGCAGCGCCAGCGCGATGGGTAGATCGAAATGCGATCCTTCTTTTGGGAGATCGGCCGGCGACAGGTTCACCGCGATGCGCTTCGGCGGCAGCGACAGCCCCATCCCGGCGATCGCGCCGCGCACGCGTTCGCGACTTTCGCCGACCGCCTTGTCCGCCAGACCGACCACGTTGAACGCGGGAAGTCCTGGAATCAGTTGGACTTGCACCTCGACCGCACGCGCTTCGAGCCCCAGATACGCCACCGTCGCCACGATCGCCGCCATGCCCGCTCCCCCGCGACACGACGTCACGCCTTATTCATACCCGATTTGCCATGTCTGCAAGGACGCGCGGCGCAACGCCGCCGATCCCCGCCGTCTTGCCATCCTAATACACCGGACCCACATGCCTTCCGTGAAAGCAGTCCGCTCCCCCGTTCTCCGCTTCGGCCAACTGGTGCTCGGGATAATGTTGATCCTGAGCGCACCGATTCTCGCGCCGCTGCCGGGACCGGCGGGAATATTCCTGTTCGCGGGCGGCATGGTGCTGGTGCTGCGCAATTCGCGCTGGGCGCGGCTGAAATGGGCGCGGCTCAAGCGACACTGGCCGCGAACCGGGCATTTCGTCGATCGGATGATGCGGCGACAGAGCGCGATGCGGCGCCACGAGCGGGCGAAGGCGTCGAAAAGCGCCGCTGCAAAGGCGGGTGCGAATTGACTTACCGCCGCCCTTTCCGTAAGCGCCCAGCCATCAAGGCCGTCCCCGTGGCGGCCGTTTTCTATTTGATGACCTAGGGAATGACCAATGAAGCGGACCTTTCAACCGAGCAACCTGGTACGCGCACGCCGTCACGGCTTCCGCGCACGGATGGCGACGGTCGGCGGCCGGGCAGTGATCCACGCACGCCGCGCCCGCGGTCGCAAGAAGCTGTCGGCCTAACGATTCTCGACAAACGCCGCGATTTTCTCGCGGCGAATGCGGGGAAGCGCGCACCGATGCCGGGATTCGTCCTGCTCATGCGCCCCCGCGACGACGGTGACGAGACGATGCGAATCGGTTTCACTGTCACCAAGAAGATCGGCAACGCCGTCGTCCGGAACCGCATGAAACGGCGGTTGCGGGCGTTGGCGCGTGAGCTATTGCCGGAGCGCGGCGTTGCCGGGGCCGATCATGTCTTGATCGGGCGCAACGGCGGGGTCGAGCGGGACTTTGCGTTGCTGCGGAGCGAGCTTGGCAAGGCGTTCCGCAAGGTGACGCCGCAAGCTGCTGCTACCACCTCAGCACACACCACCGCCCCAGCCCCTGCCTCCACCCCGGCGGAGGCCGGGGCCCAATTGGGAAAGCGGCCGTGATGAATGGCTGCGCCTCGTTACCGATGTCCCCCAATTGGGCCCCGGCCTTCGCCGGGGTGGTGCCGGGGTTGGGATGGTGGAAGAACGAGCGTTACTCGCCACCTTCTCCCCGCTCCTTGATCTCCCGCGAAGGCGGGAGCCCGGTCTGGGTCCCCGCCTTCGCGGGGAAACACTCTGACGCGTCGGCTTTGACATGCTAGCCCGCCTCCTCATCCTCATCGCGCGCGCATGGCAACTCGGGCCTTCCCTCGTCCTGCCGTCGAGCTGCCGCTACGATCCTTCGTGTTCAGCCTATGCAATAGAGGCCGTTGGGCGCTATGGCGCGCTCAAGGGGGGCTGGTTGGCGGCGAAGCGCATCGCGCGTTGCCATCCGTGGGGCGGGTACGGACCTGACCCGGTTCCCGACCACGACTCAGACATCGACAAGAAATTGAAAGACGCCGCCCTGTGAAAGACGACAAGCAGAATTTCGTGCTGTTCGCGGTGATCGCGGCGCTGATCCTGTTCGGCTGGCCGCTGATCCAGGGCAAGTTCTTTCCGACCGCGAATCCGCCGGTCACGAAGATCGAGGGCGGCAAGTCCAAGCCTGTGGCGAACCCCGCCGCCGATCCGGCCGCGGACGGCGCCGCCGCGATCGGCGACCGCAACGCGGTGATCGCCAGCACCCCGCGCATCCGCATCGAGACGCCGCGCGTCTCGGGTTCGATCAACCTGAAGGGCGCGCGGATCGACGATCTCGTGCTCAAGGGCTATGACGAGACGGTCGCGAAGAACTCGCCGCCGATCCGCCTGCTCTCGCCCGCCGGTGCGCCGGACGCCTATTTCGCGAGCTTCGGCTGGCGTGCGCAGGGCCTCGCCCCGCCCGCCGCCGATGCCGTCTGGACCGCCTCGGGCGCGACGACGCTGACGCCGACCACGCCGGTCACGCTCGACGCGACCAACGCCACCGGTCAGCGCTTCCGCATCCAGATCGCGGTCGACCAGGATTACATGTTCACGGTCCGCCAGACCGTCCTCAACGCCGGCACTGCGCCCGTTCCCGTCGCCACCTACGGTCTCGTCAACCGCGTCGGCATCTCGAAGGATCCGTCGTCGATGACGATCCATGTCGGGCCGATGTCGGTCGACAATGGCGGCGCGCATTACCGCCCCGACTACAAGGACATCGACGAGGCCGCGCAGAAGTTCACGACGACCGGCGGCTGGCTCGGCTTCACCGACAAATACTGGCTGACCGCGCTCGTCCCCGATCAGGGCCAGGCGTTCGACGGCCAGTTCCGCGCCGGCGCCAACAAGGCCTATCAGGCCGATTACGCGCTCCAGCCCAAGCAGGTCGCACCGGGCCAGTCGATCACGCAGGTCTCGCGCTTCTTCGCCGGCGCCAAGGAAGTCCGCCTGCTCGATCGCTACACCGACCAGGCCGGCGGCGTCGCCAAGCTCGATTATGCGATCGACTGGGGTTGGTTCCGCATCGTCGAGAAGCCGATCTTCTACTATCTCGACTGGCTGTTCCGCATGGTCGGAAACTTCGGCGTCGCGATCATCCTGCTGACGGTGACGATCCGCGGCCTGTTGTTCCCGGTCGCGCAGCGTCAGTTCAAGTCGATGGCCGCCATGCGCGCGGTGCAGCCTAAGGCGAAGGCGATCCAGGAGAAGTACAAGGACGACAAGGTCCGAATGCAGCAGGAGACGATGGCGCTTTACAAGGCGGAAGGCGTCAACCCGCTCGCCGGTTGCGCGCCGACGCTGCTTCAGATCCCGATCATGTACGCGCTCTACAAGGTGCTGATGCTGACGATCGAAATGCGTCACCAGCCGTTCGTCGCGTGGATCCGCGATCTGTCCGCGCCCGATCCGCTGACTCCGCTCAATCTGTTCGGCCTGCTGCCGTTCACGCCGCCGCACATGATCGCGATCGGCATCGTGCCGATCATCCTGGGCATCAGCATGTACTTCCAGTTCAAGCTGAACCCGACGCCGATGGACGACACCCAGAAGCAGGTCTTCAAGCTGCTGCCATGGGTCCTGATGTTCGTGATGGCGCCGTTCGCGGTTGGCCTCCAGGTGTACTGGATCACGTCGAACGTCCTGACGATCATCCAGCAGAAGCTGCTCTACGCCCGCCATCCGGGCCTCCAAGTGCCGGTGACCAAGTGAACGACGTTCCTAACCTGGGCCCGGACCTCGATCCTACCGACGCGCCGTTCACGCCCGAGATGCTGGAGCATGCGCGCAAACTGTTCGCGGGGCATGTCGGCTTCCTGAAGTCGGCGCCGACGCTTGAGTTCCTGCCCGATGCGTCGGTGCCGGAAGTGGCGTTTGCCGGCCGCTCGAACGTCGGCAAGTCGTCGCTGTTGAACGCGCTCACCGGACGCAACTCGATGGCACGCACGTCGAACACGCCGGGTCGTACGCAGGAGCTGAACTTCTTCGATGTCGGCGCGCCGCTCGCGTTCCGCCTCGTCGATATGCCGGGCTACGGCTTTGCCAAGGCGCCCAAGGACGTCGTCAAGAAATGGCGCTTCCTGATCAACGATTTCCTGCGTGGTCGTGACGTGTTGAAGCGCGCACTCGTGCTGATCGACTCGCGTCACGGCATCAAGGACGTGGACCGCGAGATCCTGGAGATGCTCGACAAGGCCGCGGTCAGCTATCGCATGGTCCTGACCAAGGCCGATAAGATCAAGGCGTCCGAGCTTGTCGAGGTCACCGAGCGCACCGCG
The DNA here is from genome assembly GCF_024273235.1 of Sphingomonas faeni. Lineage (GTDB taxonomy): Bacteria > Pseudomonadota > Alphaproteobacteria > Sphingomonadales > Sphingomonadaceae > Sphingomonas > Sphingomonas faeni_A. Next base: position 132,892 of record NZ_JANBVH010000009.1, on the reverse strand, counting down.
ATCGAGGCGCGCAAGCGTCCGGCCGCGCATCCCGATATTCTCGTCACGTCGAGCGAATACGGCATGGGTATCCCCGAACTCCGCGCGGCAGTCGTCGAAGCAGTCAGCTGATCCGCAACATCCATAACTGACGATCCTCCCCCGGCAGGGGGAGGTCGCAGATACGAGAAGCCGCGCGTTCCAAGCGGAATAGCGCCTGAACGCGCAGTCACTGCGGGCCTGTCCCGCATAGCACCACTCGACCGTGGCCGGCACCCAAGATCAGCAGGCCGAAACCGCCGCCGATGCCGCGGATCGATCACAGCAATCTGTTTCAACGACATCGAACCAATCTTCCGTTTCACGGCTGACATTATCCGTCGAACTTCGTAGCTTTCCCGCAATGGGGGAGAATGTAATGCGTAAGCGTTTCGGGGCGATTCTGGCGTTGACGGCCATGCTGGCGGGCTGCGGGGGTAGCGATGGCGGCTCCAGCACGACCGGAGGTGGATCGACGGCCAGCCCGGCTCCTGTGCCGACCCCGACCCCGACGACGACCGCGGGATGCTCGGTGCGCGAACGCCAGGACTGGGCCGCCGCACAACTGCGCGAATGGTATCTGTTCCCCGACACCCTGCCCGCCAGCCTGAACGCCGCATCCTACGCCAATGTCGACGATTATATCGACGCGCTGACCGCAACGGCGCGGGCGCAGCGCAAGGATCGCTATTTCACGTACCTGACGTCGATCAAGGAAGAGACCGCCTATTACACCTCGGGGTCGAGCGCCGGGTTCGGCATCCGGTTCGCACTGGACCAGACCGGTCAGCGCCTGTTCGCCGCCGAGTCGTTCGAAGGCGCGCCCGCGCTGGCGGCAGGGATCGATCGCGGCACCGAAATCCTCGCGGTCGGCACGACGTCGAGCAACCTGAGCACCGTCGCCTCAATCATCAGCGCGGGGGGAACCGCAGCGTTGACCACGGCGCTCGGGCCCGACACCGCCGGCACCACGCGCGTGCTGCGCATCGCCGATGCAGCAGGTACGCGCACCGTGACGGTGGCGAAGACGGACTTCACGCTGCTGCCGGTCTCGACGCGCTACGGGGCCAAGATCATCGACGATTCCGGCCAACGCGTCGGCTACATCAACCTGCGCACGTTCATCTCCACCGCCGAGCCTGCACTCAAGGCCGCCTTTGCCGACTTCCGCGCCAAGGGGGTGACGAAGGTCATCATCGACCTGCGCTACAACGGGGGTGGGCTGGTCGCGACGGCGGAGTATCTCGGCGACCTGCTCGGCGGCGCGCGATCGACATCGGAGGTCTTCGACTACACGACCTTCCGGACGGAGAAGGCGTCGAACAACACCACGCGTTTCTTCTCGCCCCAACCCGAATCGATCGCGCCGACGCGGATCGCGTTCATCGGTACCGGTGGCACCGCGTCGGCGAGCGAACTCGTGATCAACGCATTCACCCCCTATCTCCACTCGAGTTCCGCGCTGATCGGGACGAACACGTACGGCAAGCCCGTCGGCCAGATCGCGCTCGACAAGCCGGCCTGCGACGATCGCCTGCGCGTGGTCGCGTTCGCGACGCAGAACGCGGCGCGCAACGGCAATTATTATGACGGACTGGCGACGACGGTGGAGGCCACCTGCCGGGCCGACGACGATATCGGCTATCCGCTCGGCGATTCGCGCGAAGCCTCGACCCGTCGGGCCCTGGATTTCCTCGCGGGCCGCACCTGCTCCGCGATCACCGCCGACGTGACGGCCCAATCCACCGCCCGGACCACCGCGCTGGTCCGCAAGGACCTGTTGATGCCCGATGCCCCCAACGTCGCGCAACGCATGGTCCCAGGTTCGTTCTAGGGCGCAACCACGTCCTTGTGCCCAGGTGCTGCGGACACACGGCGTGCGGGTGATCGATCTTCGGTAGATGCACGGTCGAAGGCGGTGGCGCCGGCCGCGCTCGCGACGCTACATCGGATCATGCCGCGCGAGATCCGATCGCAAGCCGACACGCCAATCCGCATCGGCGGCGTTGCCGCGGCGCCCCTGCCCCGCTAGTCCACGGCGCATGAAACTGATCATCGGCAACAAGGCCTATTCCTCCTGGTCGCTGCGCGGCTGGCTCGCATGCAAGCAGTCGGGGCTGCCGTTCGAGGAGGTGGTCGTGCCGATGTACGACGCCGATTGGGAAATGCGCCGCTCCGGCGACGAGTTCGCGCCGTCGTCGGGCAAGGTGCCGATCCTGTGGGACGGCGACGCGGTCGTGTGGGACAGCCTCGCGATCGTCGACTATCTCGCCGACAAGGTCGGGCGCGAGCGCTTCTGGCCCGAGGACAATGCCGCGCGGGCGATGGCGCGGTCGATGGCGGCCGAGATGCATTCGAGCTTTGCCGCGCTGCGTCGCAAGCACAGCATGAACGTCCGCCAGGTGTTCCCGGCGCGCGCCCCCGACGACGACGTGCTCGCCGAGCTGCAGCGGATCATGGAGATCTGGGCACAGGCCCGCGCGCGCTTCGGCGGCGGCGGCGATTTCCTGTTCGGCCAGTTCGGCGCGGCGGACATCATGTTCGCGCCGGTCGTCACGCGGATCGTCACCTACCAGCTGCCGATCGCGCGCTTTGCCGCCGGCTACATGCAGGCGATGTTCGAACATCCCTTCATGCAGGACTGGATCGCGGCCGCGCAGGAAGAGGAATGGGTGCTCGAGCAATATGAGCAGCCCGTGGCAGCTCAATAGGGCGTCCCGTCGCGATGCACCTCTCCTGTTTCCGGCGAATAGAGCAGGTCGATATCGGGATAGGTCACCAACGACGCCTCCGGCACGCCGAGCGCGAGCAGTACGCAATCGGCGTCGCTCTCGTTGATCAGGTGATGGCCGTTCCCGTCGCCCTTGGGGAAGACCGCGATGTCGCCGGTTCGCATCGGATGCCGACCATCGTCGTCGATCAGAATCGCCTCGCCCGCGAGGATGACGACGATCTCGTCCTCGCCCGCGTGCCAGTGACGCTGCGACGACCAGGTGCCGGGGGACAGCACGACATGGTTCGCCGCCCAGTCGGTCGCGCCGCCGGCGCGTGCGATGTCGCGGATGACGCGGCCGGCGGCCGGCTCGTCGAAGGGTGGCGGATAATCGCTGCCGATTTTCACGGGCGCGATGCGGGCGATATCGATCCTGGGCATGAAGGAACAACGGCGATGGCAGCATGATCGATCCCGTCACTCTCGCGCAGGCATTGCTCCGCGTTGACAGCGTCACGCCGGCGCGCGGGGCGGTATTCGACGTCCTTGAGGCAGCGCTCGTGCCGCTTGGCTTTGTAGTCGATCGGTTCGTGGCGGGCGATGCGCCGGACGGTCCGGTGGAGAATCTGCTCGCCACGCGCGGGACGGGCCCGCGGCATCTGGCGTTCGCCGGCCATGTCGATGTCGTTCCGCCCGGGGAGGGCTGGACCGGTTCGCCCTGGTCCGGCGAGCTCCGTGGCGGGTTGCTGTACGGACGCGGCGCGGTCGACATGAAGGGCGCGGTTGCCGCGTTCGTGGCTGCCGCCAGCCGCAGCGATGCCGGCACGCTGTCGCTGATCATCACCGGCGACGAGGAGGGGCCGGCAACCTATGGCACCGTCGCGTTGATGGAGCGGATGGCCGCGCGCGGAGTCGTACCCGACCTGTGCCTGGTCGGCGAACCGACCTCGACCGCACGGCTCGGCGACATGGTGAAGATCGGTCGGCGCGGCTCGGTGAACATCTGGATCGACGTGGGCGGGCGCCAGGGCCACGTCGCCTACCCGCACCTCGCCGACAACCCGATCCCGCGGCTGATCGCGATCCTGGCCGAGGTTGAAACCGTCGTGCTCGACGAAGGGACCGACTGGTTCCAGCCGTCGAACATCGAGGTCACCGACATCACAGTCGGCAACCCGGCGCACAACGTCATCCCGGCCAAGGCGTCGGCGCGGCTCAGCATCCGGTTCAACGACCAGCACCGCGGGGCGGACCTGATCGAGCGCATCCGCACGATTGCCGAACGCCATGCGCCGCGTGCGGTGGTGACCGGCAAGGTCTCGGGCGAAGCGTTCCTGACCGAGCCCGGTGCGTTTTCCGCTTTGCTGTCGGAGGCGATCCTCGCGTCGACGGGCATCACGCCGGAATTGTCGACCACCGGCGGCACCTCCGATGCGCGCTTCCTCTCGAAGCTGTGCCCGGTGGTCGAGTTCGGCCTGATCAACGCGACGATGCACAAGGTCGACGAAGCCGTCGCGGTCGAGGACCTGCTGGCGCTGACCGATATCTATGCCGGCGTGATCGACCGAGCGCTGCGGTAAATCGGCGACGCAGGCCCACCAGCTCCTACCGTGCCCGCAGTTCCCTAAAACCCGTCATCCCTAAATATACCGTCACCCCAGCGAAAGCTGGGGTATCCCCATTTGGCGGGCGACATGGGAAACGGTGAAATATCCCAGCTTTCGCTGGGATGACGGAATTGGAGAGGTCGAGAATCCTCTTCCTACTCGCCCCCCCGCCCCCGGCGCAGGACGATATACAACGCCCCCTGCCCGCCATGCCGCGGATGCGCGCCACGAACCGCCGCGATCGAGTCCGCATGACGCGAGCCCGCCAGCCAGTCCGCCACCGCCGACCGGATCGCGCCCCTCGCATGCGGACGCTCGCTCTCGGGTCGTGGTGGTTTGCCCGTCACCAGCAGCAGCACGCGGTCGCCCCGCGCGATCGCCCGCCCCAGACCGACGTCGAGCATCGCATGCGCCGACGCCAGCGTATGCCCGTGCAGGTCGATCGAGCTGTCGGGACTGACCACACCCCGCGTCAGCCTCTTGTCCCAACCACCGTCGAGCGTATTTGCGGTGATCGGCTTAACGACCGGACGCGGCGCCGCGACCGGTTTCGCACCCGGGCGGTTGGCGAACGGCGTGACGACGGTACGGACGATCGGTTTCACCCGGCCCAGCGGTGCCGGTGGCGGCGGAACGACCTTGCCGTTGGGACCGATCACCGGCTTTGGCGGAGGCGGCAGCGGCGGCGCGCGCTCGGGAATGCGGACGGCGACCGCACGCATCGGCCGGACGGTCTGCATCACCCGCGCCCAGAGCTGCGCCTCCTCGGGGGTGAGGGGGTCAGGGTTGAGGGGTCGGCCCGCCATATTGCGCCCCATTCGCTTGGCCAGTGAGACGCTGAACCGTACCGATCGGCAGCAGCAGGAACGCGGTGCCACGTCCCGCCATCCCGCCTGCGGTCGACTCCGCCGCCGGCCCGGCGCCCCAGAACGTGTCGAAGCGATTGCTGCCCTTGATCGCGCCGCCAGTATCCTGCGCGACCCACAAGCCGCTCGCATCCTGCCGATCGAGCGACAGGAACACGGGTGCGCCGAGCGGCACGAACTTGACGTCCGCCGCCGCGCTCACCTGGCCCGTCACCGGCAGGCCGAGTGCCCCCAGCGGTGCCCCCTCCAGTTCACGGAAGAACACGAAGCTCTTGTTCTCGCGCATGATCGCCTGCCCCTCGGTCGGGTGCGCGTGGAGCCAGGCGACGATACCCTGCATCGAGGTCTGCCCCGGCTGTAGTAGCCCGCGCGACTTCATCAACGCGCCGATGCCGGTATAATCGCGGCCGTTCTGCGTCGCATAGCCGATCCGCAGGATCTCGCCGTCGGGCAAGCGGAGCCGCCCCGAACCCTGGATCTGCAGGAAGAACAATTCGACCGGATCGCGCGCCCAGGCGAGGATCGGCGCGCGCCCCGAAAGTGCACCCTGCTCGATCGCGGTGCGGTCGTAATAGGGCACAAGATTGCTGCGATCGACGCGACCGCGGATCTTCTTGCCCTTCAAGCTGGTCGAGAACGCACCGAGATCGACGTCGATCAGGTCGTTGGGCCGCCCGTAGATCGGCGCATAGCCATCGCGACGCTCGAGCGAACCGGCGATCTCCGGTTCGTAATAGCCCGTCGCGAACGCCTTGCCGTCGCCGACCTGCACCGTTTCGAACCACTGCGTGAAAAAGGCCCGCGCACCGCCGCGCGGAACCGACGCCGCCGCCGCGCAGGCCGGCTGCCAATCGGTCCCGCGCGTAAGGCCCGACGTGTCGGTGCGGCGCATCAGCGACGGGCAACTCGTGACGAACGCCGACAGCGCCGACTGCGCCTGCGTCTCGTCGATCGGCAGGCTGGCGATCGGCGGACCGGCTATCACGCCGGCAGCAACCGCGTTGGTCGGTGCCGTCGGCGTTACCACAGGAATCGGCAGCATCGGCACCGCGCCGACGATCCGCGCCGGCATCTGGATACCGCGGATGTTGGGCGATGCACCCGTATCGCGCGAGGGGTGCACACGCACCGGCTCGCGGGAAGGTTCGCGGTCGGCGTTACCGCCCCGATCGACCGGTGCGGGACCCGAACGCGGCGGCTCGACGCCACCGACGCACGCGCTCAACAGCAGCGAAAGACCGAGTCCGCCGAGCCCCGCCCCCCTGAAGCGCACGATCACGCCTCGTCGGTGTCGGCAAGCTTCCAGTTCGGATCGCTGCTCTTCAGCGTCCGTGCGAACGTCCAGACATCGTGCGTCTCGACTGCATCCGTCAACGACCCGGCCAGGACATTGCCCTCGCCGTCGCGCGTGACGGCCGCGATGTCCGCGTCGAACCGCACCGTGATCCGCGCATCGCGACCCGACACGATAGCGTCGGAGATCACCGCACGCTCGATCGAGACGAGACGGTTGTCGAGCACTTCGCCCGCCGCGACCCGCGCCGCGATCGCCTCGGCAAACGCGGCCCGGACGTCGTCCTCCGCGAGATAGCGCAGTTGCTCCTCGTCGCCCTTCCAGAACGCTTCGAGCACCATGCGGTACGCCGCCTGTGCGCCTTCGAGGAACTGGTTGACGTCGAACCCGGATTCAGCGGCGACGATCGCGCGCAGGCCCGCTTCGGCGCGCGGCTCGATGTTGCGGCTGGCGACCTCGCGGGGTTCGGGCGTCGCATCCACCGTTCGCGGAACGGCGGCGAGCGCAGGACGGTCCTCGGCCGCGCGCGGCAAGGGCTGTTCATGCCCCGTCCGCTTGCCGAGCACGCTATACAGTCGCATCGCCAAGAAGCCTGCAACCATCGCGAGAAGAACTACGTAAAACAACCGTGCCTCCGATCTTCGGTCTAACATAGGCCAAAGCTGCGCTTATTCAAACCCGGGCCCGTTGAAACGCCCGGTCGGCACTGCTACTCGCAGCCCCCTGACCGACATGAACGCGCAAGCGTGCCGCTTCGGTCCCTATTTCACGCTTCTTCGCAAGGACACGACGAATGGATGATCAGGACAATGGCGTGACCGCGCCCGACCAGATGGGCGACCAGCTCGTGAACGGCGAGGACACGATTCCCGCCGCCGGCCTGATCTCGCAATACGTCAAGGATCTGTCGTTCGAGAACCCGAACGCGCCCGCCGTCTACCAGAACCAGACCCCGCCGGCGATCGACGTGCAGTTCAACATCGGCGCGGCGCAAGTCGGCGACGAAGTGCATGAGGTCGTGCTGAAGATCGACGTCCGGGCCGAGACCGACGGGCAGGTCGCGTTCATCGTCGACCTTTCCTATGCCGGCCTGTTCGGGCTGCGCAACATCCCGGCCGAGCATGTCCAGCCGTTCCTGCTGGGCGAAGCGCCGCGCCTGCTGTTCCCGTTCGCCCGCCGCGTGCTGTCGGATGCAGTGCGTGACGGTGGCTTCCCGCCGCTGCTGCTCGAGCCGATCGATTTCGGCCAGCTGTACCTGACTCAGTCGGAGCAGCAGGGCATCCAGCCGAACGTCGGCGATTTCGGTCAGGCCTGATCGACCGGAGGCGGAGCGCGCGTAGATGAACCTGACCAAGGCGCTGGGATCGGTCGGCGGGCTGACGCTCGCCAGCCGTATCCTGGGGCTGGTGCGCGACTCGCTGTTCGCGCGGTTCGTCGGCGCGGGGTTCGCGTCGGACGCGTTCCTGATCGCGTTCCGCCTCCCCAATATGTTCCGCGCGCTCTTCGCGGAGGGCGCGTTCTCCGCCGCCTTCATCCCGATGTTCAATCGGAAGGTCGGCGACAAGACCGGGCGCGGATTGCCCGACGGGATCGCGTTCGCCGAAGATGCGCTGTCGGTGCTGCTGCCGACGCTGATCGCGATGACGGTGCTGTTCGAGCTCGCCGCATGGCCGATGACGTGGCTGCTGACCTTCGGGTTCAATGGCGCGAGCGCTGAGCGGTTCGACTATGTCGTTCACCTCTCGCGGATCACCCTCCCCTATCTACTGCTGATCAGCCTCGTGTCGCTGCTCGGCGGCATCCTCAATTCGCTGCACAAGTTCTGGATCAATGCCGCCGCGCCGATCCTGCTCAATGCGACGCTGATCGCCGCGCTGCTGCTGTTCCATGAGCGCCAGCCGCTGCTGACCGCGCGCAACCAGGCGATCGCGGTGACCGTGTCGGGAGCGTTGCAGCTCCTGTGGCTGATCTGGGCCTGCCGTGCATCCGGCGTGAAGCTGCGGCTCAAGCGCCCGCAACTCAATCCCGACGTGAAGAAGCTCATGTCGCTGATCTGGCCCGCCGCCGCCGGGGCCGGCGCGGTGCAGATCAACCTCGTAGTCTCGACCGCGCTAGCCGCCGCGTTGCTGCCTGCGGGCTCGGTCTCCTACATCTATTTCGCCGACCGCCTGAACCAGCTCCCGCTCGGATTGATCGGTATCGGTCTCGGCACCGTCCTGCTTCCCACGATCTCGCGCCAGCTCGGCCGCGGCGAGGAGGCCGAGGCGATGACGACGCAGAACCGCGGCATGGAACTGGCGCTGTTCCTGACCCTGCCCGCGACGGTCGCGCTGATCGTCTGCGGCGTGCCGATCGTCGGGGCTCTGTTCCAGCACGGCAAGTTCGCGCTCGACGACAGCGTGCTGACCGCACAGGCGCTCGCCGCCTTCTCGATCGGCCTGCCGTCGTACATCCTCGTGAAGGTGCTCACGCCCGGCTATTACGCACGCTCGGACACCAAGACGCCGGTGCGCTATGCGACGATGTCGATGGTCGTGAACCTCGTCCTGAACCTCGCCTTCATCAAGCCGCTCGGCCACATGGGTCCACCGCTCGCCACCGCGATCGCGAGCACGGTCAACGTCGCGATGCTCTACCGCACGCTCGTCCGCCGCGGGCATTTCACCCCCGACGCGCGGCTTCGCCGACGGACGTGGCGGTTGCTGGTCGCCGCGCTGATCATGGGGGTCGTGATGTTTTTCCTCAACGACCTGTTCCAGCCGTTCGTGACCGGCACCAGCATCCAGCGCTGGGGCGCGATGCTGGTGCTGGTTACCACCGGCGGCGTGGTCTATGCGATCGCGACATTGCTCACCGGCGCGTTCCGGCTGGGCGACATCTCCACGCTTCTGCGTCGTTCCAAGTAAGGTTTTTCCATGCGCGTCGTCTCCGGCATCAAGCCCACCGGTAATCTCCATCTCGGCAATTACCTGGGGGCGGTGAAGCAATGGGTCGCACTCCAGGACGACGTCGCGGCGCAGGGCGGCGAGTCGATGTTCTTCATCGCCGATCTCCACGCGCCGACCGAATGGATCGCGCCGGCGGAGTTGTCGGCGCACACGATCGAGGTTGCCGCGACGATGATCGCGGCGGGGATCGATCCGGCGAAGTCCATCCTGTTCAACCAGGCGCGCGTCCCCGCGCACAGCGAGCTGGCGTGGCTGCTCAACACCGTCGCCCGCGTCGGTTGGTTGAACCGCATGACCCAGTTCAAGGACAAGGCGGGCAAGAACCGCGAAGGCGCGAGCGTCGGGCTGTACGACTACCCCGTGCTGATGGCCGCCGACGTGCTGCTCTACAACGCCACGCACGTGCCGGTCGGTGAGGACCAGAAGCAGCACCTCGAACTCGCGCGCGACATCGCGACCAAGTTCAACGGCGACTACGGCGTGGACCTGTTCACGCTGCCCGCGCCGCTGATCAGCAAGGCCGCGCCGCGGATCATGAGCTTGCGCGATGCGTCGGCGAAGATGTCGAAGTCGAACCCGTCCGAGCAGTCGGTGGTCAAGCTGATCGACAGCGACGACACGATTGCGGACAAGTTCCGCAAGGCGAAGACCGATCCGGACGTGCTGCCGGCGACGGTCGAGGAACTCGGCGACCGCGCGGAGGCACGCAACCTGCTGACGATCTACGCGGCGCTGGCGGACAGCGACGTGGCGACGGTGCTCGGCGAGTTCGGTGGCAAGGGCTTCGGCGCGTTCAAGCCCGCGCTGGCGGATCTGGCGGTGGCCAAGTTGGGACCGATCCGCGACGAGATGGTGCGGTTGCTGGACGATCGCGGCGCGGTGACCGCGGTGTTGCAGGCGGGCGCCGAGAAGGCGCGCGCGCTGGCGGCGCCGGTGTTGAAGGCGACGCAGGACGCGATGGGGTTGCAGGTTTAAGCGCGAACCGACCTGCCCCCTCCCTGAAAGGGAGGGGTTGGGGGTGGGTCGCAATCCGCATCATGGAACCGGTGCGGCAAAAGCCGGCCAACCCACCCCCGGCCCCTCCCTTCCAGGGAGGGGAGAAGACTTCAGTATGCCAATGAAGCATGTTCCCCCGCGAAGGCGGGTGTCCAGTCTGGGCTCCCGCCTTCGCGGGAGAACGAGGAAGGGAAGCGCCTAGCCTTCCAACTCGCGCATCAGCACGCGCACGGCGGCATCGATATCGCGGTCCGAATCGCGCAGTTCCTCGATCTTGCGCACCGCGTGGATCACCGTCGAGTGATCGCGGCCACCGAACTTCCGCCCGATCTCAGGCAACGACCGGGTCGTGAGCCGCTTGGCCAGATACATCGCGATCTGCCGCGGCCGCGCCACAGCCCGTGCCCGCCGCGCCGAAATCAGGTCGAGCGGCTTCAGCTCGAAATGCGCGGACACCAGCTTCTGGATCTCGTCGATCGTCACGCGCTTCTGCGCGCCCCGCAGCACTTCGCCCAACGTCGCGACCGCGAAGTCGAGGTCGATCGTATCCCCGGTCAACTGCGCATACGCCACCACCCGGTTCAGCGCGCCTTCGAGCTCGCGGATGTTCGCATGGATGCGGCTGGCGAGCAGGTCGAGCACGTCGGTCGGCACGCGCATGTCGGGCAGGTCGACCAGCTTCCGGTCGAGGATCGTCCGGCGCAGCGTCAGGTCGGGCGCCTTGATATCCGCGACCAGCCCGACCGCCATCCGGCTAATGATCCGCGCCTCGACGCCTTCCAGCGCCTGCGGACAGCGATCGGCGGAGATCACCAGCCGCTTGCCCGCCGCCATGATCTCGTTGACCGTGTGGAAGAATTCTTCCTGCGTCGCGTCCTTGCCGGCGATGAACTGGAGGTCGTCGATCAGCAGCAGGTCGGCACCGCGCAGCCGCTGCTTGAACGCATGCGTATCGCGCGCGCGCATCGCCGCGACGAAATCGTACATGAACCGCTCGGCGGACATGCACAGCACGATCGCGTGCGGGTTATGCTCGAGGAACGCGTGGCCGATCGCGTGCATGAGGTGGGTCTTGCCCTGCCCCGTGCCGCTGTGGAGGAACAACGGGCTGAACCGGACGGGGCCCGGCTCGGCGAGCACCTTGGCGGCGTTGAACGCGACCTTGTTCGACGGATCGACGACGAATCGCGCGAAGGTATAGCGCGGATCGAGCGGCGGGCGTTCGGCGGGTACCCCGACCGGCGCCGCTGCCACCACGGGCGCAGGCTTCAGCGACGGATCGACCCCGAACTTCATCGAAACCTGTGCAGGCTGCGCAGCTGGCTTGGCGTCCGCGGCCGGCTTGGCTTCGACGACCGGCTTCGGCGCGGCAGGTTCGGCGATGACCGGATCCGCCACCGGCTTGATCGCCAGCACGACGGGCGCGCGACCCGGCGCCCGGGTCTCGATCTGGACGGTGCGGACGTTGGGCAGGATCTGCTTGAATTCGAGCACGAGTCGGTCGGCGTAATGATTGCGGACCCAGTTCGTCATGAACGCCGACGGCAGCGCGAGGCGGATCGTGTCGCGGTCCTCGCCCGGGATCAGCTCGATCGGTTTCAGCCACTGCTCGAACAGCCGCGCGCCCGCCGACTCGCGCAAGGATGCACGCACGCGGGCCCAGGCCTTCTCGGCCTCGGTCGCGTGGGTCATCGGTCCTTGCCACTTCGTCACGCGCACACTTCTCCGACCCCGCACGACACGCGTGCAGGTGACATAGTCCCGACAGAAAATGGCCCCCAGACGACCCCAAGGGTCATCCGGCATCTTCGCCCTGTTTGTTGATGCAGCGGTGGAAGCCACCGTCGCTGTGAGCCCTGTTATGAAGCGATCGGCGATCCGAGCAAGGCCCCGAGGCGTCACATTTTCGAAATAAAGCGGGTTGACTTGATCAAGCCGCGGAAATGCGTCGATATTTTTATAAGTGGCTGTGTTTACGCATTTTTTGCAATTTTCGCGATTGCGTGACGTGATTCTCGCACGCACGAATCGTGGCGAATCCTAGGGTTGCGCGGACTCCCCCCAGGTTCCCTTCGCACACGCAAAAAACCCGCCGGGAATGTCCCGACGGGTGATCCGCTTTCGACAGTGATCGGTCGCTTAGGCGAGTCCGGTCACGGCCTTGGTCAGACGCGCGAACTTGCGGCTCGCGGTGTTCTTGTGCAGCACGCCCTTAGCGACGCCACGCTGAAGCTCAGGCTGTGCCGCTGCGAGTGCGGTGGTCGCTGCGCCCTTGTCGCCCGAAGCCAGTGCGGCCTCGACCTTCTTGATGAAGGTACGGATACGGCCGACTCGGTTGCCGTTCACTTCCGCGCGACGGTCGTTGCGACGGATACGCTTTTTCGCCTGCGGCGTGTTCGCCATGAAGCCCTCTGGATGTTCGAATGAATAAAAAGGGGCGCCGGATTGCTCCTACGCCCTCTCGAAGCCGCGGCCCTACTCACTTTGCCTGTGATCGTCAACCGCGTTGGCACTTGGCGCACCAGAAGGTCGAGCGCCCACCCTCGGTACGCCGCCTGACGGCAGCACCGCATTCGCACGCCTCGCCCTCGCGACCATAGACGCGCCATTGCTTGGAGAAATAGCCGAGTTCGCCGTCGGGCCGGACGTAATCTCGCAGGGATGAACCACCGGCCAGGATCGCCGCCGTCAGCACCGCTCGAATCGCCTCCACGAGTCGCTCGAGTCGAAACAGCGAGATCCGCCCCGCCGCGCGTGATGGCGCGATCTTCGCCATGTGCAGCGCCTCGCACACATAGATGTTGCCGAGCCCCGCGACGATCCGCTGGTCGAGCAGCATCGCCTTGATCGAGGCGCCCCGCCCTTCGAGCGCCTCCAGCAGATACGCGGCCGTCAGGTCTGGTCCGAGCGGCTCGGGCCCCATGCTGAGAAACGGAGGATAATTGGCGATATCGTCGGTCACCCAGAGATCGAGAAAGCCGAATCGCCGCGGGTCGTTGAGTGCGACCGTGCGACCCGCCGCCGTGCCGATCAGGAGGTGGTCGTGCGCGAGCAGTTCGCTCGGATCGACTCGCCAGCGTCCCGACATGCCGAGATGGAACACCAGAGTGTCGCCGCGATCGGTGTCGATCAGCCCATATTTGGCGCGCCGCCCGAGCGTCGTCACGGTCGCCCCGGTCATCCGCTGGCGCAGGTCGACCGGAATCGCCTTGCGCAGGTCGGCGCGGCGCGGCTCGACTGAGGTCAGGCGCTGGCCCTTCAGCACGGGCTCCAGCCCGCGCACGGTGGTTTCGACTTCTGGTAACTCTGGCACGCTTTGCAGCTAGGTTGCGTTTGCTCGCGCCACAAGGCGCGGCTAGAGCGCAGGATATGAACGACTTGATCGCGCCCGCGCCCGCTTCGACGCCCGATACCGTCTCCTTCGGCTACGAAGACATTCCCGCCACTGAGAAGACCGCCCGCGTCGGCGGCGTCTTCTCGAACGTCGCGGGCAAATACGACCTGATGAACGATGCGATGTCGGGCGGCATGCACCGGCTGTGGAAGGACCGCTTCGTCCGCCGCGTGAAACCGCGCGAAGGCGAGCAGATTCTCGACATGGCGGGCGGCACGGGCGACATCGCCTTCCGCATGGAGCCGTCGGGCGCATCGATCACGGTCGCCGACATCAACCCGCAGATGCTCGAAGTCGGCATGCAACGCGCGCAGAAGCGCGGCATCGACGGCCTGGTCTGGACCGAGGCCAATGCGGAAACGCTGACCTTCCCCGACAAGTTCTTCGACGCGTACACGATAGCGTTCGGCATCCGGAACGTGACCGACATCCCCAAGGCGTTGCGCGAAGCCCACCGCGTCCTGCGCCGCGGCGGGCGTTTCTATTGCCTCGAATTCTCGACGACCGTCTGGCCGGGGTTCGCCGAGGTGTACGACGCCTATTCGCACAAAATGGTCCCGAAGCTCGGCCAGCTGCTCGCGCAGGACGCCGACAGCTACCGCTACCTGATCGAATCGATCCGCCGCTTCCCCGACATGCCCAAGTTCAAGGGCATGATCGCGGATGCGGGCTTCGTGCAAACGAAGGTCGAGCCGTTGCTGGGCGGACTCGTCGCGATCCACAGCGGGTGGAAGATCTAGTGATCACGCGAAGGCGCGAAGTGGCGAAGAGTTGTTCACGCGGAGACGCGGAGACGCGGAGAGTAAGTGGGCGCGAAGGCGCCGCGTCTTGTGCGCGTCAGCGCTTCGCTATCCCTTCGCTAACGATGAAAAGCCGCAGTCGCGGCCATACGCACCACCTCCGCGTCTCCGCGTCTCCGCGTGAACCAATCTCTTCTCTTCGCGCCTTCGCGCCTTCGCGTGAACAAACCCCTTCTCAAGGCGCTCCAACGCAGTGACCGCCTCAACCACCCACATATGGCGACTCCTCAAATGGGGCCGCATCCTCGCCCGCCACGGCGCGCTGCGCGGCATCGAGCGCGATCCCAACACGCCAGCCCCCGTCCGCCGCCTCGCCCGGATCGCCCGGTTCGGCGCGCGCGTGCCCGCGGTGCCGCGCTATGCCGACGCGTTCCAGGCGATCGGACCCGCGGCGATCAAGCTTGGCCAGACGCTCGCCACCCGCCCCGATCTCGTCGGTGAGCACGCCGCGCACGATCTGCTCAGGCTCCAGGACCAGCTCTCCCCCGTACCCTACGAGACGATCGAAGCGGCGATGCGGGCGAGCTTCGGCAAGCCGCTGGAGACGTTGTTCTCGCGCATCGAACCGATCCCGGTCGGCGCGGCATCGATCGCGCAGGTCCACCGCGCGGTCACCACCGACGGCCGCCAGGTCGCGGTCAAGGTTCTCCGCCCCGGCGTCGAGGACGACTTCGCCCGCGCGATCGACACCTATAGCTGGGCCGCGGCACAACTCGAGGCGCTCAGCCCCGAGGCGATGCGCCTCCGCCCGCGCCTGACGATCGAGACGTTCAAGCGCTGGACGCTGCGCGAACTGAACTTCCGCCGCGAAGCCGCCTCGGCCTCCGAACTCGCGGAGGGCATGACCGCCGAGCCCGACTTCGTCATTCCCGCGATCGACTGGGCGCGCTCGACCAACAAGGTCATGACGATCGAGTGGATCGACGGCATCAAGCTGTCCGACCGCCCGGCGCTCGTCGCCGCCGGCTACGACCTTCCCGGCCTCGCCAACACGCTCGTCCGCGCGTTCCTGCGCCAGGCGATCGCGGACGGGTTCTTCCACGCCGACATGCACCAGGGAAACCTGTTCGCGCTCCCCGGCAACCGGATCGCCGCGATCGACTTCGGCATCATGGGCCGGATCGATCGCCGCGCCCGCGTCTGGCTCGCCGAGATCCTCTACGGCCTGATCACCGGCAATTATAAGCGCGTCGCCGAGATCCATTTCGAGGCCGGATACGTCCCCGCGCATCACGACGTCGCCGAATTCGCCACGGCATTGCGCGCGGTCGGCGAGCCGATGCGCGGTCTGCCGGTCAAGGACATGTCGATCGGCATGATGCTCGACAGCCTGTTCTCGATCACGCGCGATTTCGACATGGCGACGCAGCCGCATCTGCTGCTGCTCCAGAAGACGATGGTGATGGTCGAGGGCGTCGCGACCAGCCTCAACCCCGACATCAATTTGTGGGAAGCCGCCGAACCGTTCGTCCGCGACTGGATCCGCGGCGAACTCGGCCCCGAGGCCGCGATCGCCGACCGCCTGATCGCCGACTTCCAGACGCTGACCCGCCTGCCCGAACTGGTCCGCCGGATCGAGGCGCATTACCCCGCCCCCGGTGGTGCCCCCCCGATGCCGCCGCTGCGCGAGATCGAAGTCATCCGGATCGGCGGCGGCTGGCGCTATGCGGCGGTCGCGGTGATCGCCGCGCTCGTCGGCATCGCAGGAACGTGGTTCAGCGTGACGTGACGATGCGCCGCCCGCTGACCCCGGTCTGGCTCGCGGCGCCGTCACGGTTCGCAAACATCTCGCAACCCGCCGCGCGGGCGGTGGTCGCGCTGCTGGCGCTGCTCGTGACTGCGACGCTCGCCACGCTATCCACGGCACCTGGTCATACCGATACCGCGCTATACGCGATGATCGTGGACGGCGTTCGCCACGGCGGCAATTACTATGCGGTAACCGCGGATGCACTGCGCGCCGGCGGCTATCCGCTCGCGCCATTCACCGCGTTCCGCCTGCCCACGCTCGCGGTGATCGAGGCCGCGCTGCCGAGTATGGTGGTGATGGCGATGCTCTATCTGCTCGCCGCGGCGGTCGCGGTCGCCTGCTATGGCCGTATGCAGCCGGTACTGAAGATGCGCGCCGCGCAGACGGCAGTCGCCTTGCTGCTGTTCGCCAGCCTCGCGCCACTGCTCCAGCCCTCGCTCGCGCCCTTGCCCGATCTCTGGGCCGGGCTCGCGATAGCGCTCTCGCTCGCGATCAGGCGGCGCGGCCATTATGTCGACGCGATCGCGTTCGGTGTTGCAGCGGCCGTGCTCCGCGAGACTGCCGCGCTCTATCTGATCGTCATGCTGTCGTTCGCGCTGGCCGAACGTCAGCGGCGCGAGGCCCTGGGCTGGGCCGCCGCGCTGATCGTCGTCGCATTGGTATTGGCAATCCACGCTTATGCCGTGGCCCAGGTCGTCAAGCCACTCGACGACATGATCTTCGACTGGGCCGGCTTGCTCGGCTTCGGCGCGTTCGTGTCCGCTACAGTCTCCGCCACCGCCCTAGCCTGGCTGCCGTTAGGTCTGGCAGCACCGATCGTCGGCCTCGCGCTGTTCGGCTGGGCGACATGGCGCGATCCCCTTGCCCTGCGTGCGCTCGCCACGATCGTCCTTATCGCTCTGCTGATCACCGTGTTCGGCACCGAGGAGACGCCGCACTGGGCGCTGCTGGTCACGCCGTTGCTGCTGACCGGGCTCGTGTTCGTCCCCGATGGCCTGCGCGATTTGGTCCATGCGGCGCTCGACAGCCGGCGCATTACCGTGACGCGCATTATCCGCTAAAGACGCTTCATGACGCGCATTCTCCTGATCGTCGGTGGCGGGATCGCCGCCTACAAGGCCGCCGAACTGATCCGCCTGCTGAAAGGTCGCGGCCATGCGGTGCGCTGCGTGATGACCGAGGCGGCGCATCATTTCATCACGCCGATGACGCTCGCCGCGCTCAGCGAGGACAAGGTCTACACCACGCTCTGGGATCTCAAGGACGAGGCCGAGATGGGCCATATCCAGCTCAGCCGTCAGGCCGACCTGATCGTCGTCGCGCCCGCCACCGCCGACCTGATGGCGCGCATGGCCGGCGGCCTGGCGAACGATCTCGCGACGACTCTGCTCCTCGCCACCGACACGCCGGTCCTGGTCGCGCCGGCGATGAACGTCCGCATGTGGACGCACGCCGCGACCGTCCGCAACGTCGCGCAACTCCGCGCCGACGGCGTGACGGTGATGCAACCCGACGAAGGCGCGATGGCGTGCGGCGAATACGGCCCCGGCCGCCTGCCCGAGCCCCCCGCCATCCTCGCCGCGATCGAAGACATGCTCGCTCCCGCCCCGCGCAAGCGGCTCGCGGGGCGCCACATGCTCGTCACCGCCGGCCCGACTCACGAGCCGATCGACCCGGTCCGCTACATCGCCAACCGCTCGTCGGGCAAACAGGGCTTCGCGATCGCCGCAGCGCTGGCACGGCTCGGCGCACGCGTCACGCTGGTCGCCGGCCCGGTGACGCTCGCGACCCCGCCCGCGGTCGACCGGATCGACGTCGAGACCGCGCGCGAGATGGCCGACGCGGTGGACCGCGCGCTGCCCGCCGACGCCGCGGTCATGGTGGCGGCCGTGGCGGACTGGCACGTCGAGTCCGTCCCGCAGAAGATCAAGAAGGGCGATGCCACACCCACGCTGACGCTCGCGGAAAATCCCGATATTCTCGCGACTTTGGCGCGCAGCCCGCACCGTCCTCGCCTGTTGGTCGGGTTCGCCGCCGAAACCGAGCGCGTGCTCGAACACGCCGTCGCCAAGCGCATTCGCAAGACGGCCGACTGGATCGTCGCCAACGACGTATCGGGCGACGTGATGGGCGGCGCGGACAACAGCGTGCATCTCGTCACGGCAACCGGCATCGAAAGCTGGGAGCGCCTGCCCAAGGACGCGGTCGCGGCCCGACTGGCGGACCGCATCGCCGATGCGCTAGAAGCCGCATCATGATCCGCATCGAACTCAAGCGCCTGCCGCACGGCGAGGGCCTGCCCTTGCCTGCCTATGCGACCGACGGCGCGGCCGGCATGGACGTCGTCGCCGCCGAGGCGCTGACGCTTGCCCCCGGCGCACGCGCTGCTGTCGCCACCGGCTTCGCGATCGCCATTCCCGCAGGGCACGAGGTGCAGGTCCGCCCTCGCTCCGGCCTCGCGCTGAAGCACGGCGTCACCTGCCTCAACACGCCCGGTACGATCGACAGCGACTATCGCGGCGAAGTGAAGGTGATCCTCGCCAATCTTGGCCAGGAGCCGTTTGAGATCGCGCGCGGCGACCGCATCGCGCAGCTCGTTCCCGCGGTCGTCCTGCGCGCCACGCTCGACGAAGTCGCGACGCTCGACGACACCACCCGCGGTGCAGGCGGCTTCGGATCGACCGGCCGATGATCGCCGCCTTCCTCCTCCTGCTCCAAGCCGCGGCGCCTCCGATCGCTCAGGTGCAGGTCGTCCCCACGATCCCGGCGACGCCGCCCGCGACGGTGCCAGTATCTGGCCCAGTATCCGGCCCATTGCCCCCGCAGGACTGGAGCACGCTGCCCCCCCTGCGCATCCGTCGCCAGGCGACCACGCTTGCCAACACCTCGGCCTATGTCCACGGCGAAGTCATGGCCGGGCGTTGCGCGAAGGCGGTCCGGACGGTGCAGGGCTGGTCGCTCAGCCTCGATCTCGCGGTGCTGATGACGCGCGACGGCCGCGTCCGCCGCATCACCCCGCGCGCGATCGATTGCCCGACGGTCGAGCAATATGCGGCCGGCGTTATCCTCGGCGCGCGCGATTCGATCGACGTGGTCGATACCGATACCGACACCTGGTATCGCACCAGCCTGACGTTCGCCTGGGGCGCATGATCCTCTCCGACGACGAACTCACCCGGTATGCGCGGCATATCGTCCTCAAGGAATTCGGCGGCTCCGGGCAGGCGCGACTGAAGGCGGCCACCGTCGCGATCGTCGGGGCCGGCGGGATCGGCTCGCCCGCGATCCAGTATCTGGGGGCCGCCGGCGTCGGTCGCCTGATCCTGATCGACGACGACCGTGTCGAGCCCTCGAACCTGCAACGCCAGACGATCTTCGCCACCGCGGATACCGGCATCGCGAAGGTCGAGGCGGCGGCGGCGGCGGTGGTGCGGATCAACCCGCATGTCGCTGTCGAAACCCACCGTGTCCGAATCGATCCAACGAACGTCGCAGGCCTGCTCGCGGGCGCCGACGTCGTGCTCGACGGCTGCGACAACTTCGCGACCCGCTTCTGCGTCGCCGATGCCGCGCATGTCGCGAAGATCCCGCTCGTTTCCGCCGCGGTCGGGCAGTTCGAAGGCCAGCTCGCCACCTATCGCGGCTGGGAAGCGGACAAGCCGTGCTACCGCTGCTTCGTCGGCGAGGACCCCGAGCGGGCCGAAACGAGCTGCGCGGAAGACGGTGTTCTCGGCCCCGTCACCGGCGTGATCGGCAGCCTCGCCGCGCTGGAAGTGCTGCGTGCGATCGCCCCGTTCGGCGACGACCCCGCAGGCAAGTTGCTGCTGATCGACCTCCTGGCCCTGCGCTTCCGGTCGATCCGCCTGCCGAAGGATCCGGGTTGCACTGCGTGCGGCAAAATCCAGGTCGCGCTGTAAGTTAGCCTTCGAAACGGACTAAGCTGCACGAGCGGTTGGGCAAATGGAGGCGTCCGTTTTCCTCATAGTAAATAGTTGTTCTTTTGCATTGCGGCATTTCGCGATACTGATTGGTGCAGGGGGGACTGCACGTGCGTCCATTAGGTCAATGAATATGGAGGGCGGCGTGATCCGCCGGGCTCCAGGGTCGGCGCAGGTAAAGAAACCTGCACGAACGTGGCGTCCCAGCGCGTCGGCGCTGCGCATTCGCCTGATCCTCGGCCTTCTCACGGTCGATATCGGATGTATCGTCGTCAGTTACGGGGTGGCAGCCGGCCTTCGCGATACGTTTCGGGCCGATACCAACTGGATCGTGATACTCGCGGTGTTGATCCCGGTATTTGTCATCACGACGCTCAACAACGGAAGCTACGCCGCCCGCAATTTGCGCGATCCGTTCCGCTCCGTCTCGCGCGGACTGCAAGCCTATACGCTGGCGATCTCGGCCGTCATCTTCATCGCCTTCTGCTTCAAGGCGAGCGACATCTTCCCTCGGCTCGTCGTTGCCATGGGTTCCGGATTTGCCGTGGTCTCGCTGGCGCTGGGCCGGTTCCTGTTCGTCCGCCACATGCCCGCGATCATCGGCGGGAACCCGTTCAGCATCGTGCTGCTGCACGATCCCGGCCAGCCGATCCCGCAGGGAAGCTTCTCGGTCATCATCGCGTCCGATTCCTATTTCGATCCCGACCGACACGATCCCGTAATGTACGACCGCCTCGCCCAATCGCTGTCGGGCGCGGACCGGGTCATCGTCGCGTGCAGCCCCGAACGTCGGCTCGCCTGGGCACAGGCCTTGAAGGGCGCGAATATCCAAAGCGAGATATTCATGCCGGAACTGAACGTGCTCGCGCCGCTCGGGATCAGCGTCCACGGCAACACGCCGACGGTGATCATCGCCAACGGCCCACTCGTCCTGTTCGACCGCTTCATGAAACGCGGCTTCGACGTGATGCTCGCCAGCTTCGGCCTGCTCATGCTGACACCGATGCTGATCCTGATCGCGCTGGCCGTGAAGCTGGACTCGCGCGGCCCCGTGTTTTTCAGCCAGGTCCGGATCGGGCGAAGCAACCAGATGTTCCGGCTGATGAAGTTCCGCAGCATGCGCGTCGATGGCTGCGACGGCGACGGCGCACGATCGACGGCGCGCGACGACGACCGGATCACCCGTGTCGGCAAGTTCATCCGCAGCACCAGCATCGACGAACTGCCGCAGCTATTGAACGTATTGAAAGGCGACATGAGCATCGTCGGCCCCCGTCCTCACGCACTGGGATCGCGCGCGGCGAACAAGCTGTTCTGGGAAGTCGACCAGCGATACTGGCATCGCCATGCCGCAAAGCCCGGGCTGACCGGCCTTGCACAGGTCCGCGGCTATCGCGGTGCGACGGTGTACGAGGACGATCTGCGCAACCGGCTCCAGGCCGATCTCGAATATCTCGAACACTGGTCGATCTGGCGCGACATCAAGATCATCGTCCTGACCTTCCGCGTCCTGCTGCACCGGAACGCCTTCTGACGTTCCGGTGAGAGGGCCGGTGCGCGCCCCGGTAAGCGGGCCGGTAGCTCAGCGCGCCAGCAGGTTCGTCGCGAAGTCGCGAATGCCCGGGCCGATATCATCGCGAGCGAGCGCGATCGCCAGATTGGCCTGGATATAGCCGGCCTTGTCGCCGCAGTCATAGCGCTGGCCGTCGAAGGTGAAGCCGTGGAACGGCTGGTTGCCGATCAGCTGCGCCATCGCGTCGGTCAGCTGGATCTCGCCGCCTGCGCCCTTTTCCTGCGTCTCTAGGATCCGCATCACCTCCGGCTGGAGGATGTAGCGTCCCGGGATCATCAGGTTCGACGGTGCGGTGCCACGCTTGGGCTTTTCGACCAGCGCGGTGACCTCGGTCAGCCGGCCATCGATCGCACCGGGCGAGATGATGCCGTATTTGTCCGTCTCGGAGTCCGGCACTTCGAGCGCACCGATCACGTTGCCGCCGACCTGGTTATACGCCTCGACCATCTGCTTCATGAAGCCCGGCTTGCCGACCATCAGCTCGTCCGGCAGCAGGACCGCGAACGGCTCGTCGCCGACGATCTCGCGCGCGCACCATACGGCATGGCCGAGACCCAGCGGCTCCTGCTGGCGGACATAGACCGGCGAGCCAGGCTTCATCCGGATATGGCTGATCGCATCGAGCGACTTGCCGCGCGACCGCATCGTATCCTCAAGCTCGTACGAGATGTCGAAATGATCCTCGAGCGCGCCCTTGTTGCGACCCGTCACGAAGATGATCTGCTCGATCCCCGCCTCGAGCGCTTCCTCGACGGCATATTGGATCAGCGGCTTGTCGACGACGGTGAGCATTTCCTTCGGCATGGCCTTGGTGGCCGGAAGGAAGCGCGTGCCCAGTCCGGCGACCGGAAACACGGCCTTGCGCAGCGGCTTTATCGTCATTCGAAGCTCCCTGTATGCTCGTATGGACGTCTATCGGTCGACGTCCACGCGTGCAAATGCACAGAAGTCCAATTCGATGCAGTCCATTAGCGCGTCATTAAAGACGTTGGGCTAGGGCGTTGTCATGTCAAAGATTCTCGTCATCTTCGGTACGCGTCCAGAAGCGATCAAATTGTTTCCGGTCATCCGCGCTCTGGCCGCGACCCCCGGCTTGGTCGTCCGCACCTGCGTCACCGCACAACATCGGGGGTTGCTGGACCAGGTCCTCGCCATCGCCGATCTGTCGCCCGACATCGATCTCGACCTCATGGAGCCGGGCCAGACGCTCGATCGCCTGACCGCGCGACTGCTCACCGGGCTTGGCGAGGTGATGGACGCCGAGACGCCCGATCTCGTCATGGTTCAGGGCGACACGGCAACTGCGATGACGGGCGCACTCGCCGCCTATTATCGCAAGGTCCCGGTCGCGCATGTCGAGGCAGGGCTGCGCTCGGGCGACATCTACCAGCCCTGGCCGGAGGAGGTGAACCGCCGCATCGTCGCGCCGATCGCCGCACTGCACTTCGCCCCGACCGAGACCGCGGCCGAGGCGTTGCGACGCGAGACGATCCCCGCCGACACGATCCACGTCACCGGCAACACCGTGATCGACGCGCTGCACTGGACCGCCGACCGCGTCGCGGCGGACCCTGCACTGGCGGCGGGTCTCGACGCCATCGCAGCGCGCTTCGCCGGCAAGCGCATCGTCCTGGTCACCACGCACCGGCGCGAGAATTTCGGCGACGGCATGGCGGCGATCGCCCGCGCGATCGGTCGGATCGCCGCGCGCGACGACGTCGCGGTGCTGTTCCCCGTCCACCCCAATCCCAACGTCGTCTCGGTGATGGACGCCATCCTCGGCGACCGCGCCAACGTCGCGCGGATCGAGCCGCTCGATTACCCGCATTTCGTCCGCGCGCTCGGCATGGCGGAGATCGTCCTGACCGATTCGGGCGGCGTGCAGGAGGAGGCCCCCGCACTCGGCAAGCCCGTACTCGTGATGCGCGAGACGACCGAGCGGCCGGAAGGCGTGGCGGCCGGCACCGCCAAGCTGATCGGCACCGACGAGGACCGCATCGTCTCCGAAATCTTCACGCTGCTCGACGACGCAGGCGTATATGCCGCGATGGCGCGTGCCCATAACCCGTTCGGGGACGGCCATGCCGCGGCCAGGATCGCCAAGACAATCGCAGAAACACTCGCAAAGGGCGCCGGGCATGCTGTCTGATACCAACCTCAACGTCGTCGTGCTCGGGCTCGGCTATATCGGCCTTCCCACCGCCGCGATCATCGCGCGGACCGGCGCGCAAGTGCTCGGCGTCGACGTGACCGAGTCGGTCGTCGAGACGGTTAATTCCGGCCGGGTGCATATCGAGGAGGTAGATCTCGATGGTCTCGTCTCCGGCGTCGTCGCACGCGGCACGTTGCGCGCCTCGACCGCGATCGAGCCGGCGGACGTCTTCGTCATCGCCGTGCCGACGCCGTTCGACACCGATCATGCGCCCAACATCGGCTATGTCCTCGACGCCGCGACGACCATCGCGTCGGTGCTGAAGACCGGCGATACGATCATCCTCGAATCGACCTCCCCGGTCGGCACGACGGAGAAAGTCCGCGATCTGCTGGCGACCTTGCGCCCCGATCTGCGCGTACCGGGCAAGACCGGCGACCAGGCGGACATCGCGATCGCCTATTGCCCCGAGCGCGTGTTGCCCGGCCGCATTCTGGTGGAGCTGATCGACAACGACCGCGTCATCGGCGGGATCACGCCGCGCTGCGCACGCAAGGCCCTCACCTTCTACCGCCGGTTCGTGCGCGGCGCCTGCGTCACCACAACCGCGCGCGCCGCGGAGATGACGAAGCTCACCGAGAACGCGTTTCGCGACGTGAACATCGCCTTCGCCAATGAATTGTCGCTGATCGCCGACACGATGGGCGTCGACGTCTGGGAGGTGATCCGCCTCGCCAACCGCCATCCGCGCGTGAATATCCTCCAGCCCGGCCCCGGCGTCGGCGGGCATTGCATCGCGGTCGACCCGTGGTTCCTGGTCCACGCCGCCCCCGACCAGACCCCGCTGATCCGCACCGCACGCGAAGTGAACGATGGCAAGACCGACCACGTCATCGCGCAGGTCGCCGCCCTCGTCGAAGCTTTCCCGGATTCAACCGTCGCCTGCCTCGGCCTCGCGTTCAAGGCGAACATCGACGACTTCCGCGAGAGCCCCGCTCTCAAGGTCGCCGAGGCCGTCGCGCGGCAGTTCGGCGACCGCGTGCGGATCGTCGAGCCCTATGCGCAGACGCTGCCCGCGGTGCTGGCGGATACCGGCGCCACGCTGATCGACGTCGATACCGCGATCGAGACCTGTTCGGTCATGATCGTGCTGGTCGACCACGACGTGTTCAAATCGATCCCGCTCGAGGAGCGCGCCGACAAGGCGGTGCTCGATACGCGCGGCATCTGGCCGGATCAGCCGCGCGCGTCGGGGCTGCCGGTCAGCGCAACGGCACGTCTCGAGTCGCAACGACTGGCGGGATGATCGGCCGCGTCGGGGTCGCCGCGATCTCGCGCGCGGCGGCTTCGAGCACCTCGGCGCGTGCCTTGGACGAGGCATGCGTACGGCTGCGGAACAGTCCGCCGTCGATCGTGCCGCCCTTCTGCCGCCAGAATTTCGGCGCCGACATCGGATCATACCCGGCATTGGCGAGCAGGTAGATCCCGAGCAGGTCCGCCTGGTCCTCGGTCTCGCGGATCAACCGGCCGTTGCGACCCAGCTCCGCCAGCAGGCCACGATTGATCTTCGCCGCGTCGAGCCTCTCGCGGTGGCGCAGGATGTTGTGCGCCAGCTCGTGCGAGACGACGACCGCGATCTCCGCGTCGGTATAGCCTTCGAAGAACCGCTCGCCGATCTGCACGATCGCGCCGTCAGCGGTGGCGTCGAGCCCGCTGCCGAGCAGGATCTCGAACCGCGAGCGACAGCCGGTGACCGGCTGAACCGTGATCGGCAAGCGCTGCCCGCCGCGCAAGACGGTCAGCCGCACGGGTTTGCCGACCGGCGCCGTCGCGATCACGGCCTCCGCCGCATCGCGCGCGCCCGCCCCCTCGGCGGCATCCGCTGTCGGCAGTCCCGGTTGCTCGGTGCCGTTGATCGCGACGATCGAATCGTTCGCACGCACCCCGGCCTTGTCCGCCGGCGCCCCCGGCACGACCGCCTCGACGCCGACCGTCGATTCGAACCCGAACGCGGTCGCGGCGGCAGTGCGCGTCGCCGGCCCATATTGCGTCAGCGCGTGGATCGGCATGCCGAGTTGCGGCTGGAGCCGGTCGCACAAAGCGGCATTCGCGGTCGTCAGGCGATAGGCGATCGTCGCCATCCGCAGGTCCGCCGCGCGCAACGTCTCGAAAAATGCCGGGGGCGGCCCTTCGTTCTTCGGGGCGGGCGCGGCGGCAAGCAGCAGGAACAGCAGGGAGCGTGCGATGGTCGGCATGCATCCCCATACTCTTCGGCCGCGGCCCCGTCATGGTCGATGAACGCGGATGCGTTGCGGCCCGTCGCGTTAAACCCTATGCGATCCGTATCCGACCAGCCGTATTCGACCAGCCATATCCGAACACCCGGCGTCCGACCGACGGGAACCTATTCGTCCCGCAGTCGATCAGCCCCCGTACATCTTTCCCCCTTCATCGATAGCAGCATGATTTCAAAGCTTTTCAAGTCCCGTAGCGTTGCCAAGACCAGTCAGCCCGAAATACCCGAAGGTCGCCGCGTCTATGCGGTTGGCGATATTCACGGGCGTGCGGACCTGCTCGATGAACTGATCGCCCTGATCGAGGAGGACGAGCGCACGCGCGGCCCTGCGCAGACGACGCTGATATTCCTCGGCGACATCGTCGATCGCGGCCCCGCCTCCGCCGCCGTCGTCCAGCGCCTGATGGATCTCGCCGCGACTCGCGACGACGTCCGCTTCCTGCTGGGCAACCACGAGGAGATCTTCCTCGGCGCGCTCGACGGCGAACCCAAGGCGCTCCGCCTGTTCTGCCGAATCGGCGGCCGCGAGACGGTGATCAGCTACGGCATGGAGCCATCAGAATATGAACGGCTCGATTACGAGGAACTGGTCCACCGGCTCGAAGATCTGGTCCCGCCCCCCCATCGCGCGTTCCTCAGTGCGTTCGAGGACATGATCGTGATCGGCGACTATGCGTTCGTCCATGCCGGCGTACGTCCCGATACGCCGCTCGACCAGCAACGGACTTCGGACCTGCGCTGGATTCGCGATCCCTTCCTCGATCATCGGTCGGCGCTCGAAAAGACGATCGTCCACGGCCATACGATGACCGACGAGATCGAACAGCGGGGCCATCGGATCGGCATCGATACCGGCGCCTATGCCTCGGGTCGGTTGACGGCGCTGGGCATGGAGGGTGCGGCGACGTGGTCGCTCCAGACCGGCACTGCGGTACGCGCGCAGACGGGCTAGTTCGGTTCGCCGCGAATATCGCGCGGCCCGCAAACTCCCGCTTACAGCGTCGTCTTTCTCGGCTATACCAACAGTCGCGGCTATCGCGTGTTGCGTTGCCGCAACAGTGTAAAACGCTTTGCACTGCACTACTGGCCTTGGTTGCCTTGGGTAAGGTTTTATGCCATTGCTCGAAGCGACGAGCACAAAGGGAGTTTATTATGCGTCTTGGGAAGTACATCCTGACCGCAGCAGCCGCCACGATGGCAGTTGCTCCGGCAGTAGCAGCTCCGGCAAACCTGTCGGTTTCGAAGTCGGTTCGCTCGGGTTCGGTTTCGGCTGACAAGAACGAGCTCGCTGGCGGCGGCATCATCGTTGCGGTTCTCGCAGCAGCTGCAGTCATCGCCGGTATCGTTATCGTTGCAGACAACGACGACGATTCGGACAGCAACTAAGTCTTACGACTTTGTTCGAGAAATAGCGGTCTTCGGGCCGCTATTTTTTTGCCTGCCGCAGACGGCCGGGAGGAAACTCTCACGCCGTGGCCTAACCCCCGGCTTCCTGCTGCACCGCATCGCCGCCAGCGATGAACGCGGCCGCCAACCAGGGGTGCGTAGAATCTGGATGCCGGATTGATCGCCCGCGCGTCACTGTTCTCCCGCGAAGGCGGGAGCCCAGTCTGGATCCCCGCCTTCGCGGGGAAACAGGCTTGGTCCGCGGGTCACAAGCGCAGACGCGACCCAACGGTCACCACACCCCAAGCAACGGCCTTACCTCACCGGGCCCCCTCCTCGTAGATTACGTGACGATTGCCCGCCGCCGGTGCGGGTGATGGCTCGGGGTGAAACTCGGAGCCATCACCCCGCGATATCCATACCTGCCCAAACGAAAAACGCGCCCGCGGATAACCGGGGGCGCGCTTGCGAATCCATATGGCGTTGCCCAGGATAGTGAGATCGACCGGCAATCAGCCGGCCGAACCTCAGGGCTGGGGCTGGCCCGGCGCGCCGCCCGGTGCACCACCCGGCATACCGCCCGGCGCGCCACGCCCCATCTGCGCCTGTGCCTGCATCTGCTGCACCACGCTCTGCGGCAGGAAGTCGAGCAACTCGACGTCGAACACCAGCGTCGAGTTCGCCGGGATCGGCCCGGCCGCCTTGTCGCCATACCCCAGCGCCGGCTTCATCCAGAAGCGATACTTCGAGCCCTTCGGCATCAGCTTCAGCGCCTCGGAGAAGCCCGGAACGACGCCGGTCACCGGCATCGGCGTCGGCTGCTGCGACTTGTCGAAGGTCGTGCCGTTGAGCAGCTTGCCCTCGTAGTTGACCAGCGCGACGTCCGCATCGGTCGGCTTGGCCGCACCGGGCTTGCCGGGCGCGATCACCTTGTACTGCAACCCCGACGCGGTCACGACCACGCCCTTGGCGCGGGCATTGCGTGCCAACGGATCATCGCCCTGACGCGCGAGCGCGACCGCGGCGATCAGCGCGAGCGCGATGCCGACCCAGAGATAGACGAGATAGCTGCGCTTGGTGAGCTGCAGCGGCACTGCGGTGACGGTCGACATCGGATCAAGGCCCTCAGATCATCTGGGATCATCTGGTCACGCCGGAGCGCCGCGCGTGCCGTTGGAAAGCAAGCGGGGGCGCCGTTCTCGGCCGCCCCCGTAAATACCGACCCGACCCGATCACCGGGTCTGGTCGATCAGATCTTACCGTGCGCCGTCGCGCTCGGCGCGCTTGCGGTCGAGCTTGCGCGAACGACGAATCGCTGCTGCACGCTCGCGTGCGCGCTTCTCCGACGGCTTCTCATAGTGCCGGCGCAGCTTCATCTCGCGATACACGCCTTCGCGCTGCAGCTTCTTCTTGAGCGCGCGAAGGGCCTGGTCGACGTTGTTGTCGCGTACGATGATCTGCATAAACCCGTTTAGCTCCGGTCGAATAGATTTTTGCCGTCGCGAATAGGTCCGCGCCGCATGAATTGGGGCCCCTATCAGGGGTCCGCCGGCGTTTCAAGCCAAACCCGCGCGAGCACCCACGCGAGCACCCACGCAAAGCAAAGGCAGCAACCGTCCGCTCGGACCTGGACGCCACGCCGATGTGCAGACCGATCGCGGACACACACCGCAACACCGCGAAACACCCAGGCCACACGTCTTGGCCAGATAGCCTTCCTTACCAGACAGGCCATCATATGCACCACCACGACCAAGCCCCCCACGCCGATAGCCACGGCCACGGCCACAGCCTTGCCGAAGACATGGCGACGTTGCGGAGGCTGCTCGCCCGCCGGGACGCGCTGAAGTGGTTCGCCGGTACAGGCACGCTCGCCTTGCTCTCCGGTTGCGGCAATGCCGAGTCGTCGGACGACGTCGTGATCGTCACCGACGTCACGCCGACCCTCGCCTCCACCGCAACGCCGACATCCACGTCGACCGCGACGACGATCGCCACGACCTGCATCGCCGATCCGACCGAGACTGCCGGCCCCTACCCCGCCGACGGCACCAACGCGTCGAGCGGATCGACCGCCAACGCGCTGACCGTGTCGGGCATCGTCCGCAGCGACATCCGCGCGAGCTTCATCGGCACCACCACCGTCGCCACCGGGACGCAATTGAGGATCACGCTTACCTTGGTCGACGTCGACGCGACCTGCGCGCCGCTCGCCAATTACGCGGTCTATCTCTGGCAATGCGACCGCAACGGCGATTACTCGCTCTACAGCGCACCGACCGAAAGCTATCTGCGGGGCGTCCAGGTTACCGATGCGGCAGGCCAGGTGACCTTCACGACGATCGTCCCCGGCTGTTACGACGGCCGTTATCCGCACATGCATTTCGAGGTCTTCTCGAGCCTGACCGCAGCGACCGGCGGCCGTCATGCAATACTGACGTCGCAGCTCGCCATGCCCGCCGCACTCTGCAACGCGGTCTATGCGGATACGACGCTGTATCCGGCGAGCGCGACGCGGTTCGCCACCATCTCGACG
Organism: Sphingomonas faeni; assembly: GCF_024273235.1. Taxonomy (GTDB): domain Bacteria; phylum Pseudomonadota; class Alphaproteobacteria; order Sphingomonadales; family Sphingomonadaceae; genus Sphingomonas; species Sphingomonas faeni_A. The sequence continues at coordinate 102,625 of NZ_JANBVH010000009.1, read as the reverse complement.
TCGAGCGACAACGTCTTCGGCGACAACACCGCCGCGCAGGTCGCGCAGCAGACCCCGACCTTTGCGGGCTCCGTCGCCGACGGCTACACCGCAAGCGCCGTGATCGGCATCACGCGCTGACGGGCGGCAGGCAAGCGCGCGCTATTTGCCGCCGCCCGCGCGGTCGCTAAGAGGCGCGCATGACCCGCTCCCCCACGACGCTATACAACAGCCTCTCGCGACAGCTCGAGACGTTCACCCCGATCGACCCCACGAACGTCGGCATCTATTCCTGCGGCCCGACGGTCTACAACTACGCGCATATCGGCAATCTGCGCGCCTACGTCTTCACCGACACGCTCAGCCGCGTGCTGACGTGGAAGGGCTATCCGCTCACCCACATCATCAACATCACGGACGTCGGCCATCTGACCTCCGACGCGGATGTCGGCGACGACAAGATGGAGGCGGCGGCGCGCGCCAGCGGCCAGGATATCTGGGCGATCGCGCGTCATTATACCGACGCCTTCAAGCGCAACCTCGACGACCTCAACATCCGCCCGCCGAGCAAATTCCCGCTCGCGACCGATCATATCGCCGAGATGATCGCGTTCGGCGAGGCGATCGCGGACAAGCATTGCTACCAGCTGCCGGACGGGCTGTATTTCGATACCTCGACGGTGCCCGATTATGGTCGCCTCGCCCGATCGCAGGACGATGAGGGCGAAAGCCGGATCGATCCGGTCGAGGGCAAGCGCCATCCGCAGGACTTCGCAATCTGGCGCACTTCGGCTCCCGGGGAAAATCGCCAGATGGAATGGGATTCGCCCTGGGGTCGCGGCGCGCCGGGCTGGCATCTCGAATGCTCGGTGATGAGCAAGCAGTATCTCGGCGACACGTTCGACATCCACACCGGCGGGATCGATCACCGCGAGATCCACCATCCCAACGAGATCGCGCAGAACCAGGCGCATTGCGACTGCGGCGACACCGGCGCCACGCTGTGGATGCACAACAACTTCCTGGTCGAGCGCTCGGGCAAGATGTCGAAGTCGGGCGGCACGTTCACCACGTTGCAGACGCTAGTCGACCGCGGCTTCCACCCGCTCGCCTACCGGCTGATGTGCCTCCAGGCGCATTATCGCAGCGAGCTGGAATTCTCGTGGGAGAACCTCGCCGCGGCGCAGACGCGGTTGAAGCGGCTCGCGATGACCGTCGAGACGCTGGCCACCCGCGGGCCGGGCGGTCCGTCGGGTAGCGCGCGCGACTATCGCGAACGGCTCGACGCCGCGGTGTCCGACGACCTCGCCACCCCGCGCGCGCTGCCGATCCTCGACGAACTGCTCGCGGACAAGCGTATCGCACCGGCGGACCGGCTCGACGCGCTGGTCGATTTCGACGCGGTGCTCGGCCTCGATCTCGGAACGATCCGCCGCGAAGACCTGCGCATCCGCCCGGTGACCGCGACGATCGACGAAGCCACCATCGCCGCGCGACTCTCGGACCGCCGCGACGCCCGCGCTGCGAAAGACTTCGGCACGTCGGACGCGATCCGCGACGAACTGGCCGCCGCCGGCGTCGAGGTCATGGACGGCGACTCGCTAGGCTGGGACTGGAAGATCGCGCTTTAATATCGCGAAGAACTTACGCGCCCTTCGATCCTCCCCCGCAAGGGGGAGGTGGCGCGAAGCGACGGAGGGGGAGGAGGCGATAACCCCTGCTCCGTGTCCGCCCCCTCCGTCGCCTCCGGCGCCACCTCCCCCTTGCGGGGGAGGATCGTAAGACCGCACCCCCGCCCCTCCGACAACTTGACTCTCCCCGCCACCAACCGATGTTCCCCCGATGAAAGCCGTCCTCCCAGCCGCCGCCCGCCCCCTCCTCGAACCGCGCCTCCCCGCGGACCTCGACACCGCCTGGTTCGCCAAGCCCGCGGAGGCCAACGCGATGATCGCGGACGCGGACATCGCCTGGGTCGACATGCAGCCGACCGAGCTCGTCGCCGACGCGATCCGCCACGCCGGGCCAAACCTCAAATGGGTCTCGACGATCTACGCCGGCCTCGACGCATTCCCACTCGATACCCTCCGCGACAACGCCGTCACGCTGACCAACGGTGCCGGCATCAACGCGGTCGCAGTCGCCGAATACGCCGTGATGGCCATACTCGTCGCCGCCAAGCGCTTCGACACGGTCTTGCGCGCGCAGGACCGCCACGAATGGCTGAAGGACGCGCCCGGCAAGATCGAACTCGCCGGCACCAGGGCGCTGATCATCGGCTACGGCACGATCGGCCGGATGATCGGCGACCGCCTGAGCGCGTTCGGCGTCGACGTGACCGGCGTCACCCGCACCGGCCGCGACGGCACGATCACGCCCGACGCCTGGCGCGACCGGCTCGGCGATTTCGACTGGGTCGTCCTCGCCGCCCCCTCGACCGGTGCCACGCACGCGATGATCGGCCACGACGAGCTCGCGGCGATGAAGCCCTCCGCATGGCTGATCAACATCGCCCGCGGCGACATGATCGACGACGACGCGCTGATCGCCGCGCTCACCGACGGCGGCATTGCCGGCGCGGTGCTCGACCCGACCAACCCCGAGCCCCTGCCCGCCGATCACCCGCTCTGGTCGACGCCCAACGCCATCGTCACGATGCATCTGTCGGGCCGCAGCCAGACCACGATGTTCGCGCGCGGTGCGGCACTGTTCCTCGAAAACCTCGCCGCGTTCCTGGGCGGCAAGCCGATGAAGAACGTCGCGGACCTCGACGCAGGGTATTGAAACCAGCCGGCACACCCGCCCCAAAGCTTTACTTCATTGCGCGAAAAGGCGTTTTCGCGCATGGCCAGCCCCACAATTCATCAATCGGACGACATGATATGGCCGCGAACTGGGCCCCCGACAGCTGGACGCGTCACGAAGCACGGCAGCTCCCCACCTATCCCGACGCCGCCGCGCTGACCGCGGCGACCGATCAGCTCGCGACCTTCCCGCCGCTCGTCTTCGCCGGCGAAGCGCGCAACCTGACCGCGTCGCTCGCCGAGGTCGCCGCCGGCAAGGCGTTCCTGCTTCAGGGCGGCGACTGCGCCGAGTCTTTCGCCGAGCACAGCGCCAACAACATCCGCGACACGTTCCGCGTCATCCTTCAGATGGCCGTCGTCCTGACCTTCGCGTCGAAGCTCCCGGTCGTGAAGCTCGGCCGCATGGCGGGGCAGTTCGCCAAGCCGCGCTCGACCGATACCGAGACGATCGGCGGCGTCGAGCTGCCCTCGTACCGCGGCGACAACGTCAACGACATCGCCTTCACGGCAGAGGCCCGCGCGCCCGATCCGCAGCGCATGATCCGCGCCTATTCGCAGTCGGCGGCCACGCTCAATCTGCTCCGAGCCTTCGCACAGGGTGGCTACGCGAACCTCCACCAGGTCCACCGCTGGACGCACGACTTCATGGGCCGCAGCCCCTGGTCGAAGAAATATGCCGAGACCGCGGACCGGATCGGCGAGGCGCTCGAGTTCATGGCCGCCTGCGGCATCGATCCCGAGACCGTGCCGCAGCTCGCGCAGACGCATTTCTACACCAGCCACGAGGCGCTTCTGCTCCAGTACGAGCAGGCACTGACGCGTCAGGACTCGCTGACGGGCGACTGGTACGACACCAGCGCGCACTTCCTCTGGATCGGCGATCGCACGCGGTTCGAGGGGTCTTCGCATGTCGAATACCTCCGCGGCATCGGCAACCCGATCGGCATCAAGTGCGGCCCGAGCCTCGAGCCCGACGCCTTGTTGCGGATGCTGGATACGCTCAACCCCGGCCGCGTACCCGGCCGGATGACGCTGATCACGCGGTATGGTTATGACAAGATCGAGGCGAACCTGCCCCGCCTCGTCCGCGCCGTGACGCGCGAAGGCCATCCGGTGGTGTGGAGCTGCGACCCGATGCACGGCAACGTCGTCAAGGCCGCCAACGGCTACAAGACGCGACCGTTCGACCGCATCCTGGCCGAAGTCCGCGGCTTCTTCGCGGTCCACCGCGCGGAAGGCACGCACGCCGGCGGCATCCATGCCGAGATGACCGGCCAGAACGTGACGGAGTGCACCGGCGGCGCGGTCGACGTGACCGAGCAGTCGCTGGCGGATCGCTATCACACGCACTGCGACCCGCGCCTCAATGCCAGCCAGAGCTTGGAGCTCGCGTTCCTGCTGGCCGAGATGCTCAACGAGGAAATGGCCGAGCGCAAGAAGGTCGCCGCCTGACAAAATGCGCGGGTGTCTTCGGAAACTGCGGCAACCGTCTTGACGGCCGCCACCCCATTCCGTAGACGCCCGCATCTGCTAACGGCCCCTTCGTCTAGCGGTTAGGACGACGCCCTCTCACGGCGTAAGCACGAGTTCGATTCTCGTAGGGGTCACCAGCTTTTCCATCCAACTGACGCCACGGCGTTCCGCTCGATGCCGCCCCCGCGTCGATTAAGCCGCGAACTCCGCCGGCATGATACGATCGCCGACCACCGTGAAGCTATCGCCGTCGACCAGTATCTGGGGGCTCAGCGGTCGGCAATTATAGGTCGACGCCATCGCGGCACCGTAGGCGCCGGTGGTCTCGAGCACCGCCAGGTCGCCGCGCTCTACCCGGTCGATCGTCCGCGCCATGCCGAATACATCGCCGGTCTCGCAAACCGGTCCCGCGATGTTGGCCGTCATCGTCTCCCCGCTCGGCATGACGGCGGCAAACCGGTGATACGCGTCGTAGAGTGCAGGTCGTGCGAGATCGTTCATGGCGGCGTCGACGATCACGAACGGGTAGGTGGCCCCTGGCTTCACCCAGATGACACGGGTCAGCAACACGCCGGCAGGTCCGGCGATGACCCGGCCCGGCTCGAACGTCAGGCCGACGTTCCAACCATCGGTCGCCCGCGTGACCATCGCACCATATTCGTCGAACGAGGGCATCGCGTCGTCGGAACGATAGGGGATGCCCAGCCCGCCGCCCAGATCGACACGCGTTATCCCGTGACCGCGCCGGCGCAGCTCGAACACGAGTGCACCGACCCGCCGATAGGCAGCCTCCAGCGGCCCGAGGTCGCCGAGTTGACTGCCGATGTGCAGCGCTATGCCGCGAAGGTCCATTCCTTCCAGCCGCGCGAGGCGATCATACATGTCCGGCGCGTCGGCGATCGCGACCCCGAACTTGTTCTCGCGCCGACCCGTCGAGATCTTGGCATGCGTGCCGCCGTCGATGTCGGGGTTGACCCTGAGGACCGCGGGCGCCCGGATGCCACGGTCGCGCGCGAGGCTGGCGAGCACGCGACCCTCCTCCTCCAATTCCAGATTGAACTGGCCGATCCCGGCGTCGAGCGCGTCGCCAATCTCGCGGTCGGTCTTGCCGACGCCCGAGAAGACGATTCCGGCAGGCGCGATGCCGGCCGCGAGCGCGCGCCGGAGCTCGCCACTCGACACGATATCCGCGCCATAGCCAGCGTCGGCCAGCAGCCGTAGCACGGCGCTGTTGGGGTTGGCCTTGACGGCAAACGCGAACCGCGGGGACGGCAGATGCCCGAGTGCAGCCTTGAAGCCGGTGGCGGCGTGGCGCAGGGCGCCGGCCGAATAGACGTGCACGGGCGTGCCCACCGCATCGGCGATCGCGGACAGCGGCACGTTCTCGGCATGCAGGACGCCGCCCCGATAGTCGAAGCCGTTCATGATGAATCCTCGGGATGGTAGAATTTCGGCACGGCGGATTTGTGATCGCTCATCGGCCGAAGCCGTCCGTCCCTTGACCGCGCCGACGAACACGTGCGGCATGGACCACGTCCACGGTGTGGCTATGGCCGCGGCGTTCCGCGCGAAACATCTGCCCGACCCGTTTGCCGTAAATCATCAGCGGCAGCCCGAGCAGCGCCAGCAGGAACAGGACGATCGTCAAAGGCGAACCCTCGCGCCCCACGCATATTGCACAGGAAACCGCCGTCAGCGCGAACCCGCCGGCCTTCCATCGCAGGTCGCGCCGGGTCATGATACCTGCACGCCGGTCGCGCGCTGCTCGGCGTCATCCACCACGAGATCGCCGGCAGCAGCCAGCGCCGCAGTGACGTCGGGCTGATCGATTTTCCCGCGCGCCCTATGCCACAGCACGATGTCGGCCGGAAAATCGGCTTCCTGTACCAGCGCCTGAATCATGTCGGCGAGATCGAAGACGAGGCCGATCGCGGGATCGTCGAGCCGGGTTGCCGCAGCCCGTGCGCGCCCGATCATCGCCGGCACCCCGTCGATTCCCCGTCCCTCGACCGCGATGAACCCCAAGGTTCGCGCGTATCGCACCGTTTCGATCAGCAGCGTCCCGCAACCGCAATCGGCATCGACGATGCGAACCGCGTGACGATGGCGCTCCCTCAACCCGGCAAGCGCCACCGCGATGCGCGGCCAGCGCGGGTCGCCTCGCGCGGCCCGGCTGCCCGGTGTCGCAACCGATTTTGGTCGCGGTCGGCTGGCTCCACCCGAGAGCGTGCCGACTTTTTTCATTCCAGCTGTCATGGTCTTGGCTTCCGTCAGGCGGCGCGCGACAGCGGCTTTTCGCCGGCCTCGACCGGACCGAACGGGATCAACGGAACCAGGGGCACCCCCGTCATCACCAGGCTCGCATGGTAGCTCTCGCATTCGCCCCTGGCGAAACTCAGCGCCGCGCTGCGCGAGACGAAACGGCCTTCCAGCCTTCCGCCGGCATCCTGCACGAGCCAGTGGCCCGCTCTATCCTGACCGACATAGATGACGAGCCCGGGTTCATCGGGCTCCGGATGGGGTTCGGACGACATGTTCGCCTTCGTGCCTTTTCATGGTCGGGCGTCCATGCGCCCGCCTCTTCCAGCTACGAACCGCCGCATAGCGATTCGAGATCGATCGCCGGCAACCGCATAGTGAAACCATAGCATTGCGATCGCGCGCATCTCGAACGCGCCGCTCGCGCGCATATTCTGCGGTAGCGTCGGGGCGGAGGCGAACCTAGGGTCGCGCCGAACGGGGTCGAACGCTATCGGACCTCGATACACAGGCGAGACGGGGAGTAGGCTTTGGCGGTAATCGACAGGCGCGCGGCGTTGCTGGCGGGGGTGGCCCTGCTGGCCGCTTGTACGAATTCGACGCAGCTCGGAACCGGAGCCCTTGCCGGCAAACCGCCCGCATCTTCGTTCGTAACCGTTGCCGGACACGGCTTCGAACGCAACGGCAAGCCCTACCGCTACGCCGGCGCGAACATCTGGTACGGCGCGTGGCTCGGGGCCGAGACCGCCTATGGCAACCGTGCACGCCTGGCGCGCGAGCTCGATCGGTTGCAGGCGCTCGGCGTCCGTAATCTCCGCATCCTCGGCTCGGCCGAACTGTCGCCGCTGAAGAACTCGATCACGCCGGGGTTCCGCGATAAGACCGCGACCTACAACGAGGATCTGCTCAAGGGTCTCGACTGGACGCTCGCCGAGATGGCGAAGCGCGACATGACCGGCGTGATCTACCTGACAAACTTCTGGGAATGGTCGGGCGGGATGATGACGTATCTCTCGTGGGTCAACGGCGGAAAGTTCATCAACATGAACGACCCCGCGCACCCCTGGCCCGAGTTCGCCGACTGGAACGCGGCATTCTACACCAACGGCCAGGCGCAGGCGATGTACCGCGACTACATCCGCGCGATCGTCTCGCGGACCAACAGCGTCACCGGTGTCGCCTATGCCGCCGACCCGACGATCATGGCGTGGCAGTTGGCCAACGAGCCCCGCCCGGCTGGATCCGCCAAGGTCGCCGTCCCAAACCTGCCTGCCTTCTACCGCTGGGTCGACGAGACCGCGCGCTACATCAAGACGCTCGATCCCAACCACCTAGTCTCGACCGGCTCCGAAGGGCTGAAGGGTTCGATCGAGCGCGAGGACGTCGTGCTCGCCGCGCACAAGTCCCCGTCGATCGACTATCTCACCGCGCATATCTGGCCGAACAACTGGACGTGGATGGATGCGGGCAATCTCGCCGGTACCTACGACGCGGGCGCGGCGAAGGTGGCGGACTATATCGACGCGCATATCCGGCTCGCGACCACGCTCGGCAAGCCGCTGGTCATCGAGGAGTTCGGCTACCCGCGCGATGGCCAGGACGCCTATGATCCGACCATCACGACAGCCTACAAGGATCGCTTCTACCGCCAGATCTACGCCGCGATCGAGGCGAACGCCAAGGCCGGCGGACCACTTGCAGGCTCGAACTTTTGGGCGTGGAACGGCGACGCGCGCAGCCGCCACGCCGACCACAGGTTCCAGCGCGGCGACCTCGGCTATATGGGCGACCCCCCGCACGAACCGCAGGGCTGGTACGGCGTGTTCGACAGCGACACCTCGACCCAGGCCGTGATCCGCGCGCACGCCGCGGCGGTGGCGGCGCTCTGATGCTGAGCCGTCGCGAGACGCTGGGTATGACGGCAGCGCTCGGCCTGCTCAACGGTGTGCCGGCGCTGGCGGCGGTGCCGAACCGCAGCTTGAGCAACCCGAACGCGTCCCCCGCCGCCCGGCAACTCTACGCCTATCTCTGGAGCCAATACGGCAGGAAAACGCTGACCGGGCAACAGGAGCAAGGCTCCGGCCCGACCAATCCCAACGGCGAACTCGACTATCTCCAGCGGGTCACCGGCAAGCTGCCGGCGATCCTCGGCCTCGACTACATAGACCCGCGCGACAACGACGCGGTGAACGACCGGGCAACCGACTGGGCGCGCTCCGGCGGCATCGTCACGTTATGTTGGCATTGGGGCGCGCCCGACATCGGCACCGGCTACGAGAACTCCAAGAAGGATTTCGACGTCGCCGCCGCGCTGAAACCGGGCACGCCGCAGAACGTCGCGATGATGCGCGACATGACCGAGGTCGCGCGCCTGTTGAACGTCCTGCAAGATCGCGGCGTCGCGGTGCTGTGGCGCCCGTTCCACGAATTCAGCGGCGACTGGTTCTGGTGGGGCAAGCACGGTCCCGACGCGTTCAAGGCGCTCTGGGCGCTGATGTACGACCAGTTCACCCGCGTCCACCGGCTGAACAACCTGATCTGGGTGCTCGGCTGGGCGGGGCAGAACGTCGATCCCGCCTGGTATCCCGGCCGCGCGACGGTCGATGTCGCCGGCGCGGATATCTACGCTAAGGACCACGGCAACCTCGCACCGATGTTCGCGCAGGTGAAGGCGATCGTCGGCGACACCCTCCCGATCTGCCTGCACGAGAACGGCCCCGTCCCCGATCCCAGGCTGCTCGGCCCCACGGCGGACTGGCTCTGGTTCATGACCTGGCACACCCGCTGGCTGACCGGCGCCGACCAGAACACGCCGGACCAATTGCGCCGCGACTTCGCGTCGAAGCGCTACGTCACCAAGGACGAGCTTCCCGCAAGGCTGAAGGTGAAGGCATGAAGACGATCCTCGGACTGGTCGCCGCGATGCTACTGTCGACATCGGCGATCGCCGCACCGCCGACGGTGACCCCGCCAACGGTGACCCCGACGACCGTGACCCCGACGACCGCGAAAGCCGGCGCCCCCCTCCCCGTCCACATCGGGGGCCGCGTCGAGCGGACCGCGGACGGCTATAAGCGCCAATGGCCGGGCACATATTTCGAGGCGGCGTTCCGCGGCCGGAGCGCATTGCTCAGGATCGGTCAGGGCGACGTCATCCTCCGCGTCTCGGTCGATGGCGCGCTCGCCGCCAAGCTCGTCAAGCCGAAGCCCGGCCTCTACCGCGTCGCCGGCCTGTCGAAAGGCCCCCATACGATCCGGGCCGACGTCGCCAGCGAAAGCCAGTCCGCACCAACGGTCTTCGGCGGCTTCTACGCCGGCCCGGAAACACGCGCGCTCCCCGCACCCACCCGCACGCGTCAGATCGATTTCATCGGCGACTCGCACACCGTCGGCTACGGTAACACCTCCGCCAGGCGCGACTGCACGCAGGCCGAAGTCTGGGCGACCACCGACACCGCGCAAGCCATGCCCGCGCTGACCGCCCGCCGTTACGGCGCCGACTACCAGGTCAATGCGATCTCCGGCCGCGGCATCGTCCGAAACTACGACGGCATGACCGCCGACACCATGCCGACCGCCTATCCCTTCACCCTGTTCGACAAGGCCAGTCGCTACGCCGACCCGGCCTGGCGCCCCAGCCTGTTCGTGATCGCGCTTGGCACCAACGACTTCACCACGCCGCTCCACCCCGGCGAGCCGTGGAAGACGCGCGACGCGCTCCACGCCGATTACGAGCAGCATTACGTCGACTTCGTCAAACGCCTGCGCGCGCGCGATCGACACGCGCATGTCGTCCTGTGGGCGACCGACATGGCCAACGGCGAAATCGCGTCCGAGGTCGGCAAGGTCGCGGCACGGCTCAAGGCCGAGGGCGAGCGCAACGTCGCCTTCGTGCCGGTCACCGGACTTGCCTTCACCGGCTGCCACGCGCACCCTTCGACCGCGGACGACGCCCGGATCACGACCGCGCTGTCGACCTATATCGACGCGCATCCCGAGATCTGGATGCGGAAATAAGCAAATGATTTGCACATTGTTGCCGGCACCCGGTAGCAGAGCGACAAAGGTGCGGATTACGATCGCGTACCATCGGGGGAGAGTATGATGTCGGCAGGGTTTTCCACGTTCACGATCGCGCTTCTGCTGCAATCGGCCGCAACGCCGGTAGCGCAATCAGCACCGCCATCTGCGGTCGCGCGTCCCGAGATCTGGCCGACCGTCAGCGCGCGTCCCTCGCGTGATCCGAAGGTCGAGGCACGGATCGATGCGATCATGAAACGCATGTCCGTCGAGGACAAGATCGGCCAGCTGATCCAGGTCGACATCGCCAGCATCGAGCCGTCGGACCTCCGCACCCACAAGCTCGGCTCGATCCTCAACGGCGGCAATGCCGGCCCCGGCGGCAACGACCTCGCGCCCCCCGTCGAATGGCTGAAACTCGCCGATGAATTCTACGACGCCTCGATGGCCCGCACCGACGGCCGCCCCGCGATTCCCGTGATCTGGGGCACCGACGCGGTCCACGGCAACAACAACATCCCCGGCGCGACGCTCTTCCCGCACAATATCGGCCTCGGCGCGGCGCGCGACCGCGACCTGATGCGCGAGATCGGCCACATCACCGCGATCGAGACCGCCGCCGCCGGCATCGACTGGACCTTCGCACCGACGCTGGCGGTGGTCCGCGACGATCGCTGGGGCCGCACGTATGAGAGCTATTCCGAGGAGCCGACGATCCAGGCCGACTACGCCGGCGCGGTGATCGAAGGCGTCCAGGGCAAGGTCGGCACCAAGGAGTTCCTCGCCCCCGACCATGTCATCGCGACGACCAAGCATTTCCTCGGCGACGGCGGCACGGGCGGGCGGGACCAGGGCGACGCGCTGATCCCCGAAACGACGTTGCGCGACATCCATCTCGGCGGTTACCCCGCGGCGATCGAAGCCGGCACGCAGTCGGTGATGGCCAGCTTCTCGAGCTGGAACGGCGCCAAGATGCACGGCAACAAGAGCCTGCTGACCGGCGTCCTCAAGGATCGCCTCAACTTCGACGGCTTCGTGGTCGGCGACTGGAACGGCCACGGCCAGGTCGAAGGCTGCTCGAACGAGAGTTGCGCGCCTGCGATCAACGCCGGGCTCGACATGTTCATGTATTCGGGCTCCGGCTGGAAGACGCTCTACGCCAACACGCTGAAGCAGGCGCAATCGGGCGAAATCCCCGCCGCCCGCCTCGACGACGCGGTCCGCCGTATCCTCCGCGTGAAGATCCGCGCCGGCACGTTCGATCGCGGCCGCCCGTCGTCACGCGCGCTCGCCGGCAAGATGAACCTCATCGGCGCCGCCGACCACCGTGCGATCGCACGCCGCGCCGCACGAGAATCGATGGTCCTGCTCAAGAACGAAGGCGGGCTGCTCCCGCTGAAACCGTCGACCAACATCCTCGTCGCGGGCGGCGGTGCGGATAACATCCCGCAACAGGCCGGCGGCTGGTCGCTGACGTGGCAGGGGGGCGGCACGACCAACGCAAACTTCCCCAATGCCGAGACGATCTGGTCGGGCATCAGCACCGCGGTCAAGGGCGCCGGCGGCACCGCGACGCTGTCGGCGGACGGCAGCTTTGCAAAAAAGCCCGACGCGGCGATCGTCGTGTTCGGCGAACAGCCCTATGCCGAGTTCAAGGGCGACCGCCCGAACCTCGAATACAGTGCCGAGGACAAGTCCGACCTCGAACTGCTGCGGAAACTGAAGGCGGCGGGCGTGCCGGTCGTCGCGGTATTCCTGTCGGGGCGTCCTTTGTGGGTGAATGCCGAGCTGAACGCTTCGGACGCGTTCGTCGCAGCGTTCCTGCCGGGCAGCGAAGGCGGCGGCGTGGCCGACGTGCTGTTCCGCAAGAAAGACGGCGGCGTCGCCAACGACTTCCGCGGCAAGCTCAGTTTCTCCTGGCCCAAACGCCCCGACCAGTACGTCCTCAACCGCTCCGATCCCGGCTACGACCCGCTGTTCGCATTCGGCTACGGCCTCAGTTACGCCAAGCCCGGCACCGTCCCCAAGCTTGAAGAGACCCGTCCCGCCGGGATGGCCGCGTCGTCGAACGGCACCATCTTCGGCAAGGGCCGCGTCCCCGAAGGCTGGTCGCTGACGCTGGTCGAGCAGGACCAGTCGAAGGTCCGTCTGCTCGGCGTCAACGCGACGACCGCAACGAAGCGCCTCACCGCTTCCGCGGTCGACCGCCGCCGCCAGGAAGACGCGCGCGCGCTCGTCTGGGCGGGTGGGCCTGCCGATGCGCGCGTCGAGGCATCGGGCCCGCTCGACCTGACCCGCGAGAGCAATGGCGAACTGAGCCTCGTGGTCGACGTTCGTGTCGACCGCGCCGGCAGCGCGCCGGTCGGCCTCGGCATGGTCAGCAACGACGGCAAGGCGGTGACCGTCCCGATCACCAGGACGCTCGCGGCCGGCAAGCCGGGCGACTGGCAGCAGGTGATCGTCCCGCTGCAATGCTTCGCCAAGCGCGGCATCGACATGGCGCACGTCACCGCACCGTTCGTGATCGCCACCGATGGCAAGCTCGGCCTGTCGATCTCCGACGTGAAGATCGACTCCGCGCCGGTCCCGATGACGAAGTGCGGCGATTGAGCCGGCTCCTGCTCGGTGCGGCGGCCGTCCTGCTGACGACCGCCGCCACGCAACCCCCGCCCGCGTCGATCCGGATCGATCAGGCGGGGTTCGAGACGAGCGGCCCGAAGACGGCGGTCCTCCCATCCGCGCAGACGAAGTCTCTCGCGTGGACACTGACCGACGCGCGCGGCAAGACCGTCGCGTCGGGCCAGACGATACCGGTCGGTCCCGACGCAGCCTCGGGCGAAAGCGTCCACCGGATCGACTTCGGCACGTTTCGTACCCCGGGCACCGGCTATCGCCTCCACGTCGGCACCAACGCCAGCCACGCATTCGCAATCGCAGACCGTCCGTTCGCGCGCGTGGCGACCGCGGCGATGGCGTTCTTCTACCAGCAGCGCAGCGGCGTGCCGATCCTGCCGGCCTATGTCGAACGCAAGGATCTCACCCGCCCCGCCGCCCACGCCCCCGATATTGCCACCTGCTTTGCCGGCCGCGATCAGAAGGGCGTCAAATGGCCCGGGTGCGACTACAAGCTCGACGCGACCGGCGGCTGGTACGACGCGGGCGACCACGGCAAATACGTCGTCAACGGCGGTGTCTCGACCTGGACGCTGCTCGACTTGCACGAGCGCCTCGCCGTGTTCGGTGACGCAAACGCCTTCGCCGATGGCCGCCTCGCGCTACCCGAACGCGCCAACGGTAAGGACGACCTGCTCGACGAAGCGCGCGTCGAAGTCGCGTTCCTGCTTGCGATGCAGATTCCCGATGGCACGCGCCTCGCCGTGGCGCCCGACGCCGGCATCGCGGGCAAGGCGATCACCCGGTTCGAGACGATCGATGCCGGCGGCTTGGTTCACACCAAGATCGCCGACGAGAATTGGACCGGACTCCCGACCGCCCCCGCCGACGATCGCGAACGCCGGTTCCTGTACCCGCCTTCCACCGCGGCAACGCTCAACATGGTCGGCGTGGCGGCACAGTGCGCACGGGTCTGGCGGACGATCGACCCGACCTTCGCCGCCAAATGCCTTACCGCGGCGCGACGTGGCTGGGCGGCGGCACTTCGCCACCCCGCCCTCCTTACCAGCTCCGACTTCACCGGCAGCGGCGGCTATGGCGACCCGGATGTCCGCGACGAGTTCACCTTCGCCGCCGCGCAACTCTACGCGACCACCAACGAAGCGGTTTTCCTCGATCGCCTCCGTAAGGACGGCATCTTCACCGATCCCGGCACGGATATCGGCTGGGGTTCGCTGAAACTGGCGGGGGCGCTGACGCTCGCGACCCTGCCCGACGCGCTCCCCGCGGACGATCGCGCCACGCTCCGCAGCCGGATCACCGCGCTCGCCGACGGCTTCGTCACCGAGGGCAAGCGGAGCGGCTACGGCATACCCTTCGGCGGCACCAACTATCCCTGGGGCTCGAGCAGTTCGATCCTCAACCGCGCGATCGTGCTCGGCGTCGCATGGCAGATCGACCGCAAGCCCGCCTATCGCGACGCGGTGGTGGCGAGCCTCGACTACATCCTCGGCCGGAACCCGCTCGACCGCTCCTACGTCACCGGCATCGGCACGCGCCCGATGCAGCACCCACACCACCGCTTTTGGGCGGCCGCAGCGGACAAAAGCTACCCCGAACCACCCACCGGTGTCCTCTCCGGTGGCCCCAACTCGGCAGCCGCGAAAGAGCCCGGCCCGATGAAGGGCTGCGCACCCCAAACCTGCTGGATTGACGACTACCGAGCCTTCACCGTCAACGAAGTCGCGATAAACTGGAACGCCCCGCTGGTGTGGACCGCAGCGTTCCTCGACGCGACGCGGGGGCGCTAAAACAATTATCATCCTCCCCCGCCAGGGGGAGGTGGCTGGCGCTTGCCAGACGGAGGGGGAGGTAAGCGAAACCTCTGTTTCGTGTCCGCCCCCTCCGTCGCCTTCGGCGCCACCTCCCCCTGGCGGGGGAGGATTGCGAAGTTGGGCTACAGCCGCTCCAGCGTCCGCGCGAGATACCCGCGGATCGCGTCGGTCCGCTCCACCGAGGGAACCCCGAGCACGCCCCGCATTGCCTCGGGCAAATGCGCGGCCGCAGCCTTCGCATCGTCGCCGAACACATAGTGATCGAACCACCCCCGCACCGCCGCCCGCTCGCCCTCGGGCAAGTCGCGGATCGCCAGGATCGCGTGGATCAGCGCAGGGAATGGCGACGCCGCGCCCGCCTGCCCCCACCAGTAATTGACCAGCACGTTGAACCGCCCGAGCGCCTTCACGTCATGCCACCACATCGACGGAATGAAGATCGCATCGCCCGGCTCCAGCATCGTCACCTGCATCTGCGCGCGCGCCTCCACGAACCGTGGAAATCGCTCCAAATCAGGCGCCTCAAGGTCGACCAGGCTGACCGGCTGTCCGGCGATCGTGACATCGAGCGGCCCGACATACAGGTTCGGCCCCTGCTCGGGCGGAAACAGGCAGAACCGCCGCCGCCCCGCGACCACGACCGCGACGTTGCTCGACACGTCGTAATGCGTCGATACCCGGCTCTCGTTGCCGATCCACACACGCGGCACAGCATCGGGGGTCGGCAGGGGCAGGACATTCGCCTCCGCCCAACCCGGCAGGAATTCCCCCGCCGCCGCAGCGCCTGCATAGATCGCCGGTGCACCCGCCACGCCCTGGAGCGCGATCAGCTGCTCGACCAAGGTCGGGATCGGCGCCTTCGCACGCTCGAAATTGAAGCCACTCAGGTCGTCATCATAGAAGAACCGCCCGCGCACATCGCTTTGCGCGACCATCACGTCCGCCGAGCGTCCGCCATCGAACGACACGATATGCTCGCCGATCGCACGATCCGAAATGCGCGCGGCTCGCACCGCAGGCCAGTCGGCCGCAAGTCCACGCATGACAACCGGGCGATAGCCATGCGCGATCTCGGCTTCGAACCGTGCCGCGTCGATCGCACTGGTCTCGGCAACAGGAAAGCCGGGGATATCACTCATCGCGTGCGTGTAATCCCCAGCTTCCCGTCGCGCTACCTCAGAAGGTCATGCGCGCCGACAGCGTGTACGACCGGTCGTTCTTGAAGAAGCTGCGCGGGGCTTCCAGCCCGGCACCGTTCAGCAGGAAGTTGGTCTTGGTCGTCTCGTCGAGCAGGTTCGACGCGGTCACGCCGAGCTTGAAATGCTCGTTCACCGTCACGAACGCCGAGGCATCGAGCTGTCCGGTCGGCAACGCGTAGACCGGCAGGAACGGGAAGCAGCAGTCGCGGTTGGTGAGCAGGAACTTCGACCGCCAGCTATACGCGACACGGGCATAGAACGGTCCCTTGTCGTAGAAGCCGGCGAGGTTGACGGTATGCTTCGACAGCCCCTGCAACGGCAGATTGTCGTACAGGCCGGCGACGTCCTGCGGCGGACGGCTGCCATCCGCGGCGCCGTTGGCCGGGATCGGGTTGGGGATCTTGCCCGCCTTCACATACGTGTAGTTAGCCTGCATGCCGAGCCCGCCGAGCGCACCGGGCAGGAAGTCGAAGGTCTGCTGATACGCGATTTCCGCGCCCTTGATCCGCGACTTGCCGTCGACGTTGGCGGGGCCGCTGACCTGCACGTCGAACGTCTGGCCGTTGTTGGTCAGCGTGCGCGTATAGCCGAGATTGTCGACGATGATGTTCGACAGCGTCTTGTGGAACACCGTCGCGGTCAGCGAGCCGACCTTCGAGAAATACCATTCGCTGGTCAGGTCGAACTGGAGCGCCTCGACCGGACGGAGGAACGGATTGCGCGATTGCGCGGCGAACTGGAAGTTCCCGGCCGTGTTGCCGCCCGACGTGCCGACGCCGACATAGTTACGAAGATCGCCGAAGTTCGGTCGCGAAATCGCCTTCGATCCTGCCGCACGGAACAGTAAGGTCGGCGTGACCTGCAGCTTCACGTTCGCGCTCGGCAACCAGAAGTTGAACTTCTGCTTGGCGATATCGGGCGTCGACGATCCATTGGCATAAGCGAGGATCGCGGCCTGCTGCGCCGCCGGCACGGTGCAGATCGGGTTGATCGATCCCGACGTCGGCGGAACGTCGCGCTGCGACTGACAGAACCCGGCCAGCGTCGCCGGATAGGTGCCGCCATTGGGGTTGGCCGGCAGATTGCTCGGATCGAAGATCGTATTCTGCTGCGGGAAGGTGATCGCGCCGTCCGAATTGTCCTTGGTGCGCACGAAACGCAGGCCGACATTGCCCGTCAGGCTCATGCCGTTCCCGAAATCCTCGACGCCGAAATCGGCGCGGGCATAGGCGGCCATGGTCTGCTCGCGGTTCCGGTACACCTCGTTCGGCAGATACGCACCGTCGATCAGCGCGCTGCCGTTTGAGGTCTTGCGATCCTCGGCCGGCGTATAGGTCCCACCCCCGAGCGCCGTGATCTTGCGCAGCAGATCGGTGAACGCATCGTGATCGCGCAGGATGTCGTCGGCGACGAACGTCGCGCTCGGCGGCGTGTTGGTCTTTCCGCGGAAGAAGTTGGTGAAGTTGTGCAGGCTCTGCTCGTTCTGGTCGAGTGCTGCGTAGGTCACGGGACCATTCGCCGCCCAGGTCTCCGACAGATAGCCCCAGTTATTATAGTCGACCGCCTTCACCGTCTGCTTGCGATCGGCGTAACGACCACCGACCCGGACGTTGCGCAGGAACGCGGTGTCGCTCACGTCGAACTGCGCATCGCCGCGGAACGCCCATTCACGCCCCTTGTTGTCCTGGCGGCCATTGAAGGCGTCGCGGAAATAGATCGAGTTGGGGTTGGCGAAATAGCTGGTCGTGTCGAAGCCCGGCGTGATCGAGGTGATCTGCGGGATCCCGCCACGCAGGTCGATGGCGGTCTGGCTGAACGTCGCGGTATCGAGGATGTCGTCGCGCACCTTCACCTTCGACGTCGCATACTGACCGTCGAAGTTCAGGTGAAGGCGATCGATCGGCTCGAACTTGATGTTGAGCGACTGATCCTGCGAGATCGACTTCGAGAAGAAGTGGCGATTCGACTCGGTCGTGAACACGCCGTTCGGCGCGAACTGCGTCAGCGGGCAATAGGTTACCAGCGAACCATCAGCGTTGGTACCGCAGCCTGCGGGATTGTTGCCGAATACCTGCCCGCTGCGCTTGCCGAGCGTACCGCTCGTGAAGATGCCGTCCTCGTCATAGGTGAAGTCCGAGCCGCCGACCGGGAAGACGGTGTTGGCATCGCCGTAATACACGTTCGGCTCGACGGTGTGCTCGAGCCAGTCGTCGGTCGACTCCGCACGCACGAACTGCCCGGTGATCAGCAGGTTGCCCGAGGCGGTCTCATACTGCGCGGCGCCCGAATAGCCGATGCGCGTGCGATTGAAATCCTGCGAGCGCGAGCCAGCACCCAGCGGCGCGTACACCACGTCGCGACCGGCCGGCAGCGGGAAGGTATCGAACAGCGTCGACTGGAACGGCGTGCCCGCGTTCAGCACACGGCCTTCGCCGGCATCCTGAACGCCATTGCCGTTCTTGTCGTCGTTGTAGCGCGGCAGCATCGACGAGATGAACACCGAGTCCGAGCGGCTGTAGAGCTTCTGGTAGGTCCCGCTGGCGAGGATGCCGAACCGGCCTGCGCTGCCGAGATCGAACTGCTTCGAGACGAGCCCGACGAACTGCGGCGCGCCGCGCTTCTCCAGGTCACCGAGGTTCATGCCCGCCGAGAGGAACAGCAGGTCCTTCTTCGAATCGAACGGCTTGCGCGTGTTGATGTTGACGGTGCCGGCGATGCCGCCCTCGACGAGATCGGCGGTGAGGTTCTTGAACACCTCGACCGAGCCGACGATTTCCGCCGGAATGTCGTTGAAGCCGATCTCGCGACCGCCGCCCGCCGCAAACGCGTCACGGCCGTTGAACTCGCCACGCACATAGCTGAGGCCGCGGATCACGACGCCCGAGCCCTGGGCCGAGTAATGCGCTGAGTCGCTGGGGGCCGCAAAACGGCTGATCGACACGCCGGGAACACGCTGCAGCGCTTCGTTGACCGACCGGTCGGGGAGCGCGCCGATGTCTTCCGCGGTGATCGCGTCGACGACCGTGTCGGAGTTGCGCTTGATGTTCTGCGCGTTGGCCAGGCTCTGGCGAATGCCGGTTACGACGATCTCTTCGCGCTCGGGATCCGGGGTCGGGTTGCCGGCGTCCTGCGACGCGCCCGACGTGCCCGTGGTGTTGCTCGCCGAACCGGGGGCCGTACCCGCCGTCGCCGAATCCAGGCTGGCCGAGCCCGACGTCGTGCTGGCGACGCCCGGGCCGGCGGGGACCGGAACCGCCTGGGGATCGGATGCTGCGGGATCGGCGACCTGCGCGAACGCCGAAGGCGCCATCACGGCGATCGCGATAACCGAAACGCTTGCGCCGACAAGACGCGACGCGCGAGCGATAGCCCGCGATGATGCAACACCAGCCATGATAAACCCCTAAGCATCCACAGCACGATCGCCGCCGCTCTTCGAGCAGTCGATCCGATCACGCTTTCCCCAGATCGACGAACGTCCTTCGTCCGCCTTGCCAAGGTGTTAGGCAGCAAATTTTGGGACCACAAGCTGAATAAGACAATTTGATATACGGATGTGTCAGACGTTGCCGATGTGTTGCCAAAGTGTAACAGGCTCGGAACGGCCCTACTGATAAAGGCATGGAAAAATGCCATGATGAGAGGATGATGGTAGACATGGACAGGGTGCCAACGCGGGTCATTGTGGTCGGCGGCGGGACGGCGGGGTGGATGACGGCGGCGGCGTTGGTGCGGCTGTTGCCGACGGCGTGCACGGTCCACCTGGTGGAGTCGGCCGAGATCGGCATCGTCGGCGTCGGCGAAGCGACCCTGCCGCATATCCGCGCGTTCGTGGAGCGCCTCGGGCTCGACGAAGCCGACTTCATGCGGGCCACGCATGCGACCTTCAAGCTCGGGATCGACTTCCGCGATTTCGGCGCGATCGGCGACAGCTATATCCATCCGTTCGGCAGTTTCGGCCGCCCGCTCGATGATGTCGGCTTCCACCATTACTGGTTGCGCCTCGCCGCCGAAGGACGCGCCGGACCGATCGGCGACTATTCGGTCGCGGTCGCCGCCGCCAAGCGTCACCGCTTCGCCGTTCCCGATGGTCCGGCGGGCGACCTCGCCTCGAGCTTCGGCTATGCCTATCAATTCGATGCGACGCTGTTCGGCCCCTATCTGCGCCGCTTTGCTGAAGCGCACGGCGCGCGTCGGACCGAAGCGCGGATCGTGTCGGTGGACCAGGATGCCGTGAGCGGCGACGTCCGCGCGCTCCGCCTCGACTCGGGCGACACGATCGAGGGCGACCTGTTCGTCGACTGCTCCGGCTTCCGCAGCCTGTTGCTCGGCGACGCCATGGCAGAGCCGTGGGAGGACTGGTCGCGCTGGCTGCCCTGCGATCGTGCCGTCGCGATGCCGTGCACGTCGCCCGAGGGACCGATCGAGCCCTATACGAGGGCCACGGCGAAATCGGCCGGGTGGCAGTGGCGGATCCCGCTCCAGCACCGCGTCGGCAATGGCTATGTCTATTCCAGCGCGCATATATCGGACCAGGCGGCGGCCGATACGCTGGTCGCGTCGGTCGAGGGCGCGCCGCTTTCCGATCCGCGCTTCCTCAAATTCCGCGCCGGTCGCCGCCGCAACAGCTGGGTCGGCAACGTCGTCGCGGTCGGGCTCGCCTCGGGGTTCCTCGAGCCGCTCGAATCGACCAGCATCTACCTCGCGCAGATGGCGGTCACGCAGCTGATCGAGCTGTTCCCGCAAAATGCCGCGGCGGCGGGGATCTCCGCGACCGACCGCGCCGAGTATAACCGCATGGTCGATATGGAATATGACCGCATCCGCGACTTCCTGATCCTGCATTATCACGCCACCACACGCGACGATTCGGACTTCTGGCACCATGTCCGGACGATGGAGGTCCCCGACACGCTCGCCGAGAAGATGGAGCTGTTCCGCAGCGCCGGTCGCGTGACGCAGTATGGCGAAGGGCTGTTCCTCGAACCGAGCTGGATCGCGGTGTATCTCGGCCAGGGGATCATCCCGCAGGCCTGGGACCAGCGCGCCGATCGCCCCGGACTCGACGGGCTCGATCGCGCGGTCGCCAGCCTGCGCGATCATGTCGCCGCCACCGCCACCGCGATGCCCGACCATGCCGCGTTCATCGCGCGCCGCAACGCGACGATCGCCGCGTGACGAGCCGAGCGCCGATCGCGAGCATTGCCGTGCTCGGCGCCGGGATCGTCGGCCTGTCCGCGGCGATCGCTTTCGCGCGTGCGCTGCCCGAGCTTGTGGTGACGTTGATCGAGACTCCCGAAGACCCCGCAGCGCTGGCGGATCGCCGGCCCGGCACCCTGCCTACGATCGCCGAGTTCCACGACCGGATCGGCCTGCGCGAACGCGATTTGCTTGCCGCAGGTGCCACGCACCGGCTTGGCACCCGGCTGTCGGACTGGAGCGCCGATGGGACGTCGTTCGTGCTGGCGCATGGCGAGCGCGGCGGGACGATCGCACCCGGCGCATTCTACCAGCATTGGCTCAATGCACGGCGGAATGGCAAAATCGCGGCGTTCGATGCGTTCTCGGTGCCCGCGGTCCTCGCCGCCGCGGAGAAATTCGTCCATCCGTCCGACGATCCGACCTCGCCGATCTCGGGCTTCGACTTTGCGTTGCGGCTTGATCCGCCCCGCTACCGCGACCTGCTGCGCGCGCTTGCCCGGCATATCGGCATCGTCCCGGTTCCGGGAGCCTATGCCGGCATCGAGCGAAGTGAAGACGGGCGGGTCGCGGCGCTGGCGCTCGCAGACGGCCGCCGGGTCGTCGCCGATCTGTATCTCGACTGTTCAGGCCCGGCCGCACCGTTGCGCGCAGCGCTCGATACGCAGTGGGAGGATTGGCGGTTCTGGCTTCCGGTCGATCGACTGTTGCTAGGGACGGAGCCTGCGCAGACCCCTACGCCGACCGATGGAATGGTCGCGATGCCCGCGGGCTGGCGGTTTGCGAGCCCCCTGCGCGACCGGACCTTGGTCGGGCTGGCCTTTGCCGCCGATCAGACGTCGGACTCCAGCGCGCGCCGCATCCTGCCCACCGGCGAAACGATCGTTCCGATTGCGCCGGGCGTCCGTGCCGAACCCTGGAAGCACAACGTCCTCGCGCTGGGCGATGCCGCAGTCATGCTCGATCCACTCGCCAACGCCACTCTGCACCTCGCCCACGAAGCTATCCTGCGCGCGATCGAACTGTTGCCGGGCCGCGACTGCGCGCCGACCGAACTCGCCGAATACAACCAGCGCAGTTACCGCCAGGCCGCACGCGTCCGCGACTTCCAGGCCGCCCATTACCTGCCGACCGGACGAACGCGGGGGCCATTCTGGAAAAGGGCGTCACGCCTGCCCCGCCCCGACAGCCTCGCCCACACGCTGGAGCAGTTCGCGCACCGCGGTCGCCTGCCGTTCTACGAGGACGAAAGCTTCGACAAGGACGACTGGCACGGCCTGCTGCTGGGGCTCGGCATGGTTCCCCGCATCGCCGACCCGATCGCGTCGGCCAGCCCGCCCGAACCGATCGCCGCGACGCTGAAGCGACTTGCCGACGCGACCGCCGCGCTGCCCGCGCGGCTGCCGCCTTACCCCGCCTATCTCGCGCAACTGGAGCGTGCCCGATGACCGACCCGAACCCTGGCCCGATCCGCAAGGTCGTGATCGTCGGCGGCGGCACCGCCGGCTGGATGGCCGCCGCCGCCGCTGCGCGCTATCTCGACAATGGCCAGCGCCAGATCGTCCTGATCGAGTCCGACGCGATCGGCACTGTCGGCGTCGGCGAAGCGACGATCCCGCCGATCCTGGGATTCAACGCGCTCATCGGCATCGACGAACGCGACTTCCTCCGCGCCACCGGCGCCACCTTCAAACTCGGTATCGAATTCGTCGGCTGGGACACCGGCCAGGATCGCTACATGCACGCGTTCGGCGGTCATGGTCGGGATATCCAGGGGCTGGCGTTCCACCAGCTCTGGCTGAAACTGCGGAATCGACCCGGCATCGGCGGCCTCGATGCGTATGCGCCCTCCGCGGTCGCCGCGTATCTGCACAAGTTCGGCCTTCCCAACGGGCAACAGCCGCTGGCCTACGCCTATCATTTCGACGCCGGGCTCTATGCCGCGTTCCTCCGCCGCCGTGCCGAGGCCGGCGGGGTCACCCGGATCGAGGGACGCATCACCGGCACCGATCGCCATGCCGACACGGGGCATGTCAGCGCGGTCCGGCTGGACGACGGACGATCGATCGACGGCGACCTCTTCATCGACTGCTCCGGGTTTCGCAGCCTGTTGCTCGGCGAGACGATGGGCGTGCCGTTCGAGGACTGGTCGCACTGGCTCCCCTGCGACCGCGCGGTCGCGGTGCCGACCGAACCGAGCGCACCGCTGCTCCCCTACACGCGAGCGACCGCGCGTACCGCCGGCTGGCAATGGCGGATCCCGCTCCAGCATCGCACCGGCAATGGCCATGTCTATTCGAGCGCGCACATCTCGGATGACGAGGCGACCGCTACGTTGCTCGCGAACCTCGACTCGAAACCGACCGCCGAGCCGCGCCAGTTGCAGTTCAAGGCAGGTCGCCGGGAAAAGCTGTGGCAGGGCAACGTGGTCGCACTGGGGCTTGCCGGCGGGTTTCTCGAACCGCTCGAATCGACCAGCATCCACCTGATCCAGACCGGCATCTCCAAACTCTTCGCGCTGTTCCCCGACCGCGGTTTCTCCGACGTCGAGCGCGACGAGTATAACCGCCTGATGGGCGACGCCTACACCTCGGTTCGCGACTTCATCATCCTGCACTACCACGCCACCCGCCGCGACGATTCCCCGTTCTGGCGGCATGTCCGGACGATGCCGATCCCCGACAGCCTGACGCGAAAGCTCACGCTGTTCCGCAAAAACGCCCGCATCTTCCGCTACGACGACGAACTGTTCGGGATATCGAGCTGGGTGCAGGTCCTGCTCGGCCAGAACGTGATCCCGGTCGGCTATGATCCGATCGTCGACGCGCTCGATGCGGACCGCGTGGCGGACGCGATCCGCCAGATCCGTGCCGCGACATTACGCAGCGCGCAGGCACTCCCCGGCCATGCCGAGTTCGTCGCCCACCACGGCCCGTTCGATCGCAGAATCGAATCTGCCAAATAATTTGGCTTTTTCGTTTCCCCGTGCTTTTTAACGGCTCGATCGTGCAGCCCGGCCAGAGATCCGGCTGCCGAAAAGGGGGATGACTGATGACCGACCGTTCGATCCGTATCTTTGGCACCACCGCGCTCGCGTCGCTGCTCGCATCCACGGCGGTCGCCCAGACGCCGCCACCCGCGCCGCTGCCCGCGCCCCTGCCCGCCCCCCTGCCCGCGGGGTATGCCGAGCGCGACCCGGTTCGGTCCGAATGGCCGGTGCAGGTCCGCCAGTCGCTCGGCCAGGTCACCCCGCAGGACCCGGCCACGCTGCCCCGCAGCCGCGCGCCCTTGTCGAAGCCCGTCGCCAAGCCCGTACCTCAAGGCCCGGCACTGGCGCAGCGATCGCCGGGGCTGTGGACCGTCGCCGGTTGGCGGCTCGCCGAAGCCCCCACCGTGCAGGCGGATGGGGCAGCGGTATCGCGCGCCGGCTATGACGCGAAGTCGTGGTACGTCGCCACCGTCCCCGGCACCGTGCTGACCACGCTGGTCGATCGCGGCGTCTATCCCGACCCGGCATTCGGGCTCAACAACATGGCGATCCCCGAACGCCTCGCGCGGCAGGACTATTGGTATCGCACGGAGATCGACATCCCCGCCGAAACCGCCGGCAAGCATCTCGAACTGAACTTCAAGGGCGTGAACTACGCGGCCGAGATCTGGCTGAACGGCACGCGCCTCGGTACGATGAAGGGCGCGTTCATCCGCGGCCGGTTCGACGTCACCGGCAAACTCGCCCCGGGCCGCAATGTCATTGCCGTGAAGGTGTCGCCGCCGCCGCATCCCGGCCTCGCGCACGAGGAGTCGATGACCGCGGGCGTCGGCGAGAATGGCGGGATGCAGATGCTCGACGGCCCGACCTTCGTCGCGACCGAGGGCTGGGACTGGATCCCGTCGATCCGCGACCGCAACACCGGGCTGTGGCAGGGCGTCGACCTGATCGCGACCGGCCCGGCGGCGCTCGGCGATGCGCAGGTCGTGACGACCTTGCCCAACGCCGACAACAGCGTGGCCAATGTCGAGATCACCGTCCCCGTCCGCAACCTGACCGACCAGCCGACGACCACCACCGTCACCGCGAAATTCGACGACGTGACGGTCAGCAAGTCGGTCGCGCTCGCCCCCCATGCGAGCGCCGACGTGACGATGGCACCCGCCGAGTTCCCTGCGCTCGCGGTTCGCAATCCGAAGCTCTGGTGGCCGAACGGCTATGGCGCGCCCGCTCTGCACGACCTGACTCTGACCAGCGCGGTCGCCGGCGCGGTATCCGACACCAAGGCGCTGCGTTTCGGCATGCGGCAGGTGACCTACGAGATCTCGCTGATGGACAAGACCGATACGCTGCGCCGCGTCGGCATCGACCTGTCGAAGGCGCGCGCGCTCCACACGCAGATCGTCGACGGCACGCACCAGGGCATCCGCCAGACCGAGAATGGCTGGGCCGCCTCGCTGGTCCCCGGCGCCGAGACCTCGCCCGCGGTGACGCCGATCGCGGGCGATGCCGGCCTCGCGCCGTATCTGCTGATCAAGGTCAATGGCGTGCGGATCGCCGCGCGTGGCGGTAATATCGGCATGGACGACTTCATGAAGCGGACCGAACGCGAGCGCCTGCTCCCGTTCTTCCGGCTGCACCAGGATGCCAACCTCAACATCATCCGCAACTGGGTCGGCCAGAATACCGAGGAGAATTTCTACGATCTCGCCGACGAACACGGGCTGATGATCCTCAACGATTTCTGGGAATCGACGCAGGACTACAACCTCGAGGCGCAGGACGTGCCGCTGTTCACCGCCAATGCCGAGGACGTGGTGAAGCGCTTCCGCAACCATCCGTCGATCGTCGTCTGGTTCGGCCGCAACGAGGGCGTGCCCCAGCCGATCCTCAACGAGGCGCTGCAGGACATCGTCAATCGCGACGACGGCACCCGGCTGTACATGGGCTCGTCGAACCGCGTGAACCTCCAGAATAGCGGGCCGTATAACTGGCGTCCGGAATCGACCTATTTCACCGAACACGCCAAGGGATTCTCGGTCGAACTCGGCACGCCCAGCTTCCCCACTTTGGAGGCCTGGACGCGTGCGATGCCCAAGGCCGATCTCTGGCCGATCGGCGATACATGGGCGTATCACGACTGGCACCAGACCGGGAACGGCGCGGTCAAGACGTACATGGATGCGCTCGCGACGCGCTATGGCGCGGGCACCAGCCTGCCCGACTTCGAACGCAAGGCGCAGATGATGGAGTACGACTCTTATCGCGCGATCTTCGAGGGGTTCAACGCCGGGCTCTGGACCACCAACACCGCGCGGATGTTGTGGATGACGCAGCCCGCCTGGCCGTCGTCGGCATGGCAGATCTTCTCGTCCGACTATGACACGCACGCTGCGTTCTACGGGACGAAGAAGGCGTCGGAGCCGGTCCATGTCCAGATGAACCTGCCCGATCACAAGGTGGTGCTGGTTAACAACGGCCCGGCGCTTACCGGCGCGGTCGTCCATGCCAAGGTGACGTCGCTCGACAACCGGGTGCTCATCGAACAGCGTGCGACCTTGAGCGCGGGCGCTGGCCTCGTCGTCGACGCCTTCACGCTCGATCTCGCGCCGTTGCTGGCACAGGGCATGGTGCTGGTCTCGCTGGACGTGACCGACGCCGCGGGCAAAATCGTCTCGCAGAACGTCTATTGGCAGGGTGCCGACGATGCCGCCTATCGCGGCATGACGCAGATGGCGAAGGTCCGCCTGACCTCGAGCGCGACCAGCCGCCGCGATGGCGACGAGATCGCGACCACGCTCGACCTCACCAATCCGGGCAGCGTCGCCGCGCTCGCAACCAAGCTGACGGTGATGAACGCCGACGGGACGCAGGTCCTGCCCGCGTATTTTACCGACAATTACGTCTCGCTGCTGCCGGGGGCCAAGCGCCGGATCGAGATCCGCTACCCCGCCTCCGCGATCAAGGGCTCCACGACGGTCGCGCTGCGCGGCTGGAACGTGACGCCGACCGCCGTCAAGGTCCGCTGAGCCATGAGGGTCCTCGCCGCCCTCGCCTTGCTGACGGCACCCGCGGTGGCGGCGGCGCAGGATCGCCATCTCCGGTCCCCCGACGGCGCAATCGACGTCACGATCGGCCAGGATCCGACCACCAGGGGACCGACCTACGCGATCGCATTCCACGGCCGCCCGCTGATCGACGCGTCCCCGCTCGGTCTCGCATTCGAGGCGTACAAGAAGCTCGGTCCCGATACCGCGGTCACGAGCGCGGCGCAGACCAGCGTCGACACGCGCTATCGCCTGATCGCGGGAAAGACGTCCGCCGCGCGCGACCATTATAACGAACTCACGCTCGCCCTGGCCGAGACCGGCGGCGCACGGCGGCGGCTCGAGATCGTGTTCCGCGCCTATGACGACGGCGTCGCCTTCCGCTACCGCCTGCCGGTCCAGCCCGCCTTCACCGACCTCAGGCTGGCGGGTGAACTGACCGAATTCGCGTTCCCTGCTGACTATCGCTGCTGGGGTCTCAATCTAGGACGCTTCGACACCAGCCATGAGGGCGAATACGACCCGGTACAGGCGTCGCAGGTCCGCCCGCACAACCTGTTCGAAATGCCGGTCACCTGCCGCACCGGTACGGGCGATACGAGCTTCGCGATCACCGACGCCGATCTGCACGACTATTCGGGTGCGTACCTGACCGGCCGCGAGACCGGTGCGCTCGGCTTCGCGACGCGCCTGACACCGCGGCTCGACGATCCGGCGATCGCGGTGAAGGCCGACGTCCGCACCACCGGCCTCACCACGCCGTGGCGCGTCGTGATGCTCGGCGACACCCCCGGCAAGCTCATCGAGTCGACGATCCTGACCAGCCTCAACCCCGCACCCAAGGGCGATTTTTCCTGGGTGAAGCCGGGCAAGACCGCATGGGACTGGTGGAACGGCCCGACGCTCAAAGCGCTAGCGGGCGGCGCGAGGATGAACGACGCGACCATCAAGGCGTATATCGATTTCGCCGCCGCCAACCGCCTCCCCTACATGCTGATCGACGAGGGCTGGTACATCAACAGCGGCGGCGGGCCGGTGGTCTATCCGGGCGCCGACATCATGACCGTCGTCCCGACGATCGACCTGCCCGGCCTCGTCCGCTACGCCGCCGACCGGAACGTCGGGCTGTGGCTGTGGGCCAATTGGCGCGTGCTCGATGCGAACATGGACGCCGCGTTCGATCGCTATGCGGCGATGGGGATCAAAGGCGTGAAGGTCGACTTCATGGACCGCAGCGATCAGCAGATCGTCGACTTCTACCAGCGCATCTTCAAGGCGAGTGCCGACCACCGCCTGATGCTCGACCTGCACGGCGCGTATCACCCGACCGGCGCGACGCGGACCTGGCCGCAGTTCCTGACGCAGGAGGGCGTGCTCGGCGCCGAATACAACAAATGGACGCGGCGCATCACCGCGCGGCACAACGTCACGCTGCCGTTCACGCGCGGGCTGGCGGGGCCGTACGACTATACGCCCGGAGGCTTCCGCAACGCGACGCCGGCGACGTTCCGGATCGAGCCGCAGACGCCAATGGTCCAGACCACGCGCGGCCAGGCGCTGGCGATGTACGTCGTGTTCGACAGCCCGTTCATGAGCGTGTCCGACAGCCCCGACAATTACGCGGGCGCCGCCGGGTTCGATTTCCTGCGCGCGGTCCCGGCCAGTTGGGACGAGACGCATGTCGTATCGGGCGCGATCGGCGAGCGGATCGTCACCGCGCGGCGATCGGGCAAGGACTGGTATGTCGGCGCGATGACCGACGAGACTCCCCGCACGCTCGACGTCCCGCTCGACTTCCTCGGTAACGGCCGGTTCACCGCGACGATCTGGCAAGACGGCGCGGCACCGACCGATGTCGCCGCCACGACCCGAACGGTCACTGCGCACGACACGATTTCGCTGACACTCGCAGGATCGGGCGGCGGTGCGATCCGCCTCGTCCCGATCCGATAAGGAAGACCCGATGAAACCGACCCGCCTGCTGCTCGCCGCGCTCGCCTTCGCCGTCGCATCCCCCGCCTTCGCCCAGGATGCGACGCCCGCGCAAAAGGCCCAATGGGCCAAGGAAGCGGAAGAGCGGCTGCACACCGACTGGGCGTATCTCGGCCGCTACCGCGAGGCGAATGCCGCGCTCCCGGCCCCCGTCGCTGGGCAACCCCGCATCGTCCTGATCGGCGATTCGATCACGCAGGGCTGGTACGACAAGGTGCCGGCGTTCTTTTCCGCCGGCCGGATCGGTCGCGGGATCGGCGGCCAGACCACCCCGCAGATGCTGGTGCGCTTCCCCGCCGACGTGATCGCGCTCAAGCCCGCGGTCGTGCAGATCATGGCTGGCACCAACGACATCGCCTTCAATACCGGGCCGATGACGCCCGACGAGAGCAAGGCCAATATCCGCGCGATGACCGAACTGGCGCAGGCAAACGGCATCCGCGTCATCCTCGCCTCGATCCCGCCCGCCGACCAGTATCCGTGGCGCCCGGGCCTCGACACCGGTAGCAAGATCGTCGCGATGAACACGTGGCTCAAATCTTATGCCGCGGCGACTGGCTCGACCTATGCCGACTACTGGTCCGCGCTGGTCGCACCCGGCACGCTGGGAATGCGCGAAGGTCTCTCGTCGGATCACGTCCACCCGACGGCGGCCGGCTATGCGGTGATGGCACCCGTCGCCGAACGCGCGTTCAAGACGGCCCTGGCACGCCCTGCCCCGACCCGCGCGGTCATCGCCCGCTGATGTTGCTCGCCGCGCTGGCCCTGTCGACGGCGATCGTCTCCACCGACCACGGCGCGGTGCGCGGCGAAGTCACCGCGGATGGTCGCCAGCTCTACCGCGGCATCCCCTATGCGGCCCCGCCGACGGGCCCGCTCCGCTGGAAGCCACCACAGCCGGTCCGCGCCTGGAAAACCACCCGCGACGCGACCGTGTCGGCGCCATCCTGCCCACAGGTCGATCGCGGCTGGAACACCAAGGCGGCGACGTTCGCGAGCGAGGACTGCCTGTACCTCGAGGTCGCCACCCCCGATCCCAAACCCGCCAGGCCATTGCCGGTGATGGTCTGGATCCATGGCGGCTCGAACTATGCGGGCGGCGGCGCGGGTACGATCCTGTCGGGCATGGTCCGCAAGGGCGTCGTGCTCGTCAGCATCCAGTACCGGCTCGGTGCGCTCGGCTTCCTGTCGCATCCCGCGCTCACCCGCGAGGGCGGCGGCGCCTCGGGCAATTACGGGCTGATGGACCAGCAGGCGGCGCTGCGCTGGGTGCGCGCCAACATCGCGGCGTTCGGCGGCGATCCCGCCAACGTGACATTGTTCGGCGAGAGCGCGGGCGCGATGGATGTCGGTCTGCACCTGCTCAGCCCCGGCTCGCGCGGGCTGTTCGCCAAGGCGATCGAGGAAAGCGGCACGCCCGGCTTCGGCACGGCTCCACGCAGCCTCGCCGAGAACGAACGCCTCGGCACGATGATCGCGGCAAAGGCGGGAATCGCGCAGACCGCCGCCGCCCTGCGTGCACTCCCCGTCGCCAAGCTGATCGCCGCGACCGAGGCGGTCGACGTGCCGGGTCTCGCCGACAAGAGCTTCATCTGGCTCCAGGCGATCGTCGACGGCCGAGTCCTCACCGAAACCCCTGCCGCAACCCTGGCGAAGGGCGGCAACCCCGCACCGCTGATCGTCGGCAGCAACGCCCGCGAACTGACGCTCCACGGCGGCGTGCCCCGCGCTGGCGAGGCGATCGCCGACGCGTTCGGACCCAATGCCGCCGCGGCGCGCAAAGCATACGGCGTCGATGCGATCCCCGTCGCCGACCCGCGGATGGGCGATCTCGACCTGATCCTGTCGAACGACATCAATTTCCGCTGCCCGGTGACGGTCGTCGCCGCGGCGCGCGCGCGGGCGGGCCAGCCGGTATGGCAGTATCAGTTCGACTATACCGCCGCCGACGCAAAGCCCGTGACGCACGGCAGCGAGATCCGCTACGTGATGGCGGGCAGCGACGACCTCGAACCGGGCGCGCCGCCGATGCAGGCCTATTGGCTGGCCTTCGCCCGCACCGGCGATCCGAACGCCCCGGGCCTTCCGGCATGGAAACGCTACGATCTGGCGAGCAGGACCTATCTCGGCTTCGTCAACGGCGGTCCACAACCGGGCAACGACCTGCGCGGCACCGTCTGCGACCTACGCACCGCGCCGTAATCGCCTCCCGCGAACGCCGAAAGATCAATCGGTTCGCCCAGCGCGCCCGACCTGCATCAGGATTGCCTCGGATGGCAGGATGTGATCCAGGAACGGCAGGATCGCGGCACCGATCGCGGGCGCATCGTCGGACATCGCCGCCCGCATCACGCGCGCCGGGGACGGCAACGCGGTATCGGCCAGCATCGCGTTCAACCGATCGACGAGCGCGTCGACCAGCCCGGCCGGCAGGCGGCCACCGATCAGCACCGCGCCCGGATCCACCAGGCAACTGACCGCGATCAACGGCTCGATCAACGACTGCGCCGCGTCCTCGGTCCAGCGCTCGACGATCGCCCTCACCGCCGGATCGTCGCCGGTCAGCGCATCGACTCCCGCCACGTCGCATCCGCCGGCGTCGAGCCTCGCATACAGCGCGGACAGCGACACGGTTTCCTGGACCGTCTGCCCCGCCGCGCGCCGCGTCATGTCGGGCATGAACCCGATCTCGCCACTGCGCGCGCCGGCCCCGCGGAAATAATTGCCGTCGATCACCAGCCCGCCGCCCAGCCCTGCACTGACCAGCACGTAGAAGAAGCTGCTCAGCACCATGCCCGATCCGAACTGCGCCTCGCCGATCGCCGCCGCGGCCGCGTCGTTGTCGACGTGCACGGACCACGGGACGATCTCCTCGACCATCGCCTTCACGTCGACGTCGTTCCAGGTCTCGTACGCCGACGGACGGTGCGGCAGCGTCACCCGGCCAAGGTCATCGGGCATCGCGACCCCCACGCCGAGCATGCGGGTCTCGTCAATCAGCTTCGACGCGCGGATGTTCGCCATCTCGTCGCGCAGCCACGCGGCGACCGTGTCGGGCATCGCGAACGCGACTTCGCACGTCGCGCGCGTCAGCACGGTGCCGGCCAGATCGAGCGATACGATCGTGATATGATCCCGGTCGATGTTGATCCCGATCGAGAAACCGCCGGCGGGATTGATCACGAGCTGTGCCGCGGGTTGTCCACGCGCGCCCTGCCGCCGCCCCGCCTCGCTGATCAGTCCCGCGTCGAGCAGCCGCCGCGTGATGTTGGCGATCGTCGGCGCGGTAAGCCCCGTGATCGCCGCAAGGTCGGTCCGGCTCGCTTCGCCGCTCACCCGGATCGTTTGCAGCACGGTGCGCTGGTTATAGTCCCCCGCGCGTTCCAGGTTGGTCCCGGACAGGCTGATCCCCAGGCGCGCTTCGCGGTCGAAGGGCGCCGGTTTGGTGGTTGCCGCCGCGCTCGAATTGGGTCCTCCGTCCCGTGCCGCCATGCCTATCGTATTCCCGTTGTTCAGTATCCGATCCTAACGCGTGTCGGTGCCGACCTCCAAGCGCAACGGCAGCGCAAAGCGCATCGGACCCGAAGCCACCGCATCCGTCGACCGTCACGCGACCATCTCCCGAATCCCCGGCAAAGGGTTACATTCGCGCCGTACCGCAACGACATGAGCCCGACGGTTCGATCGACGCAAACGGAGAGACGCCAATGACTGCGACCTACGATACCAAACTCGGGCTTTATATCGCCGGCGAATGGCTGAGCGGGGACGGTCGCGATACGCGCGACGTGCTCAATCCAGCGACCGGTGGGGGGCAGGCCGCGTTGCCGCTCGCCAGCGCCGCCGATCTCGATCGCGCGCTCGAGGCGACGCAGCGCGGGTTCGTCGCGTGGCGCGCCACCCCGCCGGAAAAGCGTGCCGCGATCCTGACGCGCACCGCGCAACTGCTGCGCGAGCGTGGGGATCATATCGCGCGCATCGCCACGCTCGAACAGGGCAAGATTCAGGCGGAGGCCAAGGGCGAGGTCGCATTCGCCGCCGCACTGCTCGATTTCCACGCCGCCGAGGGCCTGCGCGTCTATGGCCGAGTCCTGCCCCGCCCCTCCGGCACCCGCAGCCTCGTCCTCCACCAGCCGGTCGGTCCGGTCGCCGCGTTCTGCGCGTGGAACTTCCCGATCATGAACGTCGTGCGCAAGATCGCACCGGCGCTCGCGGCGGGCTGCTCGATCATCATCAAGCCGTCCGAGGAAACCGCCGGCAGCGCGGTCGAAGTCCTCAAGTGCTTCCAGGATGCCGGCCTGCCCGGCGACGTCGCGCAGTGCGTGTTCGGCGTGCCCGACATGGTTTCGCGCCACCTGCTCGCCTCGCCGATCACCCGCAAACTCAGCTTCACCGGGTCGGTACCGGTCGGCAAGGCGCTGATGAAGCTGGCCGCCGACACGATGATGCGTACGACGATGGAGCTTGGTGGTCACGGCCCGGTGCTGGTGTTCGACGATTGCGATCTCGACAAGACGCTCGACACGCTGGTCGCGCACAAATTCCGCAACGCCGGGCAGGTCTGCGTCGCGCCGACCCGCTTCCACGTGCAGGACGGCATCTATGACCGCTTCGCCGCGGGCTTTGCCGAGCGGACTCGCGGCCTCAAGGTCGGCGACGGCATGGATTCGGCGAGCCAGATGGGTCCGATGGCCAATGCCCGCCGCCCCGATGCGATCGCCGAGCTGGTCGGCGACGCGACCAACCACGGTGCGAAGCTGCTGGCGGGCGGGGAGTATGGCGGCCAGGGCGGGTTCTTCTTCCAGCCGACCGTCCTGTCCGACGTGCCACTGTCGGCGCGCGCGATGAACGAGGAACCGTTCGGCCCGGTCGCGCTGCTCAGCCGCTTCGGCAGCGACGAGGATGCGATCATCGAAGCCAACCGCCTGCCGTTCGGGCTCGCCGCCTATTGCTTCACCGAGAATGGCCGGCGCCAGAACATGCTCGGCGATGCGATCGAGGCCGGGATGGTCGGCATCAACACCGTCCGCCTGAGCTATCCCGACAGCCCGTTCGGCGGCGTCAAGGACAGCGGCCATGGCTCGGAGGACGGCCCCGAGGGCATCGCCGCGCATCTCGTCACCAAGGCCGTCCACATCAGCTGAACGCGACGAGGCGGCGGATACCGGTCCAAGCCGGTATCCGCCGATCCGTCGTTCAACCATCGAAAACCCGGCGACCGACGCTACCCGCCGCGCCGTTCGCGCGTTACCATGAGCGATGACCGAGGCGCCCACCGATATTCCGTCGATACCCGCCGCGACCCTCGTCGTGTTTCGCGAGACGCACGCAGAGCCACCCCATTTGCTGCTGGTCGAGCGCGCCAAGGCGATGGCATTTGCGGGCGGCGCACTCGTCTTCCCGGGCGGGCGGGTCGATCCGGGCGATCACAGTCTGGCCGCGCTGCTCGATCATCCCGATGACGACCCCGACGACGACACCGCCGCGCGCGTTGCAGCGATCCGCGAGACGATCGAGGAGGCAGGGCTTCCCATCGGATTGTCGCCGATGCCGTCGCCGACCATGTTCGAGCGATTGCGGGCCTCGCTCCACGCCGGCACCGCATTCGCCGAGGCATTGGCGGACGCCGGTGCCAGTCTCGACCTCGACGCACTCACATATTTCGCACGCTGGCGGCCGGCGCATGCGCACGCCCGGATCTTCGATACGCGGTTCTATCTGGCGCGGCTCCCCGCGGATGCGCCCGAGCCCCGGGTCGATGCGACGGAGAATGTCCGCCTGTTCTGGGCGACCGCGGCTGATGTGCTGGCCGACGCCGATGCGGGACGGGCGACGATCATCTTTCCGACCCGCCGCAATCTCGAACGGCTGGCACAGTTCGCCGACTTCGAGGGGGCCGTCGCAGACGCGCGCGCGCACGCCGTACGGACCGTAACGCCGTGGACCGAAACCCGCGACGGGATCGAGCAGCTCTGCATCCCCGACGACCTCGGCTACCCGGTGACGTCGGAGCCGATGTCGGACGCGGTGCGCGGCTGACATGCGGGCGGTGCGGCTCACCCTTGGCTGGCTCGTCGGGCTGGCGATCGTCGCGACGTTGGCGCTGATGCTCTGGTCGATGGCGCGCGGACGGCCTCAGGACCTGCCTTGGGCGCCGCTCGACCTCGGCCAGCCGATCGGCCTGTTCACTGGTCGCAAGTTGACCGCGCTGACCGAGGATTTCCCGCAATGCCGCGCGCTGCTCGATCGTGCGGGGGTGCGCTACACCGTCCTGCCGCCGCGCAAGGGCGAGGGCCAATGCGGCTATTCGGATGGCGTCAGGCTGACCGGCGGCGCGCGGAAGATCGGGTTCGTGCCTGCCGGGCTCGGCATCGCCTGCCCCGTCGCCGCGGCACTGTCGATGTGGGAATGGGACGTGGTCCAGCCGGCCGCAGTGAAGCATTTCGGCGCGCGCGTGGCGAGCATCGATCATTTCGGCAGCTACAGCTGTCGCCGGATCTACGGTCGCGATGCGGGTAACTGGAGCGAACACTCCACCGCCGACGCGGTCGACATCGCCGGCTTCCGCCTGACCGACGGCACCCGCGTCACCGTCGCGCGCGACTGGAAGGGCGACGCTGCGAAGTCGGCCTTCCTCCGCGACGTGCGCGACGGAGCCTGCTCGCTGTTCGCGACGACTCTGTCCCCCGACTACAACGCCGCGCATGCCGACCACCTGCATCTGGATCAGGCGAACCGTGGATCGATGGGCTGGCGGGCGTGTCGGTGACCGGGATGACTGGAGTGGTCCAGATGTGGAGCGCGTAACCACTCCTTCCACAACCGCCCCGACGCGCCCCTGCCCCGACCACCCCGGCGAAGGCCGGGGCCCAATTGGGGGACGCCAATGGCAAGCGTAGCGCATCGTTACGAAAACCTCACCAACTGGCCCCCGGCCTCCGCCGGGGTGGTGGCCGGTCCGAAGCCCGTTGCAGCCCAAGTGAGAGAAGTTTCAATCCTCCCCCGCCAGGGGGAGGTGGCTGGCTCTTGCCAGACGGAGGGGGAGGACACGGAGCAGATGTTTCGCATGCCTCCCCCTCCGTCAGGCGTTGCCTGCCACCTCCCCCTAGCGGGGGAGGATGAGCTAAAGCCGAGCCTCAACTCGCCAGCGTCGTCCCAGAATCCACTTTCTCCACCCAATACGGGAAGAAAGCCGGCTGCCGGTTCGACCAGCCCGACGCGGTCGCCGCAGCCTCGCTGATCGACTGGAGCAGTTTCCGCCGCAATTCCGGATGCAGGTGCGGTAGCGCCGCCGCCGCACAGAACGCCGACGGCAGCCACGGCCGAACCTCCGCCCCGATCAACCGCTCGTACAGGAACCGCAGCGCCGAAAAACTCGTCAGCCGCCCCTGCCCCAGATCGAACGCAACGAGGGTCATCAGTGGCGCCAGGAATGGCTCGATCGCATCCAGCCCGCTATCGTCCGGCACCATCGCGCGCAGATCAGGCAGAGTGTTGTAGAGACGCGACTGCGCCCGGATGCTCGCCGCCTCGACCACATCGCGCGACCAGCGCAGCATCGCGTCCTCGCGATCCAGGCCCACATCGAGCGAACGCCGGATATACCGCTGCGTCGAACTCGGAAAAGCCGCGAATTCCTTCATCTCGGCCAGCGTCATCGAGCCCTGTGCCGGTTTCATTCTGGAAGCCATGTCGTCACCCCGCTCTCGTCAAGGAACCGGCAGACTATGCGCCCGGATGGTTAACAACGTTCCTATCGCGCGTCATCTTTCCGTAACACCAAGCCACCATGAAAGCTGTTGCGCTGCAACAAGGCTGCGACGAACCGAACGAAACTAAGCGATTTGATCGTCTTGCGCGGCGTTTGTGCAACAAAAAAGCGCCGGTCGTTGCCGACCGACGCCTGTTCGTTGAGCAGATGCGAGCGTTACGCCTGCTTTTCGCGCAGCGCCCGCTCGGAATCCTCGTCATACCCCGACGACTTCGCCGGCTCGCGATTGGAGCCCGGCTGCGTCGCCGACAACGGGTCGCTGCCGTCCATCGACTCGTCGAGCCCGTTGTCGAGACGGGCGTCGGCGCTGTCCGGGTTCTTCTGCAGACGCTTGCCGATCGACTTGTCCTGCCCCGCTTCCTGGCGCGGATCACGACCCGAGCTCTTGCCGTCGGAATCCTTGTCGTCGGGCGCTACGGACAGGCTGTCCAGCGCGCTCTTGTCTATGTCGGTCATTGCGACGTCCCTCTTTAATCTTGGCGATAACCAACGGTCCAAGTGGCAGAGCGTTCCTATCCCGCCTTCAGGTTGTGCCGCTTCGACACCCCCAACCGTCCACCCTTTTCCTTCCCCCCTCCCTGAAAGGGAGGGGGCGGGGGTGGGTAGGCCAGCTTGAGCCCCAACGATCCGAGCATGCGGAACCCGACCTACCCCCAGCCCCTCCCTTCCAGGGAGGGGGCCAAGAAGGCAGAACGGAGGAGTCAGACCATCCCCTACTGACCCTGCCTTCCCATAGGAGAGCAGCAATCAATCCAGCGGCGTTACCTTCACCGTCTGCTCCCACAGATACGCCTGCCCAAACACCGTCATGAACGCGATATCCGTCGCATCGCGCCCCACACACACCCGCGCGATGTCGCTGCACGTCGCCATCTTGGTCGCATCGATCAGCCGCCAGTCGCCGGCCAGCCACAGCTCTGCCACCGCATGGAAGTCCGGCGGATCGACCCCCGGCGCATAGGCCGACACGCACCGCGCCGGGATCCCGCCCGCCCGCGCCAGCGACACCAGCAGATGCGAATAATCGCGGCACACCCCGGACCTCGAAGCAAAAGTGTCGAGCGCGGTCGTCTCCCCGCTGCTCGACCCGCAGCGATAATCGAGCGACTGGTACACCCACTCGGTCAACGCGGCAGCGAGCGGACCGCCTTCCAGCCCGCCGAACTCGCGCGCGACGAAGCCCTCGAACCGATCGGACGGGCAGTACCGGCTCGGCATCAGATACGGCGTCAGTTCGCCGTCGAGCATCCGCGGCGGCGTCGCCGGATACAGCTCGAGCTGCACCCGCTCGCGCTTCACTGCGACGATCGCCTTATACTCGGCGGTAAAGCGGCCATGCCCGCGCGACCAGCAGCGTTGGCCGATCCCGTCCTCGCCGCGGACCGCCCGGATCGGGCTGTCGGACCACAAGGTGAGAGACTCGGACTCGATCGTCTGGTCGGCCATCGCCGCCGCTTCGATCTGGAGGAGCACGTCGGCGTCCCCGGTGATCCCGTAATCCAGACGCACGTCGATCGAGAGCCGCATCGTGCGTCCCATTCCTGTCTCAAGGCCATAAGAAAAAGGGCCCGGCGGTGTCCCGCCGAGCCCTGCGTTCGTCACACCCTTAGCGGGCGTTAGTTACGGCTGCTACCAAACAGACGCAGCACGAACATGAACATGTTGATAAAGTCGAGGTAGAGGCTCAGTGCCGCCATGATCACGACCTTGCCGATCATGTCGGTGCCGGCAACCTGCGCATACAGCGCCTTGGTGCGCTGCGTGTCGTAGGCGGTGAGGCCCGCGAACAGCAGCACGCCGACCGCGCTGATCACCAGCTGCATCACGCTCGACTGCAGGAAGATGTTGATCAGGCTCGCGACCAGCAGGCCGACGACGCCGATGATCAGAAACGACCCGAACGCCGACAGGTCACGCTTGGTGGTGTAGCCGTAGAGGCTCAGCCCGGCGAAACCGGCGGCGGTGGCGAAGAACGCACCGGCGATCGACGTGCCGCTATAGACCAGGAAGATGGTCGACATCGACAGGCCCATCAGGACCGCAAAGCCCCAGAAGAGCAACTGCATCGTGCCCGTCGACATGCGGTTCTGGCCAAAGCTCATGCCGAACACGATCGCGAGCGGCGAGAACATGATGACATACTTCAGCGGGCCGCCGTTCATGAACACCTGCGCGGCGGGCGACGTGTTGCCACCCATCGCGAACAGCATCGCGACGATGCCCGTCAGCAGGACAGCCGAGCCCATGTAGTTATACACGGACAGCATGTACGACCGGAGACCAGCGTCATAGGCCTCGGTACGCTGGCCCGTGGCCGTCGTTCCGAACGGCGCGGCACGGGGCCGGGGGTCAGACCAATTAGCCATTGTGAAATCAGCTCCTTTGTCCGGCATAATGCCGGTTACGGTGAATATCGTCTTTTACAGGACGCTTTTCAAGCAGAGTGGTTGCATGATGCCGCTGAGTGACGGCTAACATGTCGCCGTCATGATCCGCCTGTTCGTCGCCCTCCGCCCGCCGCCGGCTATCCGTCGGAGCTTGCTCGACATAATGGAGGGCGTTCCCGCCGCGCGCTGGCAGGACGACGAGCAGTTGCACCTCACGCTGCGCTTCATCGGCGCGGTTGAGCGGCCCGTCGCCGAGGATATCGCGACCGCGCTGAGCCAGGTCGTCGCGCCGGCACCCCGCGTGTCGCTGACCGGAGTCGGTCGCTTCGAGAAGCGCGGGCGGACCGATACGCTCTGGGTCGGCGTGACCCCGCACGACGCGCTCGCCGCGCTTCACCGCAAGGTCGACCAGGCCTGCGTCCGGGCGGGGCTGGAACCCGAACGCCGCGCCTATCTGCCACACGTCACGGTCGCGCGGCTGGCGCGATCGGCCGGGGTCGGCTTCGCGATCGACGCGTGGCTGGCAACGCACGCCGCCCTGTCGAGCGCGCCCTTCCCGCTACCCCATCTCGTGCTGTACCAAAGCCATCTCGGCCGCGACGGCGCGACCTACGAACCGGTCGCGCGCTGGCCGCTCGATAGCGGGGACGGAACCTGAGCGACGGCGAAGGGTTCGCCAAGAGATCAACAGGGAGAAACGACATGCGGATTGCGACACTGGCACTGCTCGGCGCGGCGACGCTGGGCCTGAGCGCCTGCGAAAAGGGTGGCATGGACACGGGCACGCCGATGGCGGGCGGCCAGCGCGCCACCGCGATGCTCCAGACCGCGACCGGCACCGACGTCGGCCGCGCCACCGCTACCGAGGTTGCGGGCGGCATCCGCTTCACGCTCGACGCCAAGGCGATGCCCCCCGGCACGCACGGCGCGCACATCCACATGGTCGGCCGCTGCGACGCACCGGACTTCACCACCGCGGGCGGCCACTGGAACCCGACCGGCATGAAGCACGGCAGCATGAATCCGCAGGGCCCGCATGAGGGCGACCTCCCCAACCTGATCATCGGCACCGACGGTCGCGGCACGATCGGCATCACGATCCCGGGCGCGACGATGGCGGGCTTGATGGACACGGACGGCTCGGCGTTCGTGGTGCATGCGGGTCCGGACGACCTGATGACCGACCCGGCCGGCAACAGCGGCGGACGGATCGCCTGCGGCGTGTTCCAGGCCGGGTAAGGCCGGACGGGACGGAGCAACAACGGCAGGCGGGTGCTCGGTCGAGCCCCGCCCCACTCCCCTTCCGTCATGCCGGGCTAGTTCCGGCATCCACGGCTCCGCAAACCGGCGAACTCCGCGCTCGCGGAACCGTGGCCCCCGGAACAAGCCCGGGGTGACGGACAGGTTTAGGACTGGCTAGAGGCGGGCCCTACCGTTCGCCCTGAGCGAACTCGAAGGGCATGACCCGCGCCCAGGTGCTTCGACTTCGCTCAGCACGAACGGAAGGGTGGTAGACAGCCCGAGATAGGAAAGAGGTCGATCCTCCCCCGCCAGGGGGAGGTGGCTGGCCCTTGCCAGACGGAGGGGGAGGAAAGGGAAACCTCTGCCGCGTGTCCTCCCCCTCCGTCACCTACGGCGCCACCTCCCCCTGGCGGGGGAGGATCGCAAAATCCCTCAAACCACCTCCCCAGCCGCCCGCGCCCGCGCCTCCCGCGTAGCCTCGGCCCGCGGCGCCAGCCGGTACGCCGCCACCGCACACGCCAGCGTCACCGGCGTCACCACCAGCAACGACAGCATCCCGATCGACAAGCTCCCGGTCAGCGTCGACACCCGCCCCGCCATATACGGCCCGAGCGCCAGCCCGATCAGCGTCGTCCCGATGAAGAACGTCGCCGTCGCCGTCCCCCGCATCCGCGGCAACACCATGTCCTGCGTCGTCGCCGCCGCCGCACCCAAGGCGCACGACGCGGTCAACTGCGCAAGGAAGATCCCCGCATAGAACGCGGTCGACGACGACGCGGTAAAGGCAAGGATCAGGAACGGCACCGGCACCACCGCGCCGAAGATCACCACCCAAAGCCGCCCCGCCGGATTGCCTCGCCGCAACCGATCCGACACCACCCCGCCGATCGTCAGCCCGAGGAACCCCGCCGTCGCCCCAAGGCTGCCGATCATGAACCCCGCCGATGCCGGCGTCGCGCCAAGCTCACGCAACGCATACGGCGCCGCCCAGAAACTCGCGGCATAGCTCAGGAACGCGTTCAGCCCATACGCCACCACCGTGCACAGGAACGCCGGCGTCCCGACGATCAGCGCGAAGGTCGGCGGATCGCGCCGCTTCAGCGCCGACGCCCACGAGAACACCGCATACACGCCGATCCCGATCGCCACCCATTGCGGCCAGGGCTCGCCCGCCGCGACCAGCCCAGACACCGCCGCCGTCACGACCGCGAGCGCCAGGATATTATATCCGAGCGCCCGCGCGCCACCCATCGCCGCGCCGATCAACGTCAGCGGCGGCACGATCGTCACCAGCTCGGCACCGAATGCGCGGAACGGCGCGGGATGCTTCTCCGGCTCGGGCAGTCCCTCGACCAGCCCGCGAATGGGCTCCCTCAACGTCGCGATCCAGATCGCCAGCAGCAGCCCCGGCAGGCCGACCGCCATGAACGCCGCCTGCCAGCCGACCAGCCCAAGCGGCCCGCC
Source organism: Sphingomonas faeni (assembly GCF_024273235.1). Classification (GTDB taxonomy): domain Bacteria; phylum Pseudomonadota; class Alphaproteobacteria; order Sphingomonadales; family Sphingomonadaceae; genus Sphingomonas; species Sphingomonas faeni_A. The sequence continues at coordinate 60,355 of NZ_JANBVH010000009.1, read as the reverse complement.
CCCCGGATAGGCGCGGTTCCAGCCCTGCACGATCAGCCCGCCGATGAACAACGAACAGCCGCCCCCGACGTAAAGCCCGGCCGAATAGATCGACAGCGCGGTCGCCCGCAGCCGCTTCGGGAAATAATCGGAGATGATCGAATAGGCCGAAGGACTGGCGGTAGCCTCGCCGATCCCGACCCCGATCCGCGCCGCCGCCAGATGCCCGCCGGTCCGCGAAAAGCCCGACAATGCGGTCATCACCGACCACAGCGACAACCCGATCGTCATCAACCGCACGCGGTGCCAATTGTCCGCCAGCCGCCCCAGCGGGATCCCGAACAGCGAATAGAACACGCCGAACGCGGTGCCGTACAGAAAGCCGAGATCCTGGTCCTTCAACCCCAGGTCGCGCTTGATGTCCTCCGCCAGGATCGAGATGATCTGCCGGTCGACGAAGTTCAGGACATAGACGAGGAACAGGACCGACAGCACGTACCAGGCATAGCGCGACGCGCCAGCCTCCCGCTCGCCCACGATGGTTTCGGCACCTGCCATGACCCCTCCTCGTTATTTTTCGAGCTATGGGTATCAGAGCGAAGAAGACAGAAACAGCGCTTTCGGCAGTGTCGGGTATGCCAGCGCAAGCCCCAGCCTTCCCCCCTCCCTGAAAGGGAGGGGTTGGGGGTGGGTCGGCTTCCCCAAGTTCGCCCGACAGTGACAAAAGCCAACCTACCCATCCCCAGCCCCTCCCTTCCAGGGAGGGGAGCAGTTCGGAGCAGCCTTTTGGAAAGTCGTGGGCTTAAGCCTCAATGCGTACCGATACGCCCCCGACGCAGCGCACCCTGTTCGAGCCGCCGCAACAGCGCCTCGATCGTCGGCGGCGAGCTCGGATCGTCCGTCGCGCGCGCAGGGCGAGCGATCGGCGTCGGCGCATTGATTTCGGGCGCCCCGCGCTCCGCCACCTCATGCTCCGTCACCCCGCCTTCCGCCATCCCGTCCTCTGCAACTTCCTCCTCCGCCACCTCCACCGGCCGCTCGACCGGTTCCACCAACGGCGCAGTCACGAACGTGTCGGGCTCCGCCGTCGACGACGACTCCACCACCGGCGCAACCATCGCCTGCGCCAACGGAGAAACCGGCCGCACCGGCTCCATCGGCACCGGCAGGATCGCGTGCGGATCGAATGCGGCGAGCGGCTGATCGAGATCGGCCGGGATCGTCCGCTCGTCGCGCCCAGCGCTAAGCCCAGCACCAAGACCCGCCCCGACACCCACTTCCATCATCGGCGTACCGAGATCCGCCGCCGACATCGGCTTGCGCGGCGGTGCGTCGGGATGCGCGTCGGCGCGGCGGATCACCGGCACGCCGTCCTCGCGCGGCGATGCCTTGGCAAACACTCCGCCGGGCCCGAACAGCAGGAACAGCGACGACCACAGCAACGCCGCGACCAGCGCCCCACTCCCCAGCGCCAACAGCGCACGCGCGGTCGTCCCGAGCGGCGGTGCAGCGGCAGGCACCAGTGCCGCCACGCCCGTCGTCCACACCGCGGACTCCAGCGTTTCGGTCGACGCCAGCAGCACGCCCATGGCAGCGATCAGGCCGCCAACCACCGCGCCGTACACCGGCAGCGAGCGGATCAAGGTCTGGCGGGTCAGCGCAATCATCGATTTTCCCGTGCAGCGGCCATCATCAGCCGCCGATACACAGGATCGTAGCGGCGAATGTTTGACGACCAGTTACGCTCTTCGCGAACAAATGCACGTCCCCGCGCCCGCCGCTCGTCCCAGCCCGATCGATCCGCGAACATCGCCGCCAACGCCGTCGCGATCGCGGGCGGATCGTCCGGCGGAAACAGCGTCCCCGTCTCCCCGTCGCGGATCAGTTCGCGGTGTCCGCCGACATCCGACGCCGCCACCAGCCGCCCCTGCGCCATCGCCTCGAGCGGCTTCAGCGGCGTGACCAGATCGGTCAGCCGCATCCGTTTGCGCGGGTAGGCGAGGATGTCGACCAGCCCGTAATAGCGCTCGACCTCCTGGTGCGGCACGCGCCCGACGAAGCGGATCGCGTCGGCCACCGGCGACGTCTCCGCCTGCGCGCGCAAGGCCGCCTCCATCGGCCCGCCGCCGACCATCAACAGCCGCGCCTTGGGACGCAGCGCGACTAGCGCCGGCATCGCCGCGATCAGGTCGTCGAGCCCTTCGTAATCGTAGAAACTGCCGATGAATCCGACGACATCCGCGCCATCGAGCCCGAGTTCCGCCCCCAGCGCATCGTCGCGCGGCGGCGCGTTCCCGAACAGCTCGAGATCGACGCCGTTGGGCGACACGATGATCTTGTCCGCCGCAATGCCCCGCGCGACCAGATCGCCGCGCAGCCCTTCGCAGATCACCGCCACCGCATCCGCGCGCCGCACCGCCCACGTCTCCAGCGCCCGCGTCGCCCGGTAGCGCAACGACGTCGCCGTCCCCGTCCCGTTGCCGACCGCCGCATCCTCCCAGAACGCGCGGATCTCGTACACCAGCGGCAGCGTCCGCTTGCGCGCGACGATCAGCGCGGCGAGCGCGTCGATCACCGGCGAATGCGCGTGCAGGATGTCGGGCTTGAAGGCATCGACCGCCGCCTCGATCCGCTTGGCGAACGCCGCGATTCCCACGACCTCGCCGACCGGCCCCGGCTTCACCCCGGCCGCCGTCCGGTAGAAGGTCAGCCCGTCGACCGACTCCACCGAAGCCGGCGCAACGCCGTGGCGCGGGCCGGTGACCGCCGCGACGGTCCACCCCAGCCCCTCCTGCGCCTTGAGGATCGCCCGGGTGCGGAACGTGTAGCCACTTTGCAGCGGCAGGCCGTGATCGAGGATATGAAGGATACGCATCGTGGACGTCGTCTGCCACAGATCGCTTAACGGCGCGTCAACCGACTATGGCTACGCACGAATCTCGAAAAGCCCTCACAGGAAAGGAGGCCGTCCCATGATCGACAATCTCGCGCTCGGCCTCAGCCACGGGCTGATGATGCTCGCCGCGTTCCTGTTGCTCAAGCGCCCTGACCTCGATCGCGAGCCTAGCCCGCACGACGCACCCGACAAGAAGCGCGCGCCAATAGAGAAACCCCGCAGCGATGCGTGATCTCGCGTTCATCGCCTTTCTGCTCGCGTTCTTCGCGATGGGCTTCAAGCGGCCGTTCCTGCTCGTGCTCGTCTATGTCTATATCGACATCGTCTCGCCGCAGCGGCTGACCTACCTCCTGCTCAACAGCGTGCCGATCTCGCTGATCGCGGTCGCGCTGGCGGTCGGCGGGTGGATGGTTGCGGACGACAAGCGCGATACGCGGATCGGCGGGCGACAGGTGCTGATCGTGCTGCTGCTGCTCTATTGCTGGGGCACCACGATCGCCGCCGACTTCCCCGCCGAGGCCAAGGAGAAATGGGACTGGGTGTGGAAGGCGCTCGCCTTCGCCGCCTTCCTCCCCCTGACGCTCAGGACGCGCGTCCGGATCGAGGCGCTGTTGCTGTTCATGATCCTCGCCGCATCGTCGATCATCGTCGTCGGCGGGATCAAGACGATCGCCAGCGGCGGCGGCGGGTACGGCCAGTTGAACCTGATGGTCGACAATAATTCAGGGCTGTACGAGGGCAGCACGATCAGCGCGGTGGCGATCGCGATCGTCCCGATCATCATCTGGTTCATGCACCACGGCACGATCTTCAGGCCGGACTGGCGCGTGAAGGCCTATTGCCTCGCGCTCGTCTTCGCCTGCCTGCTGATCCCGGTCGGCACCTCGACTCGCACCGGGTTGCTCTGCATCGGCCTGTTGGCGCTGCTGTCGATCCGCAACGTTAAGCGGAAGGTCGCGTATCTGGCATTGCTTGGCGTGCTGGGGCTGGCGGCGATCCCGTTCCTGCCCTCGACCTTCACGAACCGCATGAACACCATCAAGACCTACGACGCCGACGAGTCCGCCTCGACTCGGCTCGCGGTGTGGAAATGGACGATCGAATACGCGAAGGCGAACCCGTTCGGCGGCGGCTTCAACGCCTATCTCGGCAACCGCATCCGCTACGATTTGAAGACCACGCCCGGCGCTGCTGCAGCCCCCAAGGTCGAGGTCGACAAGGCCCGCGCCTATCACAGCGCGTATTTCGAGATGCTCGGCGAACAGGGCTATCCCGGGCTCGCCTTGTGGCTCGCGATCAACCTGATCGGCATCATCCGGATGGAGGTCATCCGCCGCCGCTACCGCGATCCGGACGGCGAGTTCGCCTGGGCCGGACCGCTCGCCGCCGCGCTCCAGAGCGGCCACATCGTCTACCTGCTCGGCGCGGCATTCATCGCGATCGCGTTCCAGCCGTTCATCTACATGCTGATCGGCGCCCAGATCGGCCTCGACACATATCTGTCGCGCAAGCGGAGCGAGCAGTCGTTCCGGCCGATGCGCCGCAGTGCCGTACCATCTCCGGCGTGACGGATCGCGCTCCGGTCCACGAACTCCGCGCATTGACCGGCGTGCGCGGGATCGCGGCGTGGTTCGTCGTGTTCTACCATATCCGCCTGTCGATCGCGGGCCTGCCGACGGGGCTCCGCGACGTCTTCGCCAAGGGCTACCTCGCGGTCGATTTCTTCTTCCTGCTGTCGGGCTTCGTGATCTGGCTGACCTGGAACGACCGCCTCCGCACCGGCGGCCCTGAAAGCGTGCCCCGTTTCCTGCAAAAACGCATCGCCCGCATCTGGCCATTGCATCTGGTGACGCTGGCGGGGGCCATCGCACTCGCACTGGTGCTGCGCGCGACCGGCCGCAGCGATCCGCAATTCGTGTTCCCCGAACTGCCGCTGCACATCCTGCTGCTGCAGAACTGGGGCTTTACCCGGCACCTCGCCTGGAACGATCCGGCCTGGTCGATCAGCGCGGAACTGGGCGCGTACCTGCTGTTCCCGCTACTGGTCATGACGGTGGACTGGCGGCGGCTACCAACCGCGGCACTGCTGGCGATCGCGGCGGTGCTGCTGATTACGCTGCACCTGGCAATGGACGCCCGTACGCTCGGCACCGACATCCCGCGCTACGGCCTGCTGCGCTGTCTTGTCGAGTTCACCACCGGCAGTATCGTCTGCGCGTTATGGCTGCGGTGGAGGGGTACGCGGGCACCGTTAAGCGCGGCGGTAGCGCTCTTGGTGCTGGTCGCGCTGTGGCGCATCGGCGCACCGGAAACGCTGGTCGTCCCTGCGCTCTTCGCCGTCGTGCTCCTGTTGCTCGCACTGACTGCGGGGCGGGATTTCAATCCGTTCGAGACGGGCTTGGTCCATTACCTCGGCGAGATCAGTTACGCGACCTATCTCAGCCATTTCATCCTGTGGAAGGCGTTCAAGCTCGCCTTCGTCAGCGATACGACCGCCGTTTCGCCAGCGAAGATCGCACTGTACCTCGGCTTCGTCCTGCTAGCCTCGATCGCGCTCTACCACCTGATAGAACGCCCCGCCCAACGGTGGTTCAACAAGCTTTAGCCCGCCCCCTCCTTGTTTCCCCGCGAAGGCGGGGACCCAGTCTGGGCTCCCGCCTTCGCGGGAGAACAAGGAAGAGCGTGCATCACTCTTTAAATCAATCCACCGGCTCGTCCGCCAGTTCTTCCTCCAGCGCCTCGATGATCGCCTTGTTGAACGCGGGGATATCATCCGGCTTGCGGCTGGTGATCAAATTGCCATCCACGACGACCTCCTCGTCCACCACGTCCGCGCCCGCATTCTCCAGGTCCGTCTGGATCGAGGGATAGCTCGTCACCCGGCGCCCATCGATCACGTCCGCCTCCGCCAGCAGCCACGGCGCATGGCAGATGGCGGCAACGATCTTGCCGTCTTCCATGAACTCGGTGATGATCTCGATCGCGCGCTCCTGCTGGCGCATCGTGTCCGGATTGGCGACCCCGCCCGGCAGGATCAGCGCGTCGTAATCGTCGGTATCGACCTCGTAGAGCGTCAGGTCGGGCGTCGCCGTCTCGGCCTTGTTGATGTCGCCCTTCATGCCCTGGATCGGATCCATCCTGATCGAGGCGAGCTGCACCTTCGCACCCGCCGCCTCCAGCGCTTTCCTCGGTTCGAACAGCTCGACGGTCTCGAAACCGTCGGCAGCGAGCATCAGTACGCGAGCTTGGGAAAGATCGGTCATGTCATGTCTCCAGTGAAATCCCGTGCCCCCTCAACCCCGCGTCGCGCGGGTCGTTCCGGAACGATGCGTCCCCCCGAACATTTCGAGACCGGAAGGACCACCGCATTGCCCACCAAGATCGTGTATTCCGACGACTCCAAGCCCGGCATCACCCGCAAGAAGATGCGGAACGGCTGGGGCTATTGGGATGCCAGGGGCGAGCGCATCACCGACCGCGACGAGATCGACCGGCTGAACGCGATCGGCCTGCCCCCCGCTTATGGCGACGCGTGGTTCTGCCCCAAGCCCAACGGCCATATCCAGGCGGTCGGCTGGGACGAGAAGGGCCGCAAGCAATACCGCTATCACACCGACTTCCGCGAAGCGCAGGAGGCCGCCAAATACGAGCGCTGCGCCGATTTCGGCCACGCCCTCCCCAAGATCCGCAAGGCGGTCGAGGCCGACCTCCGCAAACGCTCGCTGACCCGCGAACGCGCGGTCGCCGCGGTCATCCGCCTGCTCGACGGGGGCCATATCCGCATCGGCAACGAGGCTTATGCCGCCGCCAACGAGAGTTTCGGCGCGACCACTCTGCGCAAGCGCCACGGCGAAGTGAAGGGCGCGACGTTGAAGCTCCAGTACAAGGGCAAGTCGGGCAAGATGCGGACGCTCAAGATCACCGACCGCTCGCTCAGCAGCTTCGTCAAGAAATGCCAGGACCTCGACGAACAGCATCTGTTCGCGTGGCTCGACGAGGCCGGCGAAGCGCATCCCGTCACCTCGACCGACGTCAACTGCTACATCCGCGACGTCACCGGCACCGACTTCACCGCCAAGAACTTCCGCACCTGGGCGGCCAGCGTCGCCGCGTTCGAGGCGCTCGCCTCCGCCGAACGCGACCTCAGCCTGAAGGCGATGCTCGAACCCGTCGTCGCACGCCTAGGCAACACGCACGCGATCGCGCGGAAAAGCTATGTCCACCCGTCGCTGATCGCCCTCGTGAAGACCGGCCAGTCGACCTTCCGCAAGGCGCTCCGCCTGCCCCGCGCCAAGCGCCATCTCAGCCGCGAGGAATGCGGCCTGATCGCATTCCTCGAAGCCGGCACGCCCGCCACCGCGACCATCGCCCCCCCGCGCGCCAAAGCCGCCTGACGAGTATCGCCATGTCCAACGCCACCGCCCCCAAACAGCCGATCTTCGACGCGAGCGACGTCGGCGATCACGCCCAGGGCTTCGTCACGGCCAGCATCGCCTGGGTCCAGGCCTATTGGCTCCAGATCCTGATCGCATTCGGGATCGGCGCGGTCATCGTCCTCGTCCTCCACACCGCACGCCGCTTCGGCAGCAAGCTCTGCGAGCGCCCGCGCGCGCTGAATGGCTGGGGGCTGGTCGTCGGCAAGGCGATCGCACGGACCGGCAATTTCTTCATAGTCATGCTCGCCGCGAAACTCGTCTCCGGCTATTCCGCCGCCCCCGGCGAGGTATCGAAGACGATCGACTTCCTCTTCACCGTCGCCGCCGTCATGCAGGCCGCCGTCTGGATCCGCGAGATCATCCTCGGCGCGATCGAGCACCGCACGCAGTCCGAACATTATTCGGGCGAGGCTTTGCTCTCGGCGATGGGCCTGATCCGCCTCCTCGTCACGTTCGTGGTGTTCGCGGTCGCGCTGGTGGTGGTGCTCGACAATCTCGGCGTCAACGTCACCGGCCTAGTGGCGGGTCTCGGCGTCGGCGGCATCGCGATCGGCCTCGCCGCGCAGGGCATCTTCGCCGACCTGTTCGCAGCCCTCGCGATCATCTTCGACCGCCCGTTCCGCCGCGGCGACTCGATCAGCTACGACACCGCCTCGGGCAGCGTCGAGGCGATCGGCCTCAAGTCCACGCGCATCCGCGGGATCGACGGCGAGGAACGCGTGATCTCGAACAAGAACCTCCTCAACAAGGAGATCCTCAACAACACGCAACGTAACCACCGCCGCGCGAAGTTCGTCATCGGCGTCACCTATTCGACGCCCCCCGAAGTCTGCTCGCGTATCCCCGCGATGCTGAAGGAGATCGTCGAAGCCAACGACAAGATCTTCACCCGCGCCGGCTTCACCGGCTTCGGCGCGTCGAGCCTCGACTTCGAGGTCCAGTTCGACAGCAAGGGCCCCGATTATGCGAGCTTCTACGACGGCCGCACGGCGGTCGGCATCGCGATCCTGAAGCGCTTGAACGACGAGAAGATCGAGATCGCCTTCCCGACCCAGGTGAACATGATGGCCGCACCGGACGGCTCGATGGTGATGCCGTATCCGGAAATCGAGGCGTCTCGCGACCCTGCGGCGACACCCGCCTGATCTGCTTGGCTGGCCAGCACGAACGCGTTCGCACTCGGAGATGCTCGCGCCGGTTAGGGCGGCGCTGCTTTACCTTGTTCTCCCGCGAAGGCGGGAGTCCAGTCTGGATCCCCGCCTTCGCGGGGAAACAATGCTAGCTAGGGTAGCGCGAGATCGTGGTCGCCGAGGTAAGCTAGGCGTGACGAGGCCCTGCCCCCTCCCCCACCACCCCGGCGAAGGCCGGGGCCCAGTTGGTGAGGTCGCAGTAACGAAGCGCAACACACTTCAGCAACGTCTCCCACCTGGACCCCGGCCTCCGCCGGGGAGGCGCTATTCCGCCGGGGGGCGCTATACGCGGGGGACCTCGGCCCCCGTCAGGCCGAGACTAAATCCCACCCTCATCCAACGACAGCAAAGTCGCATTCCCCCCAGCAGACGTCGTATCCACAGAAACCGCCCGCTCCGCACAGAACCGGTACAGATACCGCGGCCCGCCAGCCTTAGGGCCAGTCCCCGAAAGCCCCTCGCCCCCAAAAGGCTGAGACCCCACAACCGCACCGATCATAGACCGGTTGATATACAGATTCCCCACCGCAGCCTCGACCTCCATCACCTCGGCCGCCCGCGCGATGCGGCTGTGCAGCCCCATCGTCAGCCCGTACCCCTTGGCGTTGACCCGCGCGATCGTCTCGCTGAGCTTGCCCGCTTCCCAGGTCGCCACGTGAAGGATCGGCCCGAACCATTCCTGGTTCAGATCCTCGATCGCCCCGATCCGCACCAGAGTCGGCGGCACGAACAGCCCGTCCGTCGGCACGTCGAGCGTCTTCAGCCACTGCCCGCGCACGCTCTCGCGGTACGCCATCAGCTTATCGTACGCAGCCTGGTCAATCACCGGCCCGACATCGGTCGCGGGATCGCCCGAGCGCCCGATCCGCAGCGTCTCCATCGCCCCCGACAGCATCTCGATCACGCCGTCCGCGATATCCTCCTGCACCAGCAACAGGCGCAACGCCGAGCAGCGCTGTCCCGCCGAGCGGAACGACGACGCGATCACGTCCGCCACCACCTGCTCGGGCAGCGCGGTGGAATCGACGATCATCGCGTTGATCCCGCCCGTCTCCGCGATCAGCGGCACGATCGGCCGGTTATCGTCGTCGAGCAGCGCCCGGGCGATCTTGCGCGCGGTCGCGGTCGATCCGGTGAACGCGACCCCCTGGATCCGCACATCCGCGGTCAGCGCAGCGCCGACTTCGGTACCGCCCGTCACGAGGATCAGCACGTCGGCCGGCACCCCCGCCTCATGCGCCAGCGCAACCGCAAGCGCGGCGATGCGCGGCGTCTGCGGCGCAGGCTTGGCGACCACGCTGTTACCCGTCACCAGCGCCGCCACCGTCTGGCCGAGGAAGATCGCCAACGGGAAGTTCCAAGGCGCGATCGTCGCCCAGACACCGCGACCCTCGATATGCAGCATGTTGCGCTCGCCGGTCGGCCCCGGCAACTCGATCGCCTGGAGGTTCGTCCGCGCCTGCTGCGCATAATAGCGACAGAAGTCAGCCGCCTCGCGCACTTCGCCGATCGCGTCGGCAATCGTCTTGAACGCCTCCTGCACGCAGATCGCCATCAGCTCGTCGCGGTGCTTCTCGAGCAAATCGGCAAGGCGCTCCAGACACGCAGCTCGATCATCCACCGGCGTCCGAGACCAAGCCGGAAACGCCGCATGCGCACGACCAATGGCAGCCGCGACCTGGTCCCCCTCCCGCATGCGGGAGGGGCTAGGGGTGGGCACGCGCTCACCACTGGCCGCAACGCTTGCGGCTGCCCGCTCATCACCAGCCGTAGCCGACGACGATAGCGCGAGCCCACCCCCGGCCCCTCCCGCACGCGGGAAGGGGGAATTCACCGCCGCAACCGTCGCCTCCAACGTCCCCACATCACTCAAATCCAACCCGGCAGAATTCCGGTGCCCCCCAGCCCCGAACAAATCCACCGGCAACGGAATGCTGGGATGCCGCTTCCCCCCCACCGCAGCGATCTTTGCCACAGGATCCGCCAGAATCTCCGCCTCGGTCAGCCGCTCGTCCGCCAACTGATGCACGAAACTCGAATTCGCCCCATTCTCCAACAACCGCCGAACCAGATACGCGAGCAGGTCGCGATGCCCCCCGACCGGCGCATAGACCCGGCAATGATACCCATTCTCCTGCACCAGCCGCTCGTACAGCCCGTCGCCCATCCCGTGCAGCCGCTGGAACTCGAAATCACGTGAGTTCCCCGCCCACTCCATGATCGTCGCGACCGTCAGCGCATTGTGGCTCGCGAACGCCGGCCGGATATTCTCCGCCGCCAGCATGTCCTTCGCCACCGCCAAATACGACACGTCGGTCGCCGCCTTGCGCGTGAACAGCGGATAGTCCGCCAGCCCCTCGACCTGCGTGCGCTTGATCTCGCTATCCCAATACGCGCCCTTCACCAGCCGCACGTTCATCACGCGGTCCAGCCCGTTCGCCCATTCGATCACCGGCCGCGCGCGCTTGCCATACGCCTGCACCGCCATGCCGAACCCGTCCCAGCCTTTCAGCGACGGCAGCCCGGCGACCGCGCCGATGATGTCCAGGCTCATCTCCAGCCGCTCGGATTCCTCCGCGTCGACGGTCAGCGCGATGCCCTTCGACGCCGCCTGCACCGCCAACGCCTCCAGCATCTCGGTCAGCGCGGGCACGCATTCGCTCCACCGCGCCACCTCGTATCGCGGGTGCAGCGCCGACAGCTTGACCGAGATCGAATGCCCCGCCGCCGGATCGCGGCCGACCGCATCGACCGCCCCGACATACGCCTGGAAGTATCGCTGCGCATCGGCATGCGTCCGCGCCGCCTCGCCCAGCATGTCGAAGCTCGCCGTGAAGCCCTTGTTTTCCGGCCGGCGCATCCGCTTCATCGCCTCGTCGATGGTGCGGCCCATCACGAAGATCTCGCCCATCATCTTCATCGCCGCGCCGACCGCCTGCCGCACGAACGGCTCGCCCGCGCGACTGATCAGGCGCCGCAGTGGCCCGGTCGATCCCTCGCCGACCAGCACGCGGCCGACCACCAGCCCCCAGGTCGCCGAATTGACGAGCTTCGAGTTCGACTTGCCCGCATGCGCGCGCCAATCGGCATCGCCCAGCTTGTCGGCGATCAGCAGATCCGCCGTCTCCGGATCCGGCACGCGCAGGAACGCCTCCGCCAGCGACAGCAACGCGACGCCTTCCGACGAATTCAGCCGATATTCCTGCAGAAACTGGTTTACCCAGCCCTTGCTCTGCGCCGCCCGCAGGTCCGCGAGCAGCCCCAGTGCATGCCCCATCACCCGCTCGCGCGAATCCGAATCGAGCGCGGCGCGGTCCAGCAACGGTTTTAGAACATCGGGTTCGCTCGCGCGGTACAGCTTCGCCATGATATCACGGGCATTGGACGTTACGGCAGTCGACATTTTCCAGCTTCCGGTTGGGTGAGGCTTGCGATCCGCTTGCCTGTACGCCTAGAGACATTTCAGCGCTTAGCGCCAAATGAGCTTTGAGGGGAATGCCGTGGCGACGATCACCACCGCGCAGATGCAGCAGCGCATCGGCACCGAGACGGTTTCCGACTGGGTCGAGGTCACGCAGGCCATGATCGACAAATTCGCCGATGCGACCGGCGACCATCAGTTCATCCATATCGATCCGGTCCGCGCGGCGCAGACCCCGTTCGGCGGCACGATCGCTCACGGCTTCCTGACGCTGTCGCTGATGCCGTTGCTGTCGTCGAAGGTGCCGGACGCGCCGCAGATCGAGGACGCGATGATGGGCGTGAACTATGGCGGCGAAAAGGTCCGCTTTTTGAGCCCCGTCCGCTCCGGCAGCAAGGTCCGGGGTCGGTTCAAGCTATTGAGTTTCAACGAGAAAAAACCAGGCCAGTGGCAGCAATCGATGGAGTTCGCCGTCGAGATCGAGGGTCAGGACAAGCCCGCCCTGATCGCCGAATGGCTTAGTCAGGTCTTCGTCGCTCCTCCCTCCGCCGAATAACCGATCTTGGCCTAACCCGGCCTAATCTTCTTTCCCCATTCGCCAGCTTTTCGAGAGGTTTATAATGCGCTCAGCCGTCATCGTCTCCACCGCCCGCACGCCCATCGGCCGCGCCTATCGCGGCGGGTTCAACAACACCCCCGCCCCCACCCTCGCGTCGCATTCGATCAAGGCCGCGGTCGAGCGCGCTGGCATCGACGGCGCCGAAGTCGACGACGTCGTCTTCGGTTGCGCGCTCCAGCAGGGCCACCAGGCCGGCAACATCGCCCGTACGTCGCTGCTGCGCGCCGGGCTGCCGGTGACCGTCTCGGGCATGTCGGTCGACCGCCAGTGCGCGTCCGGCCTCATGGCGATCGCCACCGCGGCAAAGCAGATCATCACCGACAACATGCACATCACGATCGGCGGGGGCGTCGAGAGCATCAGCCTCGTCCAGACTCCACAGATGCGCGTCGCCCCCGATCCCCGGCTGATCGCGATGCACAAGGACGTCTACATGCCGATGCTGCAGACCGCCGAGGTCGTCGCCAAGCGCTACGGCATCAGCCGCGACGCGATGGACGCCTACGCGCTCCAGTCGCAGCAGCGCACCGCCGCCGCGCAGGCCGCCGGCTATTTCGACGCCGAGATCGTGCCGGTCGATGCCAACATGGCCGTGGTGAACAAGGAAACGAAGGAGGTCACGTACAAGGACGTGACGGTCACCAAGGACGAGGGCAACCGCGCCGACACCACGCTGGAGGGCCTCCAGTCGCTGAAACCGGTGATGGGCCCCGACTTCACGATCACCGCCGGCAACGCGTCGCAGCTGTCGGACGGCTCGTCGTCGTCAGTGCTGATGGAAGAGAAGATCGCCTCGCAGCGCGGTCTCCAGCCGCTCGGGCGCTATGTCGGCATGGCGGTCGGTGGCACGGAGCCCGACGAGATGGGCATCGGCCCGGTGGTGGCGATCCCCAAGCTGCTCAAGCGGTTCGGCCTGAAGATGGACGATATCGGCCTGTGGGAACTGAACGAGGCGTTCGCGGTGCAGGTGCTCTATTGCCGCGACAAGCTCGGCATTCCCGACGAGCGCCTCAATGTCAGCGGCGGCGCGATCTCGATCGGCCACCCCTACGGGATGACCGGCGCCCGCGCGACCGGCCACGCGCTGATCGAAGGCAAGCGTCGCGGCGCCAAGTATGTCGTGGTCACAATGTGCGTCGGCGGCGGCATGGGCGCAGCCGGCTTGTTCGAGGTCCTGTGAACTTGTAAATTATGCCCGACAGGCATACTCTTCTTACTGGCGAAGGACATTCTCGCCTTTCTGGGAGCCCCGACCGTTGCAGCGGTCGGGGCTCTAATACGTTTGGGGCTTGGCTTGCAGGCCAAACCCCGCCCGTGTGCTTATCCTCGACGTGCCACTTCGATGATCTTCACGACCAAGGTCGCGAAGGCGAAGAGCACGCCTAGTATCAGACACAGATCGGTGAGAGACATTCTCGATCCTTTCTGGTCGACAGCAGAACTGCTGCCGTCCGCACAATGACGTGCAACTCGCGCTTTCACCAAGCGACATCGTATGCACTCGCGCAACCAACCTCCGCCCCACCCGTTCTCAGTGGCAATCCAAGCCCATAGGAGAATGATAATGGCCGATAAGGATACCCCGCAGGAAGTCGCAGCGAAGTTCATCGACAAGCTGAAGGCGAGCCCGTTCGTCATGATCGGCCTGCATGATGGCCAGCATTCCGAGCCGATGACAGCGCAGATCGACGACGATCAGCCTAACACGCTGTTCTTCTTCGCCGGCCGCGACAACCGCATCGCCAAGGGCGGCGCGGCGATGGCGCAGTTCGTCGGCAAGGGCCATGATTTCTTCGCCTGCATGGCCGGTGACGTCTCGACGTCGAACGACCGCGCGCAGATCGACAAGCTCTGGAACAACCAGGTCGAGGCATGGTTTCCGGGCGGCAAGGAAGACCCCAACCTCACACTGCTCCGCTTCGACATCGACAGCGCCGAGCTTTGGGAAACCGACATCTCGATCGGCGGTCGCCTTAAGATGCTGTTCGGCGGGACGATCCAGTCGGACGAGTCGAGCAGCCACGCCGTGGTGAACTCGATCGCGTAACAGCGACGGGGGGGCAAACCGCCCCCCCGTCATCCCAGCGAAAGCTGGGATCTCCCGGTTTGCGCCTCAACGCGAGCCAACGGGAAGACCCCAGCTTTCGCTGGGGTGACGAGACTAGTGGGAGGTCACCCGTTCGCGGTAATGAACTCTTCGACCACCGGCGCGATCGTCTCCCGCCAGCGCGAGCCGTTGAAGATTCCGTAATGGCCGGCACCCTCCGCCATAAAATAGCGCTTCTTCTCGTCGGGCAACGCCGTCGCCAGCGTCAGCGCCGCCTTCGTCTGCCCCAACCCCGAAATGTCATCACGCTCCCCCTCGACCGCGAGCAACCCGATGTCGGTGATCGCCGCCGGATCCACCAGCCGCCCGCGATGCGTCATGATCCCGCGCGGCAGCGCATGGCTCTGGAACACCACGTCGATCGTCTGGAGATAGAATTCCGCGGTCATGTCGCAGACCGAGCGGTATTCCTCGTAGAAATCCTGGCTCTGCGACGCGCTGGCACCATCGCCCTGGACGAGATGCTTATACATCTCCCAATGCGAGACCATGTGGTTGCCAAGGTTCATCGACATGAACCCGGCAAGCTGCAAGAAGCCCGGATACACTTTCCGCCCCGCACCCGGATAATTGCCCGGCACCGTCGCGATCACGTTCTGCTCGAACCACGCGTGCGGCCGCTCGGTCGCCAGCGTGTTGACCGCGGTCGGCGCCTCGCGCGTATCCACCGGACCCCCCATCATCGTCAGCGTCTTCGGCCGGCACGGGTTCTCGTCCGCACTCATAAGCGCAACGGCGGCATAGCACGGCACCGAGGGCTGGCAGACGGCGAGCATGTGCGTGCCGCCCTGCCCTTCGTTCGCACCGATCGTCTCGAGGAATTCGATCAGGTAATCGATATAATCGTCGAGATCGAACCGGCCAGCCGACAGCGGCAGGCTGCGTGCGTCGCGCCAGTCGGTGATGTAGACGTCGGCAAACGGCAGCATCCGCTCGACCGTGCCGCGCAGCAGCGTCGCGTAATGCCCCGACATTGGCGCCACGATCAGCAGCTTCGGACCGCCCCCAACACCCTCGCGCACGAACCGCTTCAGCTGTCCGAAGTCCTTCCGCAACACGATTTCCTCGCGCACCGCGACCTCGCGACCGGCGATCGTCGTCTGGTCGAGCCCGAAGGCAGGTTTCCCACGGGTCGCATTCGCGTGTGCGAACACCTCAAGGGCCGACGCGACCACCGTACCGCCGCCCAAATAGGCGAACGGGTTTGCCGGATTGTTGAGCATATCGGCGCCGAAACTGGCCATCTTGCTGGCACCGGCCATCATCGAACGCTGGAATTCATAGGCATCGTAGAGCATGCGGTATCCTCTCGCCTCATCGGGCTTTGCACGGTGGTAACGCAATTTTGCCGCAGTGCAACGCGCGATCGACCGGCGTTCGGTCCATTGCGGTGGTCCGGTGGGTCCGCACCGCCGCCCTTCACGTCGCCCGGTTCTCGTTGAGCGCCACCCCCGCCGCTGCTAGGCACCGCGCATGGCCAAGCCGATACCCGAAGAGAAGACGTCCCGCCGGATCGGCGATCTCGCGATGGTGTGGCGTCACGCCGCGCAATATCCCCGACAAATCGCCTTTGCCGGGCTCGCGCTGTTGATGACGTCGGCGGCGACGATCGGTATTCCCTACGGATTCAAGCGCGTGATCGACCGCGGCTTCGGCCCCGGCGCGAGCGGATCGGTCGGCACTTCGTTTCACTATCTGCTGATGATCGTCGTCGTGCTCGCGCTCGCGACCGCGGTGCGCTTCTATTATGTCTCGTGGCTCGGCGAGCGTGTCGTCGCGGACATCCGCACCACCGTTCAGCGCCACCTCCTCCGCCTGACGCCGCGCTTCTTCGAGGAAAACCGCCCGTCCGAGATCGCCTCGCGCCTGACCTCCGACACGGCGCTGATCGAACAGGTCGTCGGCAGCACGGTGTCGATCGCGCTGCGCAACACCTTCACCGGGATCGGCGGGCTGATCTATCTGTTCGCGATCTCGCCCAAGCTCGCCGGCATGTTGATGATCGGCATCCCGCTGATCATCCTGCCGATCGCCCTCCTCGGCAAACGCGTCCGCAATTACTCGCGCACGTCGCAGGACCGCGTCGCCGACGTCGGCTCGATCGCGACCGAGACGCTCGGCGCGATGAAGGTCGTGCAGGCATTCGGGCAGGAGGATCGCGAGGCGATCCGCTTCTCGGACGCGGTTGCCGCGACGTTTGCGGCGGCGCGTGCGCGGATCATGCTGCGCGCGGTCATGACCGCGATCGTCATCGGGCTCGTCTTCGGGTCGATCACTTTGGTGCTGTGGGAAGGCGCGATCGACGTCGCTGCGGGCCGCATCAGCGGTGGCGCGATCGCGGCGTTCGTCCTGACCGGCGGAATCGTCGCCGGCGCGTTCGGCGCGCTCACCGAAGTATATGGCGACCTCCTGCGCGGCGCCGGCGCGGCGGGGCGCCTGTCCGAACTGCTGCGCGAAAAGCCCGAAATCGCCGCGCCCGCCAACCCGGTCGCATTGCCGCAGCCGCCACGTGGCGCGCTAGCGTTCGAGGGCGTACAGTTTCATTACCCGACCCGCCGCGACGTCGCCGCGCTCAACGGCTTCTCGCTCGACGTGAAGCCGGGCGAGACGGTCGCCGTCGTCGGCCCATCGGGGGCTGGCAAGACCACCTTGTTCCAGCTGGTCCAGCGCTTCTACGACCCCGACGCCGGGCGCGTGACTCTCGACGGCATCGACCTGCGTGACGCCGATCCTGCCGAAGTCCGCGCGCGGATCGCGATGGTCCCGCAGGAAACGATCATCTTCGGCGCCTCGGCCCGCGACAACCTTCGCTACGGCGACTGGTCCGCGACCGACGATCAGCTGTGGGCCGCCGCCGAAGCCGCCAACGCCGCCGAGTTCCTGCGCAAGCTCCCCGAAGGCCTCGATACGTTCCTCGGCGAAGGCGGCGCGCGGCTTTCCGGCGGCCAGCGCCAGCGCGTAACGATCGCCCGCGCGCTGCTCCGGGACGCGCCGATCCTGCTGCTCGACGAGGCGACGAGTGCGCTGGATGCGGAGAGCGAGCGGCTGGTGCAGGAAGCGCTCGAACGGCTGATGGCGAACCGCACCACCCTCGTCATCGCGCACCGCCTCGCCACCGTGCGCGCGGCCGAGCGGATCATAGTGATGAGCGATGGTCAGATCGTCGAGGAGGGCTCGCACGGATCGCTGATGACTAACAGCGGACTGTACGCGCGACTGGCGAGCTTGCAGTTCAACGAGGCGGCGTAGGATCGAGCGCGGTTCGGCGGCTTGATCCCACGCCACGACAAAACCGCTACCTTACCGACTCGTTCGAACGACAGTCCGCTCTTCCTTGTTCTCCCGCGAAGGCGGGAGCCCAGTCTGGATCCCCGCCTTCGCGGTGAAACAAATCTTATTTCCTCGAGCGGAAAGTCGCCCAACCAGTCCGGGGCCACGAACCTATCGGGTGTGTCATGACCCGCGACCGCTGAGCCTTGATCGGTCCTAGACTGCCTTGACCTTCGGCTTTTTGGGTTTCGGCAGAGGCAGTTCCGCAGTCGAGATGCGGATGAGCTCGGCGAGCCATTCCGCATCGTCCCAACGGTCCGCATCGACCAGCAGGCAGGGTTTCGCGCCCGGATACGGCGGTGCTTCGTCGATTGCCCCCGCAAACGCGCGGCCGCCTAGGGTCGGCTTCACGAACAGCTGGTCGTCGCAGATCATCGCGACCATCCGGCCATCGCAATAGAGTCCGTATTCGCCGAACATCGGCTTTGCGGAGACATCCCCCGCCGCGGCGAGCTGGTCGACGATGAACGTTACGGTTTTGCGATCGGATGCCATGCCGCGATCCTTGCAGATCGGCGCGCCGATGGCGAGCCACGAGTCACGACAGCGTTTCGCTTGCGATGGCCCGAGCGCGAGCGCAAAACTTGGCAAAACAGGAGGTGGATATGCGCGACTTCGATATCGTCATCTATGGTGCGACCGGCTTCACCGGCCGGCTGGTCGCGGAATACATCGTCCAGACCTATCCGACCGGCGCCCGCTGGGCGATGGCCGGGCGCTCGCTGGCGAAGCTCCAGGAGGTCCGCGATCTGATCGGCGCGCCCGCCGACACGCCGCTGGTTACCGCCGACTCGGACGATCCCGCCAGTCTCCGCGCAATGGTCGAACGCGCCACCGTCGTCATCTCGACGGTTGGTCCGTATCAGCTTTACGGCTCCAACCTCGTCGCCGCCTGCGCCGCAACCGGCACGGGTTATGTCGATCTATGCGGCGAGCCGGCCTGGATGCGCCACATGATCGACGCGCACGAAGGCGAGGCGACGCGCACCGGCGCCAGGATCGTGTTCTCGTGCGGGTTCGACTCGATCCCGTTCGATCTCGGCGTGCTGACGTTGCAGGACGCCGCGAAGGCGAAATACGGGATCCCCGCCCCCCGCGTGAAAGGCCGCGTCCGCAAAATGCAGGGGACATTCTCGGGCGGCACCTCGGCGAGTGTCAAGGCAACGCTCGCTGCCGCCGCGCGCGATCCCGGAATCGTCAAGCTGCTGACCAGCCCGTTCGCGCTGACGCCGGGTTTCAGCGGACCGCACCAGCCGAGCGGGCTGATCCCCGAATACGACACGACCATCTCCGCCTGGGTCGCACCGTTCGTGATGGCGCCGATCAACACCAAGAACGTCCACCGCACCAATTTCCTGCTCGGCGAGGCCTATGGCGCGGACTTCGTCTATGACGAGATGATGGTCGCCGGCCTCGGCGATCTCGGCAAGGTGGCGGCCGAGGCGATCGCCAAGTTCAATCCGTTCTCGGGCGACAAGGGGCCGAAGCCCGGCGAGGGACCATCGAAGGAGGAACGCGACGCCGGCCATTACGATCTGCTGTTCGCCGGCATCATGCCTGGCGGGGAGCGGATCGATGCGGTCGTCACGGGCGATCGCGATCCCGGCTATGGCTCGACCAGCAAGATGATCGCCGAGGCGGCGCTGTGCCTCGTGCAGGACGTCGAGGGCGATGGCGGGATTTGGACGCCGGGTGCGCTGATGGGAACGAAACTGCGCGATCGACTGGTGGCGAAGGCGGGGCTGAGCTTCACGGTCGGGTGATAAGCCGGGATCATTGATCCAGCGACAGCACCCGCGCCCTTGTTCTCCCGCGAAGGCGGGAGCCCAGTCTGGGTCCCCGCCTTCGCGGGGAAACAATTTTCAGGGTCTGCGCGTCCGATAGGCCGATGTCCGTATCGGCCTATCGGACGCTGATCAGAGTGTAGCCCAGTATCCCTCCGCCCCCGTCACTCCGCCAGCGCGAACACCGTTGCAGCAGCGGCTGCACTCGCAACGACTCCCGACGTCGCCGCAATCGCCGCGGCCCGCCTGCGCACCGCACCGCGAAACGCGCCTAGCCTCCCTGCGTCGAGATGATAGCGCCCCGCGCCGTTGTCGACGATCGCGCCATAGCCGCACAAGCGTCGAAACGTCCGCTGGTCAGCCGCTTCATACGCGATCGCGCGCGCAGCCGTGGTCGCCTTCGCCGCGACGAAATCATTGACGATCCGCCGCCGCGACCGGCCTAGACCTAATCTCCACATACCAGTCTCCCCCGCTAAGACGTCGCATAACGCGGGGGGTTTGCGCAAATCCTAACGCCGCTTGCCCTGATGGCGGATGTTCGCCGGACGCCCGCGCCGCTTGATCTCGCGCACCGGCTTGCGCCCGCCGCGTATCGGGGGAGCAGCGCCCTTCCCCTCGGGCATTTCGTACCGCAGCGCGCCCGAGACGGGGTTCGCCTCCGCCAGCCGCAGTTCGAGCGTCTGGCCTTGCGCGAAGACGTCGCCGCTATGCTCGCCGGTCAGCGTCCGCGCACCCTCGTCGAAGCGGAAATACTCGCCGCCCAGGTCGCGCACCGGCATCAGGCCATCACCGCCGATCCCCTCGACCGTCGCGAAGAAGCCGAAATTGGTCACGCCCGTGATCCGCACGTCCATAACCTGCCCGACGCGCTCCGACAGGAATGCCGCGACGTAGCGGTCGGTGGTGTCGCGCTCCGCCTCCATCGCGCGACGTTCGAGCCGGCTGATGATCTCGCCGACCGACTCCATGTTGGCCGCATCGTCCGCCGGCAAACCACCCTCGCCGAGGCCGTAGGCGGAGACCAGCGAGCGGTGGACGAGCAGATCGGCATAGCGCCGGATCGGCGACGTGAAGTGCGCGTAACTGCCGAGGCTCAGCCCGAAATGCCCATGATTGCCGGGCGCGTAATAAGCTTGGGTCTGCGTGCGGAGGATCTGCTCCATCACCTGCGGGCGGAAGTCTGCATCGCCGATCCGTTCGATGATGTGGTTGAACGTCGCCGGACGCACGACCTGCCCCAGCGCGAACGGCACGTCGAACGTCTCGAGATACTCCTTGAGCGCCATCAGCTTTTCGCGGCTGGGCGGCTCGTGGATCCGGTACATCACCGGCGCCTTCTTCGCCTCCAGCGCCTTGGCGGCGGCGACGTTGGCGGCGATCATAAAGTCCTCGATCAGCCGGTGCGCATCGAGCCGTTCGCGCGGCGATACCGACATGATCCGCCCCTTCTCGTCGAGCACCACGCGGCGCTCGGGAAGATCGAGATCGAGCGGTGCCCGGGCATCGCGCGCCTTGGCCAACGCGTGCCAGCAGGCCCAAAGGGGAACAAGCGATGCAGCCACGCGCTCGTCATCCCAGCGAAAGCTGGCATCTCGTGCCGCGAGGGCGTCCTCTGTAGAGGGAGACCCCAGCTTTCGCTGGGGTGACGGGCTGGGGCTGTCGGACGAGATAGAGCCGTCGGACAGGGGGGCGTCGTTCGAGGCCATGCCATCGATGATCGCCTGCGCCTCTTCATACGCAAGGTTCGCCGCGATCCGCACCACCGCCCGCGTAAACCGCCACGACTTCAGCGACCCATCCTTGCCGATCCGCAAATGACACGCGAGCGCCGCACGGTCCGCGCCCTCCTTCAGCGAGCACACCTCCGCCGACAGGATCTCGGGCAGCATCGGCACCACGCGATCGGGGAAATATACCGAGTTCCCGCGCCGCCGCGCCTCGCGGTCGACCTCCGACTTCGGCCGCACGTAGAAACTCACGTCCGCGATCGCGACGATCGCCTTCCAGCCCCCAGCATTCGAAGGATCGTCATCGGCCTCCGCCCAGACCGCGTCGTCGTGATCGCGCGCATCCTCTGGGTCGATCGCAACGATCGGTAGGTCGCGCAGATCCTCGCGGCCCTCCCCTAGCGGCAGTTTCGAAACCCGCTCCGCCTCGTCGAGCGCCTCCTGCGAAAACACGTCCGGAATGCCGAGCTTGTGGATCGCGATCAGCGAGAAGCTCCGCGCCGCGAATGGATCACCAAGCTTCGATACGACGCGCGCGGCGATCTTCGGCGGCTTGCCCGCGAGTTCCGCCAGCACGAGATCGCCCGGCGCCGCACCCCCTGCATCCGCCACCGCAAACTCGCGCCGCTCGCGCTTGTCGACGCCGATCAACCACAGCCGCCCGCCATCCTCGCGCAACACGCCGAGCACCTGCTCGGAGGCCGGCGCGAGCACCTTCATCGGATGCGCGATCCAGCCATTCCCGGCCTCCTCGGTCCGCGCGAGGATCCGCTCGCCTACCCCCAGCGCACCCCGCTTGCGCTCGCGTACGCGCAAACGCGGCGGCGGCACGCCTTCCGCTTCCCAGCGCTCGGGCACCGCCCAGACATTGCCGCCATCGTCGACATCGGCGATCCGCAGCACCGTCACCTTCGGAATGCCGCCCATCTTGTGGAACGCGCGACCGGGGGCGCTGTCGATCAGCCCCTCGTCGGCCATGTCCTTGAGCAGTGCCTTCAGCCCGATCTTGTCCTGCGCACTGAGCCCGAAGCCCTTGGCGATCTCGCGCTTGCCAGCAGGCACGTCGGAAGTGGCGATGAAGTCGAGGATCTGCTCGCGCGTCGGAAGACCGGCTTTTGGTTTGTACATCGCACAGAGATAGTCGGTAGGCCCGCCATTACCAAACGGCTAAGCTTCTCGCATGACGCAAAGTTACGACCTCCTGATCGTCGGCGGCGGCATCAACGGCGCCGCGATCGCCCGCGAGGCGGCGCTGAACGGCCTGTCGGTGCTGCTCGTCGAGAAGGGCGACCTCGCCGGTGCGACCTCGTCCGCCTCGACCAAGCTGATCCATGGCGGCCTGCGCTACCTTGAATATTACGACTTCAAGCTCGTCGCCGAGGCACTGCGCGAACGCGAACGGCTGGTGAAGGCCGCACCGCACATCATCCGCCCGATGCGCTTCGTCCTGCCACACGAGAACGCGGTGCGGCCGTGGTGGATGGTCCGGCTGGGCCTGTACCTGTACGACGGGCTCGGCGGGCGGATGACGCTCAAGCGGTCCCGCGGACTGCGCAAGACCGACACCGCCTACACCGCCCCCCTCAAGAACGGCGCGCGCGGCTTCGTCTATTCCGATGCGTTCGTCGACGATTCCCGGCTCACCCTATTGAACGCCGTGGACGCGCACGACAACGGCGCAGAGATCGCGGTTCGCACCGAACTCGTCACCGCCCGCCGCGATGGCGCACTCTGGCGCGCAAAGCTGTCGGACGATCGCGACGTCACCGCCCGCGCGCTGGTCAACGCCGCCGGGCCGTGGGTCGCAGAACTGCTCGGCCGGCTCGGCATCAACGCCAGCGCGGGCGTCCGGCTGGTCAAGGGCAGCCACATCGTCGTGCCCAAGCTGTACGAAGGCGACCACGCCTATATCCTGCAGCTCGCGGACCGCCGCATCGTGTTCGCGATCCCGTATCAGGGCCAGACCGAGATCGGCACCACCGACATTCCCGTCGACCGCCCCGAGGACGCGGTGATCGACGCGGGCGAAATCGCCTACCTTTGCGACGCCGCGAACCAGCATTTCATCCGCCAGATCACCCCCGCCGACGTCACCTCGACCTGGTCCGGCGTGCGGCCGTTATACGATGATGGTGCGAGCGAGGCGAAGGCCGTAACGCGCGATTACGTCCTTGAACTCGATACGCTGGGCGATACCGGCGCAGCGCCCTTGCTGTCGGTGTTCGGCGGAAAGATCACGACCGCACGCCATCTTGCCGAAGAAGCCCTGGAAAAGATCGCGCCGGCGCTTGGCGCAGCGGTTCGTCCCATGACCGGTAGCCGGCCTTTCCCCGGCGGGGCAATCCCCCCCTTCCCCACCTACCTCGCGCAAGTCCGTGCCCGATGGCCGTTCCTAGGCGAGGCCCGCAGCGCGCGGATGGCGCATGCCTATGGCGCGTTGCTCGACGAGATGCTGGGCGACGTTACCGACGCAGCAGGGCTTGGCGCAGACCTTGGTGGTGGCCTCACCGAGATCGAGGCACGCTGGATGCATGATCGCGAGTGGGCTAGAATACCCGAAGACGCATTAATGCGTCGCAGCAAAATCGGGCTGGGCATGACTACGGCACAGGCCCAGACCTTCAATCTCTGGTGGCAGCGGACTTACGAGGGATAAATCTTACAGCTTGCTTGTTGGCACGTTCGGCATATCCTCGGCATATCGTGAGAGGAGATCCCCAATGGCAACGTACCCAGACCTCCAAACTGATCCCGAGGACAAAAATCTGGTCATCTTGCAGAGCCTGATTTGCCTGTTGCGCGAGAAGAACGTCCTGTCGCGCGCGGATATCGAGGAGCTTTGCGAAACGGTGAGTCGTCGCGCCAACGATCACGCCAGCGATCCGCTGCCCTGCCAAATGAACGGTGCCCGCGCTGCTGCGGCCGAAGTGGCGCAGATCGGCGATTACATCGGGCGCAAATATGGTGGAAAGCACCGCCGCTCGATTTGACCGCTGGATTTGGGTGCATCGGCTCCGGATCTAGGCAACCGACTTCAAAGCCACGTGCGGACGCAGTGGCCGGTGCTGAGGCAGATCGCATAGACCGGCTTTCGGTCCGGATTCACCGTCGCGCCCGCACTCGATAACGGTCCTACCGCGTCGGTCAGCTCGCAACGAAGCAGGTTTCGCCCGCCACGCGCAACCGGCCGCAGATGTCCGCCGCCTGGTTCGCGCTGCCCGCATTGACGCGCAGCCGGTACAGCGTGCGCCCACCCGTCGCGACCGGCTGGACCGACTTGCCCAGCGCCGCGATATAGGCGAACCGCTTCGAGAAATTGGTCCACGCCGCGTTCGCGACCGCCTCGCTCGGATAGGCGCCGAGCTGGACCAGCGAGCCACCCGTCGCCGCGGTCGCGGTGCCCGAGCGTGACGGCGCCATCGGTGCGGCCGCGACCAGGCGGCCGCTCGACTCCGGCACCTGCGCGACGGCGTTGCGACCTGCCACGTCGGAGGTCTTAGGCGCCACCGCGCGCTTGCCGTCTACGGGCGCTTCCGGCACGCCGCGCAGGTCGATCGCGCCATTGCCCGATTTGCCCGCGCTCGTCGCGATCGCCGAGTCGCCCTCGCCCTTGACCTTCAGACCGCCGGCGTCGTCGGGCTTGACCTTGTAGTCGCCCTCCTGTGCGGCGATCAGCTGGCCGTCGCCCGTGGGTGTGCGTTGTTGCAGCTTGTAGATGCCGAAGATGATCGCCGCGAGCACCGCCAGCCCGAGCACGACCAGCGCGATCACGCGGCCGATGCCGACCGTGTCCTGCTCGTCCGGCTCGACGGTCTCGAGCCAGGGGAGCCGGTCTTCCTCGCGCAGATCCATGTCGTCGGCCATCACTTCATCTCCGAAACCGCTTCGACCCCCATGATGGCGAGGCCATTATGAATAATTTGCCCTATAGCGGACGCCAAGAAAAGCCGTGCGGCCGTCGCCTGCGGATCCTCGATCACCAGGAAGCGGCGATCGGGACGGTCGTTGCCGACATTCCACAGCGCATGGAATGCCGCCGCCAAGTCATAGAGATAGAACGCGATTCTGTGCGGTTCGCGCGCCGTGGAGGCGATCTCGACGAGCCGCGGAAACTGTGCCGCGAGCTGCACGAGCGCCAGTTCGTCCGTATCAAGCCGGGACAAATCAGCCGCAATCGGCGTAATTCCCGCCTCTTCCGCGCGGCGATGCAGCGATGCGATGCGGGCATGCGCGTATTGGACGTAGAAAACCGGGTTGTCCTTCGACGCCTCGACCACCTTGGCGAAGTCGAAATCCATCTGCGCATCCGACCGCCGCGTGAGCATCGTGAAGCGCACCACGTCCTTGCCGACTTCGCGCACGACGTCGGCCAGCGTGACGAAATTGCCCGAGCGCTTCGACATCTTCACCGGCTCGCCGTTACGCAACAGCCGGACCATCTGGACCAGCTTCACGTGGAACCGCGTCTTGCCGCCGGTCAGCGCCGCCACCGCCGCCACGATCCGCTTCACCGTGCCGCCATGATCCGCACCCCAGATGTCGATCAGCTGGTCGGCGCTCTGGCTCTTCTGGAAATGATAGGCGAGATCGGCGCCGAAATAGGTCCACGATCCGTTCGACTTCTTGATCGGCCGATCCTGGTCGTCGCCGAACTGCGTCGAGCGGAACAGCGGCAGCTCGACCGGCTCCCAATCGTCCGGCATCTCGCCCTTCGGCGCTTCGAGCACACCGTCATAGACGAGATCGCGCGACCGCAGCTCGGCCTCGGCGGCCTCAGGCTTCTTGGCGGCCTGGAGTTCGGCCTCCGACGAGAACACTTCGTGCTCGATCCCGAGCAGCGCGAGATCGGCGCGGATCATCACCATCATCGCCGCGACCGCCTGCGTGCGAAAGACGGCGAGCCATTCGCTCTCGGGCGCGCCGACATAGCGGTCGCCGAATTCCTTCGCGAGCGACTGGCCGACGGGGACGAGATAGTCGCCGGGGTACAGGCCCTCGGGGATCTCGACGGTCTCGCCGAGCGCCTCGCGGTAGCGCAGGTGGACGGAGCGGGCGAGGACATCGACCTGACCGCCGGCGTCGTTGACGTAATATTCGCGGATCACCCGGTGTCCGGCGAATTCGAGCAGGCTCGCGAGCGCATCGCCGACCACCGCACCGCGGCAATGCCCCATGTGCATCGGCCCGGTCGGGTTGGCCGAGACATATTCGATATTGACGGTGATCCCCGCGCCTTGCGTCGACCGGCCGTAATCGGCGCCTGCCTCGGGGATCGCGGCCAGTTCGGCGCGCCAGGCATCGTCGGTCAGCTTCATGTTGATGAAGCCGGGGCCCGCTACGCTCGCCGACGCGACGTCCTCGAGCTTCGACAGCTCGGCGACCAGTGCATCCGCCAGCACGCGCGGATTGGTCTTTGCGGGCTTGGCCAGCACCATCGCGGCGTTGGTCGCGAGATCGCCGTGGCTCGTGTCGCGCGGCGGCTCGACCGTCACGTTCTTGCGGTCGAGGCCCGCGGGCAGCGTCCCCGCCGCGGTCAGCGTGTCGAGCGCCGCATCGATATGCGCGGCGAAACGGGCGTAGAGCGTCATGGCAATTCCGGTATCACAAGGAAGCGCGCGCTCTAGACCATAGCGGCACGGCGCTCAATTTTAATCCCGTCGCGCAGACGCGGTCAGTTCCCGTCCGAAACAATGAAACGCTTTAACAGTCCCCCCGCGGACGCGGGGGCCCAGCTAAACCACGGGCACCGCGCGAGATCCTGGGCCCCCGCGTTCGCGAGGGAACAGAAGTGTGGCGGGGCAAGGTGGAAAGAACGACCTTAGACTTGCACCAAACCCTCGACCGCGGCCGTCTTCGCGCTCGCCGGGAACAGCGCCGCCATCGCCCGCGCCGGCTCGATGCCGAAATGCGACGACACGGCCCCGCCGATGAACGCATCCAGCTGCATCGTCGGCTTCAGATCGCGCGCCTCGTACAGCGCGGCGGGGGCGAGGCTCGGCCAGTCCGACACGACCCGCCCGCCCTTCACGGCGCCCCCGAACAGCATCGCCGCCGTACCCGTGCCATGATCGGTGCCGCCGGTGCCGTTGACCGCGACGGTCCGCCCGAACTCGGTCGCGACCAGCACCATCGTGTCCGCCCATAACGGCCCCAGCCCCGCCTGCAGCGAGGCGACCATCACATCGAGGCCCTTCAACTGCGCCGCGAGCCGCCCGCGCTGCCCCGTATGCGTATCCCAGCCGCCCGTCTCGATCATCGCGATCCGCGCGCCATTGTCGGGTTTCAGCAACCGTGCAGCCAGCGCGCCGGTCGCGGCGGCGTTACGGCCACCGTCCTGACCGAGATCGCTGGTCAGTTGGCGCGTCGCCATCGCCTCGCTCCACAGCGCGTGCAATTGCCGGTCGCCATCGTAGAGCATCGTCACCCGCTGCAACAGGTCGTCCGACGCATCCGGCAGGTTCGACGGCGCGTAAGACGCCACCTCACGCCGGCCGCGAAGCGCCATCGGCACGGTCGCCGCCACCGCGATCGCGCGCGCCTCCTCCGCGGGCAGCACGCCGAGCAGTCGGTTCAGCCACCCGTCGCGGACCTGATACGCACTCACGCCCCCCGTCTCGAGCACGTTCTGCCCGTCGAAATGCGATCGGTCGCGGTAAGGCGACGCGATCGCGTGCGCGAACAGCGCCTGGCCCTGTTTGTAGAGGCCCGCGCTCGCCGTCATTGCCGGATGCAACGCGAACATGCCGTCGAGCTTCGTGCCCGTGGCGAAGTCGGCCGCGAGATCCCCCCTGACCCCGGCGAATGCGGGATCGCCGACCGCACCGATCGTGCCGAGCCCGTCCGCCGCCCCGCGCTGGATGACGAACACGAACCGCCTGTTAGTCGCGGCCCGCGCGAAAGCGATGCGCGGCGCGAAGGCGGACGCCAGCACGCCGAGCGTACCGGTCGAGAGGAAGGAACGACGGTCGAGCATGACTATCTCCGCATGGATTCGGGGGCGACGAGCAGCAACGCAAGCCCCTGCGCCGGACTGTCCGCGCGCGCGATCGCCTGCGTGGTGGCAGGACTGACCGACGCCGGGAACAGCGTCGGCGCCAGCGCCCGGGCATCGACCGGCCCGGCCCGCGCGGCAAACCGCTCCGCCGCCTCCACGCGGCGCAGGATCGCGTCGGGTCCGGCCCAGGCCGCCGCGATATCGTCGTAGCCGACCGGTTGCCCCGGCTTCCACACCGGCTGGCCGAGTTGGTTCATCATGCCCACCGTCACGCCGGGCTGGACGATGGTCGTGCCGAGCGCGCGCTGCGTCGAGACATACCATTCCCACGGCGATTTGAATTTGACCGGCTGCGTCACCCATGCCTCGGGCGATGCGACCAGCGCGCGATAGACTATGGGCAGGTCACCGCCCGATTCGAGGAACGCGGCCTGGAGGCGCTTCACCATCGCCGGCGGCGGCGTGTCGCCCGCGAAGTGCCGCGCGAGCTTGGTCGCGATATGGGTCGCGGTCGCCGGATGGACCGCGAGATCGGCCAGCACCGCCTGCGCCTGCTCCTCGCCTGCCGCGGGATAGCGCTTGCCCATCACGATCCGGTCACCCGGCTGATGCACCTCGGAAAGGAAGACGAACGCGCCCGGCCGGGCATCGTCCTGCCGGCTATCGTCTTGCATGCGCGCACCCGGCCCGCGACCGATTCCCGCGACCGTCCAGCCGGTCATCGCCCGCGCGAATTCGGTGACGTCGGCCTGGGTGTACCCGCTGCGGACGCCGAGCGTGTGAAGTTCCATGATTTCACGCGCGAGATTTTCGTTGAGACCGGTGCGTCGCCTGGGTCGGCGCGCGGCGAACGGACTGTCGGGGCCGACCGATACCGCCTGATCGAGATACAGCAGCATCGCCGGATGACGCTCGACCGCGTTCAGCATGTCTGCGAAATTGCCCAGGACGTGCGGGCGGATCGCCTCGAACTCCATCGGCCCGGCGAGCCCGGTGACTTCGAGCTTGTCGGTGGAAACCGCAAAATGGTTCGCCCAGAAATGCACGAGCCGCTCGACGAACGGCGCATCGCTCGTCAGTGCGGCGATCGTACGAGCCGCAACCGCGCCGCCGTAATCGTCGCGACTCTGCTTGCCGGCGAGTTGCCGCGCGGCGCGCCGGGCCGCTTCGCCGGGCTTGTCGCCGGCTGGACCGGGCATGGCGGGCGGGGCCATCATGGCGGACATGGCGGGTGCCGTCATCGGCGTAGGGGCGCCCGGCCCGGTCATCGGCATGAAGGCGCTCGGCGCCGTCATCGGCGCGGCGGCGCTCGGCGCCGGTTTCGGCCGACGGGGTCCGAACTCCGCCCTGATCATCCTCTGCTGTGCAAAATACGTCGCCAGGGTCGCCGAAACGCTCGACGTCGACGGCGCGCTGGCAATTGCCGCGGGCCGCGCCTCGAAGCGCTCGCACTGCGCGAGCACCCATTTCGCCGGGTCCCCGGAGACGCCGTCACCGGGCCTCGCACCAAGGCCGAACCGATTGAGCGCGATACTGGAAGCGGACAAGATCCCTCTCCTTCGCGTCGGCTATGCGCCTGAGATGTCGCGGAACTATGTCACCGTCGCAGTTCACCGCATCGTCAGGGCGCTACGTCGTTGCAGCGCACGCAAGCGTGATCGCCGGCTTTGCAATTGCGACTTATGCTGCACCGCAATATTTATCTGACTCGAGAGTTGGGAGAAGACCTGATCCGGCTCGACGCACAACGCGGGAGACACGATCATGCGCAATAGTTTCAAGATCATCGCAGTAGCAGCCGCCGCCCTCACCTCTACGATCGGCATGGCCGCAGAGTCCAAGCAGAGCTTCGTCCACGAGGGCAGCACCTATGTCTATACCTCGACCCAGGAAGGTGGCCGCCAGGTCATCGACGGCCGTCGCTACCCGTCGGGCCAGAAGTTCCACCTGATCGTCCGCGGCGATCGCGTATCGGGTGTGTCGGGCGGCGTACCGGTCGCGTTCAAGACCGCCGAAGCCAATGGCGCAGCCGGCGGCATCGCTTCGGTCACGCGCTGAACATCGCTAACATCGACGATGGTATAATCGGCGGTCGGACCAAGGTCCGGCCGCCGATTTGCGTTAGAGCCGCCGTTTATCCGCAATCCTCCCCCGCCAGGGGGAGGTGGCACCGAAGGTGACGGAGGGGGAGGACACGGAACTTCGGTTTGCCCTTCCCGCCCCCTCCGTCTGGCAAGGGCCAGCCACCTCCCCCTAGCGGGGGAGGATAAGCGCCGTATCGGACTCAGAACCCCTCGGGCAGATCGATCGGGCCGACCAGTTCGCGGTAGCGCGACACCGCATACCTATCCGTCATCCCCGCAATGAAATCCGCGATATGCCGGCTGCGGTCGGGATCCTCCGACGGCAGCCGCTCGCGCCATTCCTCGGGTATCGTCGCGGGATCGTCGCGATAGACCGCGAACAGCCCGGACACGATGCCATGTGCTGCATCCGCCGCCGCCAACTGGCGCGGGTGATGATATAGATTGGCATACATGAAGCGCTTGAGGTCACGCTCAGCCTCGCGCATCTCGCCCGAGAACCCGACCAGGCACTGTCCGGCGGCACGGACGTCGTCGACGCTCGCAACGCCACTCGCCGCGATCCGCTGACGGGTTTCGGCGATCAGGTCATTGACCATCGTCCCGATCTGCGTGCGGACGAGTTCGCCGACCAGCCGCTTCGGCGCAACGTCCGGGAACCGCCGGCGGACGTCGTCCCAGCCGCTCGCGACCAGCGGCACCGCCAGCATCTGGTCGAGCGTCAACAGTCCGGCGCGCAAGCCGTCGTCGATGTCGTGATTGTCGTACGCGATATCGTCCGCAATCGCCGCGACCTGTGCCTCCAGCGACGAAAAACTGGTCAGCGCCAGCGGAAACTCCGCATCCGCCGCGGCCAGCGCCCAACCCGGATGCCGTACCGGGCCGTTATGCTTGGCGAGACCCTCGAGCGTCTCCCAGGTCAGGTTGAGCCCGTTCCACATCGGATACGGCCGCTCGATCGTCATCAGCGTGCGGAGCGTGTGGCCGTTGTGATCGAAACCGCCCTGCCCCGTCAACGCCGCCTTCAGCGCATCCTCGCCGGCATGGCCGAACGGCGGATGGCCGATGTCGTGCGCCAGGCACAAGGCCTCCGTCAGATCCTCGTTTAGCGCCAGCGTCCGCGCGATCGTCCGGCCGATCTGCGCGACTTCCAGGCTGTGCGTCAGGCGTACCCGAAAATGGTCGCCGTCCGGCGCCATGAACACCTGCGTCTTGTGGCGTAGGCGACGGAAGCTGATCGAGTGGATGATCCGGTCACGGTCGCGCTGAAAGGCATCGCGCGGCCCACGTACGGTCCCGTTCTGTTCCTCTTGAAGCCGTCCTTTGCTACGCGCCGGGTCCGAAGCCCAGGGCGCGCGGTGACTCACTTCGCCGGCCAGAGTGTGAACGCGCTCACTTCGCAGGCAACTTCGTAATGACTTGGCCCGGTTCGCTGGTGAAGCTGAACGTCGAAACGCCTTCCTTGGCGAGCTGATTGACGAAGGTGCGCGCCTCCGCATCGGTCTTGAACGGCCCGGCCAGCACGCGATTGGTCGCCTTCCACGGAGTCGTCCAGCCGCCGCGACTGCCGACCACGGCCGGCGCCTTGGCCTTCACACCCTTCCACGCCTTGGGCAGATCGCCCTCGGTCGCGCCGGTCGACACCTGCACCCAGATGCGTTCGGGATTGGCGCGCGCGATCCGCTTTTCCTCGGCCGCAGCCTTGTCTGCAGCAAGCTTCTCGGCGGCGGCCGCCTTCTTCTCGGCAAGCGCCTTCTTGTCGGCGATGGCTTTGCGCGTCGCCGCCTTCTTGTCGAGGGTAGCCTTCTTGTCGGCAGCGAGTTGCTCGGCCGCGATCTTCTTTGCCGCCGCATCGCGCTGGAGCTTGGCTTTCGCCTCGGCGAGCACGCGCTCGGCGTCGTCGGAAACCGGCACAGCGGCCTGCGTCACGACGGGCGCGGGTCGCATCGGCGCGACATCGAGCTCTGACGCCGGGATCGACAACCCCGCGACGATCCGCGCGAGGATCGAATCCTCACTCGCCACCACCGCGCGTGGCGGCAACACTGCGGCGACCTCGACCGGCGGCGTCGACGGCGTCGCTCCATTCGCGGAGAAGCCGGGAGTCGGCAGCGGTGCGGCACTCGCCTGCTGAACCGGCCGGGGCTGGACCGAAGCCTGCTGCACCGGCGCCGGTGTCACGGGCTGCGACTGGACCGAAGCCTGTTGCACCGGTGTCGGCTGTACGGGGCTAGGCGCTACCGGCTTGGCCATCGTACCCGTCGACGCGACCGCCGCGGCCGCGATCGAATTGGCCACGCGCGTGTTGCTTTCCGACTGGATCCGCCCCGCGGGGACGGCCGCCATCTGCGTGACGGTGGTCGCGGGCAACGCCCCGGTCGAAGTCGGCGCCGAGTTGGGCGCCGGCGTCGGTGTTGGCGCGACACGTGCCACTGCGACCGGTGTCTGGGTCTGCGGCGCGACCGTGGTGGTCTGCGCGACTTGCGGTGCACGATAGGTCGGCTGCGGTGTCGCGACCCGCGCCGCTGTCGATTGCCCAGGCACGGCTTGCACCATCGGGACCGACGACGACGCGAACTGAACCGGCGGCGCGACCGCAGTGGGAATAGTCGGAGCGGGAGTAGTCGGGGTACGCGTCGCGACAACCGGCACCGGCGTCGCGGCGCGCGTTGTCGCGGCCATCTCGGTCCGGCCCGGCTTGCTGCGACGGCCGCGCTTGGTCTTGCCGGACGCGGCGACGACGACCGGCTGCGGCACGGCAGCCAGCATCACCGGCGCGGTCGGATCCGCCGCGAGGATGCCCAGCGGCGGCGCCATCCGCGCATCCGCCAGGCGCGCCGGCGTCGCATGGACCTCACCGAAATGCACCGCGAACGCCCGATCGCTCGCCGGCAGGGTCGGCAGGCGCTGGAAGAACGGTTGCAGACCCTGGGCGGTGCCGGCGGGCATCATCGTGGTCGCGATCTTCTCGGCACCCGCGACGTCGCCGTTCATCGCGATGATGAACGCGCGCGAGCGCCATGCACCACGATCGCTCTTCAGCAGGAGCGGATTGAGCTGCTGGATCGCGAGTTCCGGCTTCCCCGAAATGCCGAGCGACAGCGCATAGCGCCTGATCGTCTCGTCATCCGGCGCATTGCGGAGCGCGACCCGGTAATCGCGCTGCGCACGATCCTGCTGGCCGATCAGATCGTACGCGAGCCCGCGATCCGCCGCGAAATTCCGCGGGTCGAGACCCAGGCTTTCCGCCTGCGCATAATAGCGCAGCGCCTCGCCCGGCCGTTCCGAGCGGACCAGGATCGACCCCATCCCCGCCTTGATCCGACCATCACGCGGGTTCACTTTCTCGGCGCGTGCGAACAAGGCCGCGGCACCGCTCAGATCGCCCAGCCCCATCGACAGGTCGCCCGCCCGGATCAGCGCATCGACGTCGCGCGGATTGCTCGCGACCCGGCGCATGAGATCGCCAAGCTTGTCCGCATCGGTCGTCCCCGGGATCGCCTGCACGACTTCCTGCGCGACGACCGCGCACGGCACCGCGGCCAGCACGAGCGCCAGCGCGGCAGTCAGGAAATGATGCGAGGACCGGGTCATGATGATCATCTGTCTAGACGCCAGCCCGACCGAACCGGCAATGTCTCCGACGCATCGGCGCGGCGAACTGGGGCGGGGTGGCGACGAGTGCAGTACCGAGGAGCAAGCAACGGGCGAGAATTACGATCTGTGGGTTCGGCATAGGTGATCTTGGAAAAGCGTTCACTCTGAAACGCCGCCTCCCCGGCGGAGGCCGGGGTCCAGTCGGGAGACGGAAATAACGATCGAAAGCGCTCCGTTACATCAACCTTGCCAACTGGGCCCCGGCCTCCGCCGGGGAGGTGAAGAAGTTGGAGAACGATACCCCCCGATCAACCCATCTCGCCCCGCCGTTCTCTCGCCATACCAAGAGAACGGCGCTCAGGCTTACTGGTTGTTCTGCCGATGCAGGAAGCGCGGG
Organism: Sphingomonas faeni; assembly: GCF_024273235.1. Taxonomy (GTDB): domain Bacteria; phylum Pseudomonadota; class Alphaproteobacteria; order Sphingomonadales; family Sphingomonadaceae; genus Sphingomonas; species Sphingomonas faeni_A. The sequence goes on along the minus strand of NZ_JANBVH010000009.1, from coordinate 25,791 downwards.
ATGTCGAGCGGATCCTGCGGGGCCGCTTCGCCGTCTTCCTTCGCCGCGCCGCGGGCCGCATTGGACATGCGCTCGAACAGAGTACCACCCAGCTTCACGCGTGGCGCGGCCGGAACCGCCTCCGGAGCCGCTTCGGCACCCGGCGCGAGCCAGCGACGCCGTGCACCACCTTCGTCCGCAGCGGGCGTCGGCGCCGGGATGGCGGGTGCGATCGGCGCACGAGCCGGCGGCACGGCCGATGCCGAAGCCGGACGTGCGATCGGACCGCGACCATAGGGCTCGTCGCCATAGACGCGCGGCGCAGGAGCCGGCTGCGGCGCCGGTGCGGCCGGCGCGGGCGCGGCCAAAGGTGCTGCCTGCGGTACGATCGTCTCGGCGCCGAGCACGAGCTCGTCGTCCGACTTCGAGGACGACGGCTCGACTTCCGACGATGCGTTCAGGTCGAGCGGCTCTTCATCGGCCGACGAAGCGGGCACGGACGATGCCGCAGCCGGCTCACTCGGACGGAACGAAGTGGTCTCGTCAGTCTTGCGCGATCCGAAGCTGAACGAGCGCGTGGGCTCGGGCGCAACTTCCGGAGGGCGCGCATCGGCGTCGATCCCGGTCGCGACGACCGAGACGCGGATCTTGCCTTCCAGCTCCTGGTTGAACGCCGAACCCCAGATGATGTTCGCATCGGGATCGACCAGGTCGCGGATGTGATTCGCGGCTTCGTCGACTTCGAGCAGGCGCATGTCGTCGCCGCCGGTGATCGAGATGATGACGCCCTTCGCGCCGCGCATGCTGACGCCTTCGAGCAGCGGGTTCGAGATCGCCTTCTGCGCGGCCTCGAGCGCGCGGTTGTCGCCGCTCGCCTCGCCGGTGCCCATCATCGCCTTGCCCATCTCCTGCATCACCGAGCGGACGTCGGCGAAATCGAGGTTGATGAGGCCCGGCATCACCATCAGGTCGGTGATGCTGCGGACGCCCTGCTGGAGCACCTCGTCCGCCATCGTGAACGCTTCCTTGAAGGTCGTGTTCGCGTTGGCGATGAGGAACAGGTTCTGGTTCGGGATGACGATCAGCGTGTCGACATACTTCTGCAGCTCGTCGATGCCGCCCTCGGCCGACTTCGCGCGACGGTTGCCCTCGAACGCGAATGGTTTGGTCACGACGCCGACCGTCAGAATACCCATGTCGCGCGCCGCCTTGGCGATGACCGGGGCCGCGCCCGTACCCGTGCCGCCGCCCATGCCGGCGGTGATGAAGCACATGTGCGCGCCTTCGAGCATCTTGGCGAGCTGGTCGATCGTCTCTTCGGCCGCCGCGCGCCCGATCTCGGGACGCGAGCCGGCACCCAACCCTTGCGTGATCTTGGTACCCAGCTGGATCCGCTGCGGTGCGGTCGACTGCTTCAACGCCTGCGCGTCGGTGTTCGCCACGAGGAAGTCGACTCCCTGGACGTCGGCCCGCATCATGTTGGCGATTGCGTTGCCGCCCGCGCCGCCGACGCCGATCACCGCGATGCGGGGGGCCAGATCGTCCACTTCGGGACTAAGGAATTCGATGCTCATCGCCGTTCTCCGCACAACCCGGTAGATACGCTACGGCCGGGCCCCTGATTAATCTGTGTGCACCAACGCCACGGCCGGTTCCAGCCGAAATAACGCCAGCGCCCTCGAAACTCTTAATAATTCGCGCGCGCCGCCTGAATCAATTTCCGCACCATGCCCATACCCTTTGGCCGATGCACCGTCGTCCGCTGCGGCGCGAGCCCGCGAAGATCGATCGGATTGGTCGCCGCATAGAAGGCCAACCCCGCTAGCGTCGCGAAGGCCGGTCCGCCATGCGCTTCCGGCAGCGCGGTCAGCCCGCGCGGTCGACCGATCCGTACCGACCGTCCGAGCGCCTGTTGCGCATAGTCGGCGATGCCCTTCAGCTCGGCACCACCGCCGGTCAGCACGACCTGACGCCCGACCGGCCCCTCGAACTTCAGCTTGGTGAGCGCGTTGCGCACTTCGCCCATCTGATGCTCGAGGCGCTGGCGGATCACGCCGATCAGTTGCGCCTTGGTGATCTGCGCGCCCTCGCCCGCGCCGTCCTCGGCAGAGATCGGCATGACCGGGATCATGTCGTGATTATCGCGGGGGCTCGCATTGGCCGAGCCGTGGAAGCACTTCATCCGCTCGGCATTCTGCCGCCGCGTGCCGAACGCGCTGGCGATATCATCCGTAATGTCCGCCGCCCCCATCGGGATCGAGGTCAGACCTACGAGCATGCCGCCCGCGAACAACGACACGTTGGTGATCCCGGCACCCATCTCAACCAGCGCGACGCCGAGCTCACGCTCCTCCTCACTGAGGCAGGCAAGCCCGGTCGCGACCGGCGAAGCGATGATCGACTTCACCTCGAGATGCGCCGACCGCACGCACAGATCGAGATTGCGGACTGGCGAACCGTCCGCTGCGACGACATGGATATGCACGCCGAGCCGGTCGGCATGCAGCCCGAGCGGCGTCTTTACACCGGTAAGGCCATCGAGCGTATAGAGCGCGGGTTGCGCGTGCAGCACCATGCGGCCCTGCGGATCGATCGAGTTGCGCCCGGCGGCGAGCAGCGCATCGATATCCTGCTGCTCGACGCGGTGGCCGCCCAGTTCGAACTCGACTTCGGCGACGTCGGACACGAGCCCGCCGGCCGAGAACCCGACCCAGACGTTCTCGATGTTGATGCCCGCGATCCGTTCGGCCTGCTCGACCGCCTCGCGCACCGCCGCCTCGGTCGTCGCCATGTCGGCGATATAGCCGCGCTTGACGCCCCGGCTCTCGCGCTGGCCGGTGCCGAGCACGATCAGCTCGCCCCCGTCCCCCTTCTGCGCGATCATCGCCGAAACCTTCGACGACCCGATATCGAGCGCCGTGATCAGCCCTTCCGGTGCCACCTTTGCCATGTCATCCCTCCCCGCCCGTTACGTTCGCGCCCGCCGTTTGCGACGGATTAGTCGTCTCTGTAGTGCCCGTTGCCGGCACGCTCGCAGGCGCCGGCACGTCGACGCTGTGCGCCAGGCTCGCGCCCGGCTTGCGCGCGACCAGCTTGGTCGGATCACGCATGTCGAACCGGATCCAGCCGCGCCCCAGCAGCGGCCGCGCGCCGTCCAGTTCGGCGAACTTCACCAGCGCACGGGGCGCTCCGTCCTCGGGCAGCGCCAAGGTCTCGCCGCTCTCGAAGGTAAGATCCCAGCGCCGGTTGCCGACCCAGGTCGCCGCCTTCACGCGCGGCTTGAGCGCGGGCGCGGCGGCGAGCAGTGTCTGGTACGACGCCTCCTGTCGATCCGCACCCGGCCCGATCACCAGCGGCAGGTTCGGGATCGCCTCGGGCTGGACCGGCTCCAGCAGCACGCCCGACGAATCGATCAGCGTCAGCTGGCCGTTGTCCTGCCACACCGCCGCGGGCGTCCGCTCGACGATATCGACCAGCAATGTGTTGGGCAGCCGCCGCGAGACGTGCGCGTCCGCGATCCAGCCATAGCGCAGCAGTTTCTGGCGCACCGCCTCCAGGTCGACCGACAGCATCGACGTCTGGTTCTGCTTGTCCTCCAGCGCGACCGCGTAGACAGACATCCGGTCCATCCGCTTGAGGCCGGTCACCTCGATCTGCTCGACCTTGAAGCCCGCGCGCCCGGCGCCTTCGGCCAGCGCCGCGCCGATCATCCCGGGAATGCCGACCCACGTCGCCGCCGCGATCGCAACCGCACCGCCCGCGCCGAGGATCGACCAGGTCGCGATTTTCCGGAGCGTGTCCTCGCTGACCGGGAGCATCCCGACCAGCCGGTCCATCACCGAAACCTTCTTGACCGCGACCTTCCGGCGCGGGGCGGGCCGCTTGGGGGGCGGACCGCGCTTGATCGTGCGGCTCATGGCGCCCCGCTTTGCGCACGCGGGTGATCCTGAAGCGCCTCGTCGACGATCGCCTGCACGAGTTCGGCATAGCTCATGCCGATATGCCGCGCCTGTTCGGGGACGAGGCTTAAGGGAGTCATCCCCGGCTGCGTGTTCACTTCGAGCAGGAACAGCCCGTCGACCCCGCGCTCGTCATCCCACCGGAAATCGGATCGCGACGCGCCCTTGCAGCCGAGCAACCGGTGCGCTTCGAGCGCGAGGCTCTTGCAGGCATCGGTGATCTCGTCGGGGATCTCCGCCGGGCAGACGTGCACCGTCATCCCATCGGTGTATTTCGCGTCATAATCGTACCAGCCGCTCTTGGGCTTCAACTCGGTCACGCCCAGCGCCTTGCCGCCGAGCACGGCCGTCGTCAGCTCACGCCCGCGAATATACGGCTCGGCCAGCAGTTCCTCGAACTCGCCCCACGGCCCGACGCTGTCCCGCGAAATCGGATTGCCGTAATTGCCGCTGTCGGTGACGATCGCCACGCCGACCGAGGAGCCCTCGTTGACCGGCTTCAGCACATACGGCCGCGCCATCGGATCGCTCTCGAACAAGTCCGCCGACTTGACGATCCGCCCACCTGGCATCGGCACGCCCGCGGGGACGAGCAACAGCTTGGTCAGCACCTTGTCGATTGCGATCACCGACGTGGCGAGACCCGAATGCGTGTAGCGCAGGCCCATCAGGTCGAGCAGCCCCTGCACCGACCCATCCTCGCCAGGCGTCCCATGCAATGCGTTGAAAACAAGGTCAGGCTGCGCCTCGGCCAGCTTGGCAGCAACATCCCGCCCCATATCGATCCGCGTGACCCGGTGGCCGAGCGACTCCAGCGCGTCCGCACAACCATTGCCCGACATCAGCGAAACCTCCCGCTCCGCCGACCAGCCACCCATCAACACCGCGATGTGAAGAGGCGATGTCATAGCCCTCTCCCCTCCGGGGAGAGGGTTGGGTGAGGGGCTGTTCCAGGCGCTGCACTGCTTGGCTGCCCCTCACCCCGACCCTCTCCCCGCAGGGGAGAGGGAGCAGCGATCCCAACCCGCTGGATTTCCCATTCCAACGTCACCCCCGAATGCGCCTTCACTCTGTCCCGTACCTCTTCACCCAGCGCCTCGATCTCCGCGCTCGACGCGGACCCGAGGTTCAGGAGGAAATTGCAATGCTTCTCGCTGACCTGCGCGTCGCCGCGAGTCAGCCCCCGACACCCGGCGGCGTCGATCAATGCCCACGCCTTGTGCCCCTCGGGATTCTTGAACGTCGAGCCCCCAGTTCGCGACCGCAAAGGCTGCGAAGCCTCCCGCTCGGCCGCGATCCGATCCATCTCCGCACCGATCACGGCCGGCTCTCCGGGCATGCCGGAAAACACCGCCTCGACCACCACCGCCCCCGCGGGCAGGTCCGAATGGCGATAGACATACCCGAACCGCGCGGCAGGCCAGACTTCGACCGAACCAGCCCGCGTCACGACGGTCGCCTCGACCAGAATATCGCTGACGTCGCGGCCATAGGCGCCCGCGTTCATCCGCACGGCGCCACCGACGGTCCCCGGAATGCCGCGCAGAAACTCGAGCCCGGCAATACCCGCGTCCCGCGCGGCGCTGGCAACGGTAATCCCCATCGCTCCCGCGCCTGCGCGAACGCGGCCGTCGTGCACCGAAACCTTCGCCATCGCCTTGGGGAGACGCACGACCACACCCGGTACGCCACCATCGCGCACAATCAGGTTGGACCCGACCCCGACTGGCAGCACCGGTGTCGAAGGATCGAGATCACGCAAATACGCGGCCAGATCGTCCGCCGTATCGGGCCGCACCAACGTCTCCGCCGGCCCACCCGTCCGGAACCATATGAAGGCCGCCAGCGAGGCCTCCGATTCGACCTTGATTCCCCTCCCGCTTGCGGGAGGGGTTAGGGGAGGGACTGACATAGCCGCGCCCGAGCCCTCGGAGGAGGCAGGAGCCCCTCCCCCGACCCCTCCCGCAAGCGGGAGGGGAGCAGAAGCGTTCGCACTCACGCCAGCACCTTCGCGCGCTCGACCGCGATCGCATCGGCAAGCCCAGCCGCCCACTTGGTAATGTCGCCCGCCCCGAGACACACAACCATGTCATCCGCCTCGATCGCGGCCGCAAGCTCCACCGCCAGCGCATCGGCATCAGCGACCACACCCGCAAACCGGTGCCCGCGCCGCTTCAATCCCTCGACCAAAGCCTCGGCATCGACACCCTCCACCGGCGCCTCGCCCGCGGCGTAGACTGGCGTCACCAACACCCGGTCGGCGTCGTTGAACGCCGTCTGGAAATCCTCCATCAGATTGCCCAACCGCGAATAGCGATGCGGCTGCACCACCGCGATCACGCGACCCTTCACGCCTTCGCGCGCCGCCGCCAGCACCGCCCGGATCTCGACCGGATGATGCCCGTAATCGTCGATGATCGTGACGCTCCCACCTTCGACGGCCACTTCGCCGACGTTGGTGAAGCGCCGCTTCACGCCACCGAACTTGGCGAATCCCTGCTGGATCGTCGCATCCGCGATCCCGAGTTCGAGCGCCACGCCGATCGCCGCCAGCGCGTTCTGGACATTGTGCCGCCCCGGCATCGGCATCTCGATCCCCGCAATCGTCCGCGTCGCACCATCGCGTTCACGCACCACGCAATCGAAGCGGTTGCCGCCCGGGATCGGCGTAACCTCCACCCCGCGCACATCCGCCTGCGCCGAGAAACCGTACGTCACCACGCGCCGATCGCGCACCCGCGGCAGGATCCCCTGCACCTCCGGATGATCGAGGCACAGCAACGCAGCCCCGTAGAACGGCACGTTCTCGACGAACTCGACGAACGCATCCTTCACCGCCTCGAACGAGCCGTAATGATCGAGATGCTCGGGATCGATGTTGGTGACGACCGCGATCGTCCCGTCGAGCCGCAGGAAGCTGCCGTCGCTCTCATCCGCCTCGACCACCATCCAGTCGCTCGCGCCCAGTCTCGCGTTCGAGCCGTACGAGTTGATGATCCCGCCATTGATGACCGTCGGATCGACCCCGCCCGCATCGAGCAACGCCGCGACCATCGACGTCGTCGTCGTCTTCCCATGCGTGCCCGCCACCGCGACGGTCGACTTCAACCGCATCAGTTCGGCGAGCATCTCAGCCCGACGCACCACCGGCACGCGCGCGTTCAACGCCGCCTCGACCTCTGGGTTCGAGCGCACGATTGCGGTCGACACGACCACCACCGCAGCATCGCCGATGTTCGACGCCGCATGGCCGATCGCCACCGGGATGCCCTTGTCGCGCAACCCCTGCACGACATAGCCCTCGGCCACGTCCGACCCTTGCACGCGGTAACCGAGGTTCTTCATCACCTCGGCGATGCCCGACATGCCGATCCCGCCGATCCCGACGAAATGGATCGTGCCGATATCGGTTGCGACACCCTTCATGCGAACTGCGCCTTGGGCTTGGAGGGTGCACCGACCGGCAGGCGGATCACGGGTGCGTCGAGGCTCTCGACCAGATCGGCCAGATCGCTTGCCGCATTCGGCCGACCGCAACTGCGCGCGCGTCCTGCCGCATTCTGCAACGCCGCCGGATCGAGCCCCAATTTCTGCATCTGCTTGGCCAGTTCCACTGCGGTAAAGTCTCCCTGCGCGATCGTCCGCGCGCCGCCCGCCTGCGTGATCTCGCGCGCGTTCACCGTCTGGTGATCGTCGGTCGCACTCGGCAGCGGCACCAGGATCGCCGGCCGCCCCGCCGCGGTCAGCTCCGAGATCGTCGAGGCCCCCGCGCGCGCGATCACCAGATGCGCCCAGGCCAGTTGCTCGGGCATATCCGGCAGATACGTCGCGAGCTCGGCCGGAATATGATGCTCGGCATATTTCGCGCGCACCGCGTCGATATCCTCGATCCGCGCCTGGTGCGTCACCTGCAACCGCCGCCGGAACGTCACCGGCAGCATCGCCAGACCATCCGGCACCACCTGCGACAGGATGCTCGCCCCCTGGCTCCCACCGGTCACGAGCACACGGAAGATGCCGTCCTCCTCCAGCAACGGATACGGCCGCGCACGCAGCGCCAGCACCGCCTCGCGCACCGGATTGCCAACCAGATGCGTCTTCCCCAGAAGCTTAGGCGCCAACCGCTCGGTCGGCTCCGAAGACGTCGCGATCGCATCGACGCGTCCGGCGACGAAGCGGTTCACCCGCCCAAGCACCGCATTCTGCTCATGCACGGCGGTCGGGATCTTGTCCGCAAACGCCGCCAGCAACGCCGGAAGCGCAGGATAGCCGCCAAAGCCGATCACCGCGGCCGGCTTGAAATTCCGGTACAGCTCCCGCGCCATCGCCCGGCCGCGCCACATCTCGCGCGTCGCCTTCGCCCAACCCAGAGGCCCGCCGCTGAAGCGCCCCGCCGGCAGGACATGCGTCTGGATTTCCTCGAACAGCCCCGGAAACCGCACGCCGCGCGCGTCGCTGACCAGCGCCACCCGGTGGCCGCGCTTGGTCAGTTCGGCCGCGAGCGCCGCCGCCGGGACCATGTGTCCGCCCGTGCCACCGGCGGCCAGGACATAATGCTTAGTCATTCACCACTCCAGCGGACGACATAGGGGCTCCGCGTGAGAAACGGATTGCGCCGGGTAAACGCCAGCAGCAACCCCATGCCGACCGACAATGCCACCATCGACGACCCGCCATAGCTGATAAACGGCAAAGTCATGCCCTTGGACGGGGCCAGCCCCGTGTTGACCGCCATGCTCACCAGCGCCTGCGCGCCGAACTGCGTCGCGAGCCCGGCGGAGGCCAGCAGCTTGAATTCGTCCTGCTCGTCCAGCAGCTTGACGAACACGCGCACCACGATCGCAAGGAAGATCACCGCAATCACCGAGCACGCGATCAGCCCGAATTCCTCGCCGATCACCGAGAAGATATAGTCGGTATGCGCCTCAGGCAGCCCGAATTTCGCCGCGCCTGCGCCTGGGCCAGTCCCGGTCCAGCCGCCCGCGGTCAGCGTATTATGCGCGGCATTCGTCTGGAAATGATCCGACGCACCCTCGCCCTCCACGCCCGGAAACAGGAACGCGTCGATCCGCGACCGCGCCACGCCATAAAATATATAGGCGGCGACCAGCCCGGCCGGCGCGAGCGCGACGAGCCCGACAAGTATCCGCACGGGCGTCCCCGCGATCATCAGCAGCGCCAGCCATACCGAGCAGAAGATGATCGTCTGGCCGAAATCGGGTTGCAGCATCAGCAGCACCGCGACCCCCGCGGTCATCGCGCCGGTAATCAGCACGGTCGGCAGCTCGGCATCCTTCGCACGCAACGACAACAGCCACGCGACGGTCACGATGAACAACGGCTTCAGGAACTCGGAAGGCTGAAACTGCGCGAACCCGACGCCAAGCCAGCGCCGCGCGCCGTTCGCCTCGACCCCGATGAACGGCGTCACCATCAGCATCAGCACGAACAGCGCACACCCGCCAATCGCCATCCGCCGCGCCATAGAGACGGGCATCATCGACACACCGAACAGCACCGGCAGCGACACGCCGACCCACATCAACTGTCGCCAGAAATAATAGAGCGGCGCGATCTTGTGATGCTCGCCCGAATAGCGGACCGCGCTCGCCGGCGATGCCGCGGCGACCGCGATCAGCCCGATCGCGATCAGGAACAGCGTCAGGAGCAGCAGCATCCGGTCGATGTCCCAGAACCACGTACCGAGCGGCGACTGGTCGCCACGCCCGCCGCGCCGCTTCATCTTGGCGACGATCCCGGTCTTCTGTCCGGACACATCCATATCCATGGTCCCAGCGCGCATATCGGTCATGCCAGCGACTCCACCGCGTCGCGGAACGCTGCCCCGCGCGCTTCGTAATCGCGAAACTGATCGAAGCTAGCACAGGCTGGGGATAACAACACTGTGTCGCCGGGACGCGCGTTGGCGGCGGCGCTGCGGACGGCAGCGTCGAGCGTGCCGACATTCTCGACAGGCATGGAGTCTTTCAGGATTTCGGCGAACCGCGGCCCCGCCTCGCCGATCGTGTAGGCGCGAACGACGTGGCCAAAGGCGGTCTTGCACGCATCTAAGTCGTCGCCCTTGGCGCGCCCGCCGACGATCCAGTGAACCCGGTCGAACGCGGCCAGCGCAGGCGCGGTGCTCTCGGGATTGGTCGCCTTGCTATCGTCGACATAGCCGACGCCGCCATATGAGGCGATCTGCTGCATGCGGTGTGGCAGGCCGGTAAAGCTGGCGAGACCACGGTCGATATCGACCTCGCTCACCCCCAGCGCCTTCACGACAGCAATCGCCGCAAGAGCGTTCTGCGCATTGTGCGGGCCCTGGAGCGCGGGCCAGTTGCTCTGATCCATGCAAACGCCCGGCGCGATCTTGGTCAGATGCTCACCCTTCGCCGACAGGCCGCGCGCGATCAGCGCGGACGGTGCATCGCCGATGCCGATGACCGCGTCATGCTCGGCCGACTGCATCGCAAACAACCGCGCCTTGGACGCCGCATAGCCTTCGAAGCCGTCGTAGCGATCGAGATGATCCGGCGTGATGTTGAGCAGCACCGCGACATCGCAATCGAGCGTCTGCGTCAGATCGATCTGGTAGCTCGACAGTTCGAGCACATAGACGCCGCCCTCGGGGAGCGGTTGCTGTTCGAGGATCGGCAGGCCGATATTGCCGCCCATCAGAGTCGGGACGCCGGCGGTCCTGAGGATGTGGTGGACGAGCGCGGTGGTGGTCGACTTGCCGTTGGTACCGGTGATGCCGACGGCCTTGTGGGGGGGCAGGTCGGCTCGGGCCTGCGCGAAGAGTTCGATGTCGCCGATGACAGGCACGCCGGCCGCGCGCGCGGCCGCGGCGAGAGGGTGCGTGTTCAGCGGCACGCCCGGCGACACGACAAGCGCGTCGAAGTCCGAAAGATCATCCAACGGCGCCACATCCAAAAGCCCTCTCCCCTCCGGGGAGAGGGTTGGGTGAGGGGCAGTTCCGGGCGCAGCGCTGCTAGGCAGCCCCTCACCCCAACCCTCTCCCCGCAGGGGAGAGGGAGCAAAGACGTCACGCCGAGCTTTATCCGAATCCCAAGCGACAACGCTCGCACCACCAGCCACCAACGCCCGAACAGTCGCAGCCCCCGACCGCGCCAACCCCAGCACCGCATAGCGTTTCCCGCGCCAGGCCTGCGCAATAATCACCGCAACTTCAACGTCGAAAGGCCGACCAGCGCCAGCACCAGCGCTATGATCCAGAAGCGGATCACCACCGTCGCCTCGGCCCAGCCAAGCTGTTCGAAATGATGGTGGATCGGCGCCATCCGGAACACCCGCTTGCCGGTGCGCTTGTAGAAGAATACCTGGATGATCACCGACAGCGCCTCGATCACGAACAGCCCGCCGATGATCCCGAGCACGATCTCGTGATGCGCGACGACCGCGATCGTTCCCAGCGCGCCACCTAGGGCCAGCGACCCGGTATCGCCCATGAACACCGCCGCCGGCGGCGCATTGAACCACAGAAACGCGAGCCCCGCCCCGACGATCGCACCGCAGAAGATCGCAAGCTCACCAGCACGCGCCACATGCGGAATACCGAGGTAATCCGCGAACTTCACGTTACCGACCAGATACACGATCACCATGAACGCGACGCTGGCGATGATCACCGGCATCGTCGCCAGCCCGTCCAGACCGTCGGTGAGGTTCACCGCATTGCCGAACGACACGATCGTGAACGCCGCGAACACCGGGAAGAACCAGCCCAGATCCAGATACATGCGCGACGTGAACGGCAGATACAGATGCGGTCCGTTCTGCGACATGATGATCGTCGCGGCGATCCCGGCAATCGCGAACTCGAGCAGCAACCGCGTCCGCCCGCTGATCCCCGCGGTGCTCGCCTTACGCACCTTGTCGTAATCATCGAGGAACCCGATCGTCCCGAAGCCGAGCGTCACGAACACGCACGCCCAGACATACGGATTGCTCAGGTCCATCCACAGGAAGATCGCGAGACACATCGAGGTGAGGATCATCAGCCCGCCCATCGTCGGCGTGCCGCGCTTCGACAGATGCGTCTGCGGGCCGTCGGCGCGGATCGGCTGGCCCTTGCCCTGCCGCACGCGCAGCCAGCCGATGAACTTCGGCCCGATGATCAGGCCGATGATCAGCGCCGTCGCCACCGCGCCCCCGGTCCGCACCGTCTGGTAACGGATGAGGTTCAGCAGGCCGGGAAACCCCAGATGCTCGGCGAGCCAATACAACATTCAGTTAATCCCGCCTTTGAGGCCAGCTTGAAGACCAGCCACGACGCGAGCGAGGCCCACCCCGTTCGATCCCTTGACGAGCACGACATCGCCCGGCGCCAGGATCGTCCGTAACGACGCGAGCGCGGCCGCAGCGTCGCCCACATGGACGGTTTCGATCTGTCCCTCAAGCACCTGCGCGAGGGGCGCCATCGCTTCACCGACCAGCAGCGCCATTTCGACGCGCGCGCCAACGATCGGCTCGGCGAGGCCGGCATGATAGTCGTAGGTGCCCTCGCCCAGTTCACGCATCTCGCCGAGCACCGCGACGTGCCGGCCCGGCTCGTGGCCGAGGACGCTGAGCGTCGCGCGCATCGACGCGGGGTTGGCGTTGTAGCTCTCGTCGATCACCAGCGCCTGGCCTTCGCCGACCGTCACCAGCGACCGCGCGCCACGTCCTTGCAAGCCACCAAGTTCGGCCAGCGCGAGCCCGGCCAGCCCGAGGTCGCTCCCGGCGGCCTGCACGCAGGCGAGCACGCCCAGCGCGTTCGATACCCAATGCGCGCCCGGCTGTGCGATCGTGAAGCTCAGTTCGTGATCGGCCCCTTGCCCCATTCGCGCGGTGACGAACGTCCCACCGGTCGGCAGCCGCATTGCCTCGATCGCGCGGACATCGGCCCCCTTCTCGCTACCGAACGTGACGATGTGCGCAGCATGCGGCGCGGCGTGGCCGAGCAGGCGATCACGGTGCGGGCTGTCGTACGGTACGATCGCCGTCCCATCCGGCTCCAGCCCGGCGAAGATCTCGCCCTTGGCGTCGGCGATCGCGCTTTCGTCGGGGAAGAATGCGGTATGCGCGGGGGCGATCGCGGTGATCATCGCGATATGCGGGCGGACGAGTTGGGTCAGCTCGGCGAGTTCGCCGGCGTGGTTCATCCCCATCTCGAACACACCGAACTTCGCATCCCGCGGCATGCGGGCTAGGCTCAGCGGGACGCCGGTGTGGTTGTTGTAGCTCTTGACCGAGCGATGCACCTCGCCGGGGGCTGAGCGGTCGAGGCAGGCGAACAGCGCTTCCTTCGCGCTGGTCTTGCCGACCGACCCGGTGACGCCGATGATCCTGGCGGCGGAGCGCGCGCGGCTGGCGCGGCCAAGCGCGTTCAATGCGGCAAAACTGTCCGCCACGAGGACGTGGGGGTGGTCGCAAGCCTCGGACACGATCGCCCCGGCCGCGCCTTGGGCGAAGGCCTGGTCGAGGAAGCGGTGCCCATCGCTGGCCTCCCCCTTCATCGCCACGAAGAGATCGCCGGGACCAACCTCCCGGGAATCAAACGCAACACCAGTGACGGAGAAGTCACCCGACGCCACGCCACCGGTGGCGACGGCGATCTCGGCGGAAGTCCACAAGCTCACTGCTCCCCTCCCGCTTGCGGGAGGGGTCGGGGGAGGGGCTGATCAAACAGAGCGGACGCCAGTACGTACGTCGCGCCCTCCCCTAGCCCCTCCCGCAGGCGGGAGGGGAATAAAGATGGTGCCGCCCTCACGCCGCGCACTCCCGCGCCACCGTCACGTCATCGAACGGCAAGACCATGTCGCCGACGATCTGCCCCTGCTCATGCCCTTTGCCGGCGATCAGCACGATGTCCTCGGGTCCAGCCTCACGCACCGCAGCCGAAATCGCCGCTCGCCGGTCGCCGATTTCCTCAGCCCCGCGCGCGCCCTTCAGAACATCGCAGCGGATCGCCCGCGCATCCTCGGTCCGGGGATTGTCGTCGGTGACGATGACGCGGTCGGCGTGCTGCACCGCGACCTGCCCCATCGTCTCGCGCTTGCCGGTGTCGCGGTCGCCGCCTGCCCCGAACACCACGATCAGCTTGCCGCCCGCATGAGGCTTGAGCGCCGCGATCGCCGCCTCCAGCGCGTCGGGCGTATGCGCGTAATCGACATAAACCGGCGCACCCGACTTCGCGATCACCGCACGCTCCAGCCGCCCGCGCACCGGTTGCAGGCGCGCGAGATTGGCGATCGTGGCGGCCACGTCTCCGCCGGTTGCGATCACCAGCCCGGCCGACACCAGCGCGTTCGCCGCCTGGTATGCACCGATCAGCGGGAGCGTCACCTTGTACGTCTGGCCCTCGGCCTCGATCGTCAGTCCCTGCCCGAGCAGCGTCGGGTCGCGGCCTACCAGCCGCAACGTCTCGCCCTGTGTCCCTACCGTCACCAGCCGGTTGCCACGTTCGCGCGCGAGGTCGATCACCCGAGCCGATTGCGGATCGTCCGCCCACACCACCGCCGTGCCGTCTGTCGACAACACCTCGGAGAACAACCGGATCTTGGCGGTAAAATACGCCGCCATGTCGCCGTGATAATCAAGATGATCGCGGCTCAAATTCGTGAATGCCGCGGCGGCAACTTTGAGCCCCTCGGTCCGATACTGCGTCAGCCCATGGCTCGACGCCTCGAACGCCAGATGCGTTACACCCTCGCGCGCCAGCCCCGCCACGTTCGACAGGAACGTCACCACGTCCGGCGTCGTCAGCCCGGTCGTCACCCGCTCATCGGCGGTCGTGACCCCCAGCGTGCCGATCGAGGCCGCATGGAACCCGGCCATCCGCCATAACTGCCGCGTCATCTCGACGCAGGACGTCTTCCCGTTCGTGCCGGTGATCGCCACGGAAGTCTCGGGAAACGGCGCGAAGAACTTCGCGGCCAGTTGCGCGAAGCGTTCGCGAGGATTGTCGTCGGCGATATAGGTGGCGCCTTCGACCTTGAGCCCCGGCCGCGCCACCACCGCGATCGCACCCGACCGCACCGCGTCGGCGATGAAGTCCTCGCCATTGACGCGCGCGCCTTCGAACGCGCCGAACACCGTGCCCGGCGCGACCTTGCGGTGATCGATCGCAAACCCCGTCACCTGCGCTTCTTCCGTACCGTCGGTCAGCGCTGCGAGTTTCATGCAATAGTCCTCATTGCCCGGTCGGCTGCGTACGGGTCGGGTCCTGCCACAAAGTCGGCACGATGTCAGACACGTCGATGTCGCGGTGCGCGTCCGGCACGACGCCCAGGATCGCACCGACGCGCGAGATCGTGCGGCCCACCACCGGCGCGGTATTCCACGCCGCCGTCTTCCACCCACCGGTTTCCTTCGTCCCGAGCGGCGAGTCCAGCATCGCCAGCACGACATAGCGCGGCGCATCCATCGGGAATGCCGCGGCAAACGTCGCCACGTTGCGCGAATGATCGTAGCCGCCCGAGACAGCCGCCTCGGCCGTCCCGGTCTTGCCGCCAACCCGGTAGCCCGGCGCATCGCCCTTGCGACCCGTACCGCGCTGCACGATCAGCCGCAGCATCTGCCGCATCCGCGCGCTGGTCTGCTCGCTGATGACACGACGCCCGACCGGCGCATGCCCCGGCGCGACCTTCAGCAACGTCGCCGGCCGCCAGATCCCGCCATTGACCAGGGCCGCATACGCGCTCGCGAGATGGAGCGGAGTCACCGCGATGCCGTGGCCGTAGGCGGTGGTCATCGTCGTCGTCCGCGCCCAATATTTCGGCCACAACGGACGGCCCTTCTCGCGCAGTTCGATATCGGGCTTGGTGTCGAAGCCCAGCTTCTTGAACATCGCCTGCATCTTCGCGGGCCCGACCTCGTCCGCAACTCGCGCAGTGGCGATGTTGGACGAATAGATCAGCGTCTCGGCCATGTTGAGCCAGCGCTTCGGATCGCCGCGCTCGTCGTGAATCGTGAAACGCCCGACCTGGAGCGGGTGCGTCGCGTCGAAGCGCCGTGCGAACGACGTCACCACGCCGGTGTCCATCGCCGTCGCCATCGTGATCGGCTTGAACGTCGATCCCAGCTCGAACACGCTCTGCGTCGTGACGTTGCGGAGTTCCTCGCTGCCCGACATGCCGACCCGGTTGGGGTTGAACGTCGGCAACGAGACCATCGCGATCACCTCGC
Source organism: Sphingomonas faeni (assembly GCF_024273235.1). Lineage (GTDB taxonomy): Bacteria > Pseudomonadota > Alphaproteobacteria > Sphingomonadales > Sphingomonadaceae > Sphingomonas > Sphingomonas faeni_A. The sequence goes on along the minus strand of NZ_JANBVH010000009.1, from coordinate 9,661 downwards.
CGGTGGCCACGTCGAGGACGATGCCGCCTGCGCCGCGCGCCGAAAAGGTCGTCATCGCGCGACCGAGTTCGCTCTCCATCGCCGCCTGGACGCGGTTGTCGAGCGACAGCGCGACCGGCGTGCCGTTGAGCGCGGGGTTGGTCAGCCGCTCGTCCAGCACGCGTTCCATCCCGCTCATGCCGTGACCCGCGGTCGACAGGAAGCCGAGCGCATGCGCCGCCATCGTCGACTGCGGATACAGCCGCTGCGTATCGCGGTCGAACACGATCGCAGGCTCGCCGATCGCATTGACCTGCTCGACCAGCGCCGGCGACGCACGGCGCTGGAGATAGATGAAGTTCTTGCGCGACGTCAGCAGCGCATAATAATGCGCCTGGTCGCCAGCCTCGGGCATCAGCGCCGCGAGCTTGCTGGCGATCTCGGTCGGATCGCCGATCAGCTTCTTCGGGTGCACCGCGATGGTCCACGCATCGATCGTCCGCGCCAGCGGCGAGCCGTTGCGATCGACGATATCGCCCCGCGCCGCAATCGCCACCGAGCGCGCCTGCGGATCGGCCAGCGACGCCTGCACCGCCAGCATCCCGAGCCGTCCGACCACCACCAGCACCGCCGCGCCGAACAGGAACATCAGCATCATCAGGCGCGTGTGCGCCGTCGCCACCAGGGCGTGACGCTGGTTGGCGCTACGCTGTTGCGAGACAGGCCGGGCGACCAAGGCGGTCACCGCCGCTTACGGCTCTCGGAGCGGGCGCCGCTCATGATGTCACCCAGCGTCGTATCGGACAGCAGCTTGCGGTCGAGCATCGCGACGGCCTGCGGACGGACCTTCGCAACGGCGGCGAGGCGCTCGGTCTTGGCGGCACGGACGAGTGCGGCCTCGGCCGAGCGTGGCGTGGAGACAGAGGCGCGGATCACGACCGGCTTGAGCGCGGTCTTCGACGCAGCCTGGATCGCGACGTTCATCGCGCGCGGCGCAGTCACCTGCGCCATCTGGACCGGCGCGATGGGGGCAAGCTTCACGACCGCAGGCGCGGCGGTGACCGGAACGGTCGACGTGGAAACGACGGACCCCGCCCCCGACGGCACGAGCAGCGCGGCGGTCTGGACCCCGTCCGCGCGCAGGCTGTTGACGTCGAGCGCCGCGAGCGCGGCCTCGCTCACGACGAACTGGCCGGCGGTCGGCGCCGACAGCGCCAGCGTGTCGCCGTTCCAGCGCTCGAGCTGCGCCAGATTGCCGCGTGTGTCGAACTCGGTCTCGAGCGCGCGGATGTCACGCTGGGCGACGCGGATCTGACCATTGACCGCCTCCAGCTTCTTGCGCTCGGCGGCGACCTGCAGCGACACGAGGTAGAAACCGAGCACGACGGCCACGCAGCCCCCGAACCAGCCCACACCCTTCATCCGATACGCCGCCGTCATGTCGTCACCTCTTCCGTCCAAGGTTGCGCGGAGGTCCGCCGCGCCGTCCGTAATGTCGCCGAGCGCGCGCGCGGGTTGCGTGCGATCTCGGCCTCGCCGGCGCGAACACCGCGGCCGACATGAGAAAAACTAGGTTCTGCAGGGGCTTTCACCTGCGGAAGATGACGGGACCCTGAAGGCGAGCCACCAGACCGCGTGCGCAGGAAGCGCTTCACCATCCGGTCCTCGAGACTGTGGAAGGTCACGATCGCGAGCCGACCGCCGGGCTTGAGCACGCGCTCGGCCGCCAGCAACCCGTCGGCCAGCTCGCCAAGCTCGCGGTTCACATGGATGCGGATCGCCTGGAACGCGCGCGTCGCGGGGTCCTTCTTGTCGTGCGCCTTGTAGCCGAGCGCACGGCGGACGATGTGCGCCAGCTCGCCGGTCCGCGTCAGCGGGCGCGCCGCGACGATCGCGCGCGCGACGCGTCGCGACTTGGGCTCGTCGCCATATTGATAGAGCACGTCGGCGATCTCGTTCTCGTCGGCCTCGTTGACGAAGTCCGCCGCCGACATGCCGGCCTGCGCCATCCGCATGTCGAGCGGGCCATCCGATTGGAACGAGAAGCCGCGCTCGGCCTGGTCGAGCTGCATCGACGACACGCCGATATCGAGCGTCACGCCGTCGACCGGCGCAAGGCCGCGCGCTTCGAGTTCGGACGCCATCGCCGAGAAATCCGCGGCGATCAGCGTCAGGCCCTCTTCGGCTTCTTCCATCGCACGACCATTGGCGATCGCGTCGGGATCGCGGTCGAACGCAACGATCCGGGCGCCCGACTTGAGCAATGCCAGCGTGTAGCCGCCCGCGCCGAACGTGCCGTCGACCATCGTCTCGCCGGGCTCAGGGGAAAGCGCGGCCAGGACTTCGTCGAGCAGGACGGGGATGTGTGGCGCGTCAGGAGTACTCACAGCTGCACCCCCTTCTCGGCCATGTAGAAGCGCGCCATCTCCTTGACGACGGGGGGCATGCCGTCGGTGGCGATCAGCGTCGCGGGGTCCCAGATCTCGATGTAATCCAGCACGCCGTAGAAGAACGCATGGCCCTTGATGCCCGCATAGAAGCGCGGGAATGCGGGCATGATGAAGCGCCCGGAGCCGTCGAACGGCACCGCTTCGCCCGACGCGGCGGCGCGCTTGATGTTGTAGTCGTATTCGCCGTTCTCGGACGTGTTCTCGGATTCGCGGCGGTCGAGGCGTTCGGCGAGGATGTCGACGTAACCGGGATCATACGCCACCAGGCAGCGATTCTTCTGATGCGCGCCGATGATGATGGTTCCGCCGTCCTTGCCGTTCGCCTTGGGCGCATTTGCGGAGAGGGTGGTGCGGAGTGCCGAAGGGATGGCTACCCGGCCCTTGTCGTCGACAAGGCCGATACCGTCTCCTTGATAGCGACCACGAACCGACACGCCAAAACCCTTCGAAATGGCGCACACGTTTCACCATCTCGGAAAGCGACCATCGTCGCGTCCCGACCGCGCTCTAAAGCTAACGGTGAACGTGCCCCTATTAACCTCCATCTATCATAGCCATGCGGGGACGCAACGGGATTTTTGGGGATTTGCGGGATTTGCGACGAGTTTCGCTCATCGCTTCGAGGGGATTTGCGTGCAAATCGGATTCGATCGGGGGGCAGAGCGCGATCAGAGTTGGGGAAATTCGGGGATGGCCTTGTGGACGGCGCTGCCCCGCGGACGGCGACAGCCAGCGCCCGTCACCGAAGGATAACGCTCTCCCTCCCTGAAAGGGAGGGGTCGGGGGTGGGTCGGCCCGATCAAGCCGCGACGCCGGGCCATGCGGAAACCAACCCACCCCCAGCCCCTCCCTTCCAGGGAGGGGAGCAAGATACTGCGGCATCATGTTAGCTACTATGCGGGAGCCTGTACGTTCGCGCTCGGTGCCACGCCCATCTCCGCGCGCGGCTCACCCGCGCCAGCCATCTCCACGATGTTCGAAATAACCATGAGCGCTCGTCCCTCGAAGGGCGACAGCCAAAGCCCGTCACCCGCCATCAAAGGTGACGCTCTCCCCTCCCTGAAAGGGAGGGGTCGGGGGTGGGTCGGCCCGATCGAGCCGCAACGCCGGGCCATCCGGAAACCAACCCACCCCCCAGCCCCTCCCTTCCAGGGAGGGGAGCAAGATACTGCGGCATCATGCTAGCTACCGTGCGGGAGCCTGCACGCTTGCGCTCGGTGCCACGCCCATCTCCGCGCGCGCCTCACCCGCACCGGCCACCGCAACGCTGTTCGCATCGACCATGAGTGCTCGTCCCTCGGACGGCGACAACCAAAGCCCGTCACACACCATCAAAGGTGACGCTCTCCCCTCCCTGGAAGGGAGGGGTCGGGGGTGGGTCGGCCCGATCGAGCCGCGACGCCGGCTATGCGGAAACCAACCCACTCCCAGCCCCTCCCTTCCAGGGAGGGGAGCAAGATACTGCGGCATTATGTTAGCTACTATGCGGGAGCCTGTACGTTCGCGCTCGGTGCCACACCCATCTCCGCGCGCGGCTCACCCGCGCCAGCCATCTCCACGCTGTTCGAAATAACCATGAGCGCTCGTCCCTCGGAGGGCGACAACCAAAGCCCGTCACACGCCATCAAAGGTGACGCTCTCCCCTCCCTGGAAGGGAGGGGTCGGGGGTGGGTCGGCCCGATCGAGCCGCGACGCCGGGCCATGCGGAAACCAACCCACCTCCAGCCCCTCCCTTCCAGGGAGGGGAGCGAAATCCTGCAGCATCATGCTGGCGATTATTGTGCGGGAGCCTGCACGTTCGCACTCGGTGCCACGCCCATCTCCGCGAGCGGCTCGCCCGAGCCGGCCACCGCGACGCTGTTCGAAACGACCATGTTCGCCACCACGTCCGCCTGCGCGGTACCCGCGGTGGCGACCGGTCGTTCGCGATTCGTCGAACCGATGATCGCGCTCGCCAGTCCGATCAGCAGCACGACCGCCGCCAGGCCGATCATCCCGACCTTGATGCGCTGCATGGTCTGCGAGGGTTCGTGTGGTACCTTCATCTTACCGCGTTCCGATACCCGACCACCGCCCGTCTGTCGATGCCGGGGCGGTTTTCTACCGGGCTGGACGCTCAAGCGAGGCCCTTCGCCTCGCGCCACGCCGGATCGTACAGCGTCGAAAGATAGCGGAACCCGGTGTCGCACAGGATGGTCGCGATCCGCTTGCCCGGCCCGAGATGCTTCGCCAGCGCGACCGCCCCCGCGACGTTGATTCCCGACGAGAGACCGAGGCACAGCCCTTCCTCGTCGAGCAGGCGGCGGACCCAGGCATAGCCCTCTTGGTCGGAAATCCGGAACTGCGTGTCGATCGGCGCGCCCTCCAGATTGGCCGTGATACGCCCCTGCCCGATCCCCTCGGCGACCGACGATCCCTCGGACTTCAGCTCGCCGTGCGCATAATAGTTATACAGCGCCGCGCCGTGCGGATCGGTGAGCGCGATGCAGATTTTCTCATCCTTCGCCTTCAGTCCGAGACCGACGCCAGCGATCGTCCCGCCGGTTCCGGCCGCGCAGGTGAATCCGTCGACGCGGCCGTCCATCTGCGCCCAGATCTCTTCGGCCGTACCGACGATGTGCGCGCGGCGATTGGCGGTGTTGTCGAACTGGTTCGCCCAGATCGCGCCCGGCGTCTCCTCGGCGATCCGTCGCGAGGTGTGGACGAAATGGCAGGGCGAGGAGAAGGCGGCAGCGGGGACCAGCACCAGTTCGGCACCCAGCGCGCGCAGCGTGTCCATCTTCTCGCGGCTCTGCGTCTCGGGCATGACGATGATCGTCTTGTAGCCCTTCGCATTGGCGACCAGCGCAAGGCCGATCCCGGTATTACCCGCGGTCCCCTCGACGATCGTGCCGCCGGGCTGGAGCAACCCGCGCTGCTCGGCGTCCTCGACGATGAACAGCGCCGCGCGGTCCTTCACCGACGCACCGGGGTTGGCATATTCGCACTTGCCGAAGATATCGCAGCCGGTGGCGTCGCTTGGGCCCTTCAGCCGGACGAGGGGAGTATTGCCGATGAGGGCGAGCGTGTCGGGTGTCGTTTGCATCGTCGATATGTGGCGCGGCGACCCGTCCGGAGCAAGCGAGGGAAAGTTTGTGTCGCCAAACTCGATCACGCGAGGGTCGCTGAAGCCGCTCGACTCGGCTGTGGAGCGAAGGATGTCACCGTTGCGAGGGCGACGCCGCTCGATGGGGCTCGATCCCGTCTCGCCCTGCCTTGAAATTCCGTCACCTCGACGCACGACAGGCGTTTGTAATTGCTCCGGTTTTTCGTGCGTGACAGCGTGTTTCATCCAGGGAGGGGACAGGGCAGCATGAGACTCGCCACGTTTACCGCATTCGTCACCACATCCGCATTGTCGGTATCGCCCGCAATGGCCACGCCGTCACGCGCTGCGCCGGCGACGGTCGCCCCATCGCCGAGCCAGTCGGCGACGCGGCTTTCGCTCGCGAAATCGGTTCGCACCGGCGAACAGGCGACATCGCGCGACAAGCTGGCGGGCGGCGGCGGGTTCGTCGTCGCGGTGCTCGCGGCGGCTGCGATCATCGCGGGAATCCTTATCGTAGCGGAGAGCGACGACAGCACGGACAGCAATTAGGCGTCACCGCTCACCGGCCGTACAGAACGTTTCGTCATACCCACATACCCGCCTGGCGAGCGCCGGGCGTTTGATAGGCCATAAGCCTTGACGCTCCATGCTGCATGCGCGAAGCGAGGTTCCGCTATGAAAATCCTCCCCATGACCGCCGTCGCCGCGCTGCTCGTGCTGGCCGCCTGCAACTCCAAGCCCGCTTCGCCCGAGGTGCTGGACAGCAACCCCGATCCGATGGCGAACACGCTCGCCAACGCCGCGCCGGTCGAGCTGCCGCCCGCGATCAAGTCCGAAGTGACGCTGCGCTGCAAGGACAACAGCCTGCTCTTCGTGACCTTCTTCCAGGGTGACAAGCAGGCTCGGGTTCGCACCAAGAAGGACGGCCCCGCAACCACGCTGAAGTCGGACGTCGCCGGTGCGCCGATGACCGCCGAGGGCGGCTGGTCGATGACCGGCAGCGACACCAACGTCACGCTGACCGCACCGGGCAAGTCGGCCCAGACCTGCCACGCCTGATCTAACCGCCTGATTTAGGCGCTATATCGATAGTCCTGACGGCCGGCGGATCATCCGCCGGCCGTTTTTCTTTGTGTCGCACACTCTTGCCCTCGCCGCCGCGGACCGGCACCGTAGCGGCATGGCAACAGTCGCGATCTACAGCCTCAAGGGCGGCGTCGGGAAGACGACGCTTTCGGTGAACCTGGCGTGGTGCGCCGCAACCCTGTCGGCACGCCGCACCCTGCTCTGGGACCTCGACCCGCAGGCCGCCTCGACCTGGGTGCTCGGTGGCGCGAATACGGTCGACCAGGCGCAGGCGATGTTCTCGAAGGACGTCGCCGTCACCAAGCAGGCGCGGCCGACTGCCTACCGGCACCTCGACCTGATCGCTGCCGACGCGTCTTTGCGCGGCCTCGACCAGCTGTTCCACGATCTCGACAAGAAGAAGCGCCTCGCCAAGCTGCTCGCCGACCTGAAGGCCTATGACCGGGTGATCCTCGACTGTCCGCCGGGACTGACCGAGACCGCGGACCAGGTGATGCGTGCTGCCGACCTGATCGTCATCCCCGTCATCCCCTCCCCGCTCTCGACCCGCGCGTACGACGCGGTCGTCCAGCATCTCGGCGGTCGCACGCCGCTGCTCCCCGTCCACGTGATGGTCGACAAGCGTCGCGCGCTGCATGCAGACGCACTCGCACGCCACCCCGACTGGCCGGTCATCCCGATGGCGAGCGGGATCGAGTCGATGGCGGTCAAGCGTGCCCCGGTCGGCGTGTTCGCCCCGAAATCCGCCGCTGCACTCGCGTTCGCGGACCTCTGGCGCCGGATCGAACACCGGCTGACCGCATGAGCGATATTTTAGACCCGCAACTGGTGTTGGGCGCGTATTCGGTCGGTGTCTTTCCGATGGCCGACAGCCGCGACGCCGCCGGCGTATACTGGGTCGAGCCGCGCCGCCGCGCCGTCCTCCCGCTCGACGGTTTCCAACTCTCGCGCTCGCTCAGGAAGACGATCGCCGCCGACCGCTTCCAGGTCACCGTCGACACCGCCTTCGACCGCGTCGTCCAGCTCTGCGCCGAGAGCGTCGAGGGGCGCCCGGAGACCTGGATCAACGACGGTATCGAGCGCGTCTTCCAGACCCTCCACGCGATGGGGTTCGCACACTCGGTCGAATGCTGGGACGGCGGCAAGCTGGTCGGCGGGCTCTACGGCCTGTCGCTCGGCCGCGCGTTCTTCGGCGAGAGCATGGTCAGCCGCGCCACCGACGCCTCGAAAGTCGCGCTCGCGCACCTCGTCGCACGGCTGCGCGCCGGCGGCTTCACGCTACTCGATTGCCAGTTCCAGACCTCGCACCTCGCCTCGCTGGGCGCGATCGAGATCGACCGGGCAGATTACGTCGCGTTGCTGGGCGCGGCGCTCGACGGTGCGCTCAAGCCGTCGTCCGCCGCCGGGGCAGCCTCGGCAGCCGGCGATTTCCGTGCGCTCGATCGCTTGGCGGGCAAGGCCTCGGCGGGCGGTGCGGTGTCGGGGCCGGTCGCCGGGAAAGTCATCGCGCAGCTCTTGGTCCAGACGTCGTAGACCGGATGCTGCACCGCGTTCAGCGCGGGGCGTTCCTTGTAGAGCCAGCCCGAAAACGTCCGCCGCCAATGCGTGTCGACGCCGCGCACCAGCACCTGGACGAACGCACCGGTCAGCTGCTCCTGCTCCCATGGCGCGGTCTGTTCGCACGCCCGCAACCGCAGCACGACATCGCCCATCCGCGTCGCCTGGCCGGGTTTCAGCGTCACTTCGCGAGTCTCGCCGTTACGCTTGTTGAGCAGGCCCAGCACCGCGACGCGTTGCGCCATCGGCGTGCCGCCATTGGCGATCGCCGCGGCACCGGTCTCGATCGTCTCGATCGACGAATTGCCCGGCTCGTCCGCGCCCGGCAGGTCCTGCTGGACCGCGGCCACCGGCGTCGCAGGCGTGGTGAGCGCGCGGTATCCGAACCAGCCGCCCACCGCCAACGCCACGACCAACACGGCCGCGGCGAGCCAGCGCATGATCACCCTTCGGGCGTCCAGGCTTCGTAGTCACCCGTCGCGGTGGCGCGCTTGCCACCCTTTTCGAGCGCACCGGCGGGACGATAGGCGAGCGCGGTACCGGTCATGTTCGGCACCGCCGGCTTCTGCCAGGTGCGGACCGGCGGCAGCGCGCGATCGGGCACGTCGTCGACCTGGTGATGCAGCCAGCTGAACCACGCCGGGGGCACCCGGCTGGCGTCGGTCGCGCCCTGGTAGATCACCCAGCGGCGCGGGTTGCCGGCGGTGTCCTTGCCGCCCTGGTAATAGACGTTGCCGAGCGCGTCCTCCCCCATCTTCGCCATGCTGCGCAGGCCGAATTTGGTACCGAGGGTGGCGCCGTTCCACCACGTGAATGTCGATGCGAGAAAGCCCATGCGCCGCGCTTAACCCGAGTAGGGGCGGGCTTCAACCATGATCATTGGAAGGGGGCGCGTAGCTTGTTGGGAGATCGTCTCCCGGGCGGTGCGTAGAGATCCTCCCCCGCCAGGGGGAGGTGGCGCCGCAGGCGACGGAGGGGGCGGACACGGAACCGAGGTTGTCGCCGCCTCCCCCTCCGTCAGGCTGTAGCCTGCCACCTCCCCCTGGCGGGGGCGGATCATTAAGGTCCGCCGTGGAGATTGGGCCCGCCCTGCCCGCAAGCGCCCGCCTTTGTTCTCCCGCGGAGGCGGGAGCCCAGTCTGGGTCCCCGCCTTCGCGGGGAAACAATCTTCGGTTTGGAAGGGCCGGGCCGCCCTCCAGTAAAATGACCGCACCCAAGTAGCCGGCAACTCCGGCAGCAGACTTTACGTGGATGGCCTTCGAATGGGGAAGCCCTCCCGGCGGACACGGAACCAAGGTTGTCGGCCACCTCCCCCTCCGTCAGGCTGTCGCCTGCCGCCTCCCCCTCGCGGGCGAGGATCGTGAAGATCCGCCGTGAAGACTGTCGTCCCACAGGACTGCAAGCGCCCGCCCTTGTTCTCCCGCGAAGGCGGGAGCCCAGTCTGGGTCCCGCCTTCGCGGGGAAGCAATCTTCGGTTTGGAAGGGCCGGGCCGCGCTCCGG
>NZ_JANBVH010000008.1 GCF_024273235.1 Sphingomonas faeni | reverse complement strand
GGTTGCCATGACGGTCATCCGCCGACGCCGGCCGCCTTCCGGTCGCTCGATGAGGACTTCCTGCCGGTTCTTGGACATGTCGATGGCTACCAGCACGGCGCCAGCAGGCGTAGGGGTAAGCTTGGTCATGGTCGGTCGGCCTCCAAAGTGTTGTCTCGACAACTTCACTTTAGACACCCGCTGGCCGGCCATGGCTTGCCCTGATGAACCCTGCGGCCGCTACGCGGCCTTGTCTCCATCAGGGCCATAGCGGCTCCGAACCGGCGCTTCCCAATGTGCTACGGCACCGAGCTGACCAGTCATGCCGTTCTCGCCTGGTGTCAGGACACTGGGGTCGAGTGGCACTACATCGCCCCGGGGAAGCCGCAGCAGAATGGCTTCGTGGAACCGTTCAATGGTCGCTTGCGCGACGAGTGTCTGAACGAACACCTGTTCCCCTCGCTGGCTGCGGCGAGACGGATCATCGAGGCATGGCGGACGGACTACAACACCGTGCGTCCGCACAGCAGTCTTGGCGGGATGGCACCCGCCGAGTTTACGAACCGCCCACGCCAGGGGCATATGGACACCGAAGCTAAGTTATCAGCGGCCTGAAAACGGGGAGCAGGTCAGCCGGTGCGCTCGGAAAAGCTGGTCTGTTGCCAAGCGCAAAGCGATGATCGACGTGACCATGCGCTGCCGCTGGTCAGCCAAGCGCAGCAGCTCGATATCCGCCGCGGCAGCATCTACTATCTCCCGCGGCCTGTATCGCCGGTCGACCTGTTGATCAGGCAGCAGATCGACGAGCTTCATCTGCTTTGACCGTTCGCCGGCAGCCGGATGCTGCGCGATCTGCTCTGGCAGGAAGCGTGGTCATCGGGCGACGGCATGTCACGACGCTGATGAAGCAAATGGGGCTCGAGGTGATCTACCGCCGTCCGAACACGTCGAAACCAGCGACGGGGCACAAGATCTATCCGTACTTGCTGCGCAAGCTGGCAGTGACCCGGCCGAACCAAGTCTGGGCGACGGATATCACGTACATCCCAATGGCTCGCGGCTTTGTCTATCTGGTCGCTATTGTCGATTGGTTCACCCGGCGGATGCTGGCCTAGCGGGTGTCGATTTCGATGGATGTCGCGTTCTGCATCGAAGCGTTAGAAGAGGCGCTGGCACGGTACGGCAAGCCTTCCATTTTCAATACGGATCAGGGCTCACAATTCACCGGTGCGGCCTTCACCGCCGTCCTGCACCGCGAAGAGATCGCCATAAGCATGAATGGAAAGGGTTGCTGGCGCGACAACGTGTTCGTTGAGCGCCTCTGGCGCTCGGTGAAAGACGAGGGGATGTACCTCAACGCCTACGCCTCGGTTCCAGCAGCCCGCGCTGGGATAGGCCGATATTTTGCGTTTTATAACAGCGTCCGGGCACATTCAGCCCTTGGTGCCAGAACGCCGGACCAGGTTTACTTCGACGAGCCGCTTCTCGCAGCGGCATGACCAACAAGCACCGATTTATTTACCCAAACCGCGAGCCTGCTTAGACAACCGAGGCCACCTCTGGAGTTAGGGCGTCCAACAAAATTGGGTACGGTCAAAGGAGTGTCACAGAGGGCGATGAGATGCGGTTTTAGAAACACTGATTGTGTGGTTTGCTGACTGGTATATGGTCGTCGGATGCGCCGAAAAACATTACTGCCGAGGCCCACGTGGTACAAATTTCTGTGAATGCCTGGGGTCGCGCTGTTGCTGCGCTAACTTTAGCCACCGCAACAGCGAGCACACACGCAAGACCCCCGGTCGTGTTCGGACAGACTTGGGAGCCTAACACCGCGCTCAGCGATGAATTTGACGGTTCGGAGTTAAATCAACAGAAGTGGCGGAATCGCCATGCCTGGTTCATGGGCAAAGCACCCGGCTTGTTTAAACCCGATAATGTCGTCGTAACTAACGGAAACTTAGAGTTGCGGACAACTCCTTTGGACGAGCGATTTAGGTCTCGCTGGATGGCTTCTCCTTCTATCAGTAGCCTACGCCCAATTGCGGGCCTAGGATACTATGAAGCTCGTATCAAGGCCGCCCCAAGTTCATTAGACTCGGCGTTCTTCCTCCAGATTAAAAGCGGGCAAGAGATAGATATATCCGAAAACTACGGACTATCAGTAAACCACCCAGATATGCAATATCAGGCGCGGTCGAACACACATTGGCAAAACAAACGGCACACGCATCTAATCGGTACGATAATCAGTCCGAACACGAATTGGCATGTGTACGGGGCTTGGTACAAGTCTCCCAAAGAGGTTCAAATTTATGTTGATGGCCGCTACGTCGGGAGTCATAATCTTCAAGGCGACTTTACAAAGTCAATGTATATGATTTTTGACGTTGAGCCGTCCAAAGAGCAAGGCATTCCTGACGTGGCAGCATTGCTTGCAAATCCACGGGCTTATGTAATGCAGGTCGATTGGGTTCGATCCTGGGTATTGGCAAAGAAGCGCTAATGTTTAGAAATTGGCTATCTTGGGCAACTTTCTGTTTGCTTTTTGCTTCTTCCTACAAATACGATGTAGATATTTTTGCCGCATCGGAGTTTATGAAAGGCTTTCAGCAGCCCGAATATATTTTGATAATAAAGAAGTTTGCACCATATGCACTGATTGTTCTGCCATTTTTTTTGATCGCAATGGTCGCGAAAAACGGGCGACTTTCGTACCCTTTCCGACGCGGCTCTTTAATTCTTGGCCTTCTTCTTATTTTTGAGTGCCTTAGGCTTATACCTAGCGATCTTCAATATGCGGTACAGCTCGCCTCCGCTGGCGTAGTAGTGACAGTTTTCATACTGATCGGAAGCTATGTCTCTGGCTCTCGCAATCCGGCAGATATACCGAGCGAGATCTGTCGAGGTGTCGGCGCTTTCGGCATCTTACACGTGGCGCTCAATCTTTCTATTATAGCTACTGGCATGGGCTTCCATCATGGGCGCTTCCTAGGGACTACCATTCAACCTAATTTTATCGGTGTACAGATGGGCTTGCTTGCTTTGTTCCTTATGGGAACCCAATACCGGCGCTGGTATTTTAATGGTTTACGTCTGGCTGCCCTGCTTGGTGCGCTAGCAATGTTATTAATGTCAGGATCAAGAACAGGTCTAATTGTTTTCGTTGTATCCTCAGCCGGAACTTTATTCCTCCGCGGAATTAAGCCTATCTATGTGTTGGCCGCGACAATAGTTTTTGCAATAGCTATAAATTCGTACTTCGCATTCAGCTTAGATGCCGAAGGATTCAACCAGTACGACCGGAATAATGTTAACACACGAGCAGAATCTTGGTCTTATCTATTCTCGCTGATTGACACAAATGTGTTCTTGGGAACAGGCCGTTTGCCGAACTTTAGCGAAAACTCGTATCTTCGGGGATGGTCTGCCGTTGGGATTATCTATCCACTTTTGCTTGGCGTCTTCATCGTTTACACGATTTACAACTTTATTCGCATCAAGTTGCAAGGGTCCCCGGTTCCAGAGCATGCCGTACTTTGTGGGGCGCTGATCGGGATGCTCTTTGGCGCCATCTTTGAGGGTTTTCTGTTCGACTCCTTCACCTTCTCTCTTTACGCATTCGTGCTCTGCGCTCTTGGTACTGAGGCTGGAATTAGCGGGATGTGGAAATCTCGAGCGATCGCGGGCATGGGTGTCCGGTCGACGGGCGAGGTTGTCCGCTTCTAATTTGTGCAATAGTCACGGGGTTAGGCTGCGGAAGCGTCTGCATCTGGCCTAGCCCACGACCGGTTTCATCCTGCGGGGATTGCTCCCATCAGCACGTACATCGCGGGCAGTATGTCCACCGCCTGATCGGCAGTGTACTTATTCACCTTATTCAGATTCCCTGGACCATCTGTCTCGATCGTGCGGGTGTGACATCGGGACTTGCTTAGTCATTTTTGAGCGTACGCCCAGAGCCAAGTGGTAAGCGCGAATGTGATCTTCGGCGCAGCGCAAATCGCCAGCGCGCTCTTCGGCGCGGGCTCGACATAAAGCGCCACGCCGCATGATGTTAGGGTCGCTCCACATCCGCTCGATACCGCGCGCGAATGCGGCAGCATCGTTGACGTCGCATAGTGCGCCGACCGAGTCATCAACCAGATCAGGAATACTGCCAACATTGGAGGCGACGACGGGAATGCTGCAGGCCAATGCCTCGGCCGTCACGAGCGACACGCCTTCAGAAATAGACGGTAAGATAAAAACGTCAAATGCATTCATAATAACTTGCGCCTCATCGGACTGATCAATAATGGACACAGTCTTATCAAGCTTCAGCCGAGTGATCTCATTGAGCACGCGCTTGGTGTAATAGGCGTTGTTGGTTTCTACTTTGGAGCCAGTGATGGCGAACTTGATAGGCCTAGCGCGCAGCATATCTGCGACCGTCACGATGTATTCATGACGCTTCTGCCAGCCGCGATTACCCAGGGTGCCGACTACGAAGTCATCATCTGCGAAGCCCATTGCCGCGCGAGCCCGGCTGCGTAGGGCAGGATCGGCACGAAACCGGGCGAGATCGATCGGTGCGGCAAAGGGCACCATCGGTACCTTGCAACCTGACAGGCCGCCATGGCGTGTAATCATACCTTCGCCCGAGGTCATGACCACTGCTGCTAGACGCTTAACTAGGTTGCCGATTACGATCCGCAAAGGTGTGGGGGCGAGCGTCGAATGAAGTTGCCAGACGATCGGCTTACCTTCGCACCAAGCGGCCAGCACGGGCTGGAAATTGAGTAGTCCAGCGACTTCAATGATATCGATCTCATGGTCGCGAATATGATGACGCAATGCAACGACGTCGGCGCGGAACCGCATGAGATACCGCAAATTGATCAAGGGATTGAGCGTCTTGCGCGGGCGCCCAGGGCGCCACTCAAGCAAATTTGCGCCTGCTGCGGTCAACCGGTTGCGCATCCTGTCGTCGGCAATCGGCAGGGCCAACCAGCGTGTCACGCCAAATTCAATATAATGGGGTGTGGTTCGCTCGACCACGACGTGCAGGCCACCCCAAAAGGGTGCCGCGATGCAGGATAGCACTTTTATGGTGGCGCGGTCTTCAGCGGGAAGCGGGGCGATCATGCTGCCGTCCCGCGCACGGAATAGAACCGGCGCCAGATTGTCAGGCTCATCGCGATGAACAGGCAACAGATGCCCACCGCAGCACCTGTGGCCGCCCCAGCGGTGCCAAAGCGGGGCGTAGCTATCAATAGCACGACGGCCGTCACGCTTAATGCGGTCCAAGCATAGCGCGAATAGATCGACGGCGATGCGGCGGCAGTCAGCGCGGCTCCGAGCGTGCCCTGCATTGCCAGCGCGAAATGCGCGACAGCAAGGATGCGCAGCGTAGCCGCACCGGAAACGAAGCGCGGGCCAAAGACGGCCATGACATAAGGGGCAAAGAGCTGGATCCCAATGAATAGCGGTCCCGCCATCAGTAGTGAAATAATCAGCCCGTGCTGTATTTCCGAGCGGACCCCCTTGGCATCACCTGCAGCATTCGCTTTAGCGATCGCAGGTAGCGCAACTGGCACTACAAAGCGCTGGCAAAGCGAGATCAGCGGCGCGACGCGGTTGGCCACGCCATACACCCCGGCGGCATCAAGTGAACCGAGTAAGCCGACTGCCAACGTGTCGATGCGCTCGAACGAAAAACCGGCGACGAAATTGCTCATCATCCATAGCGAGGTTTTGAGCCACTTGCCGTGATACCTGCGCATATCGCGCCGGCGGTGCCAGATTCCAGCCAGCGCATTGCGCCAGATCACTGCCCAAAACAATGTTTCAATTATGAACAGGGTGATCGCCGCGATCGCCACGAAGTGAATGCGAGCAAGGGGCAATATCGCTAGCAGCGCGCAGAGTAGCAATGTCCAATAAATGTCACGCGGGGCGAAGGAGAGATGTATCAAGCCGAGTGCTCGAGCAACATATTCGCGCACCGTACTCATCGCCATGGGCACGAGGAGCATGCCGGTTCCGCCGAGCACTGAAAGCGCCGAGTTCGAACCGATCCAGCCACGCGCAACATAGCTAACAGCGAGAAACAAGGCCGAAACACTGACCGAGAGCGACATTGTGAGCACCACGGTAAAACGCACGAAACCGATGACGACCGCCGGCCGATTTCGGCTGATCCCATCGGCCACCACCAATTGCGCGGCCGGCCCAGTACCTCCGGTCAATGCTATTCCGAGGATCTGGCTGGTTGCTAACGCAACCATGAACAAGCCAAATTCAGTAGAAGGAACAAGCCGACCAGCCACTATCACCAGCACGAGAAACGAGAGCCGGCCGGCCGCAACAAACACGCTGGCTCCGCCGAATTTGCGAATCAATTGGATGATGATCGGACTGACTCTCACGGGAGTAATCGTCACAGGCTGTCGAGAAAGGCAGCGATCAGTGGAAGCGTCGCTATGACCGGCGTTCCGATGCGGTCATGCGGCACCGCCAGATCGGCTGCCCCGTCGAGCACTTTGCGCTGGTAGGCTAGCCAGAAGGTCGGCGTACCAATTTTTTGGGCAAGCGTCGCAGCGTGGAATCTCATGGCGATCACCCCGCGCACCCGAGCCAATTCACCCGCCATCTCGGCGGGACTGCCATTAAACGGAACCACCGTCAGATCGCGCACTCCGACGGCGTGCAACCGGCGCTGCCAAGATTCGCTAACGCCCACGTCACTGTCGGCCGATCCGACACAGATGATTAGCAGGCGGACCGGTTCGCCGGTGCGCGCCTGGAATGTGGCGATCAGATCGGCAAGGTCATCATAGAATGCGGCGGCCGTAATCGGATCGGTTGTCGAGATTAGGTTGGTAGAGACCACAGACAGTGCAAGGCCTCGGCGCACATCCGCACGGAGGCCATCAAGCCCACTGTCATGCGCGAGATCCCGCACTTGCGTGAAACGGTCGGCAAATCCGAGCATAATCGCATCAGTGACCGAACGATCATCACGGAGGCCGATCGTGGTTGCTGAGCCAAGCGCAATCCGTGCGGTGTAACGAGTAAGCGGACGGCGCAGCGGCCCTAGCCCGATCGCGGCAAGATGGACCCGTCTCCCGGCCAGCCGCGCGACGCGGAGCAAGGCGGCCACTGCGATCAGGTTCTTGCGGTATGAGGTATGGCGATCATCTGGATAGCCGTCATGGAACACAGTGCCGCCACACAGCACGAAATCAGTTGCCCATATAAGGCCCTTGAGAAAAGAAGCGGGTTTCTTCGCAAAGGCACGTTCGACTCGGCTAGCCAGATGCAGCGGTACGGTTCCGTTGGGGGTGATGATCGCCACCCGGTCGCTTGGCCGAACTTCGCGGTTAAGGAATCCAAGCAGCATTAGCTCGTCACCGAAATTGCGGCCACCAAAATAACCATGGATCAGGATGCGGCGCAAGACGATCTCCAAAACTGATGCGGCACAGCGACAAATGACGCCGCTTTGGCAGATTGCTTACTGACGCTACGCATGCGGAGGAAAGCAACTACGGTACATGATACGACATAGGACACTCAGCCAAGTTCAGCAACGCGGAAATTAACCATTAGCTTACGCATTTGACGTCAGGTTCGGTAAAGTAAGTAATAATTAAGAGATAACGGTCAGCCGTACCACAGACGAGACTCCTCAGGTCAATGATACCGGCGTTTACACTATGACGAATATTGACCATCTCTCACTAAAATAATGGTGAGGTGGGCTAAGGCAGGCATAGATACAGTAAAAATTATAGAACAAATCGCAGTTATGCTCCATTCTCCAGATAAATAATCTGACTGGTCAAATAACTTTCCCTCGTGGTCCTCATCGATGACGGTGGCACTGCTTTGTCTATTGCGGAGTAAAATTATTCTTCAAGCTTGGATAATGGTAGGCAGGTGCGAACATTCCTCAATGCCCGACAACAAAGACGCATTTGCCCGAGGGCTCAAACGTTATCGCTCCTCCGGGACGCCGCCCGCCCCCCAGAGCTCCCACGGAGGGGGCCTGGCGGGAGGGGAGCGAAAATGATCACGCGATCAAGCAGCGTTGCGGCGGACTTGCCACTCGATCCATTCGTAGGTCTTTTCTAGACCGGCGCGCAGCGTCTGCGACGGCGACCAGTTGAGGCGTTCGGCGATTAGGCTATTGTCAGAGTTGCGCCCGCGCACCCCTGTCGGCCCAGCAATGTGGTTCTTCTCGATCTTCTTGCCGGCAATGTCAGCAACGATGTCAACCAGCTGGTTAATCGTTACCATCTCTTCTGAACCGATGTTGACCGGTCCTTCGAAATCCGATCGGGCGAGGCGTAGCGTACCCTCAACGCACTCGTCGACATAGAGGAACGAGCGGGTCTGCAGGCCATCACCCCAAATTTCTATTGCATCGCCGGTCTTCGCCATAGCGACCTTACGGCAGACAGCAGCTGGCGCTTTTTCCTTGCCGCCGGTCCAAGTACCCTCTGGGCCGAAGATATTGTGGTAGCGAGCTACTCGGTTGTTCAAGCCGTAGTTACGATTGTAGGCCAGAAATAGCCGCTCAGAAAACAGTTTTTCCCAGCCATATTCACTATCAGGCGCAGCCGGATAAGCTGAATCTTCTCTGCAATTTGGGTTCTCCGGATCTTCTTGATTATACGCAGGGTACATACAGGCAGAAGAGGAATAGAACGTTCTTTTAATATTACGCTTATGTGTGATATCGGCAACGTTTAGGTTAATGGTCGCAGAATTGTGCATGATGTCTGCATCGTGCTCTCCAGTAAATATATATCCCGCCCCACCCATGTCGGCTGCAAGTTGATAAACTTCATCGAAGCCACGGTCTATCACAGATCGGCAGAAGTCTTGCTCACGTAAGTCGCCCACCACGAAATCGTCCGCATGCGTTTCAGCATATTCATGAAACTTAAGGTCGACGCCGCGTACCCAAAAATTTTCTTCCTTAAGGCGCTTGACCAGATGTCCACCAATAAAACCGCCTGCTCCAAGAACGAGTGCCGTCTTCATTTAGAATCTCCTGAGGCAATATAAATAGAAGAAAGGATATCGAGGAAGCGAGAACCTATAGCTTCAATGTCAAAGGCATGATTAGCATATTTTCTCCCGTTGTCTCCCATAACCTGGCGCAGCGCGGGATCCGCCGCAAGTTCCTGGGCTTTGTTAATCAGCTCAAGTTCTTGGCCTGGAGGGGAGGCAAATCCTGCTTGATTATTCTTAATAAGCCTGGCGGCAAGATTATTTAGCGGAACCGACGCAAGAACGGGTCTGCCAATCCCAAGATATGTTAGAACCTTTGACGGAACAGAGTAGATACCTGCATCAGGCTCTATGATAGCAACAAGGATATCAGCGCCAGACAGCATCTTGGGTAAATCTGCAAATGAAACCCAAGGATGTATCGATAAGTTTCTTAGACCCTCAGAGCGGGACTCAACTCTAAGCTTATCGGCAACCTCGCCCTCCGAAAAAACGTGGATGTGAGCAGTGGGGAGTTGCCACGCTAATTCCTTAAGAAGCGCAGGATTATGCTTATATCCGAGTGTACCAGAGTACACTATACGTATCGCGTCGCCGGGCATGTGCGACTGCGCCCACTCGTTTTCTCGTGGATGACGTGGAAGTTCGTCGAGAGGCGCCCAATTTTCTATCACGCTCATAGCGTCCGTTCGAACACCTTGAGCACTAAGTATGGGGAGAAAGTCGGGGGTTATGGCGACCACATAATCGCTGTTTTTCAAGATACGAAATTCAAGATACTTATACCAAGCCGCAATCAAATGGCCCGCAATTGGAAACTTAGAGGGAATGACTCTACCAATAGCCTCGCTATATATATCTTGAAGCCAAAAGACGAACTTTGCACCTTGCAATCTCGCCGCTTCGAAAAGAATCCTTTGAGTATCCAGGGGCGCGTTGCTGGAGACAACTATGTCAGGTTTGAAATCTGCGCAGAGCTTTGCTAACTCATGCCCAATTTCAATCTCCTGGCTACGCCGCCTGAAAAAAGAGTTCTTTACGAACGGTTTGCTATTTCGCACCGGCTGAATAGCAAATCCTACCGGATCATCTTCCGCTACAACCAGGTTGCCTTTAGGTGTCTGGAAGCCGGCAGAGTACGTGTGCAGAATTTCGTGGCCTTTACGCGCAAGCTCTCGGGAGAGTTGCACCTGGAAGGGGTGGCCTGAATAATCGGAGATGAGCACGCGCATTCAGTTAGAGCCCTTGATCAACCACGGAAACCATAGAAGCACTGCCGCATCTCGGTAGCCTCGAGTGTTTAGTGATTAATACGATGGTTTCAAGCTCTTGCTGCACTTGCGAACACGGTTTTTGCCCTCTGAGCGTTTAGCATGAGGTTCGTTCGCAGCTGACCTAGGAAGCTAGCATCGCTTGATGTAGAAACCTCTTGGCACCTGATATTTAAGCAGCTGAGAAAATCCAGTATGTTACGTCTTCAAAATCCCCCCAGCTGGAGAAGAGGAATTGGGGTATGGACTGCTCCTGGCGGGCAAGAGCATGGTCGGTGGTCACACTCCCTAGTAAAGCTACGCATGTTCCTTACGGCATCTCGGCTACCTTGCGGATACGACAGCGGCGTGACGGTGATGTCTGCAATCAGCGTGTAGTTGCCGGACTGTCCGACGACCACAGCTTCGAAACCGAAAAAGTCCGGCTGCGCAACGCTGCACCCGTCGTGGAACGTAATCTGTCGACTTGCAAGTCGGCGGACGATGGCTGCGGCTGGCACCGGCACGTAGCCATTGTGACCCTTCCGAGTGGCATTGCCGCACCAACCGCTTCCGCCAATGCATCTAGATCCATCTGTGCACCTTTCGCGCTAGGCCACGTGGACAAAGGGCAGCCACAGCGTAACTGATGCGAGCGCGACGAAGCCGAGATATGACTCTGCTGTCTTGTCATAACGCGTTGCGACACGGCGCCAGTTCTTGAGCTTGCTGAACAAACGCTCGACGAGATTGCGCCAACGGTATTCTCGCGATCATGCGGTATCGGTATGCGGCGGTTACTTTTGGTTGGAATGATCGCCTCGACATCCGCCCTGGCGAGTTCCTGGCGGATGGCATCAGCGTCATAGCCCTTATCGACAAGCAGGGCCTCGATCCGGTCAGCCAGCATCCCGAACAAGGGCCCGAAGCCCTTCACGTCGTGGGCCTAGCCCGGCGTCAGGACGAAACATAGCGGTCGCCCCTGACCATCACAGCGGGCGTGCAGCCCTTCGACAAGCTCAGGAGAGCCTTGGTTGTGAAGCCGCCTCGCGAACGGCCGAGCCCTTCGAATTCTTGATCCCTTTTTTTAGCCCGACGGCGCAGTGGTGCGCCCGGACTACGGTGCTGTCGATCATGTCGGCGCTGACATCCCGCTCGACGACAGCGGCTAGGGTCTCCAGCATGGCTTCGAACACGCCCGTCACGACCCAGCGACGATACCGCCGGAACACGCTGTTCCACTTGCCATATTCATCCGGCAAATGCCGCCATTGCGCGCCTGTCCGCGCCATCCACACCATGCCTTCGAAATAGGGCCGGTTGTCTCCCGCGGGCCGGCAGCCACGTCCTCGCTCCGACGGCAGCAGGGGCCCGATCAGAGCCCACTCATCATCCGAAATCCCAATCCGCTCGCCCAACGCCGCCTCCAAAAGACAGCCTTGCATCAACCGATCAGACGCGCGTCAACCTTTGTCCACATGGCCTAGTAATCGATAACCCGCCGGAGGACCAACGGGTGTTGCGCAGTCGACGGCGACCCAGCCGTCATGACGCCGTTCCTTGAGGGGGGCGCCGTTTCGCGTAGCAGCAAACCGTGTATCTTTATAATTCGGTATAGGCGTTTCGGATTGGGGCTTGGCATCCGGTTTTTTTAGCCTTCTGGCGCAGCAAGGCAGCAAGGCAGCAAGGCAGCAAGGCAGCAAGGCAGCAAGGCATCAACACGGCATTAGGCATAGTTGGCAGATCGGGGATGAGCGCGCGGATGTTGGCGAGCAATACTACATTTCCTTCGCGGGATCGGGCGCTGGGCGATGGCTTAATGCCAACAGCTACGGGTGCTTGATGTCGACCGCCTCTGCGACCATGCTCCATCCGCGGCAGCTAGGTGGAGCACAATAGCAGTTTCCTTGAGACTGCGGCTTTGAACGCCGCCTCCCGAAGCAGCTCGTTGGTCGCCGAACCGTCGATGTATTTCGCGCACCTGTATCTCGAGCGCACGACAATCGAACATGGGCACCAATTTCTTACCAAATGCCGCGGCGATCAGTGCGCCCGCGCCATCAGATATGATTACTACCGATGCCGTGTCGCTGGCCAACGAGCGACACCCGCAGCGGGGTCAGTCAACAGCTCAGACCCGCCGCGAATCGGCTGGCAAAGAGCAGCGCAGCCATCGTACCAAGAATACAGGTTTTCCGTACATTTTCCGTACGGGCAAATGGAGGTCGAACTAAGTCTTTGAAAATATGGTGCACCCGACTGGATTCGAACCAGTGGCCTCTGCCTTCGGAGGGCATAGGCCAATTATCACCAAGTTCGGGAGAATTGTGCTCGGAGTCCGGGATCTCTGGGGTGTTGTGGAGATAGCGTTCGTTGGCGATCACGCGGCAACGACGTGCGGCGTCATCCTTGGCGCAGGACGGCGACAATTATTTGAACGATGCGGTCATTGATCTCGGCGGACTGGGAAGGGGTGAAGAGCTGCGTCATGTCGCTCGCCCTATGTGGCTTGGGTCGCGTCAAGAAAGCCAGATATTAGGCTAACATGGGCCTGTTTTCCAAGGACATCGTGACGTTCGACGACCTGTTTTTACACCAGCTGCAGGACGTTTATTACGCCGAGAATCAGATCACCAAGGCGTTGCCGAAGATGGTCGACAAGACGACCGTCTCGGCACTCAAACAGGGCTTCGAGATGCATCTGCGAGAGGCCGAGGGTCAGATCGCGCGCCTCAAACGGATCTTAGATCTGCTCGTCGAGAAGGCGAAGGCCGTGACCTGCCCGGCGATTGACGGGATCATCAAGGAAGCCAACGAAATCGCGGACAAGGTGGTTCTCGATGCGGGGCTAATCGCCTCGGCACAGGCCGTCGAGCATTACGAGATCGCGCGCTACGGCACGTTGATCGCATGGGCGAACCAGGTCGGCCGTACCGACATTGCAGCGATCCTAAAAGAGACGCTCGACGAGGAATATGCGACCGACGACAAGCTGACCGCCATGGCGACATCCAGCGTGAACGCCAAGGCGGACGCGGTCACGGCGTGAGCCTTGATGTCGGGGGGCAGCGGGCCCCCGGCTGATTTGGATCGCGTAGCTTCGCAACGACCCCCGGGTGGGAATTGAGGCTTATCCTCCTTCCAAACTCGGGCGGTTTGCCAGCGGTGCGGAAAGTGGAGCGTAGCAGCCTGCATCCCTGCATCGGGGCTATGAGATCAATTCAGTACGCGCCCTCTCAGGATCGTTTCGACCAACGGATCCCCCGCGCGGGCCGGCTCTGCTCGGATCGCTGCCTCTTCCCGACCGATAGCACGCCATAGACCCTGCGAAGCCTGATCGGTGACAGCGCGCTGGATTGCGGGAATATCGATCCCGGTCGCCGCGCCGAGAACCGGTCCCAGGATCGACCCGCTCCCAAACTGGTGAAGCGCGTCTCCAATTTCTGGGAACATCGCGTCGATGATCCGATCGCCGATCGCTTGCTGGAGGTAGGACGTAGCCGCCGTCGGTCCGCCACGTGCAATTCCCAAGGCATTTGAGAACGTCAGCGACCGGATCGAGGCATAGATCAGCGGAGCGGCGCGGTCCGCTGCATCGCCCGCGGCGCGGTTCACCACCATCATCAGTTCGCGCTGGATCGGCGCCGACCGGAAAAAGGCGCCTAGGACGGCGGTCGAACGTTCGCTAATACCGGGCGGCAAGGCAATACGAGCCACGGGATCGTTTAGATATCCAGTGTCTGTGGCGAGCCGGGCCAGCGCGCGCTGACTGGACAGGCCGAGGAGCCGCCGCAGACCCTCCGCCAAATCCCCACCCGGACCGGTCGTGGCGCACCCCGGCAAGACAAATAGCGGTGCCAGCAATGCCGCCCCAAGCAAGAGGGATCTGCGGGACGGTTCGAACATGCATCATACCTTTCGTCGTAAAGCGCCAATTGTTGTTGGTCTGAGCCGTGATAACGCGGGCTGAACAACCACCGATGTTGGATGTGATAGGCGAAGGGCTTCAGGACTAGCGCCTTGGGCAGTCCCAATGTCTCGTCAAAATCATACGGGCCGTGGATGCCAAACCTCTCCGCAATAGTTGCGCAAACCGAGATCGAATCAACGGTCGCACGGGTTCTCAAAGCAAGGCACGGTGTCCCATTAGGCACAGGTTCGAAGCCAAAATAAGGACCGAATTTTGAGTGGGCCACGCGGGGGCCACGGATCTGGCGGTGGGCCGAAGTTCGAGCAATTCTGCGGCCTACAGCACTAAATGTGAGTCCTGTAAGCGCACCACCTTAAGCCACTGAAATATATAGACCTTATAGGCATTCTGTCGCCTGGAGCTCCGGTGAATCCGGGTTTTGGCATTGCGGCGGCATCGCAAGCCTACGCTTCGGTACCGAAAGCCGGATGCGGTATCGATTGGCAGCGCATGGCGGTCACGCCCGCTGAAGGACGACCTTCCCTTACGAGGTCTCCCGCGCGTTCTCATCGAACACCCGTGCAAGGTATAGATTCGCGAGCGCGTAGTGGCTCGAGCACGCGTTCGGGTCCTCCGTTGCAGCGGCCATTTCGAGCTCCATCTCGGCGCGACGCTCGTAATAGCGGCGGTCCTCGTCAGTCACCATGATCCTCGTCCTGCGCAGCTGGGGCCGCGTCTGTATATCGTCTGCGCGAGCGCTTTAGGCCGCGTCCTAGGCTCGGGACCGAGCCGTCGCAAGTATATTTGTTCGCCTAATGTTCTTTGGAGGTGCTCAGCTGGTCGGGCGCGGGCCTTCTTGCAATGGGCCCGCGTCAGACCCTGGATCAGGTCCGGGTCGCCCTGCACGGGCTGGCATCGCGATCACGGCTTCACGGATCGCCTCGCGCCACGGCGGGTGCGGGCTCAGCCGTCGGGCGCGGTCGTCACGTGCAGGTTGGCCAGCGTTTCGTCGAACGGGATCTGGCACGACAGCCGGGAGGTGGGGGTGCGGGTGTCCAGGCCGTCGAGAAGGGCGTCCTCCTCGTCCGTGATCGGCGGCAGCGACGCGGCCTGCGCCGGATCGACGACGACATGACATGTGGCGCAGGACAGGCAGCCGCCGCACAAGGCGAGCAGCTCGTCGACCCCGCCGTCGCGGATGACTTCCATCACCGAGACGCCGGGGGTGGCCGACAGCGTCCGCGTGGCGCCGTCGCGGGTCGTTACGATGATGCTTGTCATGGCCAGCGTGGTCGTGACGGGCGTGGTGGTGGCGAGAGTGGTGGTGGCGAGAGTGGTCATGCCATGTCCTGGAGCAAGCGTACGAACCCGACCGGCGCAACGCCGGCGGGGCAGGGGGATGATCGATCAATGCGGGCAGTGCCGACGCGCGGTTGCCGGATCACGTCGATCCGGCAACCGCGCGCGACACTCCACACTCGATCAATAATGGAAGCGGAACTCGACACCGACCCGGCGAGGCGTCAGCACGCCGCGCGAATAATAGCGTTCGACCACGTCGCTGCGCACCTGGTTGTAGGACGATATGTCGTTGCTGATCGCGGTCACCGCATATTTGTCGAAGATGTTGTCGGCGAACAGCCCGACCTCGAACGGCTTGGTGACGTAGTTGAGCGAGGCGCTGTGCGTCACATAGCCCGGGATCGCCTCGCCATTGCCGCGCAGGCCGACCCGCGAATAGATCTCGCCGCGGTAAATGGTCGCCCAGGTCGCCTCGATCTTGCGGCCGTCGCCCAGCGGGTAGCTGTAGTTGAGCTGCGCGCTGCCCGAGTTCTTGGCCGACCCCGGCAGTCGGTCGCCCTTGAAGGCATCGGAGCGGACACCCTGGCTCACCACCAGCCCGGTGACGTCCTCCGTGAGATGTGCGTCGACATAGGAATAGGTGCCGGTCAGCGCGAGGTTCGGGGTGATCCTGACCGTGCCCTGGAAGTCGAACCCTTGCGACACCGCCTCGGCACCGTTGACGGTGATCCCGATCGCGCCGTTGACCGTCTGGCTCGGCACCTGCACGCCCGACCATTTGACGTGATAGCCGTCCAGCGTGAGCAGGAGTCGCTTGTCGAACAGGCTGGCGCGGACGCCGATCTCGGCGTTGCGCGTCTTGTCCGGGCCGTAGACCAGCTCGTTGGGCAGCGCGCAGAGGACCTGACCGCCCGATGCGGCCCTTTCCAGATCCTCCGCCGTGCACGCGACGACCTGGTTGACGCCGCCGACCCGGTACCCGGTCGAGTAGGTGGCATAGGCGAGAAGGTCGCTGCTGAACTTGTACGACGTGTTCGCTTTCCAGACGAAGCCGTCCTTGCCGGTCTCTCCGGTCCGCACCCGGGCGGGGTTGATCGTGGTCGACGGGAAGGCGCCGATCCCGACGCCGATCAGCGGCAGCGCGCTTCCCCCGGCGACGGTCGCGTCATATTTGAAATAGCGAAGGCCGCCGGTCACCTGCCACTTGCTGGTCAGGTTCAGCGTGGCTTCGCCGTAGACCGCCTTCTCGACCGTCTTGCTGCGAAGCTGGGCGATATATTCCAGATTGTCGGGTCGATCGAGGCCTGCAAATTCGGAGAAGCCCGGCGTGTATTCCCGCCGGTCGGTGTTGAGTTTCAGGCGGTTGTAGAAGCCGCCAATCACCCAGCTGAGTGGGCCGCCATGGGTGGAGACGAGGCGCACTTCCTGGTTGAACTGCTTATATTTGCGTTCGTTGTTGGCGTAGGACGAGAAGGCGGGAAACGCCTCGTAGCCATAGTCCAGGTCGAGCAGCAGGTCGGTGTTGTCGTCGACGCTACTGATATGCTGCTTGGTATAGGCGGTGGTGCTCACCAGCTGGGCGATGCTGCCCAGGTTGATATTGAACTCGGCCGAGAACAGGTCGGCGGTGCGATCGACGGGCTCCAGATACCGGAACGGCGCTTCGTACTTGCCGGTACCCAGCACGCCGGCGCCATTCGCCTGGCGCCCGCCGGTCTTGGTCGTCTGGTGCGCGTAGGTCAGGTACGCTTTGATATCGGGGTTGTATTCGAGCAGCAGCTGGTTGCGCGTGGTGAAGGTGTGTTCGTAGTTCACATCCTCCTTGCGCTTGAAATTGGCCGCATAGTCGGCGGTCGTGCCGAGCGAACCGGTCGAGGTCGCCGTCGCGCGGCCCGGCTGCGGATCGGAGACGCCCGGCTGTTGCAGCAGGTAGTTGTAATCGATGAAGCCGGCATTGTCGTAATAGCCGGTCGACGTGCGGAAGGCGATGTGATCCTTGACGATCGGCACGTTGATCGCGACGTCGCCGACCCCTCCGAAATCGTCCGAATGCGACTGCGCATAGCCGCGGCCATGGACGTCGATCGAGAAGCGATCGGTTTCCGGACGATTGGGAATGTAGCGCACCGCGCCGGCCAGCGTGCCGAGCCCGTACAGCGTGCCCTGCGGCCCTTGCAGCACCTCGACCCGATTGACGTCGATCAGCTTGAAATCGAGGTAGAGGGGCACCTCGCCGAGGTACACGCCGACCGAATTGCCGGCATTGGCGCCGAACACGCTGGTATCGCCCGACGAGATGCCGCGCAGGATGATGCCACCGGTCGATCCCGGCCCGGTATCCGCCACGGTGACACCCGGGACGAAGGAGGCGAGCGAGCGGACGTCGTCGAGCCGCTGCGACTCGATCGTCTCGGCGGATACCGCACTGATATTGATCGGCGCATCCTGAAGCGTGGTCCGGCGCCGGCTTCCGGTCACGATGATCTCGGTGGGGATCTCGGTGGGGATCCCGTTGGGGTCGGACTCCGCGGTTTGCCCCGCGGTGGCCGCGGCCGGCGCCGGTGGAGCATCCTGCGCCAGCGCGGGAAGTCCAGCCACGCTCGCCAGCGCCGTCGCGCACAATAAACCCGCGCGCGAGAATCGTCCTGCCATCTAAGCCCCCTTGGTACGTAAAACGCTATCGCCTCTCCATGTTCTTCCTGACGACGTCGGCGCCTCGTCCGGGGCCAATCGCTTATGGGCAGAGTGTGGATATTATCGGCGGACCAACATGGGGCGTTTGACGTAAGCCGGTCGCGCATCCGGAGCGGTGGCGGCAACGATCTACGTCAAACGGCGCATGCCGCGCGCGGGCGCGGAGCGGTATCCATGCGCCATGGTTCGTCATGCCACTTCTCACGCGATACGGATGGCAGCCGGTCTGTCTTGCGCTCTGACGATGATCGCGCCGGCGCAGGCGGGGCAGCAAATGCGCGCGCGACTGGTATATTGCGGGGCGGACAGCTGTCTGCGGCTGTCGGGATACCGGGCGCGGGCGACGATGATCGTCAGGATCGGGGGGCGCGATCTCGCCGTCGAGGGCGACCGGGCCTGGCAGGCGACGGTCCCGCTGGATGTCGCGCGCGCGTGGCCGATCGCCCGGAATTACGCGCTGCGCGTGGTACTCGTCGATCCCGATGCGGGGACGGAGCGGGCCGAGACGGTCATGCTGCCGCCGGGGTCGCTCGGGTCACGCACCGAAATTGCCTCGTTGACCATCAGCGCTCGCTGAGCCCCCGCGCTTGTGAGCGTGCGCTTGTGATCGTGTCGGGCCGATCTTACATTATCGTCACCTGATCGCCGGAGAGCGATAGGCCCGCGAACGCAGGAGATGATGATGAAGATTGGCCTGGCGGCATGTGCCGCAATTCTGATGGCGACGCCTGCCATCGCCGCACCCGGCGGAAATCCCTTCTCGGCCGACAGCGCCGTCCTCAACCTCAGCGGGATCGATCTCGCCAGCGTCGAGGGACAGCAGCGGCTGGCGATCCGCATGGACAATGTCGCGAATGCGGTGTGCGGCGAGGGATTGAGTTCGATCCATCTCGCGCTGGCCGATCAGGCGCGCGGATGCCGTGCGGATGTCATGGCCGACATGCGCAGCCGCATCGCCGTGGCAACGGCGGCACGCGATCCCTTGCCCGGTACGCAGCTGGCGTCCCGCTGATCGTCCGACCGGGGCGCAAGCCGGTTCGGCCTGCGCCCCGGTTGCCGCTCCGTTAAATGGCGTATGGGCGGACCGATCCCGGCGCCTACGGTTCGCGGATGAACCAAGCAATCCGCCTGCATGGCAGACGTACCATAGCTGCGCGATCGGTCACGCTCGTCGCGGCCGCCGTGATATCAGTAAGCGCGGCACCGAGCAGGGTCGGGCCGCATTTCGCCCGTTGGATCGATGGCACCACGCCCGGCGAACCCCCGACGCAGGTACAGCGGATCGACGCCGACACCTTCGTCATCCGCCAATCGGTAAAGACCAATTTCGAGGCGCCCTTCATCTATCTGCTGTTCGGAACCAACCGCGCGCTGTTGATCGACAGCGGTGCAGGCGGGCTGAAGATTCGCCCGACGGTGGACCGGGTGATAGCCGACTGGCGTGCGGGCCACGGCGGTCGGCCGGTCCGGCTGATCGTCGCGCACTCGCACTCGCACGGCGATCATCATGGCGGCGACGAGGAGTTTCGCGATCGGCCGGATACCGAACTGGTCGGGCTCCAGCCCAAGCAGGTCGCGGACTTTTTTGGCATTCGCGACTGGCCGAACGCGATCGGCCGGTACGATCTCGGGCATCGCGTGATCGAGGTCGTACCGACCCCGGGCCACGAGCCGGCGCATATCATGATCTACGACGCCCGTACGCGGCTGATCTTCTCGGGCGACATGCTGTATCCCGGCAGGCTGTATGTGCCGCGCGATCGGTTCGACGTGTTTCGTGCGAGCACGGTTCGGCTGGCGGACTTTGCCAGGACCCGTCCGGTTCGCGCGCTGCTCGGCGCGCATATCGAGATGACGACGACGCCCGGGCGGGATTACCCGATGGAAGCCCCCGCCCATCCGTCGGAGCATGGTCTTGCGCTTCCGCCGTCGGCAATCGGCGAACTCGAAAAGGCCGCCGCCGGAGCTACGTCGCCACCGGCGATCGATCGCCATCCCGACTTCATCGTCTATCCAGTAGCGCCCAAGCCCGCCTGATCGCCGGAACACGCGTCGCGGCAAGCGCTCGTATGCGCGCTTACTTTCCGATCGTCTTCGGTTTGCGCCACCACGACATCGTGTGTGCGTCATGCGCGGTGGTCCACACACCAGCGCGCGTATAGCGGAGCGCGCCGCTACCGGCAGGCGCACCCATCCGCGCGGTGATCGCGAGCGACGTGGGGTCGATCACCACGAAGGTCTGCCCGGCGGTGGTGCGCAACCACACCTTGCCGCCGCCCGTGTCGATGTCGCCGTATTTAAGCGTCTCGTCGACCTTGACGCGGCCCGATACCGCGGCGGTCGCCGGATCGATCCGGGCGACGGTGCCGTCGCCCTGTTCCTGCACCCATATCGATCCCTCGCCCGCCGCCAGGAAGCCGGGCTCGCGACCGAGCGCGGTCGTCGCGACGACGCTGTTGGTGGCGGGGTCGATCTTCTGCAGGCTTTGCCGTGTGCCGCTGACCGCCCAGAGCGACCCCATGCCGAAGGTCAAATAATAGCTGTCGGGATTGGTGGGGATCGACGCGGTGACGGCGTTCGTGGCGGGATCGACGCGCGCGATCACGCCCTTGGCGTCGCTGGCCACCCAGATCGATCCGGCGCCCGCGACGACGTTCAGTTCGCCCTTCGGATTGGCGATCCCGGTCGCGATGACGGCGGTGATCTTCGCGGTCTTGAGGTCGATCCGGGTGAGCGTGAAGTCCTTGCAGTCCGCGACCCATAGCGACTTGAACGCAATCGTCATCGCGCCGCACGGATGGGCCATCGGCACTTCCGCGCGCTTGCCGTTGCGCGACCAGCGTTCGACGCGGCCACTGTTGGTGGCCCATACCGTCTTGCCATCGACTGCGAGGAAATCCGCGAAGCCTGGCACGGGGATAACCTGCTCGATCGGGCCGGCGGCCAACGCCGGGGCTACGACCATGCCGATTGCGACCAGCGCCACGGCCCATTTCGTCGTCACTGTCTTTTTCAAACCCTGCTTAGCCCCCGTATTCGTTTGTTCATATCGATCAGGCAGCAATTTCGGTGTCGGAACGGCTTCGCCGCGCGCCGATCCGGTCGATCAGCGGGCGTGCCGGAAACAGGAATTGTTCCGGGATCGTCAGGCGTCGGCGCTCGTCCTGGCCCACCAGTTCGGCCTCGCCGCTGCGGTACGTGCCGAAGATGCGATCGAGCAGGATCAGCGAATTGCCGTAATTGCAGCGCGTATCCTCATAGGCCACCGAATGGTGAAGGCTGTG
Organism: Sphingomonas faeni; assembly: GCF_024273235.1. Lineage (GTDB taxonomy): Bacteria > Pseudomonadota > Alphaproteobacteria > Sphingomonadales > Sphingomonadaceae > Sphingomonas > Sphingomonas faeni_A. The sequence goes on along the minus strand of NZ_JANBVH010000008.1, from coordinate 124,812 downwards.
ATTCCGGATCGTGGTGAAGACGAACGCGTACCAGCGTGGCGGATCGAAACGCGTATTGGCATGCGCGAAGGTCGACACCACCGCGAGAATGTTGAGCGCGCAGAAGATCGCCGCCTGGGGAAGGTCGAGCAACGCGACGACGCTGAGGCTGATCAGGAACAGTTCGATCGGATTGCCGACCGCGCCCTTCATCGCATTGAGCTGAGTCAAATGATGATGCGGCGCATGCGTCGACCAGAAGAACGACTGGTTGTGCATCAGGCGGTGCAGCCAATATTGCCCGAACTCGATCAGCACGACGACCAGCGCGACCTGCACCACGAACGGGAGGTGCATCGCCCACGGCGTCGCGATGCCGAGCGCCTGCTTGGCGGCGATCATCGGTTCGTCGGCGAAGGTCTTCGTCGCCCAGGCGATCACAGTGTAGCTCAGCACCACGTAGAAGACGTCGGTGAAGAACTCGCGCTTGGTCAGCCGCCAGCTCGAATGCCGCTCCTTGACCCATTCCAGCGCCTGGATCAGCGCGGTCGTCGTCAGGGTCGCGACCACGATCGACCAAGGGTTCTGGATCCACTCCGCCGGGCCGAACGCCCAGAACAGGATGATGGCAGCGACGATCACGGGCTGCACGTAGCTCAGAAGCACTTTCTGCATCATAGGCCCCTGGTTGGTGAAAACCGCCGCACTGCTCCGTGACAATAGGATGGGACGGTGGCCGTGGCAGGTGTGCGAATGACGTACGCAGGCGGCTAGTCGATGGTGATTCCGTGGCGCACCAGAAAGTCGCGCGCGGGCGCCAGCGCGTCGGCGTGGCGGCGCCAGCGATCGACCGAGTCCCGGTACAGCGGCCGGCGGACCTGCGCGGCGCTGGGCGTCGAGACGGGCGCCGTGTTGGTATGGAAATCGAGGCAGGCATCGGACCAGTCCAGCCCGCAATGGTCGAGCAGGCGGGCGGTCTCCTCCCGCTGGTTGTCGACGAGCGTCTCGTACTGGAGTTCGAGCACGCGGCCGGGCAGCACCTCGCGCCACAGCGCCATCATGCGGTCGAAGCGCTGGTAATAGGCGGCGATGTCGATCAGGTCGTAACTATAGTCGTAATAGCGCGATCCGATCGCGAACAGGTTGCGGAAGTTGGCGGTGATCGTGTCCATCGGGTTCCGCCGAAGACAGACGATCGTCGCGTTGGGTAGTGCGCGGGCGATCACGCCGACATAGAGGAAATTACCGGGAAATTTGTCGACGACACGCGGTTTCGTACCGGAGACGTGGGACGCGGCGCGGGTGATATAGTCCCGGCCGATCGCGCCTAGGTCCGCCTCGGCGGCAGCGCGGATCGTCTCGGGATCGAGCACGGTTCGGCTGCGTGTTCCCGCGGCGGCTTTGACGGCGAGCGGCATGGCCTGGAGTTCGCCGGCGCTCTCGACCTGGGGGTGCGACGACAGGATGCGATCGACCAGCGTGGTGCCGGTACGCGGCATGCCGACGATGAAGATCGGCGATGCGGGCGACGGATCGGCGACCCGGACCTTCGCGATCGTCGGCCAGCACGCCTCGACCGCATTGAAATTGGCGGCATCGTCGGCAAAGCGATAGGGCAGCGTGGCGCGGTGCTCGGCATTGGTTTCGGCGAGAATGGCGAACGCGGCGTGAGGATCGGCGAGGTCGTCGATCTCCTTGGCGAGCGCATAGCCCAGCAGCAGGCGATCATGCGGTGACCGCGTCGCCTTGCGAACCGCCGAGAGCCGGTCGACATGATTGCGGTGGGGTGTCTGGCGGCGCAGACCTGCCAGCAGATGATGCGCGCGGGCATCGGCCGGGGCCAGCGTGAGCAGCGCCTCCAATGCCTGCTCGGCTTCGTCCTGTCGCCCGAGGAAGCTGAGCGCCGCGGCCTGGTTGTAGCGGAACGCGGTGTTCGCGGGGGCGAGCCGCACGGCTTCGGCGAAGTGGGGAAGCGAGGCGGCATGATCGCCCAGCCGCGCATAGACGCAGCCCATCGTGTCGCGCCCGAGCGCGTCGGTCGGCGGCGACCGCTCGGCGGCGGCCAGCGCCGATGCGGCGTCCGCATCCCGCCGGACGAGCGTGTAGAGGCGGGCGCGTTGGGCCTGATATTCGCCGCACCCGTCGAGCGTGACGGCCGTCTCGATCAGCGCGATCGCGCTGCGTATCCTGCCGAGCGCGGCCGCGCTGATCCCGGCGAGGAAATGCGCTTCGGCTGCGTCTGGCGCTTCCGTGCGCCAGCGGGTCGCGGCGGCCAGCGCGCCCTCGTTGTCGCCGTGCGCGAGTGCCGCTCGGATAGCGGTGGCGCGGGTGGCCGTGCTGGCGGTTCGATCCATGCGCCCTCGCCCTAGCGCGTCAGCGTGGTGACGGCGATCGCCGTCGCCGACGCCCGGTTCTCCACGCCCATCTTCTCGAAGATCTGCTCGAGATGCTTGTTCACGGTGCGCGGGCTGATCTCGAGGATCTCGCTGACCTCGCGGTTCTGCTTGCCGCGGCTGATCCAGAGCAGGACTTCCGCCTCGCGCGAGGTGAGCCCGTGCTGGGCGGCGAGCATCGCCTGCTCCTCGCCCTCGTGGCGCTCGGTCAGGCGGAACACCCATTGGTCCGCCGCGGTGTTGCGCAACAGGCCGGCTTCGAGCGTGCGGTCGCCGGCGGCCACGGTGACGCGCGCTCCCGGCATCGGCGGACTGGCTTGCAAAACGCGCAGCGCCGCCAGGAAAGGCATGGGCAGCCCGCCGGATGCGCAGGACCAGCCGGGGAACAGCCGTTCGAGCATCGCGCTCGCGGCCGGGGTCAGCCACTGGGGTTCGCCGCTCCCGTCGACCGCCAACGCTGGCCGGCCGCTCATGTCGAGTGCGAGCTGACTGCCATGCGCGACGCGCGCCGTTGCCAGGTGAACCCGGATGCGCGCGAGAAGCTCCTCGATCACGATCGGCTTGCAGACGAAGTCGATCCCGCCGGCGTTGAGCCCGCGGACGACATGCTCGGTCTCGGTCAGCCCGGTCATGAAGATGATCGGCAGATGCTGGAACGCCGGAATGGCCTTGATCCGCAGGGTCGTCTCGAACCCGTCGAGATTGGGCATCACCGCGTCCATCAGGATCAGGTCGGGCGTGATGTTCTTCAACAGCGCGAGCGCGGCGAGACCGTCGATCGCGATCAGGACGGTCATCCCGGCGCTCTCGATCGTCGTGGTCAGGAACCGCAACGCCTCGGGCGTGTCGTCGACGACCAGGATGACCGGCCGTGCCGCCTCTGCGGGTTCAACGCGCATCGTCGAGCGTCTTCTGGAACGCGGCGAGATCCAGGTCGATCAACTGGCGCCGGAGCACGGCGACCAGGGGGGCGGCGGTCGGTATCGCCTGCTCGAACATATCGAGCGCGCTTTCCAAGCCGCGGACGTGACCGATCCTTGCAAGGTCGCGTAATCGATCGAGGAAGGGTAGGGCTGCCGCGGGCAAGGGGGGCAATGCCGCGGGCGTCTCGGGGAGGTCGGGCATTGCTGCCTCGTCCCAGCGCAGATCGAGCTGCGTGCCGATCAGCGAGATCAACGCGTCGAGTTCGACCGGCTTCGTCACGAACGCATTATGGTTGCTGCGGCTCTCGCCGCCGATGTGGAGTTCATGGACGTCGGCGGACACCATCACGATCCGCAGCGCCGCGCCGTGCGTGGCGCGCAGCCGCGCCGCGACATCCCATCCGCTGATCCCCGGCATCTGGATGTCGAGCAGCACGATATCCGCGGGCGTGCGCTCGGCCAGCAGGAGCCCTTCCGTCCCATCGGCCGCGGTATGCACCACGAAACCCAGCGCGGCGAGCAGCGCCTGGAGGATGGCACGCTGCGCGGGATCGTCGTCGATCACCAGCACGGTCCGCGGCGGCCCCGCATAGCCCGTGATCCTCGCACCCTGCACCGGCGCGCGCGGTGCGACCATCGGGGCGGGCAGCATGATGCGGAAGCGGAAACTGCTCCCGACTCCCGGCGTGCTCTCCACCGCAATGTCGCCGCCCAGCACGCTGGCAAGCACGCGCGTGATGGCGAGGCCCAGCCCGATGCCCGGCTGACTTTGCGCCTCCGCCGAGTTGCCGCGCTCGAACGGTTCGAACACGCGGTCCAGGTCGCCCGCCGCGATGCCGATGCCGGTATCGCGAACCTCGATGTCGGCGACCTGGCTGCGGTAGCGGACCTTGACGGCGACGCTGCCCGACTGGGTGTATTTGATCGCGTTGGAGACGAGGTTGATGAGGATCTGGCGCAGGCGTTTTTCATCCGCCTTCACCTGCGCGGGCAGCCGGTCTTCGACGTCGAGCGTCAGCGTGAGGCCCTTGGCGGCGGCCTGCATCCGGAACATGTCGACGATGTGGTCGAGCAGCCCGCGGATGTCGATGAGGTCGGACCGGATCGTCAGGACGCCGCTCTCGATCCGCGAGATTTCGAGCAGGCCTTCGACGAGATTGGTGACGTGCTCGGCCGAGCGACGGATGATCGTCCCGACTTCTGCGCCCGACAGCGTGTCGTCGCGTTCCAGCAGTTGGGCATAGCCGTAGATGACGTTGAGGGGCGAACGGATCTCATGGCTGACCGCGACGAGGTAGCGGGTCTTCGCCTCGTTGGCGGCTTCGGCCGAGACCTTGGCGCGCTGAAGCTCGGCCAGGGTCGCCGCATGGGATGCGTTCGCCGTAGTCATGATCCGCCTGGACGGGGCAGCGTGTCGATATAGGCGCGCCAGCCACCCAGCGTGGTGATGTCCTCCGCCCCGACGATCGCGCGTGGCTCGGCGACGAAGCCCTTGACGACCGATCCGTCGGCGAGCGTCACCGAGCCGATCGCAAGTGGCGCGGGGACCTCGACGACGAAGCTGCCGAAGGCGGCGACGTCGAGTTCATAGACTTCCACCGCGATCGCGGCACCGTCCTCTTCGCCGACATGGATCAGCGCGGGCTTGGGCGGCGTCGAATTGGCCATCGCGTACAGCCGATAGGTCGGCGCGGTGGTGGTGGCGCCGACCAGCCGCGCCTCGCGGGAGGTGAGCTGCCAGTGAAGCGGCATGCCTTCGAGGTGCGCGCCGACGACGGCGAGTTTCACGGTTTCCATACTATCCTCGATGTTGAGCGGCGGGGCTGGGGGAAGCGCGGCGGCGGCGAGATAGGCCTCGCCCGCGTCGAGCAGGCCCTGGTCGGTCCAGGCGGGCGCTATCAGCGTGATCCCGAAGCCGGTGCCGTTGTCGCGCCAGCCGGCGGGCACAGCGAGCGCGGCCATGTCGAGCAGGTTGACGAAGTTTGTGTAGAGCCCGAGGTTGCTGTTGAGCGCGATCGGTGCCGCGCGCATCTCGGTGATCCGGTAGATCGTCGGCGTGGTCGGCAGCGCGAGCAGATCGATATCCTGCCACATCGCGTCCGCGATCCGCTGCAACGCGGCGAGCCGATACTGGCCTTCGAACACGTCTACGCCGCTGACGGCACGTCCGGCCTCCATGATCGAGCGGACGGTCGGGTCGATCGCCTCGGGCCGCGTATCGAGCAGCGGCAGGGCGGCGGCGGTGCGTTCCGCCACCCACGGGCCGCCGTAGAGCAGCATCGCCGCCTCGCGGAGCGGCGCCATGTCCACTTCGACCAGTTCGGCGCCGTCCGCGGCAAGCGTCGCGAGCGCCTGTTCGTACAGGCGGGCGGCGGTGGCATCGCCGAGGAATATGCGCTGGTCGGGCGCTGGTACGCCGATCCGGCGCGTGGCGACGGGGCGATCCTCGCGCGGGCGGGAATAGGCATCGGTGCGGTCGAAGCCAGCGACCACCGCGTCGATCGCGCGCGCGTCGGCGATGGTGTGCGCCAGCACGGTGATGCAGTCGATCGTGCGGCATGCGGGCACAAGCCCGGTTGTGCTCCAGCGGCCCTTGGTAGGCTTCATGCCGACCAGGCCGTTGAACGCGGCGGGGACGCGACCAGATCCGGCGGTGTCGGTGCCGAGCGCGAACGCGACCAACCCGGCCGCGACCGCGACCGCCGAGCCGGAGCTGGACCCGCCGCTGACATAGGCGCGATTGAACACGCAGGCGGGCGCGCCGTAGGGGCTGCGGGTGCCGTTGAGCCCGGTGGCGAACTGGTCGAGGTTGGTCTTGCCGATCGGGATCGCACCGGCGGCGATCAGGCGTTCGACCACCTCCGCCGATACGGACGGCGTATAGGCGAAGTCCTGGCAGGCGGCGGTGGTCGGCACGCCGGCGAGGTCGATATTGTCCTTGATCGCGAACGGTACGCCGGCGAGCGGCAGCATTTCGCCCGCGGCGATCCGGGCATCGACGCGCTGCGCGTATGCCATCACCTCCGCGTCGGCGATACGCGTGATCCACACCGCGGGCTGGATCGCAGCATAGGCGTCGATGCGGGCGAGGGCGGCTTGGGCGACGCTGACCGCATCGGTGCGCCCTGATGCGACGGCTGCGGCGATTGCGCCGACTTCGAACGGCCCGTCCATCATGCCACCTCCACGGCGAGCATCGCGCCGCCGGGCGAGAGCGGTTGCCGTTCCTGGACGTAGATGCGGCGTATTGTACCCGTGACGGGGCTGATCACGGGTGATTCCATCTTCATGGCCTCGATGATGCCGATTGTGTCGCCTTCCGTCACTTCGGCCCCGACAGCGACCAGCAGCTTCCACAGGCTGCCGCCGAACGGTGCCTCCACCAGTTCGCAGCCCTCGGGCAGGTCGATCTCGACGGTGGCGGCGCCGGCGTCCGCTTCCTCGGTCAGCGCCGCGACACGGTCGAACTCGCCGTTGCGCTCCCAGTCGGCACGCTCCTCGTCGAAGGCCGCCTGCCGCTGCGCCTGGAAAGCGGTGATCGACGGGGCGTTGTCGGCAAGGAAGGCACGGTATTCGGAGAGGCGGAACACCTCGTCCTCGATCCGGATCGCGCGCCGGCCGAGCGGGAAGTCGCGGCGCCACTCGGTCAGTTCGTCGTGGCTGACCGGGAAGAAGCGGATGCGGTCGAAGAAGCGCAGCAGCCAGGGCTTGCCGTCACGGAACGCGTCGGTCTGGCGCCACGCGTTCCACACTTGGACGGTGCGGCCGAACAGCTGGTATCCGCCGGGCCCCTCCATGCCGTAGATGCACATGTATGCGCCCCCTATGCCGACGACGTTGGGCGGCGTCCAGGTGCGCGCGGGATTGTATTTGGTGGTGACGAGCCGGTGGCGCGGGTCGATCGGGGTCGCAACCGGCGCACCGAGATAGACGTCGCCAAGGCCCATCACGAGATATTCGGCGTCGAACACGATCCGCTGCACGTCGTCGATGCTGTCGAGCCCGTTCACGCGGCGGATGAACTCGATATTGTCGGGGCACCACGGCGCGTCGTCGCGCACCGATTCCATGTATTTGTCGATCGTCTGGTAGATTGCCGGGTCTTTCCACGACAGCGGCAGGTAGACGACGCGGGACGGGATTTCGAAATCGTCCAGCCCGCCGAGGCGCTCCTCGGCCGCGGCGAGTGCATCGAGCAGCGATGCCTGCGAAAGCTGCCGGCTGTCGTAATGGATCTGGAGCGAGCGGATGCCCGGGGTCACGTCGATGATGCCGGCGAGCGCGGCCTTTTCGACTTCGAGCATCAGCGCGTGAACGCGGAGCCGGAGTTCGAGATCGAGCATGATCGGGCCGTATTCAACCAGCAGGTTGCGGTCGCCCTGCTGGCGATAGGTCACCGCCGGGCGTACGCCTTGCGCTTCGATCGCGCGCAGGATCGGCGAACCGAGATAGTCGCCCGTCGTTACCGGCGGTAGCGGCGCGGCGAGCGTGGCGACAAGCCGGTCCTGCGCCTGCTCGGCCGCCACCGCCGTGGCATTGTCGATCGGTGCGAAGCGGACGCTGTCGCCCGGCGCGAGCTGGCCGACCTTCCACAGGTCCGCCTGCGCGACGACGAAAGGACAGACGAAGCCGCCGAGCGAGGGACCGTCCGGCCCCAAGATGATCGGCATGTCGCCGGTGAAGTCGACCGCGCCGATCGCATAGGCATTGTCGTGGATGTTCGAGGGGTGGAGCCCCGCCTCGCCGCCGTCCTTCCGCGCCCAATGCGGCTTCGGCCCGAGCAGGCGGACGCCGGTGCGGTTGGAGTTGTAGTGAACCTTCCACGCCGTACTGCGCAGCATCGCGATGTCGTCGGGTGTGAAGAAATCGGGGGCGCCGTGCGGGCCGTAGAGGACAGCGAGCGTCCATTCGCGGGTGATCGCGGGTCGGTCGGCGAGCGCGAGCGTTGCGGCCGGCGCGCCGGGTGGATCGGTTCGTGCCAGATGCAGCGTGTCGCCGGTCATTACGGCGCGCCCGGCATGGCCGCCGAACTCGCCAAGCGTGAAGGCGCTGCGGCTGCCGAGGAACAGCGGCACGTCGAGTCCGCCGGCGATCGCGATATAGCCGCGCATGCCGCCACCGGTGACACGTCCGATCTTGAGGATCTGGCCGGCTGCAATGTCAATCGGCTCGTAACACGGGGCGGGCGCGCCATCGACGACCGCACCGAAATCGGCGCCGGTCAGGCAGATCCGGGTGGCGACGTTGAAGAGCAGCGTTGGCCCGGCAGCGGTGATCTCGAGTCCCGCCGTGTCTTCCGCGTTGCCTAGCAGCCGGTTGCCGAGGCGGAAGGCGAGTGCGTCCATCGGTCCTGAGGGCGGTACGCCGACATCCCACAGGCCGAGTCGGCCGGGATAGTCCTGGACCGTGGTGGAGGCGCCGCCTGCCAGCACGCGGATTGACCGCGGCGTGTAGGCGATGTCGGCGAGCGCACGGGTGGAGACTTCGCCGCTGGTGAACACCGGCGAGCGCACAACGGTGCGCAGCCAGTCGAGATTGGTCTCGATCCCGGCGATCGACGTGGCGTCGAGCGCGTCCTGAATCGCCTGCACGGCGGCGTCGCGTGTGGGTGCGGTGACGATCAGCTTGGCGAGCATCGGGTCGTACCAGCTCGACACCTCGGTGCCGGCGGCGATCCAGCTGTCGACGCGAGGACCTTCGGGGAACGAGACGCCGACCAGGCGGCCCGAGCTGGGCCGGTAATCCTGCGCGGGATCCTCGGCATAGAGGCGGACCTGGATCGACGCGCCGACCGGCTTCGCCTCGAACCCATCGAGGAAGGCGAAGTCGCCGGCCGCGCCGCGCACCATCCATTCGACGAGGTCGACGCCGGTGACCTGTTCGGTGACGCCGTGTTCGACCTGGAGCCGGGTGTTGACCTCTAGGAAGAAGAAGTCGTCTCGTTCGGCATCGTAGAGAAATTCTACGGTGCCTGCCGAGCGGTAATTGGCGACGGCGGTGAGCCGGACGGCGGCGTCGATCAGCGCCTGCCGCGTGGCGGCGGGGAGCAGCGGGGCGGGGGTTTCCTCGACGACCTTCTGGTTGCGGCGTTGCAGCGAGCAGTCGCGTTCGCCGAGGGCGACGACATGGCCTGCGCCATCGCCGAACACCTGCACCTCGATATGGCGTGCGCGGGCGACATAGCGTTCGAGGAAAACACCGCCGTCGCCGAAATTGCCTGCGCCGAGGCGGGCTACGGTGGCGAAACCCTCGCGGATATCGGCCTCGTCGGCGCAGACCTTCATGCCGATGCCGCCGCCGCCTGCGGTCGCCTTGAGGATGACCGGGTAGCCGATCCGCGCTGCCGCCTCGATCGCCGCGGTTTCGTCGCGGAGCAGGTCGGTGCCGGGTGCGAGCGGCACGCCCTGCGCGGCGGCGAGATCGCGCGCGGTGTGCTTCAGCCCGAAGGCGCGGATGTTGTCGGGAGTCGGGCCGATGAACGCGATGCCGCGCGCGGCGCATGCCTCGGCGAAGGCGGTGTTTTCCGAGAGGAAGCCGTAGCCGGGGTGGATCGCCTCGGCGCCAGTTGCCTCCGCGGCGGCCAGGATCGCCCCGACGTTGAGATAGCTTTCCGCGGCCGGCGCGGGGCCGATCCGGACCGCCTCGTCGGCCTGCGCGACGTGCGCGGAGCCGGCATCGGCGTCGCTGAACACCGCGACCGAACCGACCCCCATCGTCTTCAGCGTGCGGATGATGCGGCAGGCGATCGCGCCGCGATTGGCGATCAGGACCTTTTTGAACATCACGCCGAAACCTGCATACGCACGGGCGTCGGGTTGAAGCCGTTGCAGGGATTGTTGACCTGCGGGCAGTTGGACACGACCACGATGACGTCCATCTCCGCGCGCAGGTCGACGGTCAGCCCGGGCGCGGAGATGCCGTCGACGATGCCGAGCGTGCCGTCCGCCTCGACCGGCACGTTCATGAAGAAGTTGATGTTCGACACCATGTCGCGCTTGCCGCGGCCGGCGCAGATATTGGCGTCGAGGAAATTGTCGACGCAGCTATGCTGGGCCTTCGTATGGTGGCCGTAGCGCAAGGTGTTGGACTCGCACGAGCAGGCGCCACCGATCGTGTCGTGATAGGCGACGCTGGTCCCGGTGATCGTCATCATCGGCCGGCCTTCATTCGACAACAGCACCGCGCCATCGCGCAGGAACAGGTTGCGCTGCGCCGCGATCGTATCCTGCGCGCTGTAACGTTCGGAATCGTCGGCGGCGGCATACATCAGGAAATCGACCGCCTGATTGCCTTCGATATCGACGATGCGCAGCGTTTCACCCGCGGCCACGCGGTGCATCCAGGGTGCGCGGGCGGGGACGATCTCGTCGTGGCGGATGGTACCGGGGAGGGGGGAAGTGGTCATGTCGGTCCTTCAGCGCGCGTACAGATCTTCGGTGTTGAGGAAGGCGCGGAGCCCTTCCGGCGTCGCGGTGCGGATCGGGTCATCCTCGGCCGCCGGTTCGCCGCGCCAGGCGGTCACGCGCAGCGGCGTCACCGTGAAATCGGCGCGGGTGTCGAGCACGTGCGGGCAGTTGGCGAGCACGACGATCAGCTCCATTTCGGCGCGCAAGGTGAGCGTCCGGCCGGGCGGGAAGGGGCCGATCTCGGGCAGGGTGGCGCCGTCCTCGGCGATCCGGACGCCCTTGAACCAGTTGATGCAGGGGTGGACGTCCTTGCGACCGAGCCCGTGCCTGGCGACACCCAGCATGAAGCGGTCGCGCGCGTTCGGATGTGCGCCGTAATTCTTGCCGTCGCCGTAAGCACGCGCGTTGGATGCTTCGTTCGACGCGCCGCAGAACGCGTCGTGCGTGCCGGCGTCATCCTCGAGGATGGTCATCATCACCCGGCCCATGTCCGACAGCAGCAGCCGGCCCGCACCCAGATAGCCGTTCCACTGCACCTTGAGCGTGTCGGCGACGTTCAGCCGCTCGGTCGGCGTCTCGGCGTTGAAGACCAGCATCGAGGCGCAGGCGTCGCCGGCGAGGTCGATCAGCCGCAGGCGTGTGCCGCGGGCGATCCGGCGCGAGGCGTAGCCGCCGGGCGCGATCGTTTCCTCCCACACCGGGTCACCCGGCGCGTCGACGGCGGTGGCGGGAAGTGTGGGCATGGCCTCGACGCGCGTGCCTGCCATGGCGCGGGCGTGATCACGGGCTCCGGTCGGATCGGCGGTGTTCGTCATGCTAGGTCTCGCTGTGGAAGGTTGCCGCCGATCGCGTCGACCAGCGCCTGCGGAGGCAGGGTCTTGCGATCGAGCGGCAGGTCGTAGGTGGTGGTGGCGCCGAAGCGGTGCGGCGCGTGCGGATCGTGGCGACGCTTGTCGAAGGCGAGCACGCGCGTGCCGAGCTTGAACGCCTCGCCGATGTCGTGCGTCACCATCACGATCGTGAGGCCGCGTTCCTGCCAGAGCCTGGTGATGAGCGCGTGCATGTCGAGGCGGATGCCCGGATCGAGCGCGCCGAACGGCTCGTCGAGCAGTAGGATGCGGGGATGCTTGACCAGCGCCTGCGCGATCGCCAGCCGCTGCTGCATGCCGCCCGACATCTGTGCCGGATAGACGTCGAGGCTGTGTTCCAGGCCGACCGCGGCGAGCATCTCGACCGCGGTCTCGCGCGCCGCGCGCCGCTGCGCCCCGAACAGGCGCGCCGCAAAGGGCGCCTGCGCGCATTCGATCCCGAACATCACGTTGCCGAGCGCGGTGAGGTGCGGGAACACCGAATAGCGCTGGAACACGACGCCGCGATCGGGGCCGCATTCGGCGCGCATCGGTTGGCCGTCGAGGAGCACCTGGCCGCGGCTCGGCGCTTCCTGGCCGAGGATCAGGCGGAGGAAGGTGCTCTTGCCGGCGCCCGACGGGCCGACGACCGCGACGAAGCTGCGCTCGGCGATCTCGAGCGAGACGCGTTCGAGCACGATCTTGTCGCCATATTCGACCCAGATGTTTCGCATTTCGAGCAGCGGGCTCACCGGCCGGCTCCATGCGCCCAAGGGAAGCTGCGGCGGCTGATGAACAGCATCAGCGCGTCGGTCGCGATCGCGAGCAGCGAGATCCAGGCGACGTAGGGCAGGATGATGTCCATCGCGAAATAGCGCCGGACCAGGAAGATCCGGTAGCCGAGCCCGACATCGGAGGCGACCGCCTCGGACGCGATCAGGAACACCCAGGCGGGCCCCATCGACAGCCGCAGCGCCTCGATCAAGCGGGGCATCAGTTGCGGCAGCGCGACCCGGATCGCCAATTGCCAGCTATTGGCGCCGAGCGTCTGCGCCTTGACCGATTGCTCGACCGGCAGGTTGGCGACGAAGCTGGTCAGGTCGCGCGTCATGAACGGCGCGATACCGATCGCGATCAGCGCGATCTTCGAGGCTTCGTCGAGCCCGAGCACGATGAACAGGATCGGCAGCACCGCGACCGGCGGTATGACCGCGATCACCGCGACCATCGGGCCGAGAATGGCGCGCGCGAGCGGCATGACGCCGAGCAGCAGGCCGAGCACCAGCGCGGTCGCGGTCGCGATGGCAAGGCCGATGCCCAGCCGGTACAGGCTCGCCAGCGTGTCGGCGACGAGGATGATGCGATCGGTCGACGGGTCGCGATCGGTGGTGAGCCCGCGAATGGCCTGCGCCATCGCCTCGAACGTCGGCAACACCTTGTCGGCGGGATTGTCGAGGTGGCGCGCCTCGGAGGCGAGCAGATAGACGAACAGCAGCGCCACGATCGGCAGCGCGCCCAGCAGCAATCGTGCCCCGCGGCCGAGGCGAATGTCGACGAGCCGGGTCAACGCGGATGCCCAGGCGCAACGCTCCGGGCGCGCGTGTCGGGCGTCGTCATGGCGGAATGTGTTGGCAATACGCTCATTTCATCCCCCGATTTCACGCATGGCCAAGGCATGCTCCTCCGTTCGTCGGAACGGCTGTCCCGACGTTGCTCGTCGTCTTTGTCTGCGCTCCGGGGCTACAGCTTCCCGTCCGCCGCCAGCTTCATGTAGCTCGGGTCGAACCGCAGCTTCACGTTCTTGGTATCGCCGAGCGTCTTGCCGCCGGCGAAGGTGATGCCGATCGTATCGACGGACTTCGCGCTCGGACCGAACAGGCCGTGTGCGAAACTGAACTGCCGGACCCGGTCGGTCACGATGATCAGGTCCGGGTTCTCCGCATAGGCGACCGCGTCCTGCGCCTTCGCGTACAGGTGCGTCGTCTTGAGCTGTTCGTCGAAACTCGCTTCGGTCGCGCCCGCGGCCTTGGCCATGGTCGCGCGCGCGGCGCGGCCCGCGGCGTCGTTGCGGGTCATGATCGCCATCGTCTCATACCAGATGCCGGCCAGCGCCTTGCCGAGGTTCGGGTTGGCCTTGAGCGTCGCGGTACTGACGTTGAGCGTGTCGAGGATCTCGTTGGGAATCTTCGAACTGTCGAACACCTGCGTCGCGCCCGGCGTCGCGCGGATCGTCGACAATTGCGGGTTCCAGGTCACGACCGCGTTCACGCCCGGCGACGCGAACGCGCCGACGATGTCGGCGTCGCCGGTGTTCACCGTCTTCACGTCGGCGAGCTTCATTCCGCTCAGCTCGAGGCCGCGCGCGAGCAGGAAATGCGACACCGACAGCTCGACCAGCTTGACCGAGCGCCCCTTGATGTCGGCCATCGTCCGGCCGTTCTTGAGCACCACGCCGTCATTGCCGTCGGAATAATCGCCGATCAGCAACACGGTGGTATCCTTGCCGCCCGCCGCCGGAATGGTCAGCGCATCCATCGTCGTGCAGACCACGCCGTCGAGCTTGCCCGCGGCGTATTGGTTGACCGATTCGACATAGTCGTTGACCTGAACCAGCCGGATATCGATGCCGTATTTATCGGCCCATTTCTTCACGATCCCGGACTGTTGCGCATAGGCCCAGGGCATCCACCCGGTGTAGATCGACCAGCCGATCGTGAAATCCTTCTTCACGACGCCGGCGTCGGTCGCGGATCCCGACGTCTTGCTCCCGCAACCGCCCAGCGCCAGCAACATGGCTGCTGCTGCAACACCATTCAGCCACGGTCGAGACACCATCAAGTACACCCCTTAGCCACCCGATGATGCCAGCGCGCCTCCGTCCTCCGGCATGACCGGGAACAGGACGGCGAATGCAGGCATCACCCCTTTGGCGACGTTGGCGTGCCGGGGATCATCGATGAAGAGGCAAAATGATGATGAAAGGCATAGATGAAATCTATGCCCTGCGTTGCGCCCTATGCCTTCGGGTCACTTCGTCCAAAAACAATTGTGTGGCGGTATCGCGCGACGGCTCGGCCCGCGCGAGCAGGAAGATGTCGTAGGCGGGCTCCGCATCGGCGTAGAGCAGCGGCCATAAGCGCCCCTTCGCGACGGCGTCCGCCGCGGCGAGCACGGGCAGGAATCCGATGCCGACGCCGAGGGTGATCAGCCGGGCGGCCTCGTTGATGTCCTCCGCATGACCGTTCGCCTTCGTGCCGAGACGGTAGCGACGGCGTAGGCGGGTTATGGTGTCGAGTTCGTCCTCGCCGGTCAGGACGAAGCCCTCGTCCTTCAGCTCGCCCAGCCGCTCGACGCGGTGCCCGAACAGGGGGTGGCTGCGCGCGCAGTAGAGTTGCTGGCGTTCGACGAACAGGGGCTCGTAGACCAGGCTGCTCCGTGCGTTGCTGTCGTAACCGACGCCGATCTCGGCCTCGCCATGCTCCAGCGCGTCGAGCACCGCGCGCCAGGGCGAGACGCGAATCTCGATATGGATGTTGGGATTGCGGCGGTGGAAGCTGGCGATCGCTTCGTCGAACTCGGTGGAGGCGACCGCCGAGATCAGCTGGATGCGGACGATGCCCTCGACCCGCTTGGTCGCCTGCGCGACCTGGTGCGGCACCATCCTTGCCGCTTCGAGCATCTCCTCGCAGATGCCGAGCAGGGCGGTGCCCGCGGCCGTCATCTCGACGCCGGACGAGGAGCGGTTCAGCAGCTGTTCGCCGACCTGTTCCTCCAGCCGTTTGAGCGCGGCGCTGATGCTCGGCTGTTGCTTGTTCAGTTTTCGGGCGGCCGCGCCGATCCCGCCGGCGCGAACGATCTCGACGAAGGTCCGCAGCAGGTTCCAGTCGACCCGACTGGCGAACGTCTTGTCAGGCAGGAACGCGCTATCGACCAAACACATGGCTCCAGGATCTTGGAGCGCATCCTTAGCCGCGCGACGTTCATACGCAACGTGCGCCCTGAATTCATGGGGTGACATCGTGAACCGGGTCGATCGTCGCTATGCTACGCGCCCAGCAGGCGTCGTCGGAACAGCACCTTGATCCGCCGATCTTCGAGAACCCGCCCGACGGCGTAGAGGGCCGCGAACATGCCCGCGAAGACATAGGCCGGCGTCGGCGAAGGTTTCTTGTCGTCCTCGTCCGCCTTCTTCTTCTTTTTCGGCGGGTCGGGCTCGGGGGCGCCCAGCGCCTTGTCGATCGGGTTCAGCACCACGGGCGGCTTCTTCACCTCGGGCTTCTTGCCCTTGGCCGCGGTCCTCGCCTGCTCGAACTTGCCGAGGACGATCGTCGCCTGGGCGAAGGCGAGAAACAGCAGCGGCGCGAGAAAGCAGAACAGCAGCGCCCGGCTGGCGAGCCGGTATCGCAACACCAGCCCGGCGGCACCCGGTTCGATCCGCAGGACGCCGCCGTCGAAAACGGCCATCTTGTCCTGTGCAGGCTGGCCCTGCTTGCGAAACGTCAGCGTGTCGCCTGCCCGGTCGTGGGTCGTCCCGGTCTGCTGGAACAGCGGGTCGAGCCGTTCGAAGGCGTCGTTGGCGGAGTCGCCCGGGGCTAGCGCGAGACTGCCCTCGACGTGCCAGATCCCGTCGACGAAGCGCCGATAGACGGAGTATCCGAGCGACGCGCGTGGGGACGTTGCGTCGAACGCCGAATCCCGGTCTGCGGCCGAAGCGGCTCCGGTCATTCTGCGGGGACCAGCGGGGCGGACGTCATCGGGCCCATCGACCGCCGACCGAACCGTTCCCTGGCCGACTTCCACCCTTCGGTGAAGGTGTAGGTCATCGTTTCGCGGACCGACATCGGGCGGCCGCCTTCCATACCGAGCAGTTCGGCTTCGCCGTCGACGCACGTCCCGAAGAGGCGATCGATGATGACCCATGTGTTCGAATAATTGCTGCGGCTCGCTTCGAAGTCCTGCGAATGATGCACGCTGTGATGCTCGGTGGTGTTGAACAGGAAACGCCACCAGCGCGGCGAATTGAAGCGGACATTGATGTGCTGATAGGTGCCGACCGCCAGGCTGAAGGCCCCTGCGAGCAGGGCGGCGCGGGGCACGAAATCGAAGAAGCCGCCGATGCCGAGCCCGATCAGGAACAGCTCGACCGGATTGCCGACCGCGCCCTTGTTGACGTTGAGCTGGGTGATGTAGTGATGCGGCGCGTGCGCGAGCCACAGCGGATGCCAGTTGTGCATCCCGCGATGCATCCAATATTGCCCGAAATCGAACAGCAGCGAGATCATCAACGCCTGCACCAGCAACGGCAGGCCGGTGAACCAGGCGAACTTCTCCCAGTCGAACGAATGCTGGATCGCCTCGATCATCGCACCGTCGCCGATATAGCTGTCGATCATGCGGACGACGGTGAAGCCGATCCCGACATAGAAGAGATCGGTGGTCAGTTCCTTCCACGTCAGCCGCCAGCTTTCATGGCGCGGGGCCAGCCATTCGAGCCCGAGCAGAAGGAGCTTGAAGCCGATGCCGATGCCGATCGCGGTCGATGCCTTGGCGATCGAATTGGGCGCGTAGAACCAGAAGGCTATCAGCGCGAACAGCATCGTCGGCTGGAACCAGGTGAAGAAGATCTGCTTCGCCGGGCCGCCCTCGACCTTGGGGATGTTGTCCCAACCCACGATGACCGGCGCCTGTGCTCCGATGATCCTCTTGCCGACGCGAACTCCGTTCATCTTGTCCCCGCGATATCAAGTCTCGAGGGGTAGATGCCCGAGATCGCGGGGCGGCGTCATACGTCATCGGACGTATATCGTGGGGAGGGGGGCAGGGTTTGTGTCGTCCGTCAGTCCGCGGGGGCGTCGAGTACGCCGGTCACCACGTCGAACGGGGCGGCCAGAGTCTGGTAACTGTAGAGCGCGGCGCAACAGGCGATGCCCAGGCCGATGATGGCGAGGCAGACGAACTGGAATGCCGACGCCCGCTGCCGGCTCCGGTCGGCGCTGGCGACGGTGCGCCGGTCGGCCTCCTCGCGCGCCGGCCCGCGTCGATCGGTGGTTGCCGGGCGTGTGGTCTGGACGGGTTCGCTCAGCAGCGCGGCGATGCTGACCGCGTCCTGCGTCCGTACGCCGAAGCGACGCCCGCCAGTCCAGACGACCCTGCCGATAATCACCAGCGTCCCCCGGCGGATGTCGACATAGGTTCCGATCGCGGGAGGATTGGCGCTCGAAACAAGCAGGCCCTTGTCGGACAGGTCATGGATGCATCCGTCCGACCATGTGCCGTTCACGTTCATGCGGCACGGCACCGACAATTCCCTCAAAGCGCGCAATATCTTTCCGATCGGGCGGTGCCATCCATCGCGATCGGTAACCCGAGTTGCCGGCACGACCAATCCGGGAAATATACCGAGGCGTGCCGGGATCGGTGCTGTCGCGTCCGGTTACCGGGGCGTCGAGGTCAGCCGGCCAGCGCGATCAACTGGGCGATGCCGTTGGTGCCGGTCTTGGCGACGATCGCGGCGCGGTGATCCTCCACCGTCTTCGGGCTGATATCGAGCGCGATGGCGATCGCCTGGTTGTTGTGTCCCTTCACCAGCAGATCGAACACCTGGCGCTGGCGTGGCGTCAGCATCGCGGTGCGTGCCGAGGCGAGCCGTTGCGCCTTCGACCAGGCGACGCCCTCGCACACCGCGGCGAGCAGGCGATCCTCGTCGATCGGCTTTTCGAGATAGTCGAGGCCACCATAGCGGCGTACCGAATCCACCGCGTTGGCGGTCGTCGGCCATGCCGTCATGAACACGATCGCGACGGTCGAATCGAGCGCCCGCACCCGATCGGCGAAATCGAACCCGTCGATATCGCCCATCATCACGTCGGTGACGATGCAGTGCGCCGGCGCCTGCGGATAGATTTCGAGCAGGGGGGCGGGATCGAGGAACGGCGTGGCGACATGGCCGTGGCGGCTCAGCAACCGCGCGACCGCGGCGCCGAGATCGCGGTCGTCGTCGACCACATAGACCAGCCCGCTCGCCGGCTCGCAGCGCGTCTCGTTTCGGGGCTGCATCATTCGGGGTTCCTCAGGAGCGGCAGGACGATGGTGGCGCGCATCGCCCCATTGGCGTCGCTGTCGCGTACGAGGCTGCCGCCATGCGCCTCGACGATCGCGCGGGCGACGAGGACGCCGACACCCATGCCCGGTTGCACGGGACGATCCGTCCGGGGCCGGTTCACGACCATGATCCGGGCGCGGTCGCCTTCGGTGTTCACGGTCAGCCGCACCGGTTCGCTGCCGCCGGCCTGGACCGCGTTGCGCACCAGGTTCACGATCGCCTGCGCCAGTTCGACCTCCTGTGCGAGCACGACGAGGTCCGGATCGACCGACTCGATCGACAATTTGACGTTGCGAGCCTTGGCCTCCGGCTGCGCCAGTGCGGCGACCGTGTCGATCAGCGTCGCCAGCGGCAGCGGGGTGGGCTGGTCGACCGTGCGCCCGCCGAACCGGCGCAGCCGCCGGACCAGGATCGAGAGCGCGGCGGCCTTGCGGTCGATCAGCGCGGCGGTGCTGGCGATCTCGGGATCGGCCGAGACCGTGAGTTCGTGCAGGTGCTTGGCCTCGATCGCCAAGGTGGAGAGCGGCTGGCTGATCTCATGGATGACCGCGACCGACATCGCGCGCAGGGTCTTGAGCCGTTCGGCCTGGAACAGCAGCCGGTCGCGCCGCTCCAGATCGACGCGCATGCGGGCCTGCGCATCCGCGAAGCTGCCCGCGAGATAGCCGACGACCATGATCGAGGCGAGGCTCATGTGCAGCGCCAGCCGCTCGGCCATCTGCATCGGCATCGCGGTCTGCGGCAGGACCATCGCGGCGACGACGATGATCGACAGCCAGCTGGCGGTGCGGCCGAACCGCAGCCCGATCCATGCCACCGCCAGCAACACGGGCGTATGCGGCGTCCCCAGGCCGATCGCGCCGAGCAGCACTTCGGTCGCGAACGACGCGGCGAGCACCAGCACGGCCTCCGTCACCGCGGCGATGTCGGGTCGCGCGGGGCGTGTCGATGTGCCCGCCGATGTGCTGGTTGCCAGCTCCACCAGCCACAGCAGCGGCGGCGTCAGCAGCAGGACGCCGAGCAGGTCGCCGACCACGAAGCCGGTCAGCGACGTGACGACGTCGCGCAGCCCGGAAACGCCGGTCAGGTCGGGGCGCAGCAGCGACCAGGGCAGGCTGGTCAGCGCCGCCGCGACGGGGGCGCCGACCGAGGCGAGGCCGAGCGGCATCGGCGCGACGCTCATGCTGGTCTTCGCGCGCGCCGCCATCGTCCGGACCAGCAGGACGACGAGCGCATAGACGAGCGGGGGGCGGATCACGCCGACCAGATGCGTGGACCATTCCGCCGACGCCGGATCGATGATGCCGGTCGCCAGCTGGACGAGGATCTCGGCTACGACTACGCCGCCCACCAGCCGCGGGCCCCGCAGCCACAGCAACGCCATGCGGAATCCGGCCGCCGGATACAGCAGCGAATAATAGCCGTGACCGCCCCATTCCGCCGCGACGTGATGCGCGCCGAAAAATGCACAGGCATAGCCGACCAGCCAAGGGAGGTCGGCCGTGGTCGGGACGAAGGTGGCGAGACGGGACGCGGCGCGGAACTCGGCAAGGGACGGGGCGAAGGAGGTCATCGGCCCCTGTTTGCACGATCCGGGCGGCGCGGCCTATCCGGGCGAAACCCGGAATATCGCCGCACGAGGCTGCGGCGCCTCGGCCCTCGCGCCGATCGGGCGCATGACCCAAGCCTGAAACGCCGGGCCATGCGCCGTCCGCCGACCGCCTATTTCGTCAGGTCGGTCAGCAGCGAGCGGTAATAGGTGATCGCGAGCGGCACGTTGTCGATCGGGGTGCGCTCGTTCAGGCCGTGGCTGAAGTCGTCGGACTGCTTGATGAACGTCGGGCTGACGCCGTAGCTCGGCACCCCGACCGAGCGATACCACATCGAATCGCTCGCGCCCGCCGACATGCTCGGGAACACCGGGACGCCGGGGCGGATCCTGCCCATCGCCGTCTTGACCGCGCCGGTGAGATCGGCCCGGAGCGGCGAGGCGTCGGTCGGGTTCGAGCCTTCGGTGACGTCGCTGAACTTCACGCTAGGATCGGCCGCAACCCGCTCCAGCTCGGCCATCACCGCGGCCGGCTTCACGCCGGGAAAGATGCGGCAGTTGATGTTGGCGGTCGCGCGCTGCGGCAGCGCGTTCTGCGCGTGGCCGCCGCTGATCATGGTCGTGACGCAGGTCGTGCCGATCTGGCCGACATAGCCGGGATTGGCGGCGAGCGTCTCGATCGCCTTCCGGTCCTCGGGGTTGGCCGCGAAGGCGCGCATCGCGGCGCCGATCTCGGGCGTCTGGCGCGGTGCGACGCCCTCGAAATAGCCCTTGGTGATCGGCGACAATTGCGGCGTGAAGCGGTAATTGCCGATCCGGACGAGCGCTGCGGACAGCGCGTTGATCGCGTTCACCTTGCGCGGCGCGGAGGAGTGGCCACCCGGGTTGGTTACTTCGAGCTGGAAATCCGCATAGGTCTTTTCGGCGGCACCGATCGTGAAATACTCGGCCTTGCCGTTTTCCGCGTACAGCCCGCCGCCGCCGTCGATGTTGAGCGCCATCTCGCTGCCCTTGAGCTTCTCGGCGATCATCGCGGACGTCTTCATCGCGGTTTCCTCGTCGCCCGACAGCGCCAGGACGATGCCGCGCCTGGGCGTGTAACCGGCCTTCTTCATGTCGAGCAGCGTCGCGATGACGAGCGCCGCGTCGAGCTTCATGTCGGTCGCGCCGCGGCCGTAGAGATAGCCGTTCTCGACCACCGGCACGAACGGATCGCGCTGCCAGTCGGCGGGCTTGGCCTCGACCACGTCGATATGCCCCGAGAGGACGATCGGCTTCAACGCGGCGTCGCTGCCGCGCCATGTCGCGATCAGATAGGCGGTGTCGTCGACCGGGGTGATCGTCACGTCGTTCGCCGCAAAGCCGCCCGCGACCAGCGTCGCCTTCACATACGCGGCGAGTTGCGGCGTCTGGTTGCCAGGCCCGCGCACACTGCGAAAGGCGATCATCTTCTTGGCGATTTCAAGGCCGTTGGCGGCGGGAGTCTGGGTTTGGGTTTGGGCCGAGGCGGGGATCGCGGCGGTCATCGCGGCGCAGGTCAGGAGGAACTTCAGTGTCATCGTCGTCTTTCCTCGGAAGGTATATGCCCAATCATCACCCGCAGGCGAGACTACGTCAAAGGCTGAGCAGCGCTG
Source organism: Sphingomonas faeni (assembly GCF_024273235.1). Lineage (GTDB taxonomy): Bacteria > Pseudomonadota > Alphaproteobacteria > Sphingomonadales > Sphingomonadaceae > Sphingomonas > Sphingomonas faeni_A. Next base: position 102,978 of record NZ_JANBVH010000008.1, on the reverse strand, counting down.
GAACTGCGATAATCGCCCATATCGGGCCGTTCAGGCTGGCGATCCGGGCTCCCGATAGCTGCCATTCGTTAAGCGCGATCTTTCCCGTTTCTCCGTCTCCGACAGTCATGTTGGGAAAGACCAATCGGGAATAGACATTGGGAAAGCGAGTGCACCGGACGGCTATCGGCACGATCGCCGGGCTGTCCCGCTAAGGGGTCTTTTTCGGGAAGCCGAAGACACGGAACGTCCTCACTGCTGGGCTACCCTCAGCCAACCTCGATTGTCATAAGGCGTCGCGAACGGTGAGGGATGATGGATTTAGATCGGGAAGAGGCATGTGCAGCCATATCGTTGCCGGCGAGTATGTCCGCGCCCTTGGTGGGGTATGAGTGGGCGCGCGATAACGTCGGGGAATCAGGCGGTGCCGTTTATCGGCTGCATAGTAAGATAGGTGCGCCTGACCTGTTCCTCAAGCATGGGCGAAGCTCCGTCGCTGGCGACATAACCGACGAAATGGTCCGATTGCGTTGGCTGGGAAGGTACATTCCCGTCCCTGCCGTCGAAGGCTTCGTCGCCACGCAGGACGAGGCATGGCTGCTGATGACGGCAGTGCCTGGACAGACCGCATACCAGATTCTGGAGGCGCAACCCGATACCGGTATTGGGATAGTCGATGCGCTCGCCGCGTTTCTGCGGCGTCTACATGCCATCCCGACCAGCGAATGCCCCTTCAACAGCGATCATGCCTACCGCCTTTCACGGGCGCGTGAACGCATCGACGCGGATCTGGTCGACGAAGACGACTTTGACGACGAGCGCGAAGGCTGGACGGCGGAGCAGGTTTGGGAAGCGATGCAGCACCTGCTGCCGATGCCCTCCGACCCTGTCGTCACGCATGGCGACTTCTCGCTTGATAATATCCTGATTCTCGATGGTGAAGTGGTCGGCTGCATCGACGCCAGCAGGGTCGGTATCGCGGACCGCTACCAAGACCTGGCTATATTGTGGAATTGCCTCGGGGAGTTCGATGCATCGCTACAAGACCGGCTTATTGAACAGTACGGCGTCGCAGAGGCCGACGAACGCAAGCTTCAGTTTCACCTCTTGCTGGATGAAATGTTTTAAAGTCCGGCAGCGACGCCCCAGGAGGCGCTCTCTTAGATGTTTGAGCCCGGTAAGCAGATTACCACGGGTCGAATTTTTCTAGCATCGCTTTCCTACGATCGACTTACTCAGCGACTGCGGAATCCGCGACATGCTCGGGTCAGTCCTTGCAAGGACCACCGCTGGAAAATCCCCGGTCGCGGCATTGGGATACAGTGCAGGGCGATCTGTTCCTGGTTCACTGTAATCTTTTGTAAGATAATGTAGGAAATTCTTCTATTGGCGGGATTCGACGATCCCGGCCTTTATCGCGCTATCTCCTGACTTTAAGCGCGAATGGAGCCACACATCGGCTCTTGGAGACTTTAATGAAGATCACTCATCTGCTTATTGCAGGCGGACTGCTCTTGAGTGTTGGCGTGACGGCGCCGGCAATCGCTCAGGACGGACCGCCCCCGCCGCCAAGGGGGCGGGAAGGTCCTCCTCCGCCGCCGCCCGGCGTGGATCGTCCGCCGCCACGGCCAGGGCCACGCGCGCACCGTCCGCGCTGCCGGATGGTATGGCGCAACCATCGCCGGGTGCGCCGTTGCCGGTAATCGCCGGCTAGGGGTGCGGGGTGGGTCGGTGCATCCACCCCGCGCTACCAGGTCCAGCCCGCCTTACCGGGCGTCCCGGCGCGTCGATCACGGGCAAGCGGGTGGCGCCGGGGGAAGCGGGCTGGGCACCGAAGACCGGCTGATCGAAGACTGGCTGATCGAAGACTGGCTCATTGCGGGATGGTCTTTTCGTAGCGGTCCCAGTGGGTGGTGAGTTCGTCGATCACCGGTGAGCCGACGCGGTAGAGGCTTTCGAGGGCGGCGGTCATGCCGGAGAAGCCTTCGTTTTCGCGGAGGAGATAGTCGGCTGCCGCGATGCCGGGCGGCGGCATGGTGAAGTTGCTGCCGGCGCGCAGGACCATGACGCGGTCCTTGTCGACGCGGCCCATCTTGGCGAGCTGGAGGAGCGACTGGTACGTGCCGGTTTCCTCCATGCCCGAGGTGACGAACGCGCCCTTGCCGGCGGTCCAATAATCGACCCAGGCATTGGCCCAGTCGTTGAGGATCCGGCCGTGCCAGAAGGTCGCGGCGGCGAGCTGATCGCCCTTGAGGACGAACGGCGGGCGTTGCGCCATCGGATAGCCGACGTAGCGGGCGCGTTCCCGGGTGATCGCGGGATCGTCGGGAAGCGCGATGTCTTTGGTGAGGGTGTAGGCCCAGTCGCGCAGGGCGGCGTTGAGCGCGAACATCTCGCCATGCGGGGCCGCAGGACGGGGATCGTTCGGGCCCTTGCGGTCGAGCGGGAAATAGCCCGATTTCCAGTCCTTAGGGATCTCGCGCGCGTCGATCTCGTGCGCGAGGTCACCATCGACGAGGTAGCGGGCCCAGGCCGCCGAGCCGATCGAGGCGTCCTCCGGATCGATCCCGGCGATCCCCGCGACCAGCCAATAGGCGTGGGTCAGGTCGAAGCGCTGGTCGAGGCCGAGCGCCATCGTCGATCCGGCCGAATGTGCGGTGCCCATGCCAGTGACGATCGCGAGGACGTGCTTCGACGGATCATAGTACAGGTCGTGGTCGGCCTGCGGGAACGGGATGCGGATGTCGAGATGATGGCGTTCCTTCCACAACTGGAACTCGCCGGGGGCGTCGCCGGTGTCCTTGCCGATCTCGAACATGGTGACGAGGACGGCGCGGATCTCGAGCGGGGTGGGGCAGGGCGCGGCCGGGGCGCAGGTCTCGATGCTGGTCGTTGGCATGGGTTTGGCGGGCGCGGCGTCAGCGGGCACGGCGTTGGCGGGCTGGGAGACAAGGCCGAGGGCGGCACTCGCGTAGAGGGCTGCGCGGGTCAGGGGGTGCATGGGGGCGGTGTCTCCGGTGACGGTTGTTCTGCGCTATCCTGGTTCAGAACGGCATCGATCCTCCCCCGCCTGGGGGGAGGTGGGAGGACTTTGACGGAGCGGGGCGGCAGGCACTTACGCCTGTTCCGCGTCCTCCCCCTCCGTCGCTTTCAGCGCCACCTCCCCCTGGCGGGGGAGGATCGATGCCGTCTCGATCGGGTGGCGGCGGTCGCTTGCATCAGAACTTGTAGATGACCGAGCCCTGGAAGCTGCGGGGTCTCTCGGGCAGGACGATGGTGCTGCCGAACAATTCGGTGAAGTTGGCGCGGTAATAGGTCGTGTCGGTCACGTTCTTGACGACCACGCGGAACAGCCAATTGTCCTTCTGGAACGAGGCGCCGAGATCGACCAGCGTATAGGCGGGCAGCTTGACGACGCGCGACTGGCCGGAGAACACCGAATCGACCTGGACGACGCTGGCGGTCAGCGCGATGCCGTTGTCGAACGCGTAGCTGGCAGTGGCCGAGTAGAGATTGGTCGGAATGCCCTGTCGCCGCGACGCCTCCTTGTCGGGGATCGGGACGAGGCCACCCGGTTGGCCGCCGAGGAACAGCGTCGGATCGGTGACGTTCACCAGATCCTCGATCCCGAAGAAGCTGAAGGTCGATCCCGCATCCAGGAAGGTGAGGTTGTAGACCTTGGTCCGGGTATAGGCGCCGGTGATGAACAGGTGCTTGTCGACCGCCCAGCGCGCTTCGGCTTCGAGGCCCCTTGTCTCGACCGACTGGTTCACGGTCGACGACTGGACGTTGTGATCGGTGCGGGTCTGTTTGTAGACCGAGACGGCGGCGTAGAGCTTGTCGTCGAGGAAGCTGCCCTTGAGCCCGCCTTCGTAGAGTTTCGACGCGGCGACGAAATTCTCGCCGGCGACGTCGGCGGGCGCGATCTCCGCCCCCTGGCCGGCGACCACGGTCGACTGGCGCGAGGCCGTCACATAGGGGATCAGGCCGAGCGGCAGCTTGTACGATGCGCTCGCGGTCCAGGACCATGCGCCGGTGCTGCCGGTACCGGTCAGGACCGTCGGCACGACGCGGACCTTGGTCGGGTCGGTCGTCGATTTGGCGTCGATAACGTCGTAGCGCGCGCCGAGGACCAGATCGAGGCCGAAGTCGAAGTCGAGATCGGCGAGCCCGGCGAGGCCATAGTCGGTGTAATGGCCCTTCACATAGTTCGTGTAGTCGCAGTCGCATTCGGTCGACAGCAGGCGATCGGACAGCGGCGTGTAGCCCTGGGTCAAGTCGACGCGGTGGAAATATTCGAAGTCGAAATCATCGCCGTGGAGGAAGTCGGTATAACGGATCGACGGCGACACCTGGAACGAGAATTTGCCGATATCGGTCTTGAACGCCTTGGACACGACGATCTTGTCCTCCAGCGCCCACGAATCGTGGAATTGGGAGAAGCCGTAGGCGTTCTGGTTGTCGTTGTTGTAGCCGTCATAGAACAGCTGGTTCTTGATCTCGAAGCCGTTGCCGGCGTCGAAGATGATGTCGAAATAGCCGGTCTTCGCGGTGTTCTTGAGAAAATCGTCCTTGCCGGTCAGGACGTCCTTGCGGCTGAGCTTGGCGGTGCCGGTGTTCTGTAGCGCGAGATAGGGATAGGTGCCGGTGAAGCACGCGTCGGTGAACGAGGCGGCCGACGTGCTGCCACCGCCGCACGCGAACGTGCCGAACGGCGAGAAACTGCCGACGCTGGTGAACTCCGATGTCGAGAGCTGGCCATCGCCATTGGTGTCGAGCGGCTTGGCGCTGCCGGTGATGTAGGTGCCGTTGTCGACCAGGTCCTGCGTCAGGCGGTTCCAGCCGCCATTCTGCTGGCCCGAATATTTCTGGTACATCCCGCCGAACTCGATGCGGAGCGTGTCGGTCAGCTGGTTGTCGAACGCCGCCTGCAACACCGTCTGGTTGGTGGACATGTTGCGGTAATAGCTGCCCGAATCCTCGACCTCGGCATACAGGCTGTAGCCGAACTCGGTGCCGAGCAGCCGGGCGGGCCCGCGCACCTCGGCTTTCAGGACGTTCCGGTTCCAGCTGCCGCCGGTATAACTGACCTCGCCCTCGGCATGGTCGAGCAGCGCACCGCCCTTCACGCGCGCCGATTTGGGCACGAAGTTCATGTAGCCGCCGGTCTTGGACGGGCCGTAGATCGGCGAGGCGGGGCCACGGACGATGTCGATCCGGTCGGATGCGCCGATCGGGGTCGGATAGTTGCCGGGATTGTCGAGCCGGCGGACGCCGCGGAAATACACCTCGCCCGGCGTGCCGCGGATATCGAGCGCACCGCCGACGCCGAAGAACGAGTTGGTGAAGGTGCCCGGTGCCTGCGCGACGAGATCGTAGATGTCGGTGATGCCGAACCGCTCGATCTGCTCGCCGCTGATCGTCGAGGCGGATCGCGGGGTTTCGACCAGCGTCTTGTTGAAGCCGAAGATCGTCCCGACGTCCTTGTTTGGCAGCGCGTCGAGCGACCCGGTGATGACGATCTCCGCCGCCTCGTCGACCGGTTCCTGCGCCCCGTCAGCTTGGGTACCGGCCTGGACCGCGGCCGAGCTGGCGGTTTGGGCGAATGCGGGAGAGGCGATTGCGGTGCCGCAAAGCAGGCCTGCGGCCAGTGCAAGCAACGGCGCACGCCCGGGCACGCACTGCACACCGGAAATCATCGAGCCGGAGCCCTTAATCCGTACCATTGTCTTTATTCCCCCTGAACTTGACGGCGAGATGCCCCAGCGCCTCTACGAGTTCTTATCCCCATCATTGCCGCGCCCGTCCCGACGGCCGCGGCAATAGTGTCGTGTCGATCCGCCCCCGGACTTTTCTTTTATGATCTTCGGGTAGGGGCTTGACGTGCCACGATCAAATGCAATGAATTCGGCAGCCCGTTGCAAAAATTAGAGAGGTCTATGCCCGCCTTTTCGCGCTTCCTGCGCTACTTCCTTGCGGTCGGCCGGCTGGGGTCGATCCGCAAGGCCGCCGACGTGCTCAACGTCTCGGCGTCGGCGATCGACCGGCAGATCCTGAACGTCGAGGCGGACATGGGCATGCCGCTGTTCGAGCGGCTGCCGACCGGGCTTCGGCTGACCGCGGCCGGCGAGATCATGATGGCCTCGGGACTGCGCTGGCAGAAGGACATGGCCGATGTCCGTACCCAGATCGAGGATCTGCGCGGGCTGAAACGCGGGCATGTCGACATCGCGATCATCGATGCGCTCGCCAAGGGCTATATCCCGAGCGTCGTCCACGCGATCCAGAGCCAGTATCCCGGCATCACGATCGGCATCAAGGTGCTGAACAACGATGCGGTGCGCAGCGCGATCCTGAGCGGCGAAGTGGATTTCGGGATCTTCTTCGAGCCGCAGTCCTTTCGCGGGATCACCGTGCGGGCGTTCGTCGAGGTCGTACTCGGGTTGTTGACCCCGGCCGGGCATCCGCTCGGCCGGCAACGCGAGGCGCGGTTTTCGGCCTGTGCGGGATCGGCGTTGATCGTACCTGCCGAACCGCTCGCGGTATGCCAGCAGATCGCGGTGCTGGAGGGGATCACCGGCGTGGTCGTCGACAAGACGGTGACGTCGGACAATATCCAGATGATCACGTCGCTGGTGTTGCAGGGCGTCGGGATCGGCATCCTGACGTCGATCGACGTGACGACCGAGGTGCGGCGCGGGCTGTTGTCGTTCACCAAGATCTCCGACGCGATCCTGCGACCGATGATCCTCGCGCTGTGCACGGCCTCGGCGCGGACGCCGTCCTATGCCGCGGGGATCGTCCTGCGCGAGATCGAGAACGGGTTCGCGCAGTTGAGCTATCCGGCGTCGATGGAGGCCGCCGTCGATCCGCAGGCGTGACGACTATCTCCGCTTGGCGGGCCGCGCGGCGTTGGCGATGAGCCTGGTCATCAAGGTCTCCAGTCGGGCGGGATCGACCGCGCGAACGACGTCCGCGGGTTGCTCCCCCAGGCCCGGCCGATAGGCCTTGTCCCAGGAAAGCAGGTCGCCATACCCCGCACCGAACTGTGTATTGGCATCGACGAACAGCGTTTCCTTCGCGATGACGATCGTCGGATCGAGCCAGACGCCCGCGGCAACCTCGTCCCACAGCGGAAAGCCGGGCTCCATCGCGCCGATGAACTTCGCGACGGCGGGGGTGGCGACCTTCGCGAGGCGCCCGAGCAGGTCGGGGCTCAACTGCGTCGCGGTCGCCGGGTCGACGGGCACGAGCGTGATGTGCCTCCACGGACTGTGCAGGACGATACTGGCGGCCTCGGGATCGAAGCGGATGTTGAACTCGCGGCGCGGCGTGTTGACGTATTCGCGCGCGAAGTCGCCGGCGGACGTGTTCGCGAGCACCTGCCTCGGGTTGAGGCTGCCGCCCATGTAGACGAGTTCCTTCGCAAGACCGGCGAAACTCGGATCGAGGCGTTGCGCGAGGGCGAGGTTGGTGAGCGGGCCTGCTGCGACGATCGTGATCTCGCCCGGGTGCGCGTGAACCATCCGGATCAGGAACAGCGCGGCGATCTCGGGCGATGGCTTGATCCTGGCGTTGCCGCCGGGCAGCAGGACGGGGTCGGTGGGGCCGTAATAGGGTGGGGCGGCCTGCTGGGTAGGCTCGACCCATGCCTTCATCCACGCGCCTTTCCAGACGAGCTTGCCGTACAGCGTCTCCCAGCGATCGGTCAGCGCTTCGGAATTGAGCAGCGGGTAGGTCGCGCCCTGGACCACCGGAACATCAGTGCGGCCGGCGATCTCGACGCCGCGCAAGGCGAGCGCGGTGGCGCGATTGGCCCAGACGTTGCCCGATACGGTGGTGATGCCGACGACGTCGACGTCGGGCGCGTCGAGCAGCATCAGGTGCATGAGGGCAAAGCCTTCGTCGTCGATGATCACCTTCCGTCGGCGGTCCTGCGCTTCGGCGAGCCCCCCCGTCGCGATCGTAAGGCACAGGAGGAGCGCGGTCAGGGCGCGCCGGATCGGCGCGGTTCGGGTCGTCATCACTGCGTCTCCACGGCAAAGCCAGTCGTCTTGTCCCAGGCGCAATCGCCCAGCACATAGGTGCGGCTGATCGCGCGATCGTCGGCGAGGATCTGTAGGGCGAACAGGCGTTCGGCGAGACCGGCACCGCGTGTTCGGCGCGCCAGCAACGGTGTTGCGGCGCAGTCGAGCACCGCGAAATCGGCCTCCTGGCCGACCTCGAGGCTGCCGACGCGGTCGTCGATATGCAGCAGCCGGGCGCTGCCGGCGGTGGCGAGATAGAGCGCGCGGAACGGGTCGAGTGCGTCTTCGCGGGCGAGCGCCGCCTGGTACGCCAAGCCAGCGGTGTGGAGCATCGAGAAGCTCGTGCCGGCGCCGATGTCGGTGCCCAGTCCGAGGCGGACGCCGTGGGCGTCGGCCTGGCCGAAGTCGAAGAAGCCGGAGCCGAGGAACAGGTTCGAACTGGGGCAGACCGCGATGCCGGCGCCGCTTTCCGCGAGGCGGGTGCAGGCGCGGTCCGACAGATGCACCCCGTGCGCGAACACCGAGCGCACCCCGACCAGCCCGAACCGGTCATAGACGTCGAGATAGTCGCGCGCATCGCTGAACCGTGCGGCGACGGCGGCGCATTCGTGGACGTTCTCGGACAGGTGTGTGTGCAGCAGGACGCCGGGATGCGCGGCCACGAGGTCGCCGGCGACGCGGAGCTGGTCGTCTGAAGAGGTGAGGGCGAAACGCGGCGTGATCGCGTAGCCGAGCCGTCCCTTGCCCTGCCAGCGGCGGATCAGCGTTTCGGTCTCGCTGCGGGCGAGGTCCGGGGTGTCGGCGAGGCCTTCGGGACCGAGGTCCATCAGCACCTTGCCCGAGATGACGCGCATGTTGCGGGTGAGGGCCGCCTCGAACAGCGCGTCGACCGACTGCGCGTGGACGGTCGGGAAGACGAGGGCGCTGGTGGTGCCGTTGCGGAGGAGTTCGTCGAGGAAGGCACCCGCCACCGCATCGGCGTGTGCGCGCTCTGCGAAGGCGCGTTCGGCGGGGAAGATGTGGCGATCGAGCCAGTCGAGCAACTGCGCGCCGTGCGAGGCGATGCGGTCCATCTGTGGATAATGGACGTGCGCGTCGATGAAGCCGGGGACGATGAGGCCGGGCAGCGTCTCGGTCGGGACGTCGGCGAAGCGCTCGGCGAGGTCGGCATAGTCGCCGCGCGCGACGACCACGCCGTTCTCTATCACGATCAGACCGTCGGCTTCGTGGCGGACGGCGTCCGGGTCGGCGCGGGGATCGTGCGCGACCGACAGGATCTCGCCGCGAAAGGCTTTGCGCATCACAGGAGCTTCAATCACAGGGGCTTCAATTGCAGGAGTTGGGCGAGGGTCGAGATAGCGATGACGTCGGGCTCCTTGCCGGCAACGCGCGCGATGCCGATCGGCGAGGTGAGGCGCGCGCGGGATTCGGCGGGAATGCCGTCGCGGTCCAGCCGTGCGTCGAAGCGGGCGCGCTTGGTCGCCGATCCGATCAGGCCGACGAACGCGACCGGCGAGCGATCGAGCGCGGCCCTGGTCAACTGATAGTCGAGCGCGTGATCGTGCGTGAGGATCAGGATCGCGCTGTCGGCGGGGGCCTCGGCGACACACGCGGCGATTCCGGTTTCGGGGACGATCGCGACGCCGTCGATCGCGTCGAAGGCCGGGCGGGTGTCGAACCAGGCGAGGCGGAACGGGAGGTTGGCGGCGTGGCGGGCGATGGCCTGTCCGACATGACCGGCGCCGAAGAGGTAGATCGGGCGCCTGCGCCGGCCGACGATCTCGGCGAAGGTGGTTCCAGCGAGCGGCGTCGGTCCTCGGGCGGAAAGCGGGGTGGGGATCGCATCCGGGCCTATGCGCCGCGCGACCTTGTCGGCGGTGAGCGTCGAGACGAGGACGCTGTCTTCGGTCGCATCCGCGATCCAGCCGAGCGCGGTGGAGTCGACATGCTCGACCAGCAATCGCACGCGGCCGCCGCAGCATTGGCCGAGCAAAGGTCCAAGCGGATAATCCTGGACGCGCCATGTGCCGGCCGGATGGGCGAGGATGGCGCGGGCCTGCTCGACGGCACGGTATTCGAGCTGGCCGCCGCCGATCGTGCCGTGGAGCGTGGTTGCGGTGACGAGCATCCGCGTGCCGGCGCCGCGGGGTGCGGAGCCTTCGCTGGCGAGGATGCTGATCATTGCCGTGGGTTCGCGCGGCGCGATGTCGCGGAGCCAGGCGAGCCAATCGGTCATGTGCGGTGGCCGGCGATCGCGCGCAGGATCGCCTCGGGGGTTGCGGGGGCGTCGAGCGGCGGCAGGCTGCGTGTGTCGGGGGCGGTCGCGGCGATGGCCTGGGTCAGCGCGGAGAAGACCGCGATGGCGAGCATGAACGGGGGCTCGCCGACCGCCTTCGAGCGGTTGACGGTCGGTTCGACATTCGCGCCGTCCCACAGCGCGATCGTCACGTGGCGCGGGCGATCGGAGGCGGTAGGGATCTTGTAGGTCGCGGGGGAATGCGTGAGCAGCCGGCCGTGTTCGTCGAACACGAGTTGCTCGGTGGTCAGCCAGCCCTGGCCCTGCAGGAAACCGCCTTCGATCTGGCCGATGTCGATCGCCGGGTTGAGCGACCGGCCGACGTCGTGGAGGATGTCGACGGCAAGGACCTTGTGCTCGCCGGTGAGGGTGTCGATCGCGACTTCGGTGAGCGCGGCGCCATAGGCGAAGTAGTAGAAGGGCCGGCCCTTGTGCGCGGCGCGGTCGTAGGCGATGCCCGGGGTGGCGTAATAGCCGGTCGCGGAGAGCGAGATGCGGCCCATATGTGCTTTCCGGGCGAGGTCGCGGAAGGTGAGGCGTTCCGTGCCGGCGACCACGCCCTCCGGGGTGAACCGGATGTCGTCACAGTCATAGGTTCGCTTGAGGAAATCGGTCAGGCGGTCGCGGATCGTCATGGCCGCATTGTAGGCGGCCATGCCGTTCAGGTCCGCGCCCGACGAGGCTGCGGTGGCGGAGGTGTTGGGGACCTTGTCGGTGCGGGTCGCCGTGATCCGGACCTGCGATACCGGCAGCGCGAAGACGTCGGCGACGATCTGCGCGATCTTGATGTGGAGGCCCTGGCCCATCTCTGTGCCGCCGTGATTGATCTGGATGCTGCCATCCGCATAGACGTGCACGAGCGCGCCGGCCTGGTTGAGATGCGTGGTGGTGAAGCTGATCCCGAACTTTACGGGGGTGAGCGCGAGGCCCTTCTTGATGATCGGGCTACGCGCGTTGAAGGCGTCGACATCCTGTCGTCTTGCATCGTAGCGCGCGTCCCGGCGGAGCTTGGCGATGAGCGGCGGGGCAATGTTGTCGGCGACGGTCATGCCGTAGGGCGTGGTGTCGCGGCCGGGGGCGTAGAGGTTGGCGAGCCTGACCTCCAGCGGGTCGCGGCTTAGATGCGCGGCGACGTCGTCGATGATGCGCTCGATCGCGAGCATGCCTTGCGGCCCACCGAACCCGCGAAAGGCGGTGGCTGAGACGGTGTTGGTCTTCAGCCGTTCGGAGAGAATCTCGACATCGGGCAGCCAATAGCAATTGTCGCAGTGGAACATCGCGCGGTCGTTGATCGCGGGCGAGAGATCGACGGTGGCGCCGCAGCGTGAGGCGAGGCGGAGTTGCAGCGCCAGGAGGCGGCCCTCGTCGTCGTAACCGACGTCGTAGGCGACCGCGAAATCATGCCGCTTGCCGGTCATGATCATGTCGTCGTCGCGGTCGCAGCGGAATTTGGCAGGGTGGCCGGTCGTGTCCGCGACCAGCGCGGCGGCGGCGGCGAAGGCGGCGGCCTGCGTCTCCTTGCCGCCGAACGCGCCGCCCATCCGGCGAACCTCGACGGTGATGTCGGCCGAGTTCCGATCGAGCATGTGTGCGACGAGGTGCTGAATCTCGCTCGGGTGCTGGGTGGAACTGAGGATGTGGACCTGGCCGTCCTCGCCGCGAGTGGCGATCGCGACTTGGCCTTCGAGGTAGAAATGGTCCTGGCCGCCCATCGCGAAGCTGCCGCTCAGTCGGTGCTGGGCTTTGACGAGCGCGGCGGGGGCGTCGCCGCGGGCCATGCGCTGGGTCGGTTCGATCTCGGATTTTGCTTTGCGGGCGGCGTCGATCGTGAGGCTGGCCGGGCGGGGTTCATAGTAGATCGTGCCGAGCCGGGCGGCGGCGCGGGCGGCGCGCTGGCTGGTGGCGGCGACGAGGAAGACGGGCTGGCCTACGTACAGGACTTCACCGTCGGCGAGCAGGAGGTCGTCTTTCGCGACCGGGCTGACGTTGTTGGCCCCGGGGATGTCGGCGGCGGTGAAGACGGCGACGATGCCGGGCGCGGCGCGAACCGCGGCGAGGTCGATCGCGGTGATGCGCGCGTTCGCTTCGCTGCTTTGGCCGAAGGCGAGGTGGAGCATGTCGCCGGGTTCGCCGACGTCGTCGACATACAGCGCCGCGCCGGTGACGTGGAGACGGGCGCTGTCATGGGGGTTGGAGGGCTTCGGGGCGTGATCAGGCACCGGCGGACTCCAGGTCGAGCACGGAGACGGTTTCGCCCTGGGACTTGTACCAAAGGCGGAGCAGCAGGTTGGCGGCGGCTTCGATGCGGTAGGGTGCCGATCCGCGGACGTCGGTGAGGGGGGCATAGTCGGTACGCAGGGCGTCCATGGCGGTCTGGATCGTGGCAAGGGTGAAGGGCTGGTTGGTGAGGGCCGCCTCGCATCCGGTCGCGCGTTTGGGTGTCGCGGCCATGCCACCGAAGGCGACGCGAGCGTTGGTGATTTTGTCGTCGTGGACGGTCAGCTTGAGCGCACCGCAGACCGCGGTAATGTCGCTGTCGAAGCGACGCGTGAGTTTCGATATGTGGACGATGTCGTGGGGACCGGGCCGGGGGATGTGGAGGCTCTCGACGAACTCGCCGGGGCGGAGATCCTGTTTTCCGTAGGCGATGAAATAGTCTTCGAGCGGCATCGTCCTACGCCCATCGACGCCCCGCACCGTCAGCGTTGCGCCGAGCGCGATGAACGCAGGCGGGCCGTCGCCGATCGGGGAGCCGTTGGCGATGTTGCCGCCGATCGTCCCGGCGTTGCGGATCTGGAGCCCGCCGAGGCGGCGCGTCAGTTCGCCGAGATCGGGGTGGAGGCGTGCGAACGCATCGTGCGCGTCGGCGTAGCGGACCGTCGCGCCGATCGTCAGGCCCTCCGGGGTGTCTTCGATCCGGGCGAGTTCGGGGATGTCGCCGAGGAAGACTAGCGTGTCGATCGTCTGCAGGCCCTTGGTGACCCAGAGACCGACGTCGGTCGCGCCGGCGACGAGGCGGGCATCGGGGTATTCGGAAAGCAGGTCCGCGAGCGCGGCCGGGTTGCGCGGGATGAACCATTTACGGTTGCCGAAGCTGCCGGAGACGGTGTCGGTTTCGGCCAACGCCTTCAGCCTGGCAACGAGTGCGGCATCGTCGTGGGGCTCTGGTCCGATGCTCTCACCGGCGGCGAGGATCGGTCCGTAGCCGGTGCAGCGGCAGAGGTTGCCGGCGATCACGTCCGCGACCGGGAGCGTGTGGCCGACTGCGCCGATGCTGCGGCCGTGGAGCGACATGACGAAGCCGGGCGTGCAGAAGCCGCATTGCGAACTGCCGTTTTCGGCCATGCAGGTCTGGAGCGGGGTGAGGACCCCGCCCTTGGCGAGGCTTTCGACGGTCAGCAGCGCCTTGCCGTGAAGCATCGGCAGGAACAGGATGCAGGCGTTCACCGCGCGCCAGGTCACTGCATCTCGCGTGCTATCCAGGTCGCCGACGAGCACAGTGCAGGCGCCGCAATCCCCCTCCGCACAGCCTTCCTTGGTGCCGGTCCGGCGCATCCGGTAGCGCAGGTGATCGAGCAGGGTAGCGGTCGGATCGACGTCGGCGAGTTCGACCATCATGTCGTCGAGGAGAAAACGGACGGTCATGTCAGCTGCCGCGATAGGTCGAATAGGCGAAGGGCGAGACGAGCAGCGGTACGTGATAATGGCCATCGGCGTCGCTCACGCCGAAATCGATCCCCACGACGTCCAGGAACGGCGGATCGGGCAGCGCGACGCCGCTGTTGCGGAAATAGTCGGCGACGGAGAATTCGAGGCGATAGCGGCCGGGCTTGATGGTGGGAAGGCCGGGGCAGCGGCCGTCTGCGTTGGTGATGGCGGAGAACAGCCATACGCCGGCCGCGGTCGACAGCCGTACCGCGACCCTGGCGGCGGGGCGGCCATGGGTGGTGTCGAGGACGTGCGTGGAGAGCGTCGTCATGCTGCGGTGTCCTGAGCAGGTTTGGGCCATTCGCCGACGAATTCGGGTTCGTCGTATGCGAGCAGGTCGGCGACGAGGGCCTCGCGGTCGTCGAGGAAGAGCTGGTCGGTGATGCCTTTGACGATCCGGGGCAGTGCGGTGCGAAGCCCTGATAATGCCGATGCGGAAAGGCCGAGGCTGACCAGGGCGGCGTAGTTGAAGGCGAACAGGCCGTGCAGCCTTGATGCGTCGGCCGGGACACGAGGCAGCAATTCGAAGCCCGCGCCGAGATACGGGTGCGCGTCGATCAGCGGGTTCGCCTCGCCTGCGGGTGGCGTGAAACGATCGGACCAGCGGGCGATCGAGTCTGCGACGAGCTTCAGCTCGGGGCGAAGGCCGGGATCGCTGACGAGGCCGGTCGAGAGCACCACGAAATCGAACATGTGGTCGCCCTGCGGCGTGGCCACGCGGACCGCGCCGTCTTTTGCCGCGACCGATAGCCACGGCGCACCGAGGTGCAGCGCGAAGCCGGGCTTGGCGGCGGCCCGCGTGAACGTGTCGTTGGTCGGCGGCTGGCTGTGGCCGAGGAACGCCGCCATCACCGCGTATTTGTCGGCGTCCGCGAGCGCCGGATAGCGGCCGGTGAAGCCGACGCGCTCCATGTGGCGGATCGGGTTGATGCGCGGGAGGACTTTGCGGCGGAGAAAGACGTCGCAGGTGCCGACCCCGGATTCGAGCGCCGCGTTGGCGTTGTCGAAGGCGGAGGCGCCGCCGCCGAGGATGCCGATCCTTTTGCCGGCGAGGGCGGCGTAGTCGATCGGCTCGCTGGTATGCGCGTAGAGGTCGCGGGGCAGCGCGTCGGCGATCATCGGCGGGACGTGCCATTCGCCGCCGCCCTGGATGCCTGTCGCGAGCACGACTTTGCGTGTGAGCAGCGGCGCCTGGCCGATAATGCGGAGGCGGTAGAGACCGTCTTCCACCGGTTCGATCAGGTCGAGTTTCGTGTCGTTGCGGACCGGTAGCGCGAGGACGCGGCGGTACCAGCGGAGATACGCCATCCAGTCGCCGCGCGGGATCTTGTCGAGCGCGTCCCAGCCGTCGGCGCCGTGCTGCGCCTCGTACCAGGCGCGGAAGCTGAGCGCGGGGACGCCGAAGTCGATCGGGTTGAGCCCCTTCGGCGTGCGCAGCGTGATCATCCGCGCATACGTGTCCCACGGGCCTTCATAGCCGGCGGGGTTCTCGTCAATGACGAGGATGTTCGAGACGCGCTCGCGCAGCAGGCCGAACGCTACGGCGAGTCCGCTCTGGCCGCCGCCGATAATGACGACGTCGTAGACATGGCCTTCGGGATGTGTGCGGGCTCGGGTCCAGTCCGGGCCGCCGTGGCCGATCAGGGCGAGCTGGCGGGCGAGGTCCGCTTCGAGGGCGGGGAGGCCGATCATGGCAGGTCCTCCAGCCGCAGCCGGACGATTTCGCCGATCTGGGCGAGCGCGGTGGCGATCTCTATCTCGCGAAGGTTGCTTAGGCGCTGCTCAATCGCGGCGAGGATGCCGGCCTTGTCGGTGAGGCGGACGCAGATGATGAAGGGGAAATCGAAGCGGTCGCGATAGGCGGCGTTGAGCGTGTGGAAGCGGTCGAATTCGGCGGGCGTGAGGCGGTCCAGGCCGGCGGAGGCCTGTTCGGCGGTGGAAGCCTCGGTCAGCGTGCGGTCGATCGCGGCCTTGCCTGCAAGTTCGGGGTGCGCGCGGATCAGCGCGAGCTGTTCGCCAGGGCTTGCTGCATGGACAGCGGCCATCAGGCCTGCGTGGACGTCGGTGAAGAGCAGTGCCTCGGCGGCGCGCTCGACGACCCAGGGGGAGTGCTCGAACAAGGCGGCGTGGCGGGCGACGAACGCGTCAGTCTGAACGGGGGTGTCCGCGGCGGTCAATGCGTCGACCCTTCGAGGCTGACATGCGCGGAGACCACTTTCCAGCCGTCGGCGAATTTTACCCAGGCTTGCGTCTGGCGGCCGCGACGGTCGCTGCCCTCGCGGTGGAACTCGGCGTCGGCGGTGGCAAAGCTGTCACCGTAGACCGTGATCGCGACCCGGCCGAGCCTGCGCTGGGGGGAGCCGCCCCGACCCTTGCGGAAGTCGCGGATCGCGTCGATGCCGTACAGGACTTCGCCGACGCCGTAGCGGTTGGTGGTGGGCGCGGCGTGGAACAGCGCGTCGAGCGTGGCGACATCGTCGGCCATCAGCGCGCGTTCATAGTCCTCGAACGCGTGCGTCACTTCGGCGAGCAGCACGGGATCGTCGATCGTCAAGACGGGCGTCATGCGGGGTGCACCTCCATCCAGTGGCGGGCGATATCGATGCGGCGGGCGACCCAAGCGTCCCCGCTGGCGATGACATGATCGAGGAATTTCGCGAGCGCGAGCGCGCGGGCGGGCCGGCCGGCGATGCGCGCGTGGAGACCGACCGACATCATCCGCCCGCCTTCGCTGCGCAATTGCTCGAACGTGTCGCGGAGATAGCGGAAGAATTGGTCGCCCTCGGTGAACCCGTTCTGCGCCACGAACTTCATGTCGTTGGCGTCGAGCGTGTAGGGGACGATCAGTTGCCGGCCGGCCCAGTAGGGCAGGTCGTCGGCATAGCTGTCGGCGTCGTAGGCGAAGCCGCCTTCCTCCGCGATGAGGCGTGCTGTGTTGGGCGAGGTGCGGCCCTGGTACCAGCCGAGCGGGCGGGTGCCGCTGAGGCGTGTGTGGAGGGCGATGGCCTCGGCGATGTGCGCGCGTTCGACGGCTTCGGGTACGGACTGATAGTCGATCCAGCGCAGGCCGTGGCTGGCGATCTCCCAGTCGGCGGCGAGCATGGCCTCGACTGCGGCGGGGTTCATTTCGAGCGCGCGGGCAACGCCGAAGACGGTGACCGGAAGCGCGCGCTCGGTGAACAACCGGTGGAGGCGCCAGAACCCCGCTCTTGCGCCATATTCGTAGAGGCTTTCCATCGCCATCGCGCGGTCGGGGTGGCTTGCTGCGCCGACCATTTCGGAGAGAAACGCCTCGGAGCCGGCATCGCCGTTGAGGACGCAGTTCTCGGCGCCCTCCTCGTAGTTGATGACGAACTGCACCGCCACGCGCGCACCGCCTGGCCAGCGCGGGTCGGGCGGTGTGGCGCCGTAGCCGATCAGGTCGCGCGTGGGCGTCATGCGTGCCAGGCCTGAAGCGCGGCCTTCACCGCTTCGCCGTCGGGCAACAGATACCCCTCGGCCTTGAGGCACGCCTCCAGAGCGGCGAGCGTCAGCAGCACCTTATGCTTCATCGCGTTATAGCCCATCGCGCCAAGCCGCCAGACCTTGCCCTGGAGCGGACCGAAAGCGGTGCCGATCTCGATTTCGAAATGCTCGCGCATCGCGGTGCGGACGCGCTCGCCGTCGATGCCGTCGGGGATGTGGACGCCGGTGACGTTGGTCATCCGGTGCGCATCGTCGCCGAACACGCGAAGGCCCATCGCGCGCAGGCCGGCAGTCATCGCACGGCCGGCGGAGGCGTGGCGGGCGTAGCGCGCATCGAGCCCTTCGCCGAGCGCCAGCCGCGCGCATTCCCTTGCCGCGTAGAGCATCGAGGTCGCTTCGGTGTGATGGTTGAGGCGTTTGTCCGACCAGTAATCCATGATCATCGCGAGGTCGAAATAGTTCGAGCCTATGCGCGGCCCGGCGCCGTCGACGATATCGTCGCGACGGATGCCGCGCTCGACGTGGCGGCGCGCGGCGATGTGCGCGGCGGCGGCGGCGGAGATCGTGATCGGGGCCGAGCCTGACGGGCCGCCGAGGCATTTCTGCAAGCCCCCGGTGACGACGTCGATTCCCCAGCGATCGGTCGCGATCTCCATGCCGCCGATCGTCGCGGTGGCGTCGACATAGCTCAGCGCGCCCGCCGCTCGGCAGAGCGCGCCGAGGCCCTCCAGCGGTTGCGCCATCGTCGTGGAGGTGTCGCCGTGGACCGAGGCGACGACCTTGGGGGCGGTGCGGTCGATGGCGCGGGCGATGGCGTCGAGCGGGACGGTTTCGCCCCACGGTGCCTCGACGGTTTCGACGACCGCGCCGATGCGGGCGAGGATCTCCGTGAGCAGGAGTCCGAAGCGGCCGAAATTCACTACGAGCACGGTGTCGCCGGGGGTGACGAGGCTGACCAGTGCCGCCTCGATTCCAGCGCGCGCGGTGCCGTCGATCAGCATCGTCCAGGGGTTGGTCGTGCCGAAGACCGGGCGGTAGAGCGCCATGACCTGGTTCATATAGGCGGTCATCTCGGGGTCGAACTGGCCGAGCAGGTCGGCGGCCATCGCGCGCAGCACACGCGGGTGCGCGTTGATCGGGCCGGGGCCCATCAGCAGGCGCTGCGGCGGGTCGATTTCCCCGAACAACAGGGGGTCAAGCAGGGTCAAGGGTCGCTCCCATCTGGTCGCTCAATCTGTCGATGAAGCCGGACATGACGTGTAGCGCGATGTCGGCATCGGCGGGGTCGACATGTTCGGCGGGGTTGTGGCTGATTCCGCCGCGGCAGCGGATGAAGAGCATCGCGGTCGGGCAGAGCGCGGCCATGACCATCGCGTCGTGGCCTGCGCCGGAGACGAGGCGGCGGACGGGGTGGCCGGCGGCGGCGGTGGCGGCGTCCAGCAGGTCCATCAGGGCTGGGTCGCACGGGCTGGCGGGGAGGTCGTGGATGCGGGTGATCGCGATGTCGAGGTTGCGGCAGGCAACACGCCCGTCCTGCTCAGCCCCATTCTTGTTCCCCCGCGAAGGCGGGGGCCCAGGGTCACACGCGATACCGTTCGTGGCTCCTGGGCCCCCGCCTTCGCGGGGGAACAAGGTAGGGGGGGATGCTTCTTTTCCAGCGATCGCGCGGAAGGCTTCGAGGATATCCGCGGCCGCTTCGTCGCGTCGCGTGGCGGTGCCTGCGCGAACATCCAGCGTGAAGGTCACGCTGCCGGGAATGACGTTGGCCGCACCGGGCGAAGCTTCGATGCTGCCTACTGTTGCAACAAGGTCGGAGACGGCGGACCGGGCGATCGTCTCGACGGCCAGGATCATTTCCGCGGCCCCGGCGAGCGCGTCGCGGCGGAGCGGCATCGCGGTGGTACCGGCATGGCCTGCGGTACCCGTCACGGTGATCGCGTAGCGGAGTTGCGAAGCAATGCCGGTGACCGTACCGACCGCGAGCCCTTCGGCTTCGAGCAGCGGACCCTGTTCGATATGCGCTTCGAGATAGGCGAGTGTGGTGCCGGGCTTGCGGGCGGCGGCAAGGTATTCGGCGACGTCGAAACCCATCGCGTCGAGGGCGTCGGCGACCGAGATGCCCTCCGCGTCGACCATGTCGAGCGCGGCGGGATCGAGCGTGCCGGCCATCGCCCGGCTCGTCAGCATCGCGGCGGGGAAGCGCGAACCCTCCTCGTCGCCGAACGCGACGATCTCGATCGCGAAGGGGAGGCGGCGGCCTTGCAGCGCGGCGACGGCTTCGACGCCTAGCATGATGCCGAGCGGCCCGTCGTACCGGCCGCCGTCGCGGACGCTGTCGATATGGCTGCCGATGATCAGCGCGGGGGCGTCAGGGTTGGTCCCGTCATAGCGGCCGATCAAATTGGCGGCGGGGTCGAGGCGCACCTGCATGCCGGCGTCCACCATCCAAGCGCCGACGCGGTCGATCGCGGCGCGATGCGCTGGCGTGAGATAGCCGCGGTAGAGGTTGTCGGGGAGGTCGCTGTAGGGCGCCACGCCGAGTTCGTCGCAACGCGCGACCGCGCGGGCGCCGCCGGGAGGCAGGGCGATCACCATCCCGCGACACCGCCGTCGCTGCGGGGATCGGTCGCGCCTTCCAGGCGGCCATCGGCGTGGCGGACGATCGCGCCGGCATGGCCCATCATTGCCGTCAGCGGGCCGACGCGCTCGACGTCGTGGCCGGCTTCGGCGAGCGCTGCGTAAAGCTCCTCCGGCAGGCCGTCCTCGATTTTCAGCGTCGTGCTTTGCTCGCCCCAGGTCCGGCCCAGCAGCCAGCGCGGCGCGCTGATCGCTCGTTGCAGATCGCTGCCGTAGCGGGCGTAGCGGGTGAACAGCGCCGCTTGGGTCTGCGGCTGGCCTTCGCCGCCCATCGTGCCGTAGGCCATCGTCCGGCTGTCGTCGAAGCGGGCGAGCGCGGGGTTGAGCGTGTGGAAGGGCTGGCGGCCGGGCTTCAGCGCATTCCAGCCGGTTTCGGCGAGGCGGAACGAGCTGCCGCGGTTCTGCCAGGTGATGCCGGTGTCGGGCAGGACGAGGCCTGATCCGAACTCGAAATAGGTCGATTGGATCGCGCTGACGACGCGGCCCCCGGCATCGGCGGCGCCGAACCAGCAGGTGTCGCCCCATTGCGGCGGTTGTGGCCAAGGGAGCGCGCGGCTCGGGTCGATCCTTGCGGCGAGGGCGTCGAGTGCGACTCCGTCGTCGAGAAACGCCTGCGGCTCGTCGGTCATGAAGCAGGGATCGCCGCAATGCCGGTCGCGCCAGAGAAAGGCCTGCTTGGTGGCTTCGATCAGGCCGTGGAAATGGTCGAAGCCGTCGCCTTCCTTTGCCGCAAGCCGGTCGAAGAGGGCGAGGATCAGGAGCGAGGCGATGCCTTGGGTCGGCGGTGCGGTGTTGTAGAGGCGTGCGTCGGCGATGCGGACGGTCAGCGGTGCCGGGCTGGTAGCGCGGTGCGCGGCAAGATCGGCGAGCGCGACCGGGCTGCCGAGCGTTTCGAGGTCGGCGGCGATCCGTTCGGCAAGCGTACCGCGGTAGAAATCGTCGAGACCGTTCGCGGCGAGGTGGCGGAGGGTCTGCGCGAGGCGCGGTTGCCGGAGTCGGTCGCTGGTGCGGAGCGGCCGGCCTTCGGGTTCGAAGACCGCGGCGTAG
The DNA here is from genome assembly GCF_024273235.1 of Sphingomonas faeni. Classification (GTDB taxonomy): domain Bacteria; phylum Pseudomonadota; class Alphaproteobacteria; order Sphingomonadales; family Sphingomonadaceae; genus Sphingomonas; species Sphingomonas faeni_A. The sequence goes on along the minus strand of NZ_JANBVH010000008.1, from coordinate 81,819 downwards.
GCGCCTAGTTGATTGCGTAGTTCGTCGCCTTTGGCTGCGGCGATCGTTGCGCCACCTGCAGTGACCGCGACGCCCGCCTCGGCATGGCCGATCGCGTCGCGCATAAGGCGGTCGAGCGGCAGGATGCCGCCGGCCTGTTCGAGCGCCGCGGCCCAACCCGAGATCGTCCCCGCGACGGTGTTCGCCGCCAGCGGCCCGCGGGTCGGCACCGCGTCGAGGCCTGCGTAGAGGGACAGGTCGGCGTTTGCCGCCGCGGCGCCGCAGCCGTGCACCGCGCGAACCTCGCCGTCCGGCTCGCGGATCAGCCAGAAGCCGTCGCCGCCGATCCCGGTCATGTGCGGATAGACCACCGCCAACGTCGCCGCGACCGCGACCGCCGCCTCGACCGCGTTGCCGCCGTCGCGCAGCACGCCGAGGCCAGCGTCCGCCGCGAGATGATGCGGGGCGGTGACCATGCCGTTGGCGCCGGAGACGGTCGTCAGCGTCATGTCAGTTCGGCAGCGCCGCGACGAACGCGCGGACGACGTCGGCGGAATTGACAGCGGCAAGCTCCATGAAGACTGTCATCTGGTTCGCGCCCGCATCGCCGCCGGCGAGATCGGAGAGGCTGCGGAAGACGATCACCGGGACCGCGTTCGCATAGGCCACCTGCGCCACCGCGGCGCTCTCCATGTCGAGCACCGGCGCCTTGTAGGTCTGCGACAGATAGGTGCGGAACTCGGCGTTGTCGGCGTAGACGCTGGCGCTGACACCCGTTCCGCCGACGACGATCTTCGGTGTTTCCGCCAGGCAACCGGGGGCCTTGGTATCCTCGGACACGCACCGCCGCAATTTCACGCCCGACGCGACCTTGCGCGCCAACGCCAGCATCGCCGGGTCGACCGGGAAGGCGTAATGGCGACGAGCGGGTTCGATAGCATTGCCGACGCGGACGCCGCGCGGGAACATCATGCCGTAGTTCTTCGGCGCATCCCCGTCGGCCGGCTCGGGTGGTGCCCAGCCTTCGCCGGCTTTGCGCGCAAACGAGACTTCGAGATATTGCGCCCAGCGATCCGGCACGACGACGTCGCCGATCGACAGCGCCGGATCGACGCCGCCGGCGATTCCCGAAAACACGATCCGGCGGACGGTGAAGCGATCGAGCACGAGTTGCGTGTTCATCGCCGCGTTCACCATGCTGACGCCGCTCTGCATCAGCAGCACCGGCTTGCCGGCCATCGTACCCGTCAGGAACGTCAGGCCGTTGATCCTGTAGGTCTTGGGCGTGTCGACCGAATGCGCGAGCGAATCCCATTCGGGCGCGAAGGCGGTCATCACGACGGTGCGCGGGGTGGGGTCGAGCGGTTCGGCAACCGCGGGCGTGGCGGCAGTGGCGACGATGGCGAGCAAGGCAAGGACGATCTTCATGCGGCGGCACTCATCCAGACGAAGCGGACCACGAACAGGCCGGCGAGGAGAAACAGGAACCAGTCCTTGCCGGTCGCCTGTCCGCGCAGCAGTTTCAGCGCGGCGTGGGCGGTAATCCCGAAGGCGAGGCCGTTGGCGATCGAGAAGGTCAGCGGGATCATCGCCACCGTCAGGAACGCGGGGATCGCCGATTGCGGATCCTCCCACGCGACTTCGGTGAGCGGCAACAGCATGAGGCCGCCGACGATGATCAACGCAGGCGCGGTCGCGGCCAGGGGCACGATCTGCGCATAGGGCGCGACGAACATCGTCAGCAGGAACAGCACGCCGGTGACGACCGCGGTCAGGCCGGTGCGTCCGCCCTCCTGCACGCCTGCCGCGCTCTCGACATAGCTGGTGACGGTGCTGGTCCCTGCAACCGAGCCGACGATCGTCGCGGCGGCATCGGCCATCAGGATGCGGTTGAGGCCGGGAATGCGGCCGGCTGCGTCCATCAATCCGGCGCGCTTGGTGACCGCGACGAGGGTGCCGATGTTGTCGAATAGGTCGACGAACAGGAACACGAACAGGATTTCGAGCAGGCCGAGGCCGTGTTTGCCGCTCAAGCCGAACACGCCGGGCAGGTCGAGCGCGAACGCGGTGCCGGTCAGCGCGGACAGGCTGTACGGCGCGGGTGTCACGGTGACCTGGCCGAAGATCCACGCGACGAGCGTGGTCGCGACGATCCCGATCAGCATCGCGCCGCGCACCTTCCACACGCTCAGCGTCGCGATCAGCAGCAGGCCGAACAGCGCGAGTGCTGCGCCCGGTGCCTTTAGATCACCCAGCGCGACGAAAGTTGCCGGATTGGCGACGACGATGCCGGCGTTCTTGAGGCCGATAAAGCCGATGAACAGCCCGATGCCGCCCGCCACCGCGGCGAACAGGTGCATCGGGATCACCGCGACGATCAGCTGTCGCACACCGGTCAACGTCAGGATCAGGAACGCGACGCCCGAAATGAACACGCAGCCGAGCGCCACCGGCCACGGCACACCCATCTGCTGCACCACGGTGAAGCTGAAATACGCGTTCAGCCCCATGCCCGGCGCCAGCGCCAGCGGCGTGTTGGAGACGACCCCCATCAGGATCGAGCCGAATGCCGCGGCAAAGCACGTCGCGGCGGCAACCGACGCGATCGGCATCCCCGCCTGGCCGAGGATCGCCGGGTTGACGAGGACGATGTACGCCATCGTCAGGAAGGTCGTGAAACCGGCCAGCACTTCGGTACGCGCCGACGTACCGCGCTCGGTCAGCGCGAAGTATCGGTCCAGCCGGCCCGTGGCTGCTGTCATGCGTCTTCCCCCCAAGTCCCAGGTGGCGGAGACACTCCGATCACCCCCCGTTCTTCCAGCATGGCGGCGAACCGGAACAGCGTCGACTCCCCGTTCGGTCGCCCGATCAGCTGCAACCCGAGCGGCAGCCGGCCCGGCCTGAACAGCGGGACCGACAGCGATGGCAGGCCGGTGAAGCTGATCGGCTGCGTGTGGATACCGAGATCCGATCGTGCCGGCTTGCGTTCGCCGTCGATCAGGATGCGCGGGTCTGCCACCGCCGGGGCGACGCATGGTGCCGCCGGTGCAAGCACGACGTCATGGTCCGCGATGCAGTCGAGGATCGTCGCCTTGAAGGTGCGGCGAAAGTCCTGCGCGGCATCGTACAGCGCGCGCGGGATCAGCGCACCCGCAAGCAACCGGTCGCGCGTGGCCGGATCGAATGCCATCGCGTTTTCGGCCAGCGCCGCGCGGTGGAGCGTGCCGCCTTCATAGGCGGTGATCAGGAACGCGGCGGATCGCGCCCGGGCGATGTCGGGCAGGTCGAGTATCGGCGCACCGGGTGCGACGCCGGCGATCGCCGCGTGCTGATCGGGATCCACATTGTCCAGGAAGCGCCCGCCGAGCTGCGCGACGTGGAACTCCGTCCCCGTGTTCAGGGAGGAGTCGGTTCCTCGCAAGACGTCCCAGATGCAGCGGAGATCGGCGACCGATGTCGCGAACGGTCCGATATCGTCGAAACTGTCGGCGAAGGGAAACACGCCGCTCATCGGCAGGTCGCCATGTGTCGGCTTGAGGCCGTACACGCCGGTCAGGCTGGCGGGGACGCGGATCGAGCCATTGGTATCCGATCCCAGCGCGAACGGCAGCAGGCCTGCCGCGACGATGGCCGCCGATCCACCCGAGGATCCCCCCGCGAGCCGATCGAGATCATGCGGATTGCGCGTCGTGCCATGCCGCGCGTTGATGGTCGCGAAGCCATAGGCGAACTCGTCCATGTTCAGCGTCGCGACCAGGACCGCGCCGGCCTCGCGGAGCCGACGGATCGCCTCGGCATCGGCTAGAGCGGGGGGAGCGTTCTCATAAAGTGTCGAGCCGGCCGTCGTCGGCAGGCCGACGACGTCGAACAGGTCCTTCACGCCGTACGGCACGCCCGCGAGCGGCCCCGGATCGCGGCCTGCTGCAATCGCCGCGTCGACCTGACGCGCGTCCTGCCGCGCACGATCCGCGAGGATGCGCGTGACGGCGCCGAGGCGGTGGTCGTCTGCGACCAAAGCTTGCAGGCTTCGTTCGACGACCGCGGCGGCGGATAGGCGACGGGCCCGCACGTCGGCAGCGATCGCAAGGGCCTGTCTCATGGTCCGACCCGCCGAGGTCGGCCGAGCAGAATAACAGCATGCGTGTCGAGCAACGCCAGGTTTGCGACCACGCCCGGCATGCAGGCATCGGGAACGATCAGTCCGAGTATTTCCGCGGCCTGGACGATCTCGGCCTCGGTTCGCGGCATGACGGTATCGTCGTCGGAAGGCGCCACAGGCGGCGCGCTGCGGGGCGTCGAGACGCGGCCGAAGGGCAGCCGCCGCAGCAGGCGCTGGAGTTCGCCAAGCAGCATCACCGATACGCCGGGCAAAGCGCCTGGGGCTCGAAGAATCTACGGGCGACGCGGCTGCTTCGATAAGCGCGATACGGGCGATACGGGCGACACGATGGAGCGGAACAGGGCATTGGCGCGAGGATGCCCGGTTTGGGCCGACCGATCCAACACAATGACTTGCACTAATCGTTGCAAAAAATAGCGCACCCTGGCCGCGATATTCGCGGGCGTCTCTTCGGAGCGTCGCTTGTAGGATACTGGACAATGGCCGGACTGCACTGTCCGCGCGCACCGGGTAATCGGCCAATTGTTCGAGGCGGCTGAAGCGGCATGAAATCGCGCGGTTACAGACCGGGATCAAAGTCAGCCTCGGTTCACGCTGACGATCCTAGCTTCGGCCAACGCATCGTCACAACTGGTTCGGTCCGGGTATCGAGCGTTGTTCGAAGTCTCGACCCGGCGAATATCGGCGGCTTGGGATCGCTTGTCCGACAAGGCCGAGAAAATCGTTAATCAAGGCTTGGGTGGAACGACCGTGTCGACCAAGTGTCTGGCAGACGGTTCGGCCTGATATGCACCCTTAAGTCGCATCACGATGTTCGTCGAATGACTTCGGTGTCATCCGACTAGTCTGTCGTTATGAGTGCGCGGCGCGGGGTTGAAACAGCAGGTTAACAAACAATATTGGCAATTAACCAAACGACGGTGTTCAAGTCCATGCAAATGGCGTAGGGGCTCGCCGGCGGGGGCTAATTAATGAATTCAAGGATAGAGTGTGACGGATACGATTAACACGGTCGAGCTTGCTGCCGAACTGACGGCAGCATGGCTCGCAAACCCCAACACCCGCACTGCGGCCGATGACGTGCCGGCATTTCTGGTGGCGATGCATGCCGCTGTCGCAAAGCTTTCCGGTAATGGCGAAGCCGAGCCCGAAGCTGTAGCGGTTCCTGCATCCGAGCCTGCGGTTTCGGTACGCAAGTCGCTCGCGTCGCCGGACCACATCATCTCGATGCTGGACGGCAAGAAGTACAAGACGTTGCGTCGTCATCTTTCGACCAACGGCCTGACGCCCGAGCAGTACCGCGAGCGCTTCAACCTCAAGCCCGACTATCCGATGGTCGCTGCGACCTATTCGGAAGCACGCCGCGCGATGGCGAAGTCGATCGGTCTGGGTCGCAAGGCCGGCTCGACCGTCGAAAAGGCCGCCGACGGCGCGGTCAAGACGGTGCGCAAGACCGGCAAGGCCGCACTCGATGCCGCCAAGAAGACGCTGGGCAGCGACGCCTGAGACCAGGCGGGGGAGGGCTGAGCCTTCCCCCGTTATCTCCGATAGCCCTTAAGAACGCCCGTCGGGGAACGCGCTCAGGCGGCGTCCTCGATCAGCGCCTGCGCCAGCAGCGCCCGGATCGCCTTCAATGCGGGGATCGGCGATTGCACCTGTACCGGGGGAGTCGACGCGCTTGCGGCCGGTGCGGATTTTTCGCCGGACAGCAATTGCTGCACGCCGCGCACGGTATAGCCCTCGCGGTTCAGCAGCGTGTCGATCCGCCGGACCAGCGCTACGTCCTCGGCCCGGTAATAGCGACGATTGCCGGCGCGCTGAAGCGGACGGAGCTGCGGGAACCGCGTTTCCCAATAGCGCAGGATATGCTGCGGCAGCCCGGTATCGGCGGCCAGTTCGCCGATCGTGCGAAACGCCGCCTCGGTCTTGGTGGCAGGCGTCGAACCCGCCTCAACTGTCGAGCCCGTCCCGCCGGTCGAGGGCGCGCCGTCGTCGGCGTCGCCAGGCATTGGTTCAGCCGGCACCGACGATGCGCTCACGCATCATCTGGCTCGCGCGGAACGTGAGGACGCGGCGCGGTGCGATCGGCACCTCGATGCCGGTCTTCGGGTTGCGCCCGACGCGCTCGCCCTTGTCGCGGAGCACGAACGTCCCGAACCCCGAAATCTTCACGTTCTCACCGTGCGACAGAGCACCACACATTTCTGCGAGGATCTGTTCGACGATCTTCGACGAATCCGCACGCGACAGTCCCACTTCCCGGTGAAGCGACTCGGCCAGATCGGCCCGCGTCAAAGTGCCAGTCATAGTCATTCGCAAGCTCCCAGACTCGGCGCTTCTCCTACACAGGCACGAAGGCGATCGGAAGGGATTTGTTCTACAAGCGAATCGATATGTTTCGAAGGGATTAGAAGCGGATAACCGCGGCACCCCAGGTAAACCCGCCGCCCATCGCCTCGAGCACGACGATCTGGCCCTGCTGGATGCGCCCGTCGCGGACCGCGACGTCGAGCGCGAGCGGCACCGATGCGGCCGATGTGTTGGCATGCTGATCGACGGTCACGACGACTTTGGCAGGCGCGAGGCCCAGTTTCCGCGCGGTCGCGTCGAGGATGCGGGCGTTCGCCTGATGCGGCACGACCCAGTCGACCTGGTCCGCGTCGAGCCCGGCCATCGCCAGCGATTCGGTCATCACCGAGGCCAGATTGGTCACCGCATGGCGGAACACCTCGCGGCCCTTCATGCGGAGCTTGCCGACGGTCCCGGTGGTCGAGACGCCGCCGTCGACATAGAGAAGTTCGTTGTGCCGACCATCGGCGTGCAGCTTGGTCGTCAGGATGCCGCGACCGCCTTCGTCCGCGGTGTCCTGCGCCTCGAGTACGATCGCGCCGGCGCCGTCGCCGAACAGCACGCAGGTCGTCCGGTCTTCCCAGTCGAGGATGCGGCTGAACGTCTCAGCACCGATGACCAGCGCGCGCTGGGCGACGCCGCTGCGGATCATGCTGTCGACGACCTGCACCGCGTAGAGGAAGCCCGAGCAGACCGCGGCGACGTCGAATGCGACGCAATCGTTGATGCCGAGCATCGCCTGCACCTTCGTGGCGCTGGCGGGGAAGGTCTGGTCGGGGGTCGCGGTCGCGAGCACGATCAGGTCGATGTCCTGCGCCTCGATGCCAGCGGCGGACAAAGCAGCGCGGCACGCGTCGGCGGCCAGAGTCGCGGTCGTCTCGCCTTCGCCGGCGATGTGGCGGAAGCGGATGCCGGTGCGCTCGACGATCCACTCGTCGCTGGTGTCGACCTGTTCCGCGAGTTCGGCGTTGGACACGCGGCGCGCGGGCAGGGCGGAGCCTGTACCAATGACGACCGAACGGATCATGCCGCCTTCTCCACGCTGCCGAGATCGTCGGCGATGCGCCGGATCAGATCGTTGCGGACCATCTTGGCGGCGTTGCCGATCGCGGTCGCGACGCCGCGATCGGTCGCGCCGCCATGACTCTTCACGACGATGCCGTTGAGCCCGAGAAAGACCGCGCCGTTGTGATTGTTGGGATCGAGATGATCGCGCAGCAATTCGGTTGCAGGGCGCGAGATCAGGAAGCCGAGCTTCGAGCGGACCGAGCTGCGGAAGGCGCGCTTGAGCAGATCGGCGACGAATCGCGCGGTGCCCTCGGCGGTCTTCAGCGCGATGTTACCCGAGAAACCGTCGCACACGACCACGTCGACTTCACCGCGCGACAGGCGGTCGCCCTCGATAAAGCCATTGAACTGCATGTCGACCGCCGGGGTCGCGCGCAATTGGGCGGCGGCATCGCGGATCTCGTCGGTGCCCTTCATGTCCTCGCTGCCGATATTCAGCAGCGCGACGCGGGGGTGCGGGATATCGAGCGCGGTGCGGGCATAGGCGGCGCCCATGATCGCGAACTGGACGAGGTTGCGCGCATCGCACTCGGTGTTCGCGCCGAGGTCGAGCATGACCATGTCGGTATCGCCGAGCGTCGGCAGGCGCGCCGCGAGTGCCGGCCGGTCGATCCCGGGCAGCATCCGCAACGACAGCTTCGCCATCGCCATCAGCGCGCCGGTATTGCCCGACGACACCGCAGCGGCGGCGCGACCCTGTTTCACCAGGTCGATCGCGATGCCCATCGAGGTCTTCTTGGCACGCCGAATCGCCTGGGTCGGCTTGTCGCTCGACCCGACGACCTCCGGTGCGTGGACGATCTCCGAATGCTGCGACAGATTCGGATGAGCCTTGAGCCCCTCGCGAATCGCAGCTTCGTCGCCGACCAGCAGGAAGCGCATGCCCTCGTATTGATGACGCGCGAGGGCGACACCGGCGAGCATCACTGCCAGCCCGTCATCGCCACCCATCGCATCGACCGCGATCCAGCCGCTGTCGGGCATTCGCTATCCTTCGTTCAAGTTAGAGGCTTGCGACCTCAACCCTCGACCGAGAGGATTTCACGACCATTATAATGGCCGCACGAGCCGCAGAGGTTGTGCGGGCGCTTCAGTTCGCCGCAGTTCGGGCATTCCTGGAACGACGCGATCGTGAGCGAGTCGTGGCCACGGCGCATGCCGCGCTTGGAGGGCGAGGTTTTTCTTTTGGGGACGGCCATTTCGGCACCTTGTTCAATCTAAAGGTCGGGGCTCTGAGTACGCCCGGACACGGAACTCGGCAACCGACATGAATGCCGGCCGCCTGAAGCAACCCATGCGGCCTGACGCTCGCGAAGCGTGGCGCTATAGCGATTTCGTCCCGCGTTGCAACCATTGGTCGCGAGTGGCAGGACCCGGTCCGACACTGAACGAGGGGCAACGCCGTGATATTACCCGTGACACTGACGATCGCAGCGGCCGCGGCCGTCGTCAATCTGTGGCTCGCCTTCCGAATCGTGCCGATCCGGGTGAAGGACAAGGTGCTGCTGGGAGATAACGGCAACGCGCTGTTGCAGGGGCGGATGCGCGCGCATGCGAACTTCACCGAATATGCGCCGTTCATCCTGATCCTGCTGGGGCTGATCGAACTCGCCGGCGGATCGGCGATGTGGCTGTGGATCGCGGGCGTCGTGTTCGTGATCGCCCGCGTGGCGCACGCGTTCGGGATGGACCGGGCGACGTCGAGCGTGCCGCGGGCGGCGGGCGCGCTGGTGACATGGACGTTGATGGCGTTGCTGGCCGGTTGGGCGCTGGCGATCGCGTATCAGGCGAATTCGGTGCCGGCCGCGAAGACCTTCCAGGTCGTGCCGTCGGGTGGCCGGGCATGAACGCGTTTCGCTTCCTTCCCGTCGCGGCGCTGATGGCTGCATTCCCTGCCGTGGCGCAAGTCTCGCCCGAGCGATTGTCCGCGGACGTGAAGACGCTCGCCTCCGATGCGTTCGAGGGGCGGGCGCCAGGTACGCCGGGCGAGACCAGGACGATCGCCTGGCTGATCGCGCAGTTCAAGGCGATGAAGGCGCAGCCCGGCGGCCCCAACGGCAGCTGGACGCAAGCCGTGCCGCTCGTCCACACGCGCATGGGGTCTGGCACGGTGCGGGCTGGCGATACCGCGCTGGTGCAGGGGCGTGACGTCTATCTGAGCACGGTCCGCGGCGTCGACCGTGTCGCGATCGCCAACGCGCCGATGGTGTTCGTCGGCTACGGCGTCAGCGCGCCCGAGCGCGGCTGGGACGACTTCAAGGGGCTCGACCTCAAGGGCAAGGTCGCGGTGTTCCTCGTCAACGACCCCGATTTCGAGGCGGTCGCGGGTGACGATTCGAAGGGCAAGTTCGGCGACCGGCGGATGACCTATTACGGCCGCTGGACGTATAAATACGAGGAAGCCGCAAGGCGTGGCGCGGTCGGCGCGCTGATCGTCCACGACACGCCGGGCGCGGGCTATGGCTGGAACACCGTCACAGCGCCGGCCGGCGAGAATTACGACATCGTCCGGAAAGATCCCGAGTCGCGGGTGTTGCTCCAGGGCTGGCTCGAAGGCGGCGCCGCGACGCGCCTGTTCGCGGCCTCGGGTCTCGATCTGGCATCGTTACGGAAAGCAGCGCGGCGGAGCGACTTCCGCCCGGTCGCGCTGAAGCAGGCGTTCACCACCGACCTGCCGGTGAAGCACGACACCGCCGTGAGCCAGAACGTGCTGGCGAAGCTGCCGGGCAAGACGCATCCCGACGAGGTCGTGATGTTCGGCGCGCACTGGGACGCCTACGGGGTCGGCGCGCCCGACGCGCAGGGGCGGACGATCCGGCCCGGCGCGAACGACGACGGGCTCGGCGTGGCGGGCGTGCTCGAACTCGCGCGCAATTTCGCCAAGGCGCCGCGGACCGATCGCAGCCTCGTCTTCGCGCTGTGGAGCGGCGAGGAGCGCGGCCTGCTCGGCTCCGAGACCTATGCGGTGAACCCGGTCTATCCGGCGGCGAAGACGGTCGCCAATCTGACGCTCGACATCCTCCAGACCGCAGGCCCCGCTAAAGACGTGATGCTGGTCGGCGCCGGCCAGAACAGCCTCGAGGACATGCTGGGTGACGCCGCAAAGGCCCAAGGCCGCGTCGTGACACCCGAAGCGCTCCCCGAACGCGGGCTGTTCTACCGCGCCGACCATTTCTCGGTCGCGCGACGCGGCGTGCCGACGTTGCTGCTGATGGCGATCAGTGGCGCGCCCGACCTGGTGACGGGTGGTCGGACTGCGGGGCAGGCGTGGCTCGACGGCTATATGAAATGCTATCACCAGACGTGCGATGCGTGGGGCGCGGACTGGGATTTGCGCGGTGCCGCGCAGGATGTGGACCTGTTCCAGACAATCGGGACTAAGCTGGCGAATAGCCGCCTGTGGCCGGAGTGGCGCGACGGGTCGGAGTTCAAGTCGGTTCGGGCTGAGACTGCCGAGGAGCGGAAGTAAGGCCAACCCTCGTGCTGGCAACCACCCCTGCGGTAACCACCCCGGCGGAGGCCGGGGCCCAGTTGGAAAGGTGGCAATAACGCAGCGCGACGACAGCCAACCCTCGTCCCCCAACTGGGCCCCGGCCTTCGCCGGGGTGGGGCCTTCGTAGGTAGCGCTTCTGCCTCTTCTCGTTCTCCCGCGAAGGCGGGAGCCCAGGGTTACGGGCGCTATCGCTTGTGACCCTGGACCCCCGCGTTCGCGAGGGAACGGTAGAAAGCTATTCCGCCAAGGCTCGATCGCTCACGAACATATTCGTCGCCCGCTCATGCGCGAACGTGCTCGCCGGCCCATGCCCCGGAATGAAGCTCGTATCGCTCCCCAGCGGCCACAGCTTCTCGACGATCGACTTTACCAGCGTCTGATGATTCCCCCCAGGCATGTCCGATCGCCCGACCGACCCCTGGAACAACACATCCCCCACCTGCGCGAATTTCGACGGCGCATGGTGGAAGATCACATGACCCTCGGTATGCCCCGGCGTCTCGTACACATCGAGCACCAGATCGCCGACCGACACCGTATCCCCCTCGACCAGCCACCGGTCCGGCTCGAAATTCACGCCCGAGATCCCGTATTTCGGCCCGTCCTGGTCGAGCCGCTGCAACCAGAAGCGATCCGCCTCGTGCGGTCCCTCGATCGGCACGCCCAGATCGTTCGACAGCCGCTTCGCCCCGCCGGCATGATCGATATGGCCATGCGTCAGCAGGATCTTCTCGACCGTCACCCCCGCCTGTTCGACCGCCGCCATGATCCGCGGCAGGTCGCCGCCCGGATCGATCACTGCGGCCTTCATCGTCGTCGTGCACCAGAGGATCGTGCAGTTCTGCTGGATCGGCGTGACCGGCACGATCGCGGCGCGCAGGGGCGGAGTGGCTGGATTTGTCATGGTGCTGAAATAGGATAGCGGGTCGGTTGGAGCAATCGCCGCTTGCGGTTTGCCCCGTCGTCCGTGCAACAGGGAAGGCGATGTGGACTGCGCCCTTCGTTTTGCTCGACGACGCCCGTGAGGGTGGGGCCCCGGCGCGATTGTACCGCGACCCCGTCCGGATCGTCCGCGCCGATACGCTCGCCGAGGTACGCCCGGCGCTCAAGGCGTTGCGAGATGCCCGCGCGGAAGGGCTGCACGCTGCCGGATACCTCACCTACGAAGCCGGCGCTGCACTCTCATCGAAGCCGATCGACGTCCGCACCAAAGGCCCGCTGCTCTGGTTCGGCCTGTTCGCCGGGTACCAGACGATAGCGCCCGAAGACGTCGCCGCGCTGCTCCCCGAACCCGCCGGCGCGTGGACCGGTGCGCCCCGGCCGCTGATCGACCGCGAGACCTACGACGCCAGCCTGTCGCGCGTGCTCGACCTGATCGCGGCGGGCGACATCTACCAGGCGAACCTTACCTTCGCCGCCACCGTCCCGTTCGTCGGCGACCCGCTCGCACTCTACGCCCGACTGCGGTGCCAGGCGAAGGCAGGCTATGGCGCGCTGATCGACACCGGCGAGACGCGGTTCCTGTCGCTGTCCCCCGAACTCTTCTTCGCGCTCGACGGCGACACGCTCACCTGCCGCCCGATGAAGGGCACCGCGCAACGAGGCGACACGCCCGAAGCCGATCGCGCACTCGCCGATGCCCTCGCCGCCGACCCCAAGCAGCGCGCCGAAAACCTGATGATCGTCGACCTGATGCGCAACGACCTGTCGCGCGTCGCCACCCGCGTCGCGGTCCCCGATCTGTTCACCGTCGAGACCTATCCGACCGTCCACCAGATGACCTCGACCGTCACCGCGACGCTGAAACCCGACTGCGACGCCGTCGACGTGCTCGCCGCGCTGTTCCCGTGCGGATCGATCACCGGCGCACCCAAACAGCGCGCGATGGAGGTCATCGCCGAGGTCGAGCACGCGCGCACCCGCGGCATCTACACCGGCGCGATCGGCCGCTTCGATGCGAACGGCGACGCGATCTTCAACGTCGCGATCCGGACGTTGGCGGTTCGGGATGACGCGGCCATGATGAGCCTCGGCTCGGGCATCGTCGCCGACAGCGCTTCCGATGCGGAATGGGACGAATGCCACGCGAAAGGCGCGTTCGTCACCGCCGGCCAGCGCCGCTTCGACCTGATCGAGACGATGGCGTTCGATCCCGACGACGGCCTGACCCGTCTCGAAGCGCATCTCGCGCGGATGAAGGCGAGCGCCCAAGCGTTGGGTTTCACTTTCGACCGCCACACCGCGCGCAACGAACTCCAGGCGGCGACCTTCCGGTTGCGCGGCCCCCGCCGCATCCGCCTGTTGCTCAGCCCCTCGGGCGCGATCGCGATCGAGGCGGCGCCGCTGCCGCACTCGCCTGCGCAAGCGACCGTCGCGATCGTGCCGCTGCCGGTCGCCGCGACCGACTTCCGCCTCCGCCACAAGACGTCCGCGCGTGCCTTTTACGACGATGCGCGCAAGGCCGCGGGCACGTTCGAGGTGCTGTTTGAGGATGCCGACGGGTTCCTGACCGAAGGTAGCTTCACCTCGCTGTTCGTCCAACGTGGGACCGGCCTCGTCACGCCGCCGCTACGTCACGGCCTGCTCCCGGGTATTCTCCGCGCAGACCTGCTCGATTCAGGCCGCGCGATCGAGGCGCCGGTCACCCGCGCCGACCTCGCCAATGGTTTCTTCATCGGAAATGCAGTCCGGGGCCTCATTCCGGCGATCGTTACGGTTGCGAATTCGGCCAAGCGGAGCGTATAGCGCCCGCGAATTCCGCAGGCGTACTGCGGACAACCGCAAAGGTTACACCATGCACGCATCCGCCGCGCTCGGCCGCATCAGTCCCTCGCCGACGCTCGCGATCACCTCGCGCGTTCTCGAACTGAAGCGCGCAGGCGTCGACGTGATCGGCCTCGGTGCGGGCGAACCCGATTTCGACACGCCGGACTTCGTGAAAGAGGCCGCGATCCAGGCGATCCGCGACGGCAAGACGAAATACACCAATGTCGACGGCACGATCGAACTGAAGCAGGCGATCGCTGCCAAGTTCGCGCGCGACAACGGCCTGACCTACACCACCGACCAGATCAGCGTGAACGTCGGCGGCAAGCACACCCTGTTCAACGCGATGGTCGCGACGATCGATCCGGGCGACGAGGTCGTCATCCCCGCGCCGTACTGGGTGAGCTATCCCGACGTCGTGCAGTTCGCGGGCGGCGTGCCGGTGATCGTCAAAGCTGGCCCCGAGGTCGGCTACAAGCTCGACCCCGCGGCGCTCGACGCGGCGATCACGCCGAAGACCAAGTGGGTGATCCTCAATTCGCCGTCGAACCCGACCGGGGCCGGCTATACGATCGACGAGCTGAAGGCGCTCGGCGCGGTGCTGGCGAAGCATCCGCACGTTTGGATCTTCGCCGACGATATGTACGAGCACATCGTCTATGATGGCTTCAAGTTCGCGACCATCGCCGAGGCCTGCCCCGAGCTGTTCGAGCGCACGCTGACCGTCAACGGCTGCTCGAAGGCGTATGCGATGACCGGCTGGCGGATCGGCTATGCGGGCGGCGCGGCGTGGCTGATCAAGGCGATGGCCAAGCTCCAGTCGCAGTCGACCTCGAACCCGTGCTCGATCGCGCAGGCCGCGGCGGTGGCGGCGCTCAACGGCGACCAGTCGTTCCTCGCCGAGCGCAACACCGCGTTCCAGGGGCGTCGCGATCTGGTGGTGGCGATGCTGAACGAGATCGACGGCATGCACTGCCCGACGCCGGAGGGTGCGTTCTACGTCTATCCGTCGTTCGCCGAGCTGATCGGCAAGACGACCCCGAACGGCCGCCTGATCGACACCGACGAGGCGATGGTCGGCTATCTGCTCGACGATGCCAAGGTGGCGGTCGTGCAGGGCGCGGCGTTCGGGCTCAGCCCTGCGTTCCGGATCAGCTATGCCACCTCGGATGCGCTGCTCCGCGAGGCCTGCACGCGCATCCAGACGGCCTGCGCCGCGCTGAAGTAACCGCCTGATCCTCCCCCGCAAGGGGGAGGTGGCTGGCGTTTGCCAGACGGAGGGGGAGGAAAGGGATAACTCCTGTTCCGTATCCTCCCCCTCCGTCACCTTCGGTGCCACCTCCCCCTGGCGGGGGAGGATCGAAGGTTCGGGCAACATTCGAGACACGCGGCGACATCTGCCGGCAATCCTGCCGGGCAATGCCTGCTGCACGATGAACGCATCGGCCACGGCGCGTTAATCGAGAGTTTCTAAAAACGACATTGTGGTTGGCGGGCATCTCTACGACATGCCCGTCCGTAGCTGACACCGGCCCACCCGGTCGGTGTCGTCACTTGGTTTCATTGGGATCGCATCATGCGCAGTATCGTAAAGTCGAGTTTCTTCTGGCAGTTCAGCGGCGGTTTCGTGCTGGGTGCGATCGGCTTGCTCGCGCTCCAGCCCGCCGAGGCGCGCCAGACCTTCGCCAGCCATTTCGAACACAGCGCGCCCGCCACTCGCTAATCTTACGCGCGTCTTGGCGAACGATCGCGGCAACCCCATGTACAGACACATGAAAAAGCCGCTCCTCGCCACGCTCGCCGCCGTTGGTATTGCCGGTGCGTTTATCTCCACCGGCACCGCGCAGGGCGCCCGCGCCGTCGTCATCCCCGCCGTCAAGACCGACCTTCCCGCGACGCCCGGTATCCAGACCGCGGTGCTCGCCGGTGGCTGCTTCTGGACGATGGAGGCGGTGTTCGAGCATGTGAAGGGCGTGAAGGCGGTCACGACCGGCTATGCCGGCGGCACCAAGGCGACCGCGACCTACGATCAGGTGTCGGCCGAGACGACTCGTCATGCCGAGGCGATCAAGATCGCCTACGACCCGCGAATCGTCAGCTACGGCACGCTGCTCCGCGTCTATTTCTCGATCGCGCATGATCCGACGACCTTGAACCGCCAGGGTCCGGACAGCGGCCCGAGCTATCGTTCGGCGATCTTCCCGCAGTCGCCGGCGCAGGCGCAGGTGGCGCGGGCGTACATCGCGCAACTCGGCGCGACGCGCGCGTTTTCCGGGCCGATCGTGACGAAGCTGGAGACCGGGGCGTTCTATCCCGCCGAGGCGTATCACCAGAATTTCTACGACCGGAACCCGACGCATCCGTACATCGTGATGTGGGACAAGCCGAAGGTGGCGGCGTTCAGGGCTGCGTTTCCGACGATTTCGAGGTGAGTGCGATCTCGAACCGGGGCGCTAGCCTTTAAAAGACGGCCACCCCGAGCTCGTCATTCCAGCGAAAGCTGGAATATCCCGGTTTTGGCGGACGTCCCGAGCCACGAGGGAGACCCCAGCGTTCGCTGGGGTGACGGACGTGGGGGCGTAGCGGATTGGGGCGGTGACGCTGGCAGGTCGGGGGCAGGTCGGGAATGCGCGAACGCAATGCCGACACTAAGCAGCAACCGGAAACCGCAGCATTCGGTCCGCCACCGGCACCATAGCCTCCGCGCCAACGCCCACCGCACGAACGATCTCCGGATGGTCCACATCCAGCCCACCGGTCAGCGACCCGAACGCCGGCAGGATCACCTTCGTCGCGGTCGTCACGAAACAGCGCCGCGCCACCGATTTCCCCCGCACGCGCAATCGCAGCTTCGGATGGAAATGCCCCGACAGTTCCGGTCGCGTCTCCGCGCGGTCGGCTTCGTGCCGTAGCACCAGCCCGTCGACGACGACCTCGTCCACCACCTCTCCGCCACACCGATCGAGGATCGCCGGATCGTGATTGCCCGTGATCCACGTCCAGTGCGTGGTATCGGTCATCGCCCGCAGCATGTCCTGCGCCCGCTCGGGTAACCGCGCGCACCCGTCGCTGTCGTGGAAGCTGTCGCCCAGGCACCAGACTTCGCGCGCGCCCGTCGCCGCGACCAGCGCGGTGAGATCGGCCAAGGTCGCGATCGAATCATAGGGCGGCAACATCTGGCCGCGTTTCGCGAACCAGCTCGCCTTCTCGAAATGCAGGTCGGCGACCAGCAGCGCGCGCCGCTCCGGCCAGAACAATGCGCCTTGTGGCAACGCCAGAAGCGCATGTCCGCCGAACGAAAAGGGAACCATCCGCTCGCCATGCCGCCCCCGCCACGGCGAATCAAGCGGGCATGCGCCACGACGGGCAGGACTTGCGCCTGTCCCCAATCGGCGTAAAGCGCGCCGTCCCTTCATGAGGAGCGCTTTTCGCGCCATGTCGTCCGAAGCCGGAACACCGCAAACTGCCGCAGTCCATAAACCGCCCGCCGGCGGCGTGGCGGCGCAGGTCTGCGCGCCCGCCGATATGTCGGCGGCGCATCTGCATCCGCATCCGGCGCTGGCCGCGCTGACGGTCGGCGCGATCGGCGTGGTGTTTGGCGATATCGGCACCAGCCCGCTCTACGCTTTCCGCGAGGCGCTGAGCCAGACGTCGGCGGGCGGGATCGATCCCAGCGAGATCCTCGGCGTGCTCAGCCTCGCGCTCTGGTCGCTGTTCCTCGTGGTCACCGTCAAATACGTCATCTTCCTGATGCGCGCCGACAATCAGGGCGAGGGCGGCGTACTGGCGCTGGCCGCGCTCGCCCGTCGCGCGCTCGGCATGCGGTCGCGGATCGCGATCGTGCTAGGCGCGGCAGGGGCGTCGTTGTTCTACGGCGATGCGATCATCACCCCGGCGCTGTCGGTACTCTCCGCGATGGAGGGCCTGCGGACGATCCCGAGCGCGGCGCACATCTTCAACGAAGGCGTCGTCCGCATGCTGACGATCGGTATCCTGATCGCGCTGTTCATGATCCAGGCGCGCGGGACGGCGCAGGTGTCGAAGCTGTTCGGCCCCGTCTGCATCGTCTGGTTCGTGGCGATCGGGGCGCTCGGCATCTGGCACATCGCCGACGAACCCTCGATCGTCCGCGTGTTCCTGCCGACCTATGGCGTCTCGTTCCTCGCGACGCACGGCGTCACCGGTCTGTTCGTGCTCGGCGCGGTGTTCCTGACCGTGACCGGCGCCGAGGCGCTGACCGCCGACATGGGCCATTTCGGCAAGCTGCCGATCCGCATCGGCTGGTTCTTCCTCGTCTTCCCGGCGCTCGCGCTCAACTATCTGGGGCAGGGGGCGTTTGCCTTGTCGCAGCTGGAGGATGCGGCGGCGCGCGGCATCCCGTTCGTCAATCAGGACTGGTTCTTCCTGATGGCGCCCGAATCGCTGCGCCCCGCGCTGATCATCCTCGCGGGCTTCGCCACCGTAATCGCCAGCCAGGCGGTCATCACCGGGGCGTTCAGTCTGACGCAGCAGGCAATCCAGCTCGGGCTGCTCCCGCGCCTGCGCATCCGCCAGACGTCCGCGGTGTTCGCCGGCCAGATCTATCTGCCCGCGATCAACTGGCTGTTGCTGATCGGCGTGCTGGTGCTGGTGATCCAGTTCAAGACGTCGTCGGCGATGGCGGCGGCGTACGGCATCGCGGTTACGGGCACGATGGTCGTCACCACCTTGCTCGCCTACATCGTCGTCCGTCACCGCTGGAACTGGTCGCGGCCGCTGGCGCTGGCGGCGATCCTGCCGTTCCTGACGCTCGACCTGATCTTCTTCGGCGCGAACATCCTGCGCGTGATCGAGGGCGGCTGGGTGCCGCTGGTCATCGCCGCGTCGATCGGGCTGGTCATCTTCACCTGGGTGCGCGGCAAGAAGATCGTCAGCGCGTTCGAGAAGCGCCAGAGCATCCCGCTCAGCGACCTCGCCGCCGCGTTGGAAAAGCGCCCGCCCGAGCGCGTGTCGGGCACCGCGGTGTTCCTGACCGCCAACCCGCATGCGACTCCGGGCGCGCTGCTGCATAACCTGAAGCACAACAAGGTGCTCCACGAGCGCAACCTGATCTGCAGCATCCGCACCGCGGACCGGCCGTTCGTGGAGGAATCGCAGCGGGCCAAGGTCGAGCGGGTGGACGAGAATTTCTCGATCGTCGTGCTGACCTACGGCTTCATGGAATCGCCCGACGTGCCGCGCGATCTCGGCGTCGGCAACAAGACCGAGCAGCTCGGGCTCGATCCGATGCGCACCTCGTTCTTCATCGGCCGCAACACGCTCAAGCCCGATGCGGAGAAGGGCATGCCGCCGTGGCAGGACCGGATCTTCATGTTCCTGCAACGCAACGCCAGCGATCCCACCGATTTCCTGAAGATCCCGCCGGGCAAGGTGCTGGAGCTGGGCGAACAGGTCACCGTCTAACCTCCCTCGCCCCTCCGGGGAGAGGGAAGGGGCCCGCGGCGCTTGCCGTGGGAAGGGAGAGGGGCGTTGTCGGGCACCGTCTCGAGCCTCACGCCCCTCTCCCATCCGTCGCCTAAGGCTCCTCCCTCCCTCTCCCCGGAGGGGAGAGGGACATGCGGCATCACCCCGCGAAGGCCTTCACCAGATCGAAGAGGTAGTCTCGGCCATCATACAGCGACGCCACGCGGATGCGCTCGTTGAGGCCGTGGATGCCGCCCATGTCCTTGTCGATGAACACGCCGGGTACGCCGTACACCGGGATCCCGATCGCCTCGAAGAAGATCCCGTCGGTCGCGCCGGTCGACATCATCGGCAGGATCGGGATGCCGGGGAAGTGCTTGGCCGCCACCTTGGTCACCGGCCCCATGATCTTCGGATCGAGCGTCGGCGGGATCGCGGTCGGCCGCACCGGCTGGTTCGCCGTCACCGTCACCTTCGCTCCCGCCAGTTCCTTCAGCTTGGCGAGCGTGCCGTCGACCGTCTCCCCCGGAAAGATCCGGCAGTTGATGTTCGCCGTCGCGCGCTGCGGCAGCGCGTTCTCCGCATGACCCGCGTTCAGCAGCGTCGCCACGCACGTCGTCCGCAAGGTCGAATGCATCGCCTTGTCCCGGCTGACGATCGCATCCGCCGCCTTGTCCTCCGGATTGGCGAGCAGCCGCGTGATCGCGCTGCCCATCTCGCCCGGCATCGCCTTCGCGCTCGCCGCGAAGAACGCCTTGGTCGTGTCCGTGAACTTCACCGGAAACTCATAGCCCTGCACCGCCTTCACCGCGTCGGCGAGCTCGTAGATCGCGTTCTCGGGCGTCGGCTGCGAGCTGTGCCCGCCGGGGTTAGTGGCGAGGAAGGTGTAGTTCTGCGCGGCCTTCTCGCCGACCTGGATCGCGAGCAACTGGCGCTTGCCGCTGTCGTCGAGCCGCCCGCCGCCGCCCTCGTTCAGCGCGAACTCGGCCGCGATCAGGTCCGGCTTTTCCTTCGCCAGATACTGCGCGCCGTTCCAGGCGAACGTCGTCTCCTCGCCGCAGGTCAGCGCCAGCTTGATCGTCCGCTTCGGCGTGTATCCGCCAGTCTTGAAGCGGATCATCGCGTCGGACCAGATCGCCGCCTGCGCCTTGTCGTCGACGGTGCCGCGCGCGTAATAATAACCGCCTTCCTCAATCAGCTTGAACGGATCGCGCACCCAATCCTCGCGCTTGGCCTCGACCACGTCGAGATGCGCGAGGAGCAGCATCGGCTTGAGCGCCGCGTCCGAGCCCTTCAGCACCGCGACCAGCCCGCCATCCTTGGGATGCTCGGGCACCGAGAAATAGGTGATGTCGGCATCGGCATAGCCCGCCGTCTTCAGTCGCGCGCCGATCTGCGCCGCGGCCTGCGTGCAACTGCCGGCGGACAGTGTCGTGTTGGTCTCGACCAGTTCCTTGTAGAGCCCGAGAAACGCCTTCTGGTCGGGCCGCGACTGGGCCTGCGCCGAGACGGGCGCGGCAAGAACCGCCGCCGTAAGTAGCCAACCAGTCGCGCGCATCGTCGTCCCCTTTTTCGTTTCGATCGGGAGAGTTGCAGCGAACGCGCGTCGACGCAACCTCGACCCCGCCGCGCTCAACGCCGGCGTGTTCCGCGGGGCAAGGCGAGCCGCACCTCGCGGTTGGCGAAGTCGATGTCGACGCGTCGGAACAGTTGCAGCACGTCCATCCCGAGCAGCATCGCAGGCCGCTCGGACAAGCCGAACTGGCGGAACGGTGGCGCGTCGACCGCGGTGAAGGCGACGGGCAGGTCGCCGAGCGTCAGGTTGCCGATCGAGACCCGGTCGATCGTGGTGTAGTCGGCGACTACGGTTTCGCCGGTGACGCCGGTCAGCGATACCGGTTGCGAGCGCGCCGCGCTGCCGAGTTTGCGCGTGACCCGTCGGCGGAGCGCGCCATTGGCCATGCTGACCGAGGTGCCGGTGTCGAGGATCACGCGGATGCGGATGCCGTTGCAATAGGCGTCGGTGACGACGAGTTGCCCGAACAGGCTCCGCGCTCTGATCACGATCTCGTCGGGCCCCGCGCGTTCGCGGTGCTGTCGTCTGCGCGAGGGGATGACGGTCATCGTCTTGGTGTCGAAGTCGATCGTCACCGCGTGATCCTGCAACGTGTCGATTCCGAGCAACCCGCGCGCGCCGAGGTTGATCGCGCTGATCGCGGGCGCCTCGATCGGGGCGCTGCCGATCACGCTGACCTTCAGCGATGGGATGACGACGGTGCCGATGCTGTCCGACCCGGTCATGCCGGTGACACGGACGGTCCGGCCGGGCGCGAGGCCAAGCGTGGCGGCGAGTTCGCGCGAGATGACGGTGCGCTGCGCGCCGGTGTCGACGACGAAGGGGAAGGGGCCGGCGCCGGCGATCGTCACGGGCACCGTCATGCGGGCTTCTTCTTCGCCGAACAGGAGCGTGGCAGGGTCGGGTTCTGCTGCGGATGCTGCACTCGGAGAGGGTGCAGCATTTTGTTGCGGCGGAGCGGCGTCCTGGGCGCTGGCCTGGGCGGAAATGACTAGCAATAGAGGGGCTAGCCACCTGTGCATGCTGCAAATGCTGCGCTCATTCCACAGTGCGCGCAACTGTCGTTGTTAGAGACGAATGCCCTGCCGAAACGCCACCACCCCGGCGAAGGCCGGGGCCCAGTTGGGCGAGGTCGCTAATGGAGGGCGGCGCTTCGTTACAACCACCTTTCCAATTGGGCCCCGGCCTTCGCCGGGGTGGTGCAATCTTGTCAGAGGCACCTCTCAATCCGGCCGCATCGCATCCGCGATCATCGCATCCGCCTCGATCAGCAGCGCATCGTCCGAACTGTTCGTGGCCACCTTCTCCCGCCCGATCAGCGTCAGCACCGGTACCGCCAGCGGCGTGACCCGCTCCAGATCGACATGCACCATCGTCGCCGCCGCGCGATCGAGCAGCGACGCCAGCCGCCCGACATCGGTCATCCGCGCCCGCGCATCCGCCCAGGCCGCCTCCAGCAGCAGATGCGTGGGCTCGTACTTGCGCAGCACGTCGTAGATCAGGTCGGTCGAGAACGTCACCTGCTTGCCGGTCTTGCGCTTGCCCGGATGCTGGCGCTCGACCAGCCCGCCGATCACGGCGACCTCGCGGAAGGCGCGCTTCAACAGGTGCGATTGCTGCACCCATTCGACGAACTCGTGTTCGAGGATATCCGCCGAGAACAGCGACGCCGGATCGGTGATCTTCTCCAGCCCGTACACCGCCAGCGCATAATCATTGGCGACGAAGCCGAGCGGTTTCAGCCCCTGCGTCTCCATCCGCCGGGTGATCAGCATGCCCAGCGACTGGTGCGCGTTCCACCCCTCGAAACTATACGCGACCATGTAATGCCGCCCCTCGCGCGGGAAGGTCTCTACCAGCAGCTGGCCGGGTTCGGGCATCACCGATCGATACGCCTGCATCTCCAGCCATTCGCGGACGTCGTCGGGGAAGCGCGCCCAGTCACCGGGATGCGCGAGGAACCCGCGGACGCGGTCGGCGAGGTTGGTCGACAGCGGCATCCGGCTGCCCCCGTACGTCGGGATCCGCGCGGGCTTCGAGGTCGCGCGGACCACCAGATCCTCGAGATCGATCTTCATCACTTCGAGGCTGATCCCTGAAAAGAAGAACGTGTCGCCGTGGCTCAACTGCGCCGCGAACGCCTCCTCGACGCGGCCCAGCACGCGGCCATTGCCGAACCGCACGTTGAGCATCGTTGCCTCGACGATGATCCCCGCGTTCAGCCGGTGCTGGCCGATGAATTTGGGATGGCTGACGCGCCACGTCCCGTCCGCATCCTTGGTCAGCCGCTTGAACCGGTCGTATGCCTTCAGCGAATACCCCCCGTCGCTGATGAAGTGCAGCACGCGCTCGAAGGTCTCCGTCGGCAGTGCGGAGTACGGCAACGCGGAGCGGATCTCGTCGAGCAGATCGGCCTCGCGAAACGGCGCCGCGCACGCGCACGCCATCACATGCTGCGCCAGCACGTCGAGCGCCCCGACGCGGAAGATATCCGCATCGAGTTCGCCCGCCTCGACCGCGTCGAGCGCCGCGCGCGCCTCGAGATATTCGAACCGGTTGCCCGGCACGACGATCGCCTGTGACGATTCGTCGAGCCGGTGGTTGGCGCGACCGATCCGCTGCAACAGCCGCGACGATCCCTTCGGCGCGCCCATCTGGATCACGCAATCGACATTGCCCCAGTCGACGCCGAGATCGAGGCTCGACGTCGCGACCAGCGCGCGCAGTTTCCCCTCGGCCATCGCGTTCTCGACCTTCCGCCGCGCCTCTTTCGCGAGGCTGCCGTGATGGACGCCGATCGGGAGGTTGTTCGCGTTCACCTTCCACAGATCCTGGAAGATGAGTTCGGCGAGGCTGCGCGTGTTGCAGAACACGATCGAGGTCTCGTGTGCCTCGATCTCGGCCATCACCTGCGCGGCGGCATAGCGGCCCGAATGTCCCGACCACGGCACGCGGCCCTCGGGCAGCAGGATCGCGATGTTCGGGTCTGCGCCGGGCTCGCCGCGGACCATTGCGACTTGGTCGATATCGCCATCGGGGGCGAGCCACGCGCGATAGCCGTCCGCATCCGCGACCGTCGCCGACAGCGCGACGCGGCGCATCCCCGGCGAGATCGTCTGCAACCGCGCCATGCAGAGCGAGAGCAGGTCGCCGCGCTTGCCGGTAGCGAACGCGTGGACCTCGTCGACGACGATTGTCCGGAGGGTCTCGAACATCGTGATGCTGTCCGGATAGCTGAGCAGTAGCGACAGCGATTCGGGCGTGGTCAGCAGGATCTGCGGCGGCTTGATCCGCTGCCGCGCCTTGCGATCCGACGGCGTGTCGCCGGTGCGTGTCTCGACGCGAATATCGACGCCCATCTCGTCGATCGGCGTCAGCAGATTGCGCTGCACGTCGACCGCGAGCGCCTTCAGTGGCGAGACGTAGAGCGTGTGGAGACCCGTCGTCGGTGCCTCGATCAGCTCGGCCAGCGTCGGCAGGAACCCGGCGAGCGTCTTCCCCGCGCCGGTCGCAGCCACGAGCAAGGCATGATGCCCCGCGCGCCCTTCCGCCAGCATCTCGCGCTGATGCCGCCGCGGTCGCCAACCCCGCGATGCGAACCAGTTTTCCAAGGGAAGGGGAAGGTCGCTCACGGCCTGTTCACGCATCGTCGTCATATGGGGGCAGCGCGCCGCACCGCCATGGACCGCGCGCGCAACGACCGCCACTTTGGCTAAAGCTCTGTTGTGAAAGACGATCGGTGTCGCTTTTTCGTTATCTCCTGCCGCTACCGTTGCTCGCACTCCTGCCGTTCGCCAATGCCACTGCCGCCAGCAAGTCGTTCGTCGGCGGCGGCGGAATGGTCCGCCTTTCGCATCCGTCCAGCCTCATGCCGACGCGCAACTTCGCCGGCCGCGCGCTGCTGAACAGCGGCTGGCGCCAGATGTGGGACGGCGCCCCGGTCGGCCGCGGCGTCGGCATCGTCCGCTTCTGGCAGGTCGCCAAACCGACCGACGGCCAGGGGCAGGTGACCGAGATGATCCAGGTCGGCTTCAGCCGGAGCGCGGGCGTGGTCGCCAAATGCGGTACCGAGGGGCTGGTTGCCGGCCATGCCAAGCGGCTTCCCAACCGGATGCTCGGCGGCCACCGCTGGACGGTCTACACCAACGGCGACGCGGGCATGAGCCAGCAGGTGAACGCGACCAACTTCCGCAGCGTCATCAACGGCGCCTGCTATGCGATCGACCGGATCACCTATGCGGTGAAGGCGGCGGCACCGGCAGGCCGGCTTGCGCCGCCCCAGGCGGTCGCGGCGGCGCGGATGGACGAGATTCTGGCGACGATCAAGGTCGGCGGGCGGCGCTAGTGTAAGGCCTTTAGTGTAATGACTTGCGATCCTCCCTCGCCAGGGGGAGGTGGCTGGCGCTTGCCAGACGGAGGGGGAGGTAAGGGACAACCGATGTTCCGTGTCCTCCCCCTCCGTCACCTGCGGTGCCACCTCCCCCTGGCGGGGGAGGATCGATCGGTCGCCGCCAACGCGCGCCGCGACGTCGACTCCGGCTCGTCCCGAACAGGGGAATGACAGACCCCACCAACACTCCGTCACCCCGGACCCGTTCCGGGGCCCACCGTTCCGCGACCTCACCGCTCTCGATCGTGCGGAGGCGTGGATGCCGGAACCAGTCCGGCATGACGGGGACCATGGGTCACGGCACACGCGCACGCCGCCAACGGCACCGCACCCCCGCGTCACGCGTTACCCCCGCATGGCAAAACTCGGCGACTGGCTCGAACCGCATCCGCACGGCATCCTCGTCAAGCCGATCGACGCGTGGATCGACCCCTCGATCCCGACCGCGAAGGCGCTCGTCACGCACGGCCACGCCGATCACGCGCGCGGTGGCCACGCAGCGGTCTGGGCCACGCCCGAAACACTCGCGATTATGGACGCGCGCTATGGTCCGCAAGCCGGCAACCCGGTCGCCTACGGCGAGACGATCCGTATGGGGCCCGCTGACGATGGGGTTGACATCGGCTTCGTTCCCGCCGGCCACGTGCTCGGCTCCGCACAGATCGTGCTCGACTATCGCGGCGAGCGGATCGTCGTCTCGGGCGACTATAAACGCCGCGCGGACCCGACCTGCACGCCGTTCGAACCCGTCAAATGCGACGTCTTCATCACCGAAGCGACCTTCGGCCTGCCGGTCTTCCGCCACCCCGACACCGGCGACGAGATCGACAAGCTGATCGCGGCCTTGCACGCCAACCCCGATCGCTGCGTCGTCGTCGGCGCCTATGCGCTCGGCAAGGCGCAGCGCGTGATCGCGGAACTGCGCGAGCGCGGGCATGCGGCCCCGGTCTACATCCACGGCGCGCTGCAAAAGCTCTGCGACCTGTATGCCGAGCATGGCGTGCGGCTCGGCGAACTCCTGCCGGTCGCGGATGCCAAGAAGGCGGACATGGCGGGGCATGTCGTGATGTGCCCGCCGGGGGCGCTCAACGATCGCTGGTCGCGGCGGCTGCCCGACCCGATCACCGCGATGGCGAGCGGCTGGATGCGCGTGCGCGGCCGCGCGCGCCAGAAGAACGTCGAACTCCCGTTGATCCTCAGCGACCACGCCGACTGGGACGAACTCACCACCACGCTGACCGAGATCGCCCCGCAGGAAGTCTGGGTGACGCACGGCCGCGAGGACGCGCTGGTCCACTGGTGCATGACCCGCCAGATCAAGGCGCGCGCGCTGGCGCTGGTCGGCTTCGAGGACGAGGACGACTAGGTCCTCGAATCCTCCCCCGCCAGGGGGAGGTGGCGCGGAGCGACGGAGGGGGAGGACACGAAACGGCGGTTGCGCTTACCTCCCCCTCCGTCTGGCAAGCGCCAGCCACCTCCCCCTGGCGGGGGAGGATTTACCTGGAGGCTTGCGCTTCTCTCGCGACACGGCAGGATAGGACATTGCCCCTGTCGCAAGGATATTCCGTGGCCCGTTCGACCAACTTCGCCGCTCTGATACTGCTCGCACTCTCGACGACCGCCATCGCGCAGGACGCGCCGAAGAAGGACAAGACCGAGACCAACGCCGAGCGGATGAAGGCCGAGGCGGAGGCGGATTACGCCAACGCGCCGGTCGCCGAGCAGGAGGTCAAGACGAAGGGCCGCGTCACGGTCGGCGGCAAGTCGCTCGGCTATACCGCCACCGTCGGCACGCTGACGCTGCGCGATACCGAGGGCAAGCCGACCGCCAGCCTGTTCTACACCGGCTACACGCTCGACGGGGTGAAGCCCGGCACCAAGCGCCCGGTCACGTTCTTCTACAATGGCGGGCCGGGCAGCCCCAGTTTCTGGCTGCACATGGGCTCGTTCGCGCCGGTCCGCCTGCGCACCGCCAACCCCGAATACATCAAGCCTGCGCCCTATGATTTCGGGCCCAACCCCGACACATTGCTCGACAAGACCGACATGGTGTTCATCGACGCGGTCGGGACCGGTTATTCGCGGCCGCTCGGCGATACCAAACCGTCGGCGTTCTACGGCGTCGACGAGGATGCCGACGCGTTCGCCAAGGGCATCCTGCGCTACGCCACCAAATATGGCCGCTGGAACAGCCCGAAGTTCCTGTTCGGCGAGAGCTACGGCACCACCCGCTCGGGTGCGCTGGCGTATCAGTTGCAGGATCGCGGGATGGCGCTGAACGGCGTCGTGCTGCTGTCGTCGATCATGAACTATGGCTACCGCCAGCCGGGGCTCGACGAGATCTACCTCAATTACCTGCCGAGCTATGCGGCGAGCGCGTGGTACCACAACCGCCTGCAGAACCGCCCCGCCGACGTCGCGACGATCGTCGCCGAGGCGCGGGCGTTCGCCACCGGGCCATACGCGGCGGCGCTGTCGAAGGGGCAGACGATCTCGGATGCGGAGCGCGACACGGTCGCTACCCGGATGAGCCAGCTGATCGGGATCTCGCCCGACTTCATCAAGCGCGCCAACCTCCGCATCGACCTCGCCCGCTTTCAGAAGGAGCTGTTGCGCGACCAGCGGCTGACGCTCGGGCGGTTCGATTCGCGCTATACCGGCATCGACAGCGACGCGGCGGGCGAGCGGCCCGAGACCGACGCGTCCGACACCGCGATCGCCGGCGCGTTCATCGCCACGTTCAACGATTACGTGACGCACACGCTCGGCTACAAGACCGAGATGCCTTACCGGCTGAGCGCGCGCGATGCGCCGGGCTGGACGTGGAACTGGAAGCACGATGCGCCGGGTCGTGGCGGCCAGCCGCAGAACAACCCGAACACCGCGGTCGATCTGGCCGCGGCGATGCGCGAGAATCCGTATCTCAATGTGCTGTCGATGAATGGCTATTACGACATGGCGACGCCGTTCTTCGGGACCGAGAACGACCTGAACCACATGATGCTCGATCCCGCGCGGCAGCGGAATCTGGCGTTTCGCTACTATCCCGCGGGGCACATGACGTATCTCAATCCGGAGGCGCTGCACCAGATGAAGGCGGATCTGGCGTCCTGGTATGATCAGGCGGTGGGCGAGGCACGGAGCGCGACGCCGCCGGGTGGGGCGAGTGTGTCGGGGGCGGAGGGGCAGGTGCCGAACTGAGCCAGCGCGATCCTACCCCGCCAGGGGGAGGTGGCTGGCACTCGCCACACGGAGGGGGAGGCAAGAGGAACATCTGTTGTCGTGTCCTCCCCCTCCGTCGCCTTCGGCGCCACCTCCCCCTTGCGGGGGAGGATCCGCAGGGGCAGCGAGCTACCGAACCCCCTCCAGCGCCTTCGCGCGCCGGCGCTGCACCGAACTCCCGATCCCCAGCGCCTCGCGGTATTTGGCCACAGTCCGGCGCGCGATGTCGAAGCCCTTCGCGTTCAGCAATTCGACCAGCGTGTCGTCCGACAGGATCTTCGCGCCCTCGGTGTCGATCAGCGCGCGGATCGCGGACTTCACCGCCTGTGCCGACACCGCCTCGCCGCCATCCGCCGACTGGATCGCGCTCGTGAAGAAGTATTTCAGCTCGTAAAGCCCGCGCGCGCACGAGACGTATTTGTTGCTGGTCACGCGGCTGACGGTCGATTCGTGCATCTCGATCGCGTCCGCCACCTGGCGCAGCGTCAGCGGCCGCAAGTGCGCGACGCCTTTCAGGAAGAACGCTTCCTGCTGCTTCACGATCTCGGTCGCGACCTTGATGATCGTCCGCTGGCGTTGATCCAAGGCCTTCACCAGCCAGTTCGCGCTGGCGAGGCAATCGCTCAGCCACGCCTTCGACGCCTTGTCCTGCTGCCCGCCCGACAGCTCGGTATAGTAACTGCGGTTGACCAGCACGCGCGGCAAAGTCGACGCGTTGATCTCGATCGCCCAGCCTGCTTTAGTCCGCGCCACGAACAGGTCGGGCGTCACCGACTGCGCGGGTTCGCCGCCGTAGCGACAGCCGGGCTTCGGATCATAGCCGCGCAGTTCGCGGATCATGTCGGCCATGTCCTCGTCGTCGACGTCGCAAATCCGCTTCAGCCGGGCCAGCTCGCCACGCGCGAGCAAGTCGAGATTGGCGATCAACAACGCGATGCACGGATCGTAGCGGTCGGCTTCCTTGGCCTGCAGCGTCAGGCATTCGGCGAGATCGCGCGCACCGACTCCGGTCGGGTCGAAGGTCTGGATCGTCGCCAGTACGCCCTCGACCCGCACCAGCGGGACGCCGAGCCGGTTGGCGATGTCGAGCAGCGATACGGTGAGATAGCCCGCCTCGTCGATCTGGTCGATCAGGTGCGCAGCGATGAACGCGTCCTCGCGGGGGATTGCGGGACCGGCCTGCGCGAGCAGATGATCCGCGAGGCTGAGGCTGGTATCTGCGAACGCGTCGAGATCGGGGCCGTCCTCGCCGCCCGCACCGCCCGTGCTCGCGCCGGTCATCGAGAGCGCGCCGTCCATCCCGCTGCCGCCGTCGGCGACGCTGTCCTGCTGATGGCTTTCGGTGGCGTAGTCGACGTCGAGTGTCGGTTCATCGCCTGCGCCGGTGCCGGAAACGAGTTCGTCGGCGGCGACGCGTTCGTCGCGGACTTCGGGAGCGGGTTCGCGGTCGGGGGTGCCTGAAAGATCGGGGCTATCCTCCGCGGCACTCGCTTCCAGCAGCGGGTTGCGCTCGACTTCTTCGGCGATGAACCCCTCGATCTCCAGGTTCGACAGCGCCAGCAGCTTGATCGCCTGCTGGAGCTGCGGGGTCATCACCAGCGATTGCGACTGGCGGATGTCCAGGCGAGGGGCGAGGCTCATGCCAGGCTACCCCAACAGATACCGTCACCCCAGCGAAAGCTGGGGTCTCCCGCGGCTAGGGCGCGCGCTCTCACCGGGAGATCCCAGCGTTCGCTGGGGTGACGGGAGGAGTGGGACTGTGGGCGGGGGAGGGCGCCATAAACCTAAAGCGAGAAGCCTTCGCCAAGATACAACCGCCGGACGTTGGCATCCGCGACCAGTTCCGCCGGCGAGCCCGAGAACAGCACGCGACCGTCGTAGATGATGTATGCGCGGTCGACGATCTCCAGTGTCTCGCGGACATTGTGGTCGGTGATCAGTACGCCGATGTCGCGGCGCTTGAGGTCCTTCACCAGGTCGCGGATGTCGGCGATCGAGATCGGGTCGATGCCCGCGAACGGCTCGTCGAGCAGCATGATCGACGGATCCGCCGCCAGCGCGCGGGCGATCTCGGCACGCCGCCGCTCGCCGCCCGACAGTGCCATCGCCGGCGCCGCGCGGAGCCGGGTCAGCCCGAATTCCTCGAGCAGCGTGTCGAGCTTCCGCTGGCGCGCCGCCTTGTCCGGCTCGGACAGCTCCAGCACGGTGAGGATGTTCTTCTCGATCGTCAGCCCGCGGAAGATCGACGTTTCCTGCGGCAGGTAGCCGAGGCCGAGGATCGCGCGGCGGTACATCGGCAGCTTCGTGATGTCCTCGCCGTCGAGCATGATCCTCCCTGAATCGGGTTTCACCAGCCCCATCACCGAGTAGAAGCAGGTCGTCTTGCCCGCGCCGTTGGGCCCGAGCAGGCCGACCACTTCGCCGCGCCCGACCGACACCGACACGTCGGTCAGCACGACGCGCTTGTCGTAGGACTTGGCGATCGAGACGACCTGGAGCCCGTTGCTCACCGGCGGCTCGGAAATCGGCTCTACGGCCTCGATCGGGGGCAGCGTGGTGGCGTCCATGGGATCAGGCCCTCGCAAAAGTCAGTCGCCGACCGCTCGGCGTTGAAGGTGTCGCCGAACCTCGGGGGTTTGGCAGGAAACATGCATGAGCGCGCCGCCGGAGGGAAGCCCCTGCGGTACGCTCGCGCGTCAGTTGCGCTTGGGGACCGAGAAGGTGCCGGTCACGCGACCGCCGGTCTGCGTCACGGTGCCCCCGCTCGCGGCCGATCCTGCGGCGCTGCCCCCGGCGACCGACGAACCGTCGATCACCGAACGTCCGGTGTCGAGGTTCATCGTCAGGCGCCCGCCATTCACGGTATTGCCCGCCTGCGTCAGCGTGACCGCGCCGAGCATCGTGATGACGCGGCGGTTGAGGTCGTAGATCGCATACTGGCTGCGCGCGGTCTGGTCGGGACGCTTGACGATCACGCCGCCCGACGCGTCGAGCCGTGAGACCTGCGGGTTCCCGCCGATCACCTGGCCGGTATAGGCGACCGTCATCCGCGCCGAATTGAGCGTCATCTCGGCCTGCTTGACCGCGACGTTGCCCGACAGGATGGCGCGGTTCGCCTTGTCCTGAAGCTCGATGTGATCCGCACCGAAATCGATCGGGGCGTTGGAATTGTGCGACTGCTGCGCGACCGCGGTCGTGGAGAGCAGGACGGCAGACAAGGCTGCGAATAAGTGAGTGGCGCGCATGGCGGTTATTTCGGCCCTCTGGGGATGATCCGCAAGCGGGCATTGCCATCGAGCGTCACGGTTCGCTCCTCGAGGTTGGCGCGCAGCTTGTTGGCGCTGAACGTCCCCTGCTGGACGGTGCCGGTCGCGGCACCACCGCTTTCGAGCGTGCGTGCCTTCATGTCGATCGTCGCGTTGGTCGTCTTCAGGTCGTAGCCGCCCGCCGCGGTGGCGTTCAGCGGGCCGAACAGCTGCACCTTCTCGGTGTCCATGTCGTAGCGACCGGTGTTCGCCTTGATGTTGGCGGGGCCGTCGGTCAGCTGGATCTGCGCCGCGAGCTGGTTGAGCTGGACGATCGGCTCGGCCGAGCTCTTCTGGATCGCGGACTTCGCGTCGAGCGTGAAGGACTGGCCCTTGCTGTCCTCGCCGCGATAGCGTGCCGCCTGGATCTTCATCCGCTCCTGCGCGACCTCGACCTTGTTCTTGTCGAGCAGGAACGACACGTCGCCGCCAGCGGTCAGCGGCGCCATCACCAGGAACGCCGCCAGCACGCCGATCGCCGTCGGCAGCGCGACGCGGGCGATCGCCACGAAGCGATCGTGACTGCCACCGGGCGCGGCCCAATCCTGCCGTGCGGTGCGCGCACGGCGAGCAGTCGGGGAGGGCGCCGGTATCTGGGTCATGCGTGGGCGAAGATATCGATCTCGGGCCAGCCGGCAAGATCGAGCGCGGCGCGAGTCGGCAGGAAGTCGAAGCAGGCCTGTGCGAGCTCCATCCGGCCCTCGCGAATCAGGCGCTTGTCGAGTTCGGCGCGCAACCGGTGGAGAAAGCGCACGTCGGACGCCGCATAATCCTTCTGCGCCTCCGACAGTTCGGGGCTGCCCCAGTCGGACGATTGCTGCTGCTTCGAGATATCCTGGCCGAGCAGTTCGCGGACCAGCTCCTTCAGGCCGTGGCGGTCGGTATAGGTCCGCACCAGCCGCGACGCGATCTTGGTGCAATAGACCGGCGCGGCGACCACGCCGAGATAATGCTGGACCGCGGCGATATCGAATCGACCGAAATGATAGAGTTTCACGCGCGCCGGGTCGGCCAGCAGCGCCTTCAGATTGGGCGCGTCGTAGCCCGCACCCGCGGCGAAGCGGACGAGATGCTCGTCCGGGCCGCCGTCCGACAGCTGGACCAGGCACAGCCGGTCGCGCGGGGTGATGAGCCCCATCGTCTCGGTATCGACGGCGATCGCGGCGCCGGCCGCGAACAGATCGGCGGGAATGTCGCCTTCGTGGAGATGAACTGTCATGACGGTGGCCGTAGCGGTCCGCGGCGCAACGCTCAATGGCCCTATGGTGAATGGCCCTATATTGGGCTGCGCCGTCGAATCGGGCGATAAGATGGCTTGGGTGCCGACCTTGCGACGAGTCGTGGCTCGCGAGCGACACTTGCGTCAGTATCGATCCAAATCAGGCGTCTTCGGATCAGAATCTATTCGCGACGGCTTGTATTTTGCGCTAAGGGTCCCCTCAAGGCGCAAAAGGTTTCGCGCTGGAAAACCTGCGTTCGTCGTCCGGCACAAGGGTTTTGAGAAATTTGCGGGCGAACCGGGAAGACGAACAGAGCTTATGGGTTTCGATAAAGGTGGCCGCGGGAACCGTGGCGGGCGTGGCCGCGATAAGCGCGACAGCTTCGGCGGCGGCGACAACGAGTTCGGCGGCGGCAGCAGCTTTGGTGGCGGCGGCGACCGGTTCGGCGGCGGCAGCAGCTATGGCGGCGGCGGTGGCTCGAGCTACGGTGGCGGCGGTGGCAGCAGCTACGGCGGCGGCGGCAGCAGCTTCGGCGGCGGCGGCGGCGGCGGTGGTTACCGCGGCGGCGGCGGTGGCGGCGGCTTCTCGGGCGGCGGCGGCGGCGGCGGTGGTCGCGGCATGCCTCCCCAGGTTGTCGGCGAAGGCACGGGCGTCGTAAAGTTCTTCAACGCACAGAAGGGCTTCGGCTTCGTCGTTCGCGATGACGGCGGCGAGGACGTGTTCGTCCACATCAGCGCAGTCGAGCAGGCCGGCATGGTCGCACTCGCCGAGGGTCAGCCGCTCGGCTTCACGCTCGTCGATCGCGGTGGCCGTATCTCGGCGACCGACCTCAAGATCGACGGCGAGCCGATGGCCGTCACCGATCGTGGCCCGCCGCGTGACCGTGATGCCGGCCCGGGCGCGCCCCGTGGTGGCGACCGTGACGGTGGTGCAGGTGGCGCACAGCGTCAGCTCACCGGCGAGAAGGCGACCGGTACGGTCAAGTTCTTCAACGCGATGAAGGGCTTCGGCTTCATCCAGCGCGACGACGGACAGCCTGACGCCTTCGTCCACATCTCGGCCGTGGAACGCGCCGGCATGGCGACGCTGAACGAGGGCGACAAGCTCGAGTTCGAGCTCGAGGTCGATCGTCGCGGCAAGTACGCAGCGGTGAACCTGAGCGCAGGCGGCTGATCCAGCTGACTGGTCCGACCGTGTTCGGTAGGATGACGATTGCGGCCGGTCTCGCTTTGGCGGGACCGGCCGTTCTCGTTTCCGCAGCACCTACGCAGACGCGCGTGCCGGTATTGTCGGCGACGATCGTCGCGCGCTACCCGCACGACCGCACCGCGTTCACCGAGGGGCTGCTCTGGCACGACGGCGCGCTGTACGAGAGCACCGGCCAGGAACGCCAATCCGACGTTCGCCGCGTCTCGCTCAAGGACGGCAAGATTCTCGCCAAGGCGCGAATCGATCCCGCACAGTTCGGCGAAGGCCTAGCGCTGTGGAAGGACCAACTGGTCAGCCTCACCTGGCACGACGGCATAGCCCACCGCTGGGACATCCGCACGCTAAAGCCAAAGGGCCAGAACCGCTACACCGGCGAAGGCTGGGGACTGACGAGCGATGGCGTCTCGCTGCTCCAGTCCGACGGCAGTGCCGACATCATCGTCCGCGATCCGGTTACCTTGGCCGAGCGCAAGCGTGTCGCGGTGACGATCGACGGTCGCCCGCTACGCGACATCAATGAACTCGAATACGTCCACGGCGCGTTGCTGGCCAACGTCTGGCACACCGGCTTCCTGGTCCGCATCGATCCGGCAACCGGCAAGGTCACCGCGGTGATCGACCTGCGCCCGCTGGTCGCCGAGATCGCCGCGACCGACCGCGAGGCGGTGCTGAATGGCATTGCCTGGGACGCGAAGGCGGACCGGCTGTTCGTGACGGGCAAATACTGGCCCACGCTGTTCGAGATCAAGATCGCCGCCACGCCGCAATAGTCCGGTCCTTTGCGCCGTCCGCTCCCCTCTCTCTTGTTCTCCCGCGAAGGCGGGAGCCCAGACTGGCCTCTCGCCTTCGCGGGAGAACACGCGGCGCTGGGGTCGGAACTGCGACGCTGACGCCGGGTACGCCGACCTCGATACGAGCCCCCAACCTCGCGCGTCGCCACGACTGCGCCGACGTCCCTGCCTCTTCCGTTTCTTCACTTCATTCGGTCGTGGCCATTTCCGACAGCTGCTGGGGTTACTGCGGCCACAGCGGCGACCGCAGCCTCCAGCCATCCAGCCATCCAGCCACCCAGCCACCCAGCCACCCAGCCACCCAGCTTCCCCCATCCGTCACCCCGGCGAAAGCTGGGGTATCCCGGTTTGGCGGGCGGGGTGTCCCACACGGGGAGATCCCAGCTTTCGCTGGGATGACGGTCGAGGGGGACGGGCAGCGGGCAGCGGCGCGACATCGCTCGGAGCCAAGGCCGAAGCTGGACTGGGGTCAAAGCCGAAGCTGGACTCGGGTCGAAGCCTAGGCCGGGCTAATGGTGAGGGATGGAGCCGGAGCCGAGACGAGGCCGGGACGAGGGCGGGAGTGCGCAGTGCGGCGTGTTGCATCGAGTTAGACACGCCGCCTCTTATGGGTCGCCGACGCTGGCCATACCCGCACCCTGAAACCCCAGGCCTAAGATTTCCGCCCAGCCTCCGGTGCCACCGCCTGGATCGCCGCCAGAACATGCGCCAGCAACCCGTCCGCATCGTGGCGGATGTTGTGGCCGCCCGGCATCCCGACCTTCCGCGCGTTCGCCACCGTCAGCAGCGGACACAGGCTGTCGGTCTCTTCGACCCCATAGATGCAGGTGAGCGGCGCCCAAGTCAGCCGGTTGCCGGTCGTCGCCCCCATGCTGTCCGGCGTCCCATGGTCGTAGAGCAGTCCCGAAGGATCGGCACGGTAGAAGACCGTGTCGCCCGGCAGGATCAACACGATCGCCGCGACCCGCGCGCGCAACGACGCGGGCAGGTCGGCCAGCCCGGTCTGGACGATATCCGCGCCATAGGATTGCCCCATCACCACGACCCGCTTCGCCCCGGTCCGCGCCAGCGCCGTCCGCACCCCGTCCGCGACGATCGCATCGAGTTCGCCGCGCGTCCGAGAGCGCGCGAACAGGGCCGGAGTCGTGATCCCGACCACCGGGATACCGTGTTCCGTCAGCCCACGCGACGTAGAAGCGCCGAGCAGGAAGCGCAGCCCCATGTCGCCCGAGAAATTGACCACGGCGATCGGCGGTGCGCCCGCCGCATGGACGCCGATGGCAGGATACACATGCACGGGATCGCGGTCGAAATAGCCCGCTAGGTACACGAACAATACGACGATCGCGGAGAGGATGCCGGTCACCCACGCGCCGCGCCGCCAACGCCGTGCCGCCACCGTGCGGGGATGCTTCGTATTCTTCACCAGGCGATCCTTACGCGGAGCAGGTTCGAGCGCGATAGCCGGTCAGGTCGCGCGCTTCGATGACGGGCGGATTACGTAATCATCCGCTTCAGCGTCTCGATCCGGTCCGCTTCCGCCGCGGGCTTGTCGGTCCTGATCCGCGCGATCCGGGGGAAGCGCATCGCGACACCCGATTTGTGCCGCTTCGAATCGTGCAGCGAATCGAACGCGATCTCCAGCACCAGCGTCTTCTCCACCTCGCGCACCGGGCCGAACCGGTTCTGCGTGTGGTTGCGGACGAAGCTGTCGAGCATCTTGAGTTCTTCGTCGGTGATCCCGGAATACGCCTTCCCGACCGGGAGCAGTTCGCCCTCCTCGGTCCAACAGCCGAAGGTGTAATCCGAATAATAGGACGAGCGCCGCCCGGAGCCGCGCTGCGCGTACATCATCACGCAATCGGCGGTCAGCGGATCGCGCTTCCATTTGTACCAGAGCCCGGCGCGACGCCCGCCGACATACGGCGAGTCGCGACGCTTGAGCATCACGCCTTCGATCGCCGAATCGCGGGCGGTGGCGCGGATCGCCTCCAACGCGGTGAAGTCGTCCGCGGCGATGACTACGCTGAGATCGAACCGCTCGGGATCGAGCTGCGGCACGAACGCCTCCAGCCGCGCGCGGCGGTCGGTCCAGGGCAGTGCGCGCAGATCCTCCTCGCCGTCGATCAGCAGGTCGTACAGCCGGACGAACGCGGGATACTCGGCCAGCATCTTGGCGGAGACGGTCTTGCGCCCAAGCCTCTGCTGCAACGCGTTGAAGCTCGCCGCCCCACCGCCATCCTCCAGCGTGCCGCCCTGATGCTCGCCCTTCACCAGCAGTTCGCCGTCGACCGTGCCTGGCGTCCGAAACGCGGCGGCGATCTCGGGGAAGCTGCCCGTCACGTCGTCGCCGGTGCGGCTGTAGAGCCGCGTTTCGCCCGCGACGTGGACGATCTGGACGCGGATGCCGTCCCATTTCCACTCAGCGGCATAGTCGGCGAGATCGACGCGGAGGTCTTCCAAACCATGCGCGAGCATGAATGGCCGGAACACGGGCACGTCGGCCGGCGTCGGTTGCTCGCCCGTCCCCTCGGCCCAGGCGAACAGGCTCGGATACGGCGCATCGAGACCGTGCCAGACTTCCTCGACCGCATCGACATCAAGCCCGAACGCATCGGCGAGCGCGGTCTTCGCCAACCGCGCCGACACGCCGATTCGCAGCGCGCCGGTCGCCATCTTGAGCAGCGCGAACCGTTCCTCGGCGTCCGACCGGTCGAGCATGTCCGCAAGCGCACCCGGCGCATCGGCACGCGACAGGGCCGCCAAGCGCTCGACGACATCGGTGATCGACAAGGGGGTGGGATCGACCGGAACCGTCGGTTCGGGCCAGAGCAACGCGACCGTCTCCGCGGTATCGCCGACATAATCGCGGCTCATCCGGAACAGCACCGGATCGACGCGCTCCTCGATCAACCCGCGGATCACCGCCGATTTCACGCCCTTGAGATCGAGATCGCCGGTCAGTGCCGCCATCGCCCAGCCGCGATCCGGATCAGGCGTTGCGCGCAGGTAATCCGCGATCAGCTTCAACTTCGCATTGCGCGACCGGGTATAGGTGAGCGAGTCGAGCAGGGCGGCGAAAGCGTGCATTGTCGTTCAACGCGCCTGCCGCGCGAAGGGATGCACATGCGAAACGACCGCCGCCGAGTGGTCCCGGCGACGGTCGTTTTACGCTTCGAGGCTTACCGTCAGCCGACCGTTTCGGCGGTGGCTGGCCTCACGATCCTCCACCGCCAGGGGGAGGTGGCTGGCCCCTGCCAGACGGAGGGGGAGGTAAGGAAAACATCGGTTGCGTGGTCCTCCCCCTCCGTCGCCTAAAGGCGCCACCTCCCCCTTGCGGTGGAGGATCGTGAGGTCCGCGTGGCTCAGCCCTTGCGGCTGGCCTCGAACAGGAACCACGCGCGCTCCTCGGCATGGTCGGTCCATTCGTCGACGATGCCGCTGGTGGCATTGTCCTTGGCTGCGTCGGCGGCATCCTTGACGATGCGGAACTGCTCGACGAGCTTCAGATTGTCCTCGCGCAGTTCGGCGAGCATCTCGGTCGCGCCGACGAACGCCATGTCGTTGTCCGCGATCGTCTGGTGGCGCGAGACATCGCCGATCGAGCGCAGCGTCGTGTTGCCGGTTTTCCGGACGCGCTCCGCGATCGCGTCGGTGATGCCGAGGATCTGCGCGGACTGGTCGTCGAGCAGCAGATGGTAGTCGCGGAAATGCGGCCCCGACATGTGCCAGTGGAAGTTCTTGGTCTTGAGATACAGCGCGTAGCAATCGGCGAGCGCGGCGTTCAGCGCGTCGGCGACCGACTTGGTGCTGTTGCTCGGCAGGTCGGTCGGCGTGTCGAGGGCGGGATTGATGTCGGCCATGTCTAGCTCCGGTTCTGAAGATCGTTGCGTAAACGATCCGAAC
Source organism: Sphingomonas faeni (assembly GCF_024273235.1). Classification (GTDB taxonomy): domain Bacteria; phylum Pseudomonadota; class Alphaproteobacteria; order Sphingomonadales; family Sphingomonadaceae; genus Sphingomonas; species Sphingomonas faeni_A. The sequence goes on along the minus strand of NZ_JANBVH010000008.1, from coordinate 42,983 downwards.
GCGAAAATGCTCCTCGCGTCAAACGAGCCGTAGCGCACCAAGCGCGAGGACAAGGCCGAAGATCACGAACACGATTCCGATGGCGATACGGACCGGCTTGAGCGGGAGTTTCAGCCACGCTGCCTCGCCCATCAGGGCGGCGGGGACGATCACGATCAGCGAGCCGATCGTCGCGCCGATCGCGGCGAGCGCCGGGACGGGCGAGCGGGCGGCGAGCGTCAGGACGATGAACTGCACGCCGTCGCCGAACGCGAGGATGAAGAGGCCGAGTGCGGTGGTGGCGAGCGCGCCGATCTTCCAGCCGGTCAACCGCTCGGGCGCCTTGGCGGGAAAGAACGACCCGCCGCCCTGCAACAGCAGCGCGAGCGCGAGCATCAGTTGCTGCGCGTTGGGCGCGAGTTTGGGTCCGATCACGGCGCCCAGCGTCGCCGCCAACCCACTCGCCGCGAGCAACGCGACGGCCGCCATCAGGATGACCAGTCCCGGCTTGGCGTACCGGTCCGACAGGATCGCGGCGAGCCACGCGGTTCGGTCGCCGACCTGCGCCAACCCGGCCGCGACGAATGCCGCCATCAAGGCGTCCATGGATTATCCGGCAAGGCGCACCGAGCAGGCGGCGGCGAACGCGTGGCACGCCTGGACGTCCTGCCGCTCGCAGCCGACCGCGTCGCGCAGGATCGCCAGCCAGCCATGGACCAGCGCGCCATGCTCGCCGCGCGACAGCGCCGAATCGACGAAGTGCGCGACGGTGACCGCGGGATTGAGCCCGTTGCTGTGCGCGATCACGCGGATCGCATCGATCTCGCTGGCGATGTCGCAGGGGCGGGAATAGGGCGCCCGGACGTCGATTGCGGCGATTCGCGCGGCAAGATCGGCCTTCACCGCGATCATGGCGTCGATTCGATCCATCTCGGTGAGTCTCAGCGCCTGCCCCATGATCCCCGCTCCTGTTGTCTGAGGATATATAGCGCCTCGGGTAGTGAATAGCGGGTTAAATGCGGTATGTTGGCCTACTCGACAGGCGTAAAGCTTGACTTCGCTGCCCGCGTCCGCCATGCGCCGCCCTTGATGGAGCGGCGGCGTCAGTTCGCCGCTTTCGCATTTTCAAGCCATAGGAATTGGGCTCATGGCCAAGCCGACCACCGTAAAGATCAAGCTGCTCAGCACCGCTGACACCGGCTTCTTCTACGTCACCAAGAAGAATCCCCGTACGAAGACGGAGAAGCTCTCCTTCTCGAAGTACGATCCCGTCGTGCGCAAGCATGTCGAGTTCAAGGAAGCCAAGATCAAGTAATCCAGTCGGCGGCTCAGGCCGCCGTTCGATTGCGAAGATCCGAAAAGCCGCGGGTAACCCCCGCGGCTTTTGGCGTTTGTGTCGGGAACGTCCGTCATCCCAGCGAAAGCTGGGATCTCCCGCCGCGAGGGTGCGCCCGTATCTGGGAGACCCCAGCTTTCGCTGGGGTGACGGTGTGGAGGGGGGCCTTCCCGCCTTAGATCAAGGCCCCGACCGCATCCATGAACCGCGCCAGGCTGATCGGCTTCGACACATACGAATCCGCGCCCGCTGCCCGGATCCGCTCCTCGTCCTCGCGCCCCGCATAGGCAGTGACCGCCATCACCGGGATCGCGCGCAGATTCTCGTCGGCCTTCAGTTCGAGGATGATCTCGTAGCCGGTGACGTGCGGCATCTGGATGTCCATGATGATCAGGTCGGGCGTGAAATCCCGCGCCCGGGCAACCGCTTCGCGGCCATCCCGCACGGGTTCGACGGCGAACTGGTGCGCGCGCAGCAGATCGCAGAATAGTTTGAGGTTCAGTTCGTTGTCCTCGACAACGAGCACCTTCTTTGTCACCGCCACACCTTATCCGGAAAGACCCACCTTATCCGGAAAGAGGGCACGATAGGCAATGCGCGACCGCGATTCAAACGAAGACGCCGAGGCGCTCGCCCTGCGCGCGCTGGTATGGACCCTGGTCGAGGCCGATCGCGCGATGCGGCTGTTGTCGGTGACCGGCCTCGAGCCGCACGATCTCCGCGCAAGGGCGAGCGATCCTATTGTGCTGTCCGCCGCACTCGGATTTCTCGAAAACCACGAGCCGGACCTGATCGCCTGCGCCGAGTCGCTCGGCGTGAAGCCCGAGGCGCTGGTCCGCGCCCGGATGGAGCTGGAAGGATGAGGCCGTTGCTGATCAGCGATTGCGACGAAGTGCTGCTGCACATGGTCAAGCATTTCGGTGTCTGGCTCGACGAGCGCCACGACATCGACTTCGCGATCCAGCACGGCGACTTCTCGACCGCGATGACCCGGCGCGATGGCGGCCCGCCGCCGTCGCGCGAGGACATGTGGGCGATGCTGGGTGAGTTCTTCCCGGGCGAGATGCATCGTCAGACGCTGGTGCCGCATGCGGTCGAGGCGCTGGAGCGGCTGGCGCAGGTGGCGGATATCGTCATCCTCACCAACCTCCAGGACGAATGCCGCCAGCCGCGGATCGAACAGCTGGCGAAGTTCGGCATCGCCCACCGGGTCGAGTGCAACCAGGGCGGCAAGGGCACGCCGGTCTCGCGGCTGGTCGAGGAATATGGCTCGCCGGTGACGGTGTTCGTCGACGATCTGGCGGTGCACCACGAGTCGGTCGCGAAGCACGCGCCGGGGGTGCACCGGTTGCACATGGTCTCTGAGCCGACGCTCGCGGTGAGCGTACCGAAGGCGCCGGAAGCGCATGCACGGATCGACGACTGGCGCGAGGCGGCGGACTGGATCGCCGCGCGGTTCGAAGCGGGCGTACCTGCGACCGCCTGAGCCGCTTGCTTCACCACGAACACACCATTCCCCCCTCCCTGAAAGGGAGGGGTTGGGGGTGGGTGAGCTGGCTTTGGTCGCAACCGTTCCTTGCAATGCGGAAGCCGACCCACCCCCGGCCCCTCCCTTCCAGGGAGGGAGGAAGAAGGGGAGGGCCTGCCCGCCACTTGACCCATCCCCCGCGCCTGTGGTGATACCTCACCCATGACCGATCGTATCGACCGCAAGCTCGAAGAGCTGGGCCTCACCCTCCCCCAGGCTGCCGCACCCGTGGCGTCCTACGTCCCGACCGTGCTGGCGAACGGCATGCTCCACATCTCGGGCCAGTTGCCGTTCAAGGACGGCACGCTCGTCACCGGCCGCGTCGGCGACGGCGTATCGCTCGAGGACGCGCAGGAGGCCGCCAAGCTGTGCGCGCTCATGCTCGTCGCGCAGATGAAGGCCGCACTCGGCACGCTCGGCCGGGTCGAGCGGATCGTGAAGCTCGGCGTGTTCGTCAACTCGACCGGCGACTTCACCGATCAGCCCAAGGTCGCCAACGGTGCGTCGGACCTGATGGTCGCCCTGTTCGGCGATGCCGGCAAGCACGCGCGTTCGGCAGTCGGCGTGCCCGTCCTCCCGCTTGGCGCCGCGGTCGAGATCGACGCGATCGTCCAGGTTTCCGCCTGACCTCCTGAGATCCTTGTTCTCCCGCGAAAGCGGGAGTCCAGGGTCGCCAAGCGCAGCGCATGTGGTCCTGGGCTCCCGCCTTCGCGGGAGAACAGAGTATGGGGACGGGCGGCTGCTTTCCTGAGATATAAGCTGACGCGGCCTTTGCTATCGGCACGCCGCTACCCCAAATATCGCGGATGAACGCCGTCACAGCCCGCATCGCCCAAGGCGTCACCTCGATCGCGGCCGAGGATTGGGACGCCTGCGCCGGGACGGCCAACCCATTCGTCGGCCACGCCTTCCTGTCCGCACTCGAAGCGTCGCGGAGCGTTGGCGGCCGCTCAGGCTGGCAGGCGCTGCCGGTGGTGGTCGACGGTCCCGACGGCAAGCCGGTCGCAATCGCGCCCGCCTATGCCAAGAGCCACAGCCAGGGCGAATACGTCTTCGACCAGGGCTGGGCGGACGCATGGGAGCGGGCGGGGGGGCAATATTACCCCAAACTCCAGATCGCCGCGCCGTTCAGCCCGGTGCCGGGCCCGCGCCTTCTCCTCCGCGATCGCGACCAGGCTCCCGCGCTGATCGCCGCGCTGGAGGCAGTGACCGACCAGAGCGGGCTGTCCTCCGCGCACGCCACCTTCATCGACCCCGCCGAAGTGGCGCTGTTCGAATCCGCCGGCTGGCTGATCCGCCAGGGCACGCAGTTCCACTGGAAGAACGACGGCTATGCGAGTTTCGACGATTTCTTAGCCATGCTCGCGAGTCGCAAGCGGAAAGCGATCCGCAAGGAGCGCGCCGCCGCGGTCGAAGGTCTCACCATCCGCCACCTCACCGGTGTCGAGATCACGCCCGCGCATTGGGATGCGTTCTGGGTGTTCTACCAGGACACCGGCGCTCGCAAATGGGGGCAGCCTTATCTGACGCGCGCGTTCTTCGACCAGATCGGCAAGACGATGGGCGACCGCGTCCTGCTCATCCTCGCCGAGCGCGCCGGCGTACCAATCGCCGGTGCGCTCAACCTGATCGGCGAGGACACGCTCTACGGCCGCTATTGGGGCGCGACCGAGGAGGTGCCGTTCCTCCATTTCGAGCTCTGCTATTATCAGGCGATTGACGCCGCCATTTCGCGCGGCCTGAAGACCGTCGAGGCCGGCGCGCAAGGCGAACACAAGCTCGCGCGCGGCTATGCGCCCGTCGCGACCTATTCCGCGCACTACATCCCCGACCCGAGCTTCCGTCGCGCGATCGCCGACTATCTCGTCCGCGAACGCGAAGCCGTCGCCGAGCAGCAGGAATATCTTGGCGAGCTTACTCCGTTCCGGCGGGGCGAGCCGCAGGCTTGTTGACGCGGTAGAGCAAGCTCGTTTCGTCGCGACGGATCAGCGTCAGGTCGCGGACCAGCGCTGGGTCGAACTTCGGCGGGTGGATCAGCCAGACGTAATCGAACGCATCGCGCGGGAATTTCTCCAGCGCCATCGAGATCGGCCGCCAGAACTGACCGCGGCACTTGATGTCGCTGACGATCTCCGACGGATCATGCGCGAACCCCCGCGCCGCTGCGTAGTTCGTCGTCAGCAACTGCGCCCCGGCCATCGACCACTGGTCGTTGGTGAACGCCAGCCGCCGCTCGAGCAGCAGCGCGGGCACATGCTCGAGCCGCGAATACGCCCAGTCGTCGCGGCACCTGCGCCCGACGAACGACACGACGCGCGACCGCTCGGGCACCGTATCGATCGCCGCGATCGCCTGGTCGTAGCTGCGATCGTACATCAGGTAGCTGACCGTCGTCCCCACCAGCCGCACCCCGAAGAACGCAAACCCGAGCACCGCCAGCACGGCGGCGCCCCGCAGCGACAACCCATGCCGCGGCCGCAGCGCGATCACCGCGATCGCCAGCACGAACGGCGCCAGCCGCATGTCCGCATAGGCCGACCCGAATACGATCCGCGGCAACAGCACGTACACGCCTGCGAGGAACAGCGCCGACAGCCCCAGGTTGCGCGAATATTCGATCGTCTGGTCGCGCACGCCGCGGAACAGGATCACGAACAGCACGGTGACCGATGCGATGTCGAACGCCATCCAGCGATCGCGCAGGACCATCGTGATCCAGTTCATCTTCCAGCGCCAGTTGAACCAGTCCTGCGTCTTGCCGCCGACATGATCGCCCGAGCGCCACACCACCATCATGACCATCGGCAGTGCGAGCGGCAGGCAGTTCAGCCCGGCCTGGATGCAGGCCCTGAACCAGCCATGCGCCCAGCTCTTGGGGTCGCTGTCGCGGCGGATATCGTGCTGGCGGATCAGCTCGGCGGAGAAGGCGAGCACGCCCAGCACGCCCCAGCCGAACGTATGGCACAGCCACAACAGGCACGAGACGGGGATGAAGATCGCGGTGCGCAGCTTGGTCCGCCCGAGCCGCCCCATGCGCAGCCACAGCGCGAACAGGTTCAGCGCAAGCGCCATCGCCAGCGCGAAATTCACGAATCCGAACTGGAACGGATAGCTGTAGGCGAGCGGGAGCGCGAACAACGCGGTTGCCGGGATTCGCCCATGCACCTCGCGCGCGATCCACAGCAGGCCCGTGACGGTTAGCGCGGGGATCGCCATCACGATCAGCTTCACCGCCAGCTGCAACCCGAAGATCGGCGCGAGCGGCTCGATCAACAGGTCGATCCCGAGGTTGCCGATCATCTGCCAGCGGAAGTTATACCACTGCGAAAGCCACGGATTCTCGCCGATCGCCAGCTGGACGCGGTAGCGGCCCATATGACCCGGCAGGTCGACCAGCGGCGGGATCTCCGGCCACAGCAACGGTATCACCGACGCGATCGCGACCGCGAAGACGAAGCCGCGCGTCTGCCACCAATTCAGCCCCGTCGTGCGCGATCCAGCCCCCATCCCGCGCGTCTAGAACACGCGACAAGTTCCACACAAGCGCTTACCGCGTCTCGATTGCTCCCGGGTGATGCGCATCGCGGTTCGTCGGGTGTTCCATGACCGCGAACAGCGAGGCGCGCGGTCCGTCCAAGGGCTTGAGCCACCGCGGAATTCTGCCGGTGGCCAGCCGCTCCGCGATGCTGCCGGACGCTTCGGCAACCCCCAGATCGCCGTAGCAATAGAGCACGTAGCGAACCGCCCAACGGCGGGCGATCGCCTCTGCCGATGCCGGCGAACTGAAAAAGAAGCGGTACATCGCCAGGTTTCCCGCGGTGTTGCGGTGATACGGGCCGGCGACGAAGCGATGCGACGTCGCGGCGATACCCCAGGACGCGATGTCGATCGGTGCCATAACCATGCCTGCCGGAAGCCGCGCGAGCGTCGCCATCATCGCGGGGGACGCGCACGACGACGCGGTCGTCGTCCCGTCGCGGATCGGTGCTCCGGTCGACGACCCCGTCGGTGATGGCGTGACGGCCTGCGCCACCAGCGGATAGACCATTCCCGCCGAAACGACCCATGCCGTCACGAGCGCCAGCGTCCCGCGCCGCCGTGCCGCGCCGATCAGGATGGCCAGAGCGGGTGCGCCCAGCATCGCGCCGGTATAGGCCCCGCGCAGCTGCACGGCGGCAATCGCGACCGCAGTGCACTGGAGCGCCAGCAACAGTGCGGCGTTGCGATCGGGATTGCGGCGCATCAGCCACACCGATGCGGCGACGCCGGCCAGCATGACGCCCAGATACCCGAAGACCATGGCCGGCGGTGCGGCGAACACCGACTGCGCCTCGCCGACACGATCGAGCCAGAGTTGGCGCAACAGCGGCGGCACCTGCCCATAGGGCGCCTCGCAGGATGGTGCGGCCGAGCGCGCGACAGCCAGCGCGGCCAGCGAGAGGGCGGCTATGACTGCCAGCCGGCTGCGCAGCGATCTCGCCCGACGTCCCAGCAGCGCGACGGCCAGCGGCACGACCGCCATGATCGCCAGCCCGGACGCGGCTTGCAGCGTGAACCCGTCGCAGGCGGGGTAGCGCCAGTGCCACCCCGCAAACCCCATCACCCCGATCGCGAGCCCGGCCAGCGTACCGATGCCGATCCCGATAATGCGGCGATCGCCCTCTTCAGGCGATAGCGCCCATACCCCGAGCGACGCCGCGCCGAGGACCGCGAAGAACGGCATCGTCTCCATCCCGACGACGAGGCTGGTTGCCGCGCATACTCCGACGATAGCCCCGTTCCGGAAGGTCGACGGTCCCATCGCGGCTAGCGTCGCGCCGAGCAGCAGCACGAGTTGCAGGCCGTGGTGATCGATCCGTCCGGGTAGGAAGATCGTCGTCGCGGGATAGGCGATCGCAGCCACGACCATCGCCGTGCGCGCCGCGCCCGCATCCAGTCGGCGGGTTATCCGGCCGATCAGCCACAGCGCGCAGGCGAACAGCAGGATCGGCCAGACCGCCACCGCAACGACTTCGCCGCCGTGCGCCCCCAGCAGTGGCGTACCGGCGACGATCAGCAGGGCAGGGCCAAGGTCGGCGACACGAGACCAGTGCATCGGCAGGCCCGCGCCGAGCCGATACTGGGTCAGATCGCCCCACGCCTGCCCGCCGAGCCAGTCGCGCACCTGCTGGAGGCGCACGACGTCGTCGGTGTCGGGCAGTCGCAGCGCCGCCAGCGAAGACCAGTCGCGCAGGGCCCAGACTACTCCGAGCACCAGCGCCAGTCCAAGCGCGACTAGGAGGTCGCCGGCCAGTTCAGAGCGTTCGCGGTCCACCCGAGCGGCTGTAGCGCCGCATGGTTAACCGACCGTAGTTACCGGTCGCGCTTCGCGAGCAACCGCAGCCGCAGTGCATTGAGCTTGATGAAGCCTTCCGCGTCGCGCTGGTCGTAGGCGCCCTGATCGTCCTCGAACGTCACGACCTTCTCCGAATACAGCGAGTTCGGCGATTTGCGGCCGACCACGTACACGCCGCCCTTGTAGAGCTTCAGGCGGACGGTGCCCGACACCTTCTCCTGGCTGTGGTCGATCGCCGCCTGCAGCATCTCGCGCTCGGGGCTGAACCAGAAGCCGTTGTAGAGCAGTTCGGCATAGCGCGGTGCCAGCTCGTCCTTCAGGTGCGCGGCGCCGCGGTCGAGCGTCAGCTGCTCGATGCCGCGGTGTGCGAGCTGATAGATCGTGCCGCCGGGAGTCTCGTACATCCCGCGGCTCTTCATGCCGACGAAGCGGTTCTCGACCAGATCGAGCCGGCCGATCCCGTGACGGCGGCCATACTCGTTGAGCGTCGACAGCAACGTGGCGGGCGACATGCCCTCGCCGTTGATCGCGACGCCGTCGCCGCGCTCGAAATCGACCGTGATGTATTCCGGCGCGTCGGGCGCGTCCTCGGGGTTCACCGTGCGCGAATAGACATAGTCCGGCACCTCGTCCCACGGATTCTCAAGGACCTTACCCTCCGACGAGGTGTGCAGCATGTTCGCGTCGGTCGAGAACGGCGACTCGCCGCGCTTGTCCTTCGACACCGGGATCTGGTGCGCTTCCGCGAACTCGATCAGCTTGGTGCGGCTGGTGAGATCCCATTCGCGCCACGGTGCGATCACCTTGATGTCGGGCGACAGCGCGTAATAGCCGAGCTCAAAGCGGACCTGGTCGTTGCCCTTGCCGGTCGCGCCGTGGCTGACCGCGTCGGCGCCGACCATCTTGGCGATCTCGATCTGGCGCTTGGCGATCAGCGGCCGGGCGATCGACGTGCCGAGCAGGTACAGCCCCTCGTACAGCGCGTTCGACCGCATCATCGGGAACACATAGTCGCGCACGAATTCCTCGCGCAGATCGTCGACGAAGATGTGCTCGGGCTTCACGCCCATCATCTCGGCCTTGGCGCGCGCCGGCTCGAGTTCCTCGCCCTGGCCGAGATCGGCGGTGAAGGTGACGACTTCGCAATTATAGGTCTGCTGGAGCCATTTCAGGATCACGCTCGTGTCCAGGCCACCGGAATAGGCGAGAACGACACGTTTGATCTGATCGGTCACGGGCAGGGTCCTTCGGGCAATGTCCAATGTCCGCGCCCCTATGCGTTGGGCGGCTTCCATGCAACCGGCCGCATGCAACTCCCGCATTCATGGCGCGTACAACCAAACCGGTCTATTCGCGCCGCAAATCCTCTGGAGTTACCGCACCGTGCTACGCCAAAGCCTTACCGTTCTCGTTCTCGCCGGTCTCGCGAGCCCGGCGCTCGCGCAGGAAACCCGCGCGTCCGCCTCCGCCAAGTTCAAGACCGAATTCGCCGCGTCGGACACCAACAAGGACGGCGTCCTCACGCGCGCCGAAGTGCAGGGCCGGATCAGCAACATGAAGGTCGGGCCGGGCCGCCCGGACCCGGTCCACGCCAAGCGCCTTGCGGACCTGTGGTTCACGAGCGCGGACAAGAACAAGGACGGCAAGGTGACGCAAGCCGAGGCGCAGGCGCTGCTCGCGGCGACGTTCGCGAAATACGATGCGAACAAGGATGGCAAGATCGGCGGCGACGAGCGCGCTGCGGCCAAGGCGGAAGTGCAGGGGCCACGCTGAAGCGCAACCGGGTTCCCCTCCCTGGAAGGGAGGGGTTAGGGGTGGGTCGGCCCGTTTTGCGGGCGCCGCTGATCCCAAGCGGCCGACCCACCCCCAGCCCCTCCCTTCCAGGGAGGGGAGCAGGTTAAGCCCCTCCCTTTCAGGGAGGGGAGCAGGTCAGCCCTCCCGCAACGCCCGCTCGCCCTCGATCATGTAGTCGCGCGTCAGCGGCAGGGTCATCCGGCTCTTCGACAGCTGGACCTGGTAGTTGACCATCCCGCCGGTCCGGAACGCCGCCGCGGCCCCCGCCAGATAGAACGTCCACATCCGGTAGAATCGCTCGTCGTACAGCGCGACGATCGCGTCCTTCGCGGCCACCGTCCGGTCATACCAGTGGTCGATCGTCAGCGCGTAATGCACGCGCAACACCTCGATATCGGTCGGGAAGAACTTAAGACCCTCGTAGCCGCGCACGATCTCCGACAGCGCCGGGTTATACCCGCCCGGGAAGATGTATTTCGTCGTGAACGTGTCGGTGACGCCCGGCCCGCCCATTCGGCCGATCGTGTGGAGCAGCATCACGCCCTCCTCGGTCAGCAGATCGCGGCATTTGCGGAAGAACGCCTTGTAGTGCGCCGGGCCGACATGCTCGAACATCCCGACCGACACGATCCGGTCGAAACTGCCCGTCAGCGCGCGGTAATCGATCAGCTCGAACTTCACCTTGTCGGCGACACCGGCCTCCTCGGCACGACGGCGGGCGACCTTCAACTGCTCTTCGGAAAGCGTCACGCCCAGCACCTCGGCGCCGGTCTTCGCATGCAAATACAGCGCCATGCCGCCCCAGCCGCAGCCGATGTCGAGCACGCGCATCCCCGGCTGGATCGCCAGCTTGGCGGCGATATGCGCCTTCTTGTCGCTCTGCGCCTGCTCCAGGCTGTTGCCCGGATCGGTGAAGTACGCGCAGGAATATTGCCGGTCGGCATCGAGGAACAGGTCGTACAGCCGGTCCGACAGGTCGTAATGATGCGCGACGTTCTTCTTCGACCGGCGCGCCATGTTCACGCGGTCGACTCGGTGGACGACCTTGTCGAGCAGCTTGATCGGCAGCGACGGATTGAGCCCGCCGCCCCGCTCCCACGGGCTGTTGCCCTTGAGAAGATTGACCAGATCGCGGATGTCGCCGCGGTCGATTGCAAGGCGCCCGTCCATGAACGCCTCCGCCGCGCCGAGAGCCGGGTGGCGGACGATCGCGCCGGCCACGCCGGGTTGCGTCAGCCGGATCGTGACGGGGTTATAGGCGGGGTCGGGCTTGCCGAAATGCTTGGTCGTGCCGTCCGGATGGACCAAAGTGAGTTCGCCGGTTTTAACCTGCCGGGCCAGGAAACGATCGAAAAGAGCCATGCTGCTTTAGCTAATGACTGGTACGGAATTGCGCTACCCCCGCGGCGGTTCAGATTCCTGCATACCAGTCATAATCCACGTTATCTTCCCAATATCCGCCCTTGCCCTTGCCGATCCCGGCGAGGCTTTCGACCGCGTCGATCGCCATCACATACTTCGCGTGCTTGTAGCCGAGTTGCCGCTCGACGCGCAGCCGGACGGGCGCACCGTGTGCGACGTCGAGCACGCGGTCGTTGAGCGCCCAAGCCAGGATCGTCTGCGGGTGGAACGCGTCGACCAGATCGATCGACTCGTAATAGGGCGTGCCGCGGTACAGGTCGGCGCAGGTGAAGACGATGTAGCGTGCGGTGTCGCGGATCCGGGCGGCCTGGAGCAGCGCGCCGAGCTTCGGTCCATGCCATTTGCCGATCGCGCTCCACCCCTCGACGCAATCGTGCCGCGTGATTTGCGTGCGCGACGGCATCTGGCGGAGTTGCGGCAACGTCACCGACAACGGCCGATCGACCAGCCCGCCGACTTTGAGCCGGTAATCCGCGAAGTTGTTCGCGACCATCGCGGTGTATCCAGGCGTTCCCGGATCGCGCGTGCCATTCGAGCGGAAGATCGGCGACATTTGCGCGGGGGTGAACTCTGGTGCGAGCGCGTTGCGGTTCGTCAGCGCGCGTTGCAGCCCCCGGTTCATGTCCTCGCCCATGAACAGGATTTTGCGCGCCTCGGGGTTCGCGGCGATCTTGTCGCACCCGGTCAGCAGCGCTCCCGCGCCGACGGTCGCACCGACAACGAGTGACCGGCGGGTAATCAACGAACTCATGCGACGTCCTCCGGCACGGCCCAGCGTCCGGTGATCATCGACCGAACCTCGTTCCAGGCGCCGGCGAGAATGACCAGCGCGAGATGGGCGATTATGAACAGCACCAGTCCGGTGGCGGCGATGAAGTGGATCGAGCGCGCCGATTGCCGCCCGCCGAAAATCTCCAGCAGCCACGGCCATGCGGCATCCATGTTCGGCGACATGGCGAGCCCGGTCAGGATCATCACCGGGATCAGCACGAAGATCGTCGCCACGTACGACAGCTTCTGGAGGATATTGTACGCGCCCGGCCGCTTCGGATCATGAAAGCGGAAGGCGAGATGCTCCTTCACGTCATGCGCCACTTCGCGCGGCGAAAGCTCGGCGGCGCGGACGCGGAGGTCGCGCTGGAAATGCCGGTTGATCAGGCTCACGATCATGAACCCGAGCAGCGCGAAGCTCAGCACCAGCGCGAACAGCAAATGCCAGCGCCGCGAGATGGCGAGATTGTAGCTCGCCGGGATCGTCAGCAGGTTGAGCAGCGTCACCACCCATCCCGGCCACTGGTCCAGCGTCGTCCAGGCGGTGTCGAAATTCGCGCCGTATCTGCCCCAATACAGCCGCGGATGGGCTTTCAGGATGCCGATCCCGCTGCCGATCATGATGAACATCGTCACCACCGTCACCCAGTGCCAGACGCGGGTCGCCAGCTTGTGGCGTTTGACGACCACCACGGAACCAGGGACGGAACCGCGGACGGAATCGGAGTAGGCAATGGGATCGTTCATGCGCGGCCTTCGCTATAGCCAGTCGAACCCGATCCTAGCAGGGATAAGCGCATGATCGAATGGCATTCTTACGAACCCGCAAACGGCCACCGCCTGCCGCACGATCCCTTGAACGCGATCGTCGCGCCGCGGCCGATCGGCTGGGTCAGCACGGTATCGGCGGATGGCGTGCCGAACCTCGCGCCCTATTCGTTCTTCAACCTGTTCAACTATAATCCGCCGATCATCGGCTTCTCGTCGATGGGCTGGAAGGACAGCGTTGCCAATATCGAGGCGACCGGCGAGTTCGTCTGGAACCTCGTCACCCGCGATCTCGGCGAGGCGATGAATGCGACGTCGGCGACCGTGCCCGCCGACGTCGACGAGTTCGCGCTGGCCGGGCTCGACATGGCACCCTCGACCAAGGTGAAGCCGGCGCGCGTCGCCGCCAGCCGCGCGCAGTTCGAATGCAGACTGACGCAGCTGATCCGGCTCGAGACCAAGGAAGGCCGCGCGCTCGACCAGTGGCTGGTGCTGGGCGAAGCGGTCGCGATCCACATCGACCCGGCGATGCTGGAGGACGGTGTGTACCAGACGGCGCGCGCGCAACCGATCCTGCGCGGCGGCGGCCCCGCGGATTACTTTGCCATCACGGAGGATTCCTTGTTCAAAATGCGTCGGCCGGGCTGATAGGAGGCGTATGTTGCGGCGCAGCATGTTGCTGCCGCACCGATTTACGAAAGCCACCTCCGCATGAAACCAGTCGATACGCGCATGGCGCTGCTCGCGCTCGCCGTCGGCGGGTTTGCGATCGGCACCACCGAATTCGCCGCGATGAGCCTGTTGCCGCAGTTCGCGCGGGGGCTCGGGATCGATGAGCCGACCGCGGGCCACGTCATCAGCGCTTATGCGCTCGGCGTGGTCGTGGGGGCGCCGACGATCGCCGTGCTGGCGGCGAAGATCGAACGGCGCACGCTGCTGATCGCCTTGATGACGTTTCTGGGAATCGCCAACGGACTGTCCGCGCTCGCGCCGACCTATCACCTCATGCTGCTGGCCCGGTTCCTGAGCGGTTTGCCGCACGGCGCGTATTTCGGCGTCGGATCGCTGGTCGCGGCGTCGATGGTCGCGCATGAGCGGCGTTCGCAGGCGGTGTCGCGGATGATGCTGGGGCTCACGATCGCGACGATCGCCGGGGTGCCGCTCGCCAACGGTCTCGGCCAGTGGTTCGGCTGGCGCTGGGGGTTCGGGGTCGTCGCGATCATCGCCGCGGCGACGGTGGTGATGCTGTTCCGCTTCGCGCCGGTGTTGCGGCCTGCGAAGGACGCCAGCCCGCTCGGCGAACTCGCGGCGCTGCGCAATGGCCAGGTGTGGCTGACGCTGGCGATCGGCGCGATCGGCTTTGGCGGGATCTTCTGCGTCTACACCTACCTCGCCTCGACACTGACCGACGTTACCGGCGTGTCGTCCGCCTTCACCCCCGTCGCGTTCGCGCTGTTCGGCGTCGGCCTGACGATCGGCACCCTGGTCTGCGCCAAGGCCGCCGACGTCGCGCTGATGCCGGCGGCGGGGATCACGCTGTTGTTCGGGGCAGGGGCGCTAGCGCTCTACGCGCCAGCCACGCCGCACCTCTGGGCGATGTTGCCGGTGGTGGTGCTGATCGGCTGCGGCGGAGGCCTGTCGACGATCCTGCAGACCCGGCTGATGGATATCGCGGAAGAGGCGCAGACCCTGGCGGCGGCGCTTAACCATTCCGCGTTCAACACCGCGAACGCGCTCGGGCCCTGGCTTGGCGGTCTGGCTATCGCGGGCGGCTTCGGCCTGCCCTCGACCGGCTGGGTCGGGACGGCGCTGGCCCTCGGCGGCTTCGCGATCTGGGCGCTGTCTTGGGCGATCGATCGCCGGAGGGTCTGACTGCCTAACCGTCATCCCAGCGTTCGCCGGCTGACGTCTTTCCTGCCGTCATCCCAGGGACAGCTGGGATCTCCCCGTTCCGGGTCGCGGCGTCCGCCAACAGAAATACCCCAGCTTTCGCTGGTGTGACGGTTGTGGAAGGCGACGGTTTTGGAAGGGCTTGGAGTTATCCCAATCACCACCACGCCGGCGGAGGCCGGGGCCCAATTGGGGGACGATGATGACTAAGGGCAGCGCTCCGTTACTTCAGCCTTACCAATTGGGCCCCGGCCTTCGCCGGGGTGGTGTCGGTTAGGGAGCTAGTTGTCCCCAAACCTCAGCGCGCGATATCGCGCTTGGCGAGCTGCTTGTTCAGCCCCAGCGCGATCAGCGTGAACACCGCGCCCGAGAACAGATACGCGCCGCTCGCCGCCAGCCCGAGCTTGCTCGTCAGCAGCAGTGCCGCCAGCGGAGCGAAGCCCGCACCGAACAACCAGGCGAGATCGGTCGTCAGCGCCGACCCCGTGTAGCGATGCTGCGGCGACAGGCTCGACGCGATCGCGCCCGAGGACTGGCCGAACGACAGACCGAACAGCAGGAAGCCGATGCCCATGAACAGGCGCTCGCCGACATCGCCGCCATCGAGCAGCGACGGTGCGGCGATCGCGAACAGCGCGATCAGGACCGCGATCGTGCCGAGCATCGTGCGACGCCCGAATCGGTCCGCGAGCAGACCCGACACCAACATCGCGCCGATACCGATGATCGCGCCGATGACTTCGACCACCAGGAAGCGACCGGCCGATTCACGCGTGAACAGCACGACCCACGACAGCGGGAACACCGTGACCATGTGGAACAGCGCGAAGCTGGCGAGCGGCACGAACGAGCCGAGCCAGATCGCCTTCCACTGCGACTGCACGGTCTCGACCACCGGCGCAGGCTCCAGCTCGCGCTTGGCGTACATGTCTTCGAATTCGGGCGTCACGACGAGACGAAGGCGCGCGAACAGCGCGACGACGTTGATCGCGAACGCCACAAAGAACGGATAGCGCCAGCCCCAGGCGAAGAAGTCCTCGGTCGGCAGTGCGGCGACGAAGAACGCGAACAGGCCGCTGGCGACCAGCAGGCCGATCGGCGCACCAAGCTGCGGCAGCATCGCGTACCAGCCGCGATGCTTCTCCGGCGCATTGAGCGACAGCAGCGAGGCAAGCCCGTCCCAGGCACCGCCGAGCGCGACACCCTGGCCGATGCGCAGCAAGGCGAGGATCGCGACCGACCAGTTGCCGACCGACTCATAGCTCGGGATGAACCCCATCGCGACGGTCGACGTGCCGAGCAGGAACAGCGACATCGTCAGCTTGACGCTGCGGCCGTACGCGCGATCGACCGCAATGAAGATGATCGAGCCGATCGGGCGGGCGATGAACGCCAGCGCGAATACCGCAAACGAATAGAGCGTGCCCTGCAGCCGGTCGACATACGGGAACACCAGGGTCGGGAACACCAGCACCGAGGCGATCGCGTAGACGAAGAAGTCGAAGAACTCCGAGGTGCGGCCGATCACCACGCCGATCGCGATCACGCCGGGCGTGACGTGCTCGCCGTCGCTGTGGATACTGCGAGCGTCGGCTTCGAAGCTCGTCTCGGGGATCGTGTTTGCACTCATTCTTCAACTCGCTCTTCGGGGCGCGGACCCATCATACGCTGTTCCGGCGGATGCGGGCAGGGGCAATCTATGCTACCCTTGGACATGATAAAGCCATGCCGATGTTGCAGTGCAGCGCCCATTGGACAAATTGTCCACTGTAGCGCAGCGCAACGCAGGCGTAGGGGGACCGCATGACCGTCGTGACACAGCTTTCCCGCACCAAAATCTCGGCCCGAAAATGGTTGGTTGCCATGCCCTTGGCATTGCTCACCAGCGGTTGCGACTGGGTTGTGATGTCGCCCTCCGGCGATATCGCAGTGCAGCAGCGCGATCTGGTGCTGATCTCGACCGGGCTGATGCTGCTGATCATCGTTCCGGTGATCTTTTTGACCCTGTTCTTCGCGTTCCGCTATCGCCAGTCGAACAAGGCCGCCAAGTACGAGCCCAACTGGGATCACTCGGTCGGCCTCGAGCTGCTGATCTGGGGCGTGCCGCTGCTGATCATCATCGCGCTCGGCGCGCTGACCTGGACCAGCACGCATCTGCTCGATCCGTATCGCCCGCTCGGCCGGATCAAGCCCGATACGCCGACGCTCGCGAACAATGTGCCGGTCGGCAATCTGGTCGACAAGCAGCAGGTCGGCAACGGTGCCAATGGTGCAGGCAAGCCGCTCGAGGTGCAGGTCGTCGCGCTCGATTGGAAGTGGCTGTTCATCTATCCGGAATACGGCATCGCCACGGTCAACGAACTGGCCGCACCGGTCGATCGCCCGATCCGCTTCTCGATGACCTCGTCGTCGGTGATGAATGCGTTCTACATCCCTGCGCTCGCCGGCATGATCTACACGATGCCCGGCATGCAGACGACGCTGAACGCGGTCATCAACAAGCCCGGCAACTACGAGGGCTTCTCGTCCAACTATAGCGGTGCAGGCTTCTCGGGCATGCGCTTCCGCTTCCACGGCGTGAGCGACGCGGGCTTCGATGCCTGGATCAACCAGGTCAAGCAGCGCGGCGGCGGTTTGAACCGCGCCAGCTATCTCCAGCTGGAGAAGCCGAGCGAGAAGGTGCCGGTCCGCTATTACAATGCGGTCGAGCCGGACATGTTCAAGCTGGTCGTCGAACAGTGCGTTCAGCCCGGCAAGGTCTGCATGTCGCAGATGATGCACGGCGGCAAGGGCGGGGGGGACTCGCATGCCGGTATGGCGATGCCGGGCGTCAATGGCGGCAAGGGTCCGCAGGATTCGTCCGAGCGCGTCGAAGGCGCCTTGATGAAGGATGCCGACCAGAAGGGAAGCGGGAAACATTGGACCGCACCGGCCGACATAAAACGGGACGGCGCGAACAGTGCGCCCGGCTCGGACGCCAACCGCAACCACACGATGCTGACCCCCTCAACCAAGCCGGGCACGCGCCCCGTCGCGAACGGCTAGAGAACCATCATGAACGACACTCTGTTGAAGACAATCTTCGGCCGCCTGACCCTGGAGTCGCTGCCGCTGCACGAACCGATCGTCGTCGCGACGTTCGCGATGGTGGCGATCGGTGGCGCAGGCCTCGTCGCGGCGCTGACCTATTTCAAGGTCTGGGGCTATCTCTGGAACCAGTGGTTCACCAGCGTCGATCACAAGAAGATCGGCATCATGTACATCATCCTGGCGATCGTCATGCTGCTGCGCGGGTTCTCCGACGCGATCATGATGCGCGCGCAGCAGGCGATGGCGTTCAACGGGTCCGAAGGATATTTGACCGCGCACCACTATGATCAGGTCTTCACCGCGCACGGCGTGATCATGATCTTCTTCGTGGCGATGCCGCTGGTCACGGGCCTGATGAACTATGTCGTCCCGCTCCAGATCGGTGCGCGCGACGTGTCGTTCCCGTTCCTCAACAATTTCAGCTTCTGGATGACCGCGGCGGGTGCCGTGATCGTCATGATGTCGCTGTTCATCGGTGAGTTCGCGCGGACCGGCTGGCTCGCGATGCCGCCACTCTCGGGACTGGCGTATTCGCCGGACGTCGGTGTCGATTACTATATCTGGGCGTTGCAGATCGCCGGCATCGGGACACTCTTGTCCGGCGTCAATCTGGTCGCGACCATCGTCAAGATGCGCGCCCCCGGCATGACCATGATGAAGATGCCCATCTTCACCTGGACGTCGCTCTGCACCAACATCCTGATCGTCGCCGCTTTCCCGGTGCTGACCGCGGTTCTCGCGATGCTGTCGCTCGACCGCTACATCGGCACTGCGTTCTTCACGAACGACTCGGGCGGCAACCCGATGATGTACGTCAACCTGATCTGGATCTGGGGTCACCCCGAGGTCTACATCCTGGTCCTGCCGGCGTTCGGCATCTTCTCGGAGGTCACCTCGACCTTCTCGGGCAAGCGCCTCTTCGGCTACAGCTCGATGGTCTATGCGACGCTCGTCATCACGATCCTCGCCTACCTCGTCTGGCTGCACCACTTCTTCACAATGGGGTCGGGCGCGAGCGTGAACTCGTTCTTCGGCATCACCACGATGATCATCTCGATCCCGACTGGGGCCAAGATCTTCAACTGGCTGTTCACGATGTACAAGGGCCGGATCCGGTTCGAACTGCCGATGATGTGGACGATCGCCTTCATGGTGACCTTCACGATCGGTGGCATGACCGGCGTGCTCCTTGCGGTGCCACCCGCCGACTTCGTGCTGCACAACTCGCTGTTCCTGGTCGCGCATTTCCATAACGTGATCATCGGCGGCACGCTGTTCGGCATGTTCGCCGGCATCAACTACTGGTTCCCGAAGGCGTTCGGCTTCAAGCTGAACGAGACG
The DNA here is from genome assembly GCF_024273235.1 of Sphingomonas faeni. Classification (GTDB taxonomy): domain Bacteria; phylum Pseudomonadota; class Alphaproteobacteria; order Sphingomonadales; family Sphingomonadaceae; genus Sphingomonas; species Sphingomonas faeni_A. The sequence continues at coordinate 23,729 of NZ_JANBVH010000008.1, read as the reverse complement.
TGGGGCAAGATCTCGTTCTGGTGCTGGGTCGTGGGCTTCTACTTCGCCTTCATGCCGCTCTACGTGCTCGGCCTGATGGGCGTGACCCGCCGCATGCGCTATTTCGACGATCCGAACCTGCAGATCTGGTTCGTCATCGCCGCCTTTGGTGCAGCCTTGATCGCCGCCGGTATCGGTGCCTTCCTGATGCAGATCTTCGTCAGCATCCGGAACCGCGAGAAGCTCGCCGACCTCACGGGCGATCCGTGGAACGGCCGCACGCTCGAGTGGGCGACCTCGTCGCCGCCGCCGGACTACAACTTCGCGTTCACGCCGATCGTCCACGACCTGGACGCCTGGTACGACATGAAGGAGCGCAAGGCGGTTCGCCCGGTCAGTGGCTTCAAGTCGATCCACATGCCGAGCGGTACGGGAACGGGCGTCGTGCTCGCCGGACTGAGCGTGGCCTTCGGCTTCGCGATGATCTGGTACATCTGGTGGCTCGCCGGGCTGACGCTGGTCGGCATCTTCGCGACGACCATCTTCCACACCTTCAACTACAAGCGCGACTTCCACATCCCGGTCGAGGACGTGATCGCCAGCGAGGACGCGCGCACTCGCCAGCTCGCGACCCAGGGAGCCTGACGCGATGTCCGCAATACCCATGAAGGACGGTCTGAACGAGACGCGCCAAGGTTCAACTGGGCCGGTCTCATTCTACGACCTCGACGAGCATGAGCATCCCGACGGCGGCAGCACGATGCTGGGCTTCTGGATGTACCTGATGAGCGATTGCCTCATCTTCGCGGTGCTGTTCGCGGCCTATGCCGTGCTCGGCAACAGCTATGCCGGCGGCCCCAGCCCGAAGGAGATCTTCGAGCTGCCGCTGGTGGCGGTGAACACCGCGATGCTGCTGTTCTCGTCGATCACCTACGGCTTCGCGATGCTGTCGATGGAGGAAGGTCGCCAGCGCGTCATGCAGATGTGGCTGGTCTTCACCGGCCTGTTCGGCCTCGCGTTCCTGTCGATCGAAATGTACGAGTTCGCCACCCTCATCCACGAGGGTGCGGGCCCGACCCGCAGCGCGTTCCTGTCGTCGTTCTTCACGCTGGTCGGCACCCACGGCCTTCACGTCACGATGGGCCTGATCTGGCTCGTCACGCTGATGGTCCAGGTCCAGAAGCACGGCCTGATCGCCGCGAACAAGCGCCGCCTGATGTGCCTCAGCATGTTCTGGCATTTCCTCGACGTCATCTGGATCGGCGTCTTCACCTTCGTCTATCTGATGGGCACCCTACGATGAGCGACACGCACGCAACCACGCATGACGCGCATGCGGATCATGGCAGCCACGACGACCATGCCGCGCATGGCACGCGTGGCAGCTATCTGAAGGGGTTCTTCCTCTCGGTCATCCTGACCGCGATCCCGTTCTGGATCGTCATGACCGACGCGTTCAAGGATCCGTCGACCGCCGCGCTGGTCGTGATGGTCTTCGCGGTCGCGCAGATCGTCGTCCACATGATCTACTTCCTGCACATGAGCGGCAAGTCGGAGGGTGGCTGGACGATGATGGCGCTGATCTTCACGATCATCCTCGTCGTCATCACGCTCAGCGGATCGATCTGGGTGATGTACCACATGAACACGAACATGATGCCGATGCAGGCCGCGGCAGACATGTGATGAAGACGCGACCGGGCCCTGCCGTCTATGTCGCAGGCCTGGTCGCGCTGCTGCTGTTCGCCGGGTTCATGGCGCTCGGCATCTGGCAGGTCGAGCGCCGTACCTGGAAGCTCAACCTGATCGAACAGGTCGCGGCCCGCGCGCACGCCGCGCCGGCCGCCCCTCCCGGCCCAGCGTCATGGGGCGCAATCACCGCCACCACCGACGCCTATCGCCGCATCCGCCTCGACGGCACCCTCGACAATACGCGTGAGACGCTGGTGCGTGCCGCCACCGCACTCGGCAGCGGCTATTGGGTCGTCACGCCCTTGCGGACGCGCGAAGGCTTCACCGTCCTCGTCAACCGCGGCTATGTTTCGCCCGAGCAGCGCGTTGCGCATGCCAAGCCGGTCGGCCCGGTCACGATCACCGGCTATCTCCGCATCACCGAACCCAAGGGCGGCTTCCTCCGCAGCAACGATCCCGCGACGGGCAAATGGTATTCGCGCGACGTCGCGGCGATCGCGGCTGCACGAGGCCTGTCGAACGTCGCGCCCTATTTCGTCGATGCGGACAAATCCGGCGCGGGCGCCCCGGTCGGCGGCCTGACGATCATCGCCTTCCCCAACAACCATTTCGTCTACATGCTGACCTGGTTCGCGCTCGCTGCGATGACGATCGTCGCGTTCGTCGTGTTCGTCCGCCAGGATGCACGCAAGCGGCGAGAGGAGGCATGACCTCTGCGGGCGCACGCCAGGGCTGGCAACGCTGGCTCGCGCTCGCCACCGCCCGCACCGACGCGACCGGCAACGCCAACATGCGGCAGCTCGTGACGCTGCGCTGGATCGCAGTCGCCGGCCAGTTCGTCACGATATTGTTCGCGCGGTTCGGGCTCGGCTTCGACCTCCCGCTCGTCCCGATGATGGCCGCGCTCGCCGCCGCGGTCGGCCTCAACCTCGCCAGCATGCCGCTCTACGGCTGGCGCAAGGGCGCGAATATCCAGCTCCTGCTGGCGCTCCTATTCGACGTCGGCCTGCTCACCACGCAGCTCTACCTCGCAGGTGGCGCCACCAACCCGTTCATCTCGCTCTACCTGCTCCACGTCGTGCTCGGCGCAGTGCTGCTCGATCGCTGGTCGAGCTGGGCGATCGTCGTCGTCACCGCCGCCTGTTTCGGGGTGCTCACGCTCTACTACCGCCCGCTGGTCCTGCCCCCCGATTACAGCGGCGAGTATTTTCTGCTCTACACGATCGGCTCGCTGCTCTGCTTCATGCTGATCGCGACGCTGCTGATGCTGTTCATGACCCGCATCACCGGAAACTTGCGCGCCCGCGACACCCGCCTCGCCGACCTGCGCCAGCAGGCCGCGGAGGAGGATCACATCGTCCGCATGGGTCTGCTCGCGTCCGGCGCCGCGCACGAACTCGGCACGCCCTTGGCGTCGATCGCCGTCATCCTCGCCGACTGGCGGCGCATGCCGACGCTCGCGCAGGACGCCGATCTCCAGGCCGAGATCGTCGAGATGCAGTCCGAGGTGCAGCGCTGCAAGGCGATCGTCACCGGCATCCTGCTCTCCGCCGGCGAAGCGCGCGGCGAGGCGCCCGAGATCATGCCGCTCCACCAGTTCCTCGACGCGATCGTCGACGAATGGCGCGCCGTTCACCCCTCGGTCGATTTCGACTACACCACCCGAGTCGGCGACGATCCGCAGGTCGTCTCCGACCCCGCGCTCAAACAGGTGATCGCCAACGTGCTCGACAACGCCGCCGAAGCCTCGCCGCACTGGGTCGCATTCCGCGGCGAACGCAGCGACGGCGACCTCGCGCTGATCGTCCGCGACCGCGGCCCCGGCTTCAGCGAGGAGCGCCTCGCCAGCTTCGGCAAACCCTATCAGTCGAGCAAGCGCGAACCCGGCCACGGCCTCGGCCTGTTCCTCGCGGTCAACGTCATGCGCAAGCTCGGTGGCGGCGTGTCCGTCGTGAACTGCGACGACGGCGGCGCGGAAGTCACGATCAGCATGCCTCTCTCGGCGATCGCGCTCTCGTGAGGACTCCGGCATGAGCGAACCCGCCCTGCTCGCGATCGTCGAGGACGACGAGACGTTCGCCCGCACGCTTCGCCGCTCGTTCGAACGCCGCGGCTACGAAGTGATGCAGGCCGCCAGCCACGAGGAGCTCGTCGAACAACTCGCCGACCGCACGCCGCGCTATGCCGTCGTCGACCTGAAGCTCGGCGGCGCGTCCGGCCTCGTCTGCGTCCAGACGCTCCACGCGCACGATCCCGACATCATCGTCGTCGTCCTCACCGGCTTCGCGAGCATCGCCACCGCGGTCGAGGCGATCAAGCTCGGCGCGTCGCATTACCTCGTCAAACCCTCGAACACCGACGACATTGAAGCTGCGTTCGATCGCACCGAGGGTAGCGTCGACACTGAACTCTCCGAACGCCCGACCTCGATCAAGACGCTCGAATGGGAGCGTATCCACACCACGCTCGCCGAAACCGACTTCAACATCTCCGAGACCGCGCGCCGCCTCGGCATGCACCGCCGCACGCTCGCGCGTAAGCTCGAGAAGCGCCCGGTCAAATAGCGGCAACGCATCGGCGATGGCCCGCGTTGTCCTTCGATGCGTTCCCAAAAACTCTGGCAACCCGGCCGCCTGCTCGCGACCCCGTCCGCGCTGACCTGGGACCACGGCGCGTCGATCTTGGAACGAGCCACCGCGCTAGGCATCCCCATCACGACCCTGCCGAGCGACCGCCTCAAGCTCGACCTCCCCGACGACTTCCGCCGCGCCTATGCCGAGGCCAAGGCGACGCTCGCGCTGGTCGTCGCGCCACCGTCCAAGCGAAAGCTCCAGCCGATCGCCCCCAGCGCCGACTGGCGGATCGACCTCGCCGAAGGTTGCCCCGCGCATTGCGGCTATTGCTACCTCGCCGGCTCGTTGAAGGGCCCGCCGATCACCCGCGTCTACGCAAACCTGCCCGAAATCCTCGCCGAACTCCCCGCGCATCTCGGCCAGGGCATTGTCACCTCGCGCTCGACCGCCCGCGCGCACGAAGGCACCACGTTCGAGGCGTCCTGCTACACCGATCCGCTCGGCATCGAGCACGTCACCGGATCGCTCTCCGCGCTGATCGCGCATTTCGGCGCGTGGGAAGCGGACGTGCAACTGCGCTTCACGACGAAGTTCGACGCGGTCGAGCCATTGCTGACGCTAGACCACCGCGGCCGCACCCGCATGCGCGCCTCGATCAACCCCGCCGCCTATGCGCGCTTCGAAGGCGGCACGAGCCCCGTCGCCGCGCGGCTGGCGGCGCTGCGGAAAATGGCGGACGCCGGCTACAGGATCGGCCTGACGGTCGCCCCGATCATCGCCGCGGAAGGCTGGCGCGAGGCCTATGGCAAATTGCTGGCGGAGGCGGGCAGGATGCTCGCCGACGTTCCCGACGTAACGATCGAACTGATCACCCATCGCTACACGCCTGGCTCGAAGGCGGTGCTCGAAACCTGGTACCCCGGCTCGTCACTCGACCTCAGCATGGCCAACCGCACGCAGAAACGCACCAAGTTCGGCTCGACCAAATACGTCTACGACGCCGACACGATGCGCGCGCTCCGCAGCTTCTTCCAGGACGAGATCGCCGCCAAGCTCCCGGAGGCTCGGATCCTCTACTGGACCTGACCGCCGCGCCAACCGGCAACGCAGCGTTGCCATTCGCGGCCTTCCGATTGCCGCCACCGCCGCCTACCTCCAGATCATGACCAACATCCGCCAGCCAAGCCTCTTCATCCCGCACGGTGGCGGGCCCTGTTTCTTCATGGATGACCCCGCCGGCAACTGGACCGGCATGGCCGCGTACCTCCGGTCGATTGCCGCCTCGCTGCCCGAAAAGCCCAAGGCAATCCTCGTCGTCTCCGGCCATTGGGAAACGCGCGGCTTCGCCTTCACCGGTGCCGCCACCCCGCCGTTGATCTACGACTACGGCGGCTTCCCCCAGCACACCTACGAGCTGCGCTACGACGCCCCCGGCGATCCCGCGCTGGCCGCCCGTGCCGCCGACCTGATCCGCGGTGCTGGCCTGACCGCCACCGTCGATCCGACCCGCGGCCTTGACCACGGCGTCTTCATCCCAATGAAAGTCGCATTTCCCGACGCCGACATCCCGGTCGTCGAGATGTCGGTAGACGGCGATCTAGACCCAGCGCTCCACGCTGCCGCCGGCCGCGCACTCGCCCCCTTACGCGACGAAGGCGTCCTGATCGTCGGCTCTGGCATGAGCTTCCACAATATGCGCGGCTATGGCGACCCCCGGTTTACCGCGCCGTCCGAAGCCTTCGACCAATGGCTGACCGCCGCGGTCGAGTTCGAACCGACCGCCCGGGCGGCAGCGCTAGCCGGCTGGGCCGAAGCCCCCGCCGGCCGCCTCTCGCAACCTCGCGAGGAGCACCTCCTGCCGCTGATGGTCGCCGCCGGCGCCTCCGACCAACCCGGGGCGCAGGTCTACGGTGAACGCGTCCTGCAAACCGCAATCTCCGGCTACCGTTTCAACTGATGAGGTCAGGCGGCCACCGGCGCTCCACGATCCTCCCCCGCCAGGGGGAGGTGGCACCGAAGGTGACGGAGGGGGAGGAAACGGAACAGCAGTTCTCCCTTTCCTCCCCCTCCGTCTGGCAAGCGCCAGCCACCTCCCCCTGGCGGGGGAGGATCCATTCATCGTTCAATACGCTAAAGGAATTTGCATGCCCCTTCCCGTCCTGCTCGCCATCTCCGGCAGCCTGCGCCGCGGCTCGTACAACACCGCGATCCTGACCACGCTCGGCGAAGCGGTCGCCGACAAGGCCGCGCTCACGATCTTCGCGTTGAACGACGTGCCGCTCTACGACCAGGACGCCGACACCGACACGCCCCCCGCCGCCGTCGCAGCCTTGCGCGCGGCGATCGGCGCGGCCGATGGGATCGTCATCGCAGCCCCCGAATATAATCACGGCATCTCCGGCGTCCTGAAGAACGCGCTCGACTGGGCCTCGCGCCCGCACGGCAAGGCGACGCTGACGGGCAAACCGGTCTTCACGCTCACCGCCTCGCCCGGCGCAGTCGGTGGCGCGCGGGCTCACGCGCAACTGAACGAGACGCTCGCCTCGATCGGCGCCCGGACGGTCCTGCGTCCCCAGGCGGTCGTCGGCGCGGTGCACGAGAAGATCGCCGACGGTCGCCTCACCGACCAGCGCACGCTCGACTTCCTCGTCGGCGGCATAGACGACCTGCTCGCCGACATCGCCCGCCCGACCGCTGCCGACCGCGAGGCGTCCTGACATGCGGCAGGTCCTCAACCAGTATCCGGCCCAGCGCGACGATATCGCCGATCTTGTCACCCGCCGCCCGCTACCGGGGCCGGGCCTGCCGCAGGTCGACCCGTTCCTGTTCCTCAACCATCACGGCCCGCAGACCTATCGCCCCGGCAACAACGGCCTCCCGTTCGGCCCGCATCCGCACCGCGGGTTCGAGACGGTCAGCTTCATCTTGGAAGGCGAGATGGCGCATCTCGACAGCGGCGGCCACGAAAGCGTCATCCGCGCCGGCGGCGTCCAGTGGATGACCGCAGGCTCGGGCCTGATCCATGCGGAGATATCGCCCGCCTCGTTCAAGCGCGACGGCGGCCCGCTGGAGATCCTGCAACTCTGGGTCAACCTCCCCGGCCGCCTCAAGATGACCAAGCCCGCCTATACCGGCCTCCAGCGCGAGGACATTCCCGCGATCCCGGTCGAGGGCGGCGTCGTCAACCTGATCTCGGGCAGTTTGGGAGACCAGCACGGCCCGATCGAATCGCTGACCGACGTCGCGATGATGACGGTAGAACTCGAAGCCGGCGCCCATGTCGACCTACCAGCCCCGAGCGGCCGCGCGGTCTTCTTCTACGTCGTCGCCGGCACCCCCTCGGCCAACGGCACGCTGATCAAGCCGCACCACCTCGCCACGTTCGCGCCGGACGGCGACACCATCACCGTCACCACCGAAGCCCCCGCCACGATCCTGTACGGCCACGCCGACCCGATCGGCGAACCCGTCGTTTCTCACGGCCCCTTCGTCATGAACACGCGTCAGGAAATCGTCCGCGCGATCGAGGACTATAACGCCGGCCTCTTCGGCAAGCCGCCGGTCATACGCTAGGGCGCCTTGCGCACCGGCGGCAGCGCGGCACAAATGTCCGCGCCGCCCGCCGGTACCGTGAAGAACGGCCCCGCCCGGTTCTCGCGCGACGCGATCCAGGCGGCGAACCGCGCATTGTCCGCCGCGCGATATTCGAAGCGCGGTCGCTGGGCGGCAGGCAGTTCGCTTGCGAGGCGGGCGGAAACGATCGGGCTACGCTCGCCTTCCGCCTTGTAGAAACCGAGATCGCCCGTTCCGCGCGGCAGCGACGACAGCCACTCGATTCCGTCGATCACCCGGCCCACCACCGCGATGTTGCGGTCCAGCGCACGCGGCGAATGGCCGATCACCGTATACAGCTCCGCGCCGTTCCCTGTGCTCGGCGCCAGATCGCGCGCGACGCCGACCATGCCGTAGCAATGCGGCAGCCACTCGGTCGCGCCATTGCCCGCCAGTGGCCACCCGTCGCGGCTATACCCCGCCCATTCGGCATAGGGATCGCGCTGCGACAGCCGTGCCACAATCGTCGGCCCGGCATGCGAATATTCCGCCGGCGGATTGGCGACGACGCCCGCGACGAACGGCTTCTTCTCGGTCGCATCGCCCCATTGCGCGACGTAATTGTCCTGCAACCGGTACACGCTGGTCCCGACATCCCACCAATGAGCCGCGGCGAGCTTGCGGATATTGGCGACGTGCACGGGCGCATACCGAGGTGCCAGCCGCACGGTAAACCGGTGCCCATCGGCCAGCGTAAACACCAGCAGTTCGTCGTCCGGCACCGCGACCCAGTCGGCAGGCAACGGATCGGACGGCAGCGTGGCGGCGACCGGAGCGGCTTGTACGAGCGCGGCAGCGAGAAGATGATTCAGCATGCCAGAAGAGTGCCCGAGCGCATCCCCGCACGCAATCGCTTGCGCGTACGTGAAACGCGCACTAGCAGACGCCCTTCCAGAGCAATGCGGAGCGGTGGCCGAGTGGTCGAAGGCGCTCGCCTGGAAAGTGAGTATACGTCAAAAGCGTATCGAGGGTTCGAATCCCTCCCGCTCCGCCACCCATTCCGACAGGAATCGCAGCCTTTCCGGTGAAGGCGGTTTCGCTCGTGGACTGTACCAAATCTGCAGAAGGCCGCTTGATACGAGGGCGACACGCACATTTGTCCGGCGTTTGTCCGGTCTGCGCTCGACGAGTATCGGATGGTCCGTGCCGGTCGACGATCATCTGAATCGTCGACCGGCCGGTGAAAAATGGTGCTGCCGGTGAGGATTGAACTCACGACCTCAGCCTTACCAAGGATGCGCTCTACCACTGAGCTACGGCAGCACTCGCTGGCATCGCTGCCGGCGGAGTGGGGCTAAGAGACGAGGGCGGGGCGATTGTCAAGCTGTCCCGCCACAATGTAGGGCGTATTTATGGACGATCGGGATCGAAAGGCGGCGGAGAAGGCCGAGCGCATGGCCGCCGCGCTGCGCGAGAATCTGCGACGCCGGAAGGCGCAGGCGCGTGCTGTCAGCGCCGCGCCTGCGACCGAGGACGACCCGCTCAAGTAAGCGGTGCGCATTTGGTGGCCAGCCATGCGCGATCCTCCGCGTCGGTCATTTCCGGGGTGAGGACCGCCAGCACCTTGGCATGATAATCGTCGACCCAGCGGCCCTCTTCGGCCGTCAGCAGCGCCGGCTCGATCAGCGTGCGTTCGATCGGGCAGAAGGTGAGCGTTTCGAAGCCCAGCATTGCGCGGTCGGCGCCGGGGATCGCGCGGGGTTCGATCAGGATCAAATTCTCGATGCGGATGCCGTATTCGCCGGCCTTGTAATAGCCGGGCTCGTTGGAGAGCATCATGCCGGCGCGCAGCGGCTCCATCGCCGCGCCGCCGGGATAGTTTGGCGAAGCGATCCGCTGCGGCCCCTCGTGGACAGCCAGATAGGCGCCGATGCCGTGGCCGGTGCCGTGTGCGAAGTCGAGGCCGGCTTCCCACAAGGGACGGCGCGCGAAGGCGTCGATCTGGCCGCCCATCGTGCCGTCGGGGAAGACCGCGGTGGCGATCGCGATGTGACCCTTGAGGACTCGGGTGAAGCGGTCGCGCATCTCTTCGGTCGGTTCGCCGATCGGCATGACCCGCGTAACGTCGGTGGTGCCGTCCGCATATTGGCCGCCGGAGTCGATCAAATAGAGTTGGCCGGGTTCGATCGGGGCGCTCGACTCCTCGGTGACATGGTAATGCGGGATCGCGCCATGGGGGCCGGTGGCGGAGATCGTGTCGAACGACGTGTCCTTCAGGACGCCGGTCTGTTCGCGGAAGGCGAGCAGCCTGGCGGCGGCGCTGAGTTCGGTCTGGCCGCCCTTCACGCACTCGATCTCGACCCAGCGGAGGAAGCGCGCGAGCGCGGCGCCATCGCGCGCGGAGGCGGCGCGGTGGCCGGCGATCTCGACCGGGTTCTTGATCGCCTTGGCGAGGACGACGGGGTCGCGCAGGGGAAGGATCTTGGCGCCGCCGGCCTGGAGTGCTTGCGTGATCGCGGCGACCGCACGTTCGGGGTCGGCGGCAACGCGCTTGCCGGCGTAGGTGGCGAGGGCCGCGGCGAAGGCGGTGCGGTCGTGGAGGCGGACGGCGTTGCCGAGATGCTGGCGGACCGTGTCGTCGAGCTTGTCGGGCGCGACGAACAGGTCGGTGGTGCCGTCGGCGCCGACGATCGCATAGGAGAGCGCGACGGGGGTATGGTCGACGTCGCCGCCGCGGATGTTGAGTGCCCAGGCGATTGAGTCGAGCGCGGTGAGGACGACCGCGTCGGCGTCGTGCTCGGAAAGCCAGTCGGCGATCTTTGCGCGCTTTTCGGCGGAGGAGGCGCCGGTGAACTGGTCGGGCTGGACGGTCAGCTTGGCGGGCGAGGTGGCGGGGCGGTCGGTCCAGATCGCATCGATGGGGTTGGTGGTGACCGGGACGAGTGTGGCGCCGCGTTCGGCTAGGGCTGAGGTGGCGTCGGCGACCCAGGTGCCGGTGTGGAGCCAGGGGTCGTAGCCGATCCGGCCGCCTTCGGGGGCGTAGCGGCCGAGCCAGGCGGCGGGGCTGGTCTGGGGGACGGGTTCATACGCCCAGTGCGCGCCGTCGACCTGTTCGCGGACCTGGATCGTGTAGCGGCCATCGGTGAAGATCGCGGCGCGGTCGGCGAGGACGACGGCGGTGCCGGCCGATCCGCCGAAGCCGGTCAGCCAGCCGAGGCGCTGGGCATAGCCACCGACATATTCGCTCATGTGTTCGTCGGTGAGGGGAATGACGAAACCGTCGAGATTATCGGTGGTTAGCTGGGCGCGGAGGGCGGCTAGGCGGTTGGCTAAGCGGGCGGTCGGGGTCATCGGTTCAGTCTCTCGTCGAAAGTGAAGTATAGGAAGTGCAGACGCTGGCGAGGGTTCGATCGACGCTCGATATGCCCTCGGTAGCGGGTGCTGCGGCGGAGGCGCGGGGGCGGATCGAGCGGGGACGGGCCATGCCGGGCGTTGTGGCAGAAAGGGGATGTGTAGGACAGCGGGCTGGGGCGGGGCTCGACACCGTTGTTGTGTCGACAGCGAACTTTCCGCACGTTCCCGGCGGAGGCCGGGGGCTAGTTGGGGACGTGGCTAACTGAGCGCAGCGCGTCGTTACTGCGACTTTTCCAACTGGGCCCCGGCCTCCGCCGGGGTGGTGTTCCTAGCGGGCATCGTCTGTTCCCGCTCGTTGTTCTCCCGCGAAGGCGGGAGCCCAGACTGGGTCCCCGCCTTCGCGGGGAAACGCGCTTGGTGCAGGTTCGCAGGACCAGCCGCTACCACCCCGGCGGAGGCCGGGGCCCAATTGGGGGACGATGGTAACGGAGGACTGCGCGCAGTTACTGCGACCTTTCCAATTGGGCCCCGGCCTTCGCCGGGGTGGTGGCGTTGCGGTGGTGGCGTTGCGGTGGTGGCATCGCGGGGGGTGGCATTGCGAGTGATGCATGGGGTGGCTGGCCACTCTTCTTCAGCCGCTCGCCAATGCCACAGCGTTTGGCTTCCACCTGCGGCGCGGCTAACACGGCGGCATGACCACGCCCCCCATTGCCGAACAGCGGCCGCACAGCTTCACCACGCATGGCGTGACGATCGAGGATCCCTATGCGTGGCTGAAGGATCCGAACTATCCCGAAGTCGATGACGCCGACGTGCTGGCGTATCTGGCGGCCGAGAATGCGTATTTCGAGGCGCAGATGGCGCCGCATACCGCACTGGTCGACACGATCTACGAAGAGATGAAGGCGCGCATCAAGGAGGATGAATCCTCGGTGCCGCAGAAGGATGGCGATTGGCTCTACTGGACCGCGTACGAGACCGGCGGGCAGTATAAGAAATGGTGGCGCAAGCCGGTCGCGGGCGGTGACGACGAGCTGTTGCTCGACGAGCCGGCCTTGGCGGAGGGGCACGAGTATTTCCGGCTCGGCGCGTTCTCGGTCAGCAATGACGGGCGCTATCTCGCCTATGCGATCGACGACAATGGGAGCGAGCGGTTCGAGGTTCGGGTCAAGGATCTGGATACCGGCGAGCATCTGCCCGACGTGATCCCGGGGATGCTCAGCGAGATCGTCTGGACCGCGGACGATGCGGGGTTCCTCTACGGTCTGGCGAACGAGCAGTGGCGGACGGATAACGCGCGGTTCCACCGGCTGGGGACGCCGATCTCGGACGACGTCGTGCTGTTCCACGAGGAGGACGAGGGGTTCCGCGTCGGCGTCGGCGAGACGAGTTCGCGGAAGTGGATCGTGATCGCGACGAGCGACCATGTGACGAGCGAACTGTATCTGCTGCCGGCGCATGAGCCGCTCGCGGTACCGATCCTCGTCAGCGCGCGGCAGGTCGGGCGTGAGTATGATGTGGACGAGCATGACGGTACGCTGTTCATCCACACCAACGACGTCGATCCGAATTTCCGGCTGTGCACCGCGCTGGTCGAGGAGCCGGATGCGTGGACCGAACTGATCCCGGCCTCGCCGACATTCTACATGACCGGGGTGGAGTGCTATCAGGACTTCTTCGTGGTCGACGGGCGCGAGGATGGCCTCGATCAGATCGCGATCCATCGGTACGAGACGCCGACCGAGGGCAGGCGGATCGACTTCCCCGAGGCGAGCTATGTCGCCGGGCTGGGGGACAATCCCGAATACGACATGACGGTGTTGCGGCTCGGGTATGAGTCGATGGTCACGCCGGGGACGGTGTACGACTATGACGTCGATACCGGCGAGCGGACGATGCTCAAGGTGCAGGAGATCCCGAGCGGGTACGATGCTGCGAAGTACGCGACCGAGCGGCTGAAGATCGTCGCGCGGGACGGGACCGAAATTCCGGTGTCGATCGTGTATCCGGCGGGGTTCGTGCGCGATGGGTCGGCGCCATTGTTCCTCTATGCGTATGGCGCGTACGGGTACGCGATCCCGTCGGGGTTCTCGACGGGGCGGATGAGCCTGCTCGATCGCGGGTTTGCCTATGCGATCGCGCATATCCGTGGCGGCGACGATCTTGGCCAACAATGGTATCTCGACGGCAAGCTTGAGAAGCGCGCGAACACGTTCAACGATTTCGTCGATGTGGCGAAGGCGCTGGTCGATGCGAAATGGACGTCGGCGGGCAGGATCGCGATCGCGGGGCGGTCGGCTGGCGGCGAGCTGATGGGGGCGGTGGTCAATTCCGACCCTGAGCTGTGGGGCGCGGTGATCGCGGACGTGCCGTTCGTCGATGTGCTCAACACAATGCTCGACGAGAGCCTGCCGCTGACGCCGGGCGAGTGGCCCGAATGGGGCAATCCGATCGAGGACAAGGCGGCGTTCGAGTTGATCCGGTCGTATTCGCCGTACGACAATGTGAAGGCGCAGGACTATCCGCCGATGTTCATCAGCGGCGGGCTCAACGATCCGCGCGTGACCTATTGGGAGCCGGCGAAGTGGGCGGCGAAGCTGCGGCGGATGAAGACCGACGATAATGTGCTGTTGCTCAAGACCAACATGGGCGCGGGGCATGGCGGCAAGTCGGGGCGGTTCGAGTCGCTGCGCGAGGGCGCGGAGGAACACGCGTTCGTGCTGTGGCAGCTGGGCGTCGCGGGGTGAGCCGGTTCACGCTCTCGATCACGGCGCAGGACGCGGATATCGACGAGCTGGGGCACGTGAACAATGCGGTCTGGGTGCAGTGGATCCAGGCGATCGCTACCGCGCATTGGGAGGCGGTGGCGCCGGCCGAGCATAAGCTGGCGTATGTGTGGGTCGTGACGCGGCATGAGATCGATTACCGCGGGAGTGTGGTCGCGGGGGAGACGGTGACCGGCGAGACGTGGGTCGAGGGGGCGCCTAAGGGGGCTCGGTTCGACCGGCATGTTCGGTTTTTGGGCGGTGACGGGAAGGTGAAGCTGGAGGCGGTTACGACCTGGGCTTTGCTGGATCGGGGGACCGGGCGGTTGATGCGGGTGCGCGAGGATGTGGCGGCACCGTTTTACTCCTAGTCCCTCTCCCCTCCGGGGAGAGGGAGGGAGCGACGCAGGAGCGGAAGGGTGAGGGGTTTGAGGCTCGGGACGTCCATCCCAACGCCCCTCTCCCTTCCCACCGCAAGCGCGGCGGGCCCCTTCCCTCTCCCCGAAGGGGCGAGGGAGCTTTTGCTAGCCGCTGTTTCTTAGGGCGGTGGCGATGGCGTTGATCGAGAGGAGGATGCCTTCGCCGATCCTGGGGTCGTCTTCGCCTGCGCGGCGGCGCTTGATCAGTTCGATCTGGAGCAGGTTGAGCGGCTCGATATAGGGGAGGCGTAGGCGGATCGAGGCGTCTAGGGCGGGGTGCTTTTCTAGCAGGCGGGACTGATCGGTGACTTGCAAAAGCCCGTCGTGGGTCTGGTGCCAGCCGTCGCGGATCGTGGTGAAGATCTCGCGGAGCTTGTCGTCCTCGACGAGGCCGGCATAGCGTTCAGCGATGCCGATGTCGGACTTCGCCAGCACCATTTCGAGGTTCGCCAGTGCGGAGGCGAAGAGGGGCCAGCCTTCGGCCATGTCCTTCAGCAGCGCCTTGTCCTCGAAATCGGCGATCGCGCGGCCGACGCCGTACCAGCCGGGGAGCATGACGCGGGCCTGTGCCCAGCTGAACACCCAGGGGATCGCGCGGAGGTCTTCGATTCGGTCGGACTTGGTGCGGCTGGCGGGGCGGCTGCCGATCTTGAGGCCGGCGATCTCGGCGATCGGCGTCATCTGGCGGAAGAAGGTGCGGAAGCCCTCCGTACCGTAGACGAGGTCGCGGTAGCTGTGGAACGCGGTGTCGCTGAGCGTGTCCATTGCGGCCGAGAAGCTCGCGTTGTCGGCGTTGGAGAGGCGTTCGGGCTCCAGGCTTGCCAGCAAGGTAGCCGAGGCGATCGCTTCCAGATTGGTCATCGCGGCGTCGCGCGTGCCGTATTTGGCGGCGATGACTTCGCCCTGTTCGGTGATGCGGATGCGGCCCTGGACGGTGCCCGGGGGTTGCGCGCGGATCGCGCGGAACGCCGAGCCGCCACCGCGCCCGACCGCGCCGCCGCGACCGTGGAACAGCTGCATGCCGACGCCGGCGGCTGCGAAGACGGGCTTGAGCGCGGTCGAGGCTTTCGACAGCTGCCAGGTCGAGGTGAGGTAGCCGCCGTCCTTGTTGCTGTCCGAATAGCCGATCATCACTTCCTGATGGCCGCGCGCCTTCGAGATCGTCGCGATCTCGGGGAGCGCGAACCAGGCGGACATGACGCCGGGCGCGGCTTCGAGATCGCCGATCGTCTCGAACAGCGGGACGGCCATGATCGCCGCGGTCGGGGTTTCGCCGGGGCGATAGAGGCCGACTTCCTTGAGCAGGAGGTTCACTTCGAGCAGGTCGCTGACCGACTGCGCCATCGAGACGATGTAGTTGGTGATGCACGCCGGGCCGTAGGCGGCGTGCGCGTCGGCGGCGGCCTGGACGATCGCGAGTTCGCCCGCGGTTTCCTCGGAATAGGCGGCGAAGCGCGAGGTGAGCGGGCGGGCGTTGGCGAGTTCGCGGCGGAGCAGCGCGACGCGCGCGTCCTCGTCGAGCGCGAGGTACTCGTCTTCGACGCCAGCGACCTTGAGCAGTTCGGCGACGACTCGTTCGTGGACCGCGCTGTTCTGGCGGAGGTCCAAGGTGGCGAGGTGGAAGCCGAACGTCTCGACCGCGCGGATCAACCGGCCGAGCGCGCCGCCCGTCTTCAGCGCCGAGCCGAGGCCGTGAGCGAGCGTCACGAGGTCGGCGCGGAAGTCGGCGGGGCTCGCATAGGGTTCGCCGGTGAGGCGGCCGGGGCGGGGGGCGTGCTTGCCGGTGAGCGCGTCGTGCGTCGCGGACAGGCGCGCGTAGATGCCCGAAAGCGCGCGGCGATAGGGCTCGTCGCTGCGGCTGGCGGCATCGTCGCCGCTGGCGTCGGCGAGCGCCTGCACTGCGGCATCGGCGGGGGCGTGTTCGGTCGAGATCGACAGTTCGGCGCCGAGCGCGTGTACCGCGTCGCAGTAATAGCCGAGCACGGCTTCGCTCGCTTTCGACAGCGCGGTCTTGAGCGAGTCTGCGGTGACGTAGGGATTGCCGTCGCGGTCGCCGCCGATCCAGCTTCCCGGGCGCAAGAAGCTGGGCGTGCGTTCGCCGAGTGCGCGGTCCCAGCGCTGGTAGAGTGCGGGGAGTGCGGGAAGGAATACCTCGCGCAGGTAGCTGAGGGCGTTGTCGACCTCGTCGGTGACGTAGAGGCGGTCGCGGCGGAGGACGCGGGTCTGCCAGAGCAGCGCGATCTGGCGGAGGATGGCGTCGTCGACGCTGTCGCCGTCGGGCGTGGTGTCGCGGCCGAGATCGCGCAGCGCCATCAGCTCGGCGATGCGGTTGCGGTGGTCGATCATGCTTTTGCGGCGGACTTCGGTCGGGTGTGCGGTGAGGACCGGGGCGATCAGTGCGTGGTCGAGCAGCGCGCGGATCTGGGCGCGGTCGATGCCTTCGGATTCGAGCTGGGCGATCGCGGAGGCGAGGTCGGCACCGTCTTCCGCGGCGATGCCCTGGCGGTCTTCGGCGAGGTTGGCGAGCATCGAGAACAGCATGAAGCCGCGGACGAAATCGAGCGTCTCGTCGAGGCTGAGCTTTTCGAGGCTGAGATCGACCGCGCGGTCGTCGCCGGGCTTGCCTTCGGAGGCGTCGCGGTGGCGCTCGACCGAAGCTTTTCGGATCGTCTCGGTGGCCTCGAACAGGCGCTCGCCGCCATAGGCGCGGATGACGTCGCCGAGCAGTTTGCCGAGGAAGCGGATGTCGGAATTGTTCGCGATTGCGGGGAGGCTAGCCATGATTCCCTGCTGCGCTGCGGCAGGGTTCAGGTCAACCGGGAATGGAGGGCGGGAGGCGTGAAATCGAATGTATTGCGCGGGTGGGGTGTAATATTATTGTCTTTGGGTGCCCCTAGGCGTCGGCCCCAGGTTTTAGCGGCTGCGCCGTCGTCTTAGCTGTTCCGTCATTCCAGCCCCACTCCGTCATCCCAGCGAAAGCTTGGATCTCCACGTGTGGCAGGTGTCGCGAACCCCGAGAGATACCCCAGCTTTCGCTGGGGTGACGGGTAAGGAGGAGCGTACGTCGCGAACCCCCGAGAGATACTCCGGCGTTAGCTTCGGTGACGGAATAAAATTCGCTGGGGTGACGGAATTGAAGGTGTCGATAGCAGTGGCGGCGGAACGGGAACGCTCAGCGCTTCCGTGACTCCGCGCGCTCTTCCGATGTGACGGTGCCGTCTCGGTTGAGGTCCATCCGGTCGAACCAGGCGAGCGTGCCTTCGCTCCACTCGATCGCGGTGATGATGCCGTCCTTGTTGCGGTCGAACGCCTTGATGCGGGCGTTCGGCGCGGGGAGTTCGTCCTTGGTTATGCGGTCGTCGGCGTTGCGGTCGAGCGTGCGGAAACGGCGTTCCATGCTGGCGCCGAAATCCAGGCGAGACGTCACCGAGGGGGGCACGAAGCCGACCGCGTTGGCGTCGGCCTGTGCGCGCTGCGCGTCCTTGTCGCCGCACGCGGACATGAAAAGTCCCGTTGCGGCGAGCGCCGCCACCAGTTTCACCTGCATAGAATCTCCCGTCGTCTTGAAAGCCGTTACGCTTCCAGTTCAACGTCCCAATACAGCCAGTCGTGCCATGTGTCGTGCAGGTAGTTGGGCGGGAAGCTGCGGCCGTGTTCCTGGAGGTGCCAGTTGGTTGGGCGGATCGCCTCGATGTGCAGCGGCATGCCCGCCTGTTTCGGCGTCCGCCCGCCCTTTTTGAGGTTGCACGGTGAGCAGGCGGTGACGACGTTCTCCCACGTGGTACGACCGCCTTGCGCGCGCGGCACGACATGGTCGAAGGTGAGATCGCGCAGCTTGCCGCAATATTGGCAGGTGAACTTGTCGCGCAGGAACAGGTTGAACCGGGTGAAGGCGGGAAATTGCGACGGTCGGACGAACTGCTTCAGCGCGATCACCGAGGGCAGTTTCAGCGCGAAATTGGCGCTGCGGACTTCGCGTTCATAGGTGGCGACGATGTCGACACGATCGAGGAAAACAGCCTTGACCGCGGTTTGCCACGGCCAGACGCTGAGCGGATAGTAAGAAAGCGGCGTATAATCGGCATTCAGCACGAGCGCCGGACAACCATCCGGGTGGCGTATCAGGTCGGGGTGAAACACGGCTCCTCCCACTCAGGCTTCGCAGAGCGCCCTATGGACGACAGCGATGACAAGGACATGACAGCACGGCGCACCGCGGTCGGTCAAGCGTGCTGAGCGATGGACCGGTCGTAACGCGGTTCGCGCCGAGCCCGACGGGACGGTTGCACCTGGGCCATGCGGCATCGGCGATCCGCGCGCATGACTTCGCGCGCGAGCGGGGCGGGCGGTTCCTGTTGCGGATCGAGGATATCGACGGGACGCGGAGTCGGCCCGAGTTCGTCGCGGGGATCCTCGAGGATCTGGCGTGGCTCGGGTTGCGGTGGGACTCGCTGGTGTTCCAGTCGGAGCGGCTGGCGAAATATGGGGCTGCGCTGGAGACGCTGAAGGCGCGCGGGCTCGTGTATCCATGTTTCTGTACGCGCGCGGAGATCGCGGCGAGCGCGTCCGCACCGCAGGGGGATGCGGCGCCGGTCTATCCGGGAATCTGTCGGAGGCTGACTGTCGAGGAGGTGACCGCGCGCGCGCATCTAGCGCATTGCTGGCGGCTCGATATGGCGAAGGCGGTGGCGATTACCGGCGCGCTGGCGTGGCATGATGCGATTGCCGGGACGGTGACGGCGGATCCGTTGGCGCAGGGGGACGTGGTGCTGGCGCGGAAGGATGCGCCGGCGAGCTATCATCTGGCGGTGACGCTGGACGATGCCGCGCAGGGCGTGACGGATGTGGTGCGCGGGGTGGACCTGTTCGCGGCGACGGACGTGCACCGGGTGTTGCAGGCTTTGCTGGGGTTGCCGGTGCCTTCGTACCATCATCATCCGCTGGTGGTGGATGCGGCGGGGCGGCGGTTGGCGAAGCGGGACGGGGCGTTGTCGCTGGCGGAGATGCGCGCGGGTGGGGAGGATGGGGTGGCGCTGGCGGCTCGGGTGCGGGGGACTGGTTAAATAGCGTCTGAAGCAACGACCGCGACCGCTATCGATTTCCACCACCCCGGCGAAGGCTGGGGCCCAATTGGTGAAGATCGGTAATGGAGGACCGAGGCAGGTCGGCACCGTCCCCCAATTGGGCCCCGGCCTCCGCCGGGGTGGTTTGCCTTGCGTGGGTGGTGGTCTTGCCGGGGTGGTGGTCTTGCCGGGGTGGTGGCCTTCGCCGGGGAGGTGACGTCGCTAATGCTTCCTTGTTCTCCCGCGAAGGCGGGAGCCCAGTCTGGGTCGCCGCCTTCGCGGGGAAACAGTGAGGGAGGGGTGACGCCCGTAAAGTGCCACCACCCCGGCGGAGGCCGGGGCCCAGTTGGGGGACGTTGCTGGCGTAACGCATCGCTCCGTTACCTCGGCTTTCCCAATTGGGCCCCGGCCTTCGCCGGGGTGGTGTTTTGATTGGTTCTGCTACAGCTCGATCCCCAATCTCGGCGCCGCCCAGGTCATCGCCGCATAGAGTGCGATCGTCAGGATACAGCCCGCGAGCAACGACAGCCAGAACGGCGCGCCGTGGCGGAGTAGCGCGGGGATCAGCAGGAACATCGGTAGCGATGGCAGCACGTACCAGAAGGTCGCGCCGGCGTGCGCGGCCATCGTCCGCGGATCGGGTTTGTCGTGCCATAGCCAGATCATCCCGAGCACCGATACCAGCGGCAGCGACGCCACCAGCGCACCGAAACCGGGATAGCGCTTGGCCAGTTCCGACGCAGCGGCAATCAGGATACCGGAAATCAGGGCCTTGAGCGCGAGATAGAGCATGCGCCATGTGCGCTACCCACGCGGCAGTCCGCAACATTGCTTATCGGCAACATGGGTCATTTTCCGGCTTCGGGTACGCCATTGCTACCCTGCCGGTGCGCGCTTACATTCGAGTCATGAACACATTCCTCGTCATCCTCCTGATCGCGGCGATGATCGCGACCGTCGTGGCTCTGGTGCGGGGCGTCGTGTCGTTCCTGCAGGAGGGCAGCGCGCAGGTGCGCGATGGGAACGGGCCGAGTGCCGCGTCGCTGAAATCGAATCGGATGATGCAGCAGCGAATCTTCTTCCAGGCGCTGGCGATCCTGATCGTGGTCGTCATCCTGTTCGCGGCGGGGCGGACCTAGGGCGCGAACGTTACCTTCGATCCTCCCCCGCCAGGGGGAGGTGGTTGGCTCTTGCCAGACGGAGGGGGAGGTAAGGGAAACCAGCGTTACGTGTTCTCCTCCTCCGTCACCTTCGGCGCCACCTCCCCCTGGCGGGGGAGGATCGGGGTTGCAGCAGTCGTCGCGAGTCACGAGGGATACCCCAGCTTTCGCTGGGGTGACGGTTGGTGGGGGGCGACAGGGCTTTGATGCGCTTCAATCTGGAACATTCATGGTCAAGCTGAACAAGATTTATACGCGCACCGGCGACGACGGCACGACCGGCCTGGTCGACGGATCGCGCGTGTCGAAGTCGAGCGCGCTGATGCAGGCGATCGGCGATGTCGACGAGGCGAACTCGGCGATCGGGCTCGCGGTGATCGCGCTCGGCGACCAGCCGATGGCGGCGGCGCTGACTCGGATCCAGAACGACCTGTTCGATCTCGGCGCGGACCTGGCCACGCCCGCCGGCGCGGACGAAGCCGGTGCGGACGATTTTACGCCGTCGGAGATGGTATTGCGGATCGTGCCCTCGCAGGTCGAGCGGCTGGAGCGCGAGATCGACGCGATGAACGCGCACCTCGCCCCGTTGCGCAGTTTCATCCTGCCGGGTGGTTCGGCGGAGGCCGCCGCGCTGCATCTGGCGCGCGCGATCAGCCGGCGGGCGGAGCGTTCCGCGGTCGGGGCGAGCGAGACGCAGCGGCTCAATCCGGCCGCATTAGCGTATGTTAACCGGCTATCGGATTTCCTGTTCGTGGCATCGCGGGTGGTGAACCAAAACGGTGCCGGCGACGTTCTATGGCGACCGGGGGCTACGCGCGGTTAGGCGCGTTTCGTCGCTCGCGTTCCAACGTCGCATCGGTCGACGTAGAACTGAGGAGAGATCGATGCCCAGTCCCGTCCGCCCCGATCGCGCCACGGCGCCGGCAGCGTCCCCCTTGGCCGAGCGGTTTGCAGCGGTGCGCGATCTGACGCTCGCACTCGCCGCTCCCCTCTCGGATGCCGATGCGACGGTGCAGTCGATGGCCGACGCATCGCCGACCAAATGGCACATGGCGCACACGACGTGGTTCTTCGAAACGTTCGTCCTGCGCGATCATGTCGCAGGCTATGCGCTGCACGACGAGCGGTTCCCGTTCCTGTTCAACAGCTATTATGAGGCCGAGGGGCGTCGCCATGCGCGCGATCGGCGCGGGATGGTGACGCGGCCGTCGCTCGACGAAGTGCGCGCGTATCGTGCGCATGTCGATGCGGCGTTGCTCGATGCGCTGCCGACCTTGTCCGAGGATGCGCAGGCGCTGGTGGCACTCGGTTGCCATCACGAGGAGCAGCACCAGGAATTGCTGGTCACCGATATCCTCCACATGTTTTCGGAGAACCCGCTCGAGCCGGCGATGTGGCCGGCGGCGCGCAAAATTCCGGTGGCGATGCCGGGTCCGATCGGCTGGATCGAGCGCGGCAGCGAGATCGTCGAGATCGGCCATGACAGCGAAGGCTTCGCGTTCGATTGCGAGGGGCCGCGTCACGCCGCGTTGCTGTCGCCTCACGCGATCGCCGACCGCACCGTGACCAATGGCGAATGGGCCGCATTCATCGCCGATGGCGGTTACCGCGACGCCCGGCACTGGCTGGCCGATGGCTGGGCGTGGGTGAAGGCGGAAGGGATCGTCGCGCCGCTCTATTGGGAAGAGCGCGATAGCGAGTCTGGGAGCGGCTGGACCCGGTTCGGGCTCGACGGTCGCCGTGCGATCGATCCGGCCGCGCCGGTGACGCATGTCAGCTTCTTTGAGGCGGATGCGTATGCGAGCTGGGCCGGCGCGCGATTGCCGACCGAATTCGAGTGGGAGGCAGCCGCGGCCTCGCACGACGCCTCCGGCGGCAACCAGATGGATGTCGCGGGACCGGTCGAGCCTCGGCCGGCGGCGAGCGGTCCGGCGTTCTTTGGCGATGTCTGGGAATGGACCGGCAGCGCGTATCGCCCCTATCCGAAGTTCGCCAAGGTCGACGGCGCGGTCGGCGAGTATAACGGTAAGTTCATGAGTTCGCAGTTCATTTTGCGGGGTGGGAGCTGTGCTACGCCGCGCGGGCATGTGCGGGCGAGCTATCGCAATTTCTTTTATCCGCACCAACGGTGGCAGTTCACCGGCGTGCGCCTCGCGAAAGACCTTTGATGTTGAAGCCTGAGATCGAGGACGGCCAGCAGACGCTTGCCGACCCGCAATTCCGTGCGGACGTGCTGGACGGGCTCGCGCGGATGCCGCGGGCGATCCCGGCGCGGTGGTTCTACGACCGGCGCGGCTCGGAACTGTTCGAGAAGATCACCGACCTGCCCGAATATTACCCGACGCGGACCGAGCGCTCGATCCTCGAGACCGTGTGTCCGGAGGTCGCCAGGATCGCCGGTGAGGGTCGTGCGGTGGTCGAGTTCGGGTCGGGATCGTCGACCAAGACGCCGATCCTGCTCGATGCGGTCGCGCCGTCGGTGTACGTGCCGATCGATATCTCGGGCGATTTCCTGCGGGAATCGTCGAAGGTGCTGGGCGAGCAGTTTCCCGACCTGCTGGTGCTGCCGTTCGAGGCCGATTTTATGCGGCCGCTGAGCCTGCCGAAGACGATCGCGGATACGCCGAAACTGGGGTTCTTTCCGGGATCGACGATCGGCAACATGATCCCGCTGATGGCGGTCGACCTGTTGCGCGCGATGCGGGCGTCGCTCGGCATCGGCGCGATGCTGTTGATCGGGATGGACCGGATCAAAAGCGAGGACGTGCTGGTGCCGGCGTATGACGATGCGCAGGGCGTGACGGCGGCGTTCAACCTGAATCTGCTCGAGCGGATCAACCGCGAACTGGCCGGCGATATTCCGGTCGAGGCGTTCCGGCACAAGGCGGTGTGGAACGACGATCGCGCGCGGGTGGAGATGCATCTCGAGGCGATGCGCGACGTGGCGTTCGAGGTCGATGGCCGATCGTTCGAGATGACCGAGGGCGAGACGATCCACACCGAGAACAGCCATAAATACGGTGCTCGGGACGCACGGATCCTGCTGCGATCGGGGGGGTGGACGCCGGTGGCGGCGTGGACCGATCCTGAAGAGCTGTTCGGCGTGTATCTGGCCGAGGCCCAGGTGGAGCGACCGGCGCCCTGAATATGGGGCGGCGGCGTCGGTGATCAG
>NZ_JANBVH010000007.1 GCF_024273235.1 Sphingomonas faeni | reverse complement strand
CGTCCGGATTAGGCGTGCCGCATCCCGCAGATATCGACCTTGCGCTTGCCGACCTTGGCGAGACCTTCGATGTGAATCGAGAGGATCTCGAACTGCTATTCCGCCGCGTGGAATTGCACGCGCTGAAGAGAACCACAGGGCTAGCAGGCAGCGCCGTGCATCGCGAGATCGTTGAGAAACTCCCAAATCACGACCGTTCACTACGACGTTGATTTCGTCCAATACTAGCCGTGTAATAAACGACGATATATTTTTCGACGAGTTTTGGCGTACTGACCCGTGAGTAAAGAGTTGGGGTGGATGCTGTGGTACAGAACGTGATTGGTAGGCAATCCGTAGTTGGCGAGCGGTGGCCACTGTTTTGGACGGGGTGCGTCGCCATCAGCGCGGGCGTGCTGCTCCACCTTCCAATGCTCGCCATGGCCCACACCATGGGTAACAATCTGTCGGGCATGCCGATGGACGGCTGGATGTATCTCGGGATGGCGTTAATCGGACTCGGCGTTCCGGCCGCGATCTTCGGCGCACTTCCTCAGAAGCGTCCTGACCGAGAGGCGAGTAACGGCGTAACATTCGAAGCCCCCGACGATACGCCGTTGACGCGGTCGCATACGGCTGTGCTGCTGGTCCTGACGCTCGGCCTGATCATAGACACCATGAAACCTGCGACGCTCGGTTTCGTGCTGCCTGGCATGCGCGGTGAGTATGGCATGGCCAAATCGACCGCAGCGCTGCTGCCTTTCGTCGCGCTGACGGGCACGACAATCGGATCGTTCCTGTGGGGCTGGCTGGCCGACATCTATGGGCGTCGCGTGTCGATCCTGCTGTCGACGATCCTGTTCGTCTCCACGTCAATCTGCGGCGCGATGCCGTCCTATGGCTGGAACCTCGTGATGTGCTTCCTGATGGGATGTTCGGCGGGCGGCATGCTGCCCGTGGTCTATACCCTGCTCACCGAGGTCATGCCACCTCGGCATCGCAGCTGGGTGCTGGTGTTGGTTGGGGGGACAGGCTTGGTCGGTGGCTATCTAGCGGCGAGCGGTGCGGCGCACGTGTTTGAACCCCTGTTCGGCTGGCGGAGCCTATGGTTGCAGGGGTTTCCGACCGGCCTACTACTGCTCGCGATGGCGCGCTGGATTCCTGAGTCACCCCGCTTTCTGCTGCAACGTGGAATGCATACGGAGCTAGCTGCCATGACGCAGCGGTTCGGCATCGTACGACGCGCGCCCACAAATTTGCCGACAGACGCGTTGCCGGTAGCGACAAACCAACACGAGTTGACAGTTGCGCTCGTGATCACCGCGCTGTCGTGGAGCTTCGTCAATTTCGGGCTACTCTTGTGGCTGCCGACCGACCTGCAAGATCGCGGCTTCAGCGCCGAGATCGCCAGTGGCATCATCGCCAGCTCTGCTATAGTCGCGCTGCCCACGATCATGATTGCCGCTGTGCTGTACAGCAGGTGGAGCGGCAAGCGGACGCTGATCGGCACGGTGCTGCTGACGCTGGCCGGATTGGTCGGCGCAATGCTGCCCGCGCAGACCCTGTCGTGGCCACCTCTGCTGATCGCTGTGATCGCGCTGCTAGTGGTGGGAACCAACGGATTGATCGCGGTGCTACTTCCGTACGCCGCTGAGAACTATGCGACGGAGGTGCGTGGGCGTGCAACCGGGCTGATCGCGGCGAGCAGCAAGTTCGGCGGGGTAGCGGTCCAGCTTGGGGCTTTCGCCGGATTGATCCCAACGCTTGGTGGCGCAGCAATCGCTCTGATCGTGCCAATGGGCGTGTCGGCAATACTCATATCCCGCGCCGGGCAAGAAACCCGCGGGCGCAGTCTGCAGGATCTGGAGGCAACAGCCTAGCAGGAATGCCGTTTCGAAAGCGCCAATAGGTTACAATCTGAGGTAGCCCTCCAAATGACCCGCGAGGCCCAATATGCAGAGCGTTATCGACCAACCGCCTGGCCGGTTCGCCCATTATAGCGGTGCACCCGCACCGCGCTTTGCGCTATCGATCACCACGCGAGCTCATCGCGCAAATCCGCGAACCCCTGTCAGTCCTTAAAGGGGCAACAACGCCGGTTAGATAGGCGGTGCGACCGCGTGGACCAATCCCGATGGGATTGTTGTCACACCTGACAGCTTCGCGCACCGGACGCCGCCTGCTCAGAAAACGCCATAGGTCAAATCGTTGAGCGACGAGCACGGACTTCCTCGCTGACTGAGTCAGCGCGGCTTATGTCGTGCAGAGAGATTCTCGTATCGCTGTTGTATCAACCGTTCGGTCCGACCGCGCCATTCCCGGCGCTGTGCACGATCGCAGCGCCATGTAGCAGCCAACGATTCCATCAATCGCAGACCGCGGCGGGCTTGCTCGCGGAGAACAAGAAGCCGCAACCTGCGTCCTTCATCATCCGTGCTGCTGAGGCTGGCAAGGGCTTCCTCCGACCATGCCAGCGTGCTCGCGTGCAGTCGGGCCCCAGTCTCATAGACCACCAGGGATCGATCATCAGGAAAGTCGTTTGCCACTTGCATTCCTGAACGTAAGAACCGCACATCTACACGGCAGCGCAAGCCGCAGTTTCGTTCCAGCCTATGTGGTCCAAGTCGTCTCCGCAACCCCGGTCGACCCAAGCTGTTGAGATCGCTCGATTCACTCTCCGGTCGGCTTTAGAATCCATTTCTCGTCAGGAAGCGGGCGCCAAGCCATCGGCGCATCGGCTCGTCGTAGAGTTTCAGACTGGCATAGGCGATCGCCACCGCCATGCCCACCAGAACGACACCCCAGATCGCTCCGCGCTGTGGCGGGATCCGGTTGTCCACCACCCATGCGGTGTAAACGTAGATCAACGGATAGTGCGTGATGTACAGGGGGAAGTCTTTCTGTGATGTGATCGATCAGGGGCAACAGCATAGGTTCAGACCAGCGAGATCTTTCTGGTCGCGTTTGGGGCGGTCATCGCACCCAGTAAGCGCAAGCCACGTTCAAGACGTTCACGGGGAAGAGTGCCCCCGATCGACACGCGCAACGCAGGTGAAACGCTTGTCCGGTCAACTGCGAATACCTCTGCACCCACCACGGATAAGCCGTGCGGACGCAATGTGTTCACGATCTCACCAGGATTGGCGTCCGCAGGGAGCGGCATCCACAGATGATACCCTTCCGGCTGCGACTGGAACCCTTGCGGATCGAGAAACTTTGCCACGATCGCCTGACGAGCTTGTGCTTCGACCCGAACCGCGTTGGTGAGCTGCTGAAACACTCCGCTGCCAATCCAGTCCGCCACGACCGCTGCATTGAGCGGTGGTGCCATGATTGCGGTTTCGTGCACGTCTGCCGCTAGTCGCCATGCCTGTGCGACTGTGGGTGCACGCAGCCACGCGATCCGCAGACCAGGCGATAAAATCTTCGACACGCTGGCGATGTGCCAGGTCCGATCCTCTGCGAACGATGCGATCGGGGGCAACGGCCGTTCCGGCAGGAGACCATACGCGTCATCCTCGATGACGATCAGACCGTGCTGTTCTGCGACAGTGGCGATCGCCTTGCGCCGGTCCACGCCCATTGTCGCAGTCGTCGGATTATCGTTGGTAGGTACGACATATACAGCACGCACACTGCCTTGAGCACAGGCGGCGTCGAGCGCTTCCGCGACCAGGCCTTCCGCATCCGACGCTACGACGCACAGGCGCAAGCCGTACCGGCGGGCGACCGATTGGAACCCCGGATAGATGTATGCGGCGACTGCTACGGTGTCGCCAGGTTGCAGCTCTGCGCTAACGATCGCGTGCAGGGCATGCTGCCCGCCCGCCGTCACCAGAACGGTGTCGTCGTGGCATGGAACGCCGCGAGCGCTCAACAGATCGGCACCAGCTTCGCGAGCCACGATCATGCCACCACTCGGCTGATACTGGAACGGCGCAGCCACATCAGAACGGGTCAGCAATGCGTCCGCAGATCGTCGGAACGCTGCGGCAAGGAGTGCGCCTGGAATTTCAGGCGGCGCGTTCATTCCGGTATCGGCCGGCTCGCTGTAGCTGATCTTTGGAGCGTCGACTTTCTTCTGCCGAACGAAGCTACCACGCCGGCCGTCACCCTCGATCAGCCCGAGCCGCTGCGCCTCGCCGTAAGCACGAGTCACCGTCGTCAGATCGACGCTCAGCGTGTCGGCAAGAACACGCTGGGGCGGCAGGCGCGTACCGGCGAGAAGGCGTCCGGCCTCGATATCTTTCGAGATCGCCTCAGCAATCGCAAGGTACTTTGGTCCTGAAAAGGACTCGATATCGGGTTTCCAGGTTTGCATGGTTCTCATATATATGTGCTGCGTACAAAGTCCATGCATAGCGCAGACAAAATCGCGTTTGAATTCAGTCGCGGTGAAGGGCGTAAAGCTCTTTGCCGGCCAATGCCGATCGCGCGATTTCGCCATGATCGTGGAAGGCGAGCGAGGCTTCCGCGCAGTCAGCCTCCCAGAAGGTTTCATCGGCGTAACACGCTAGCGCCCGCTCAGCGCGACTCATACGCGCTGCTATTTCACTGAGCGCCTGTAGGGCGACACGGACTTCGACATAATCGTCTCCGCTGCCGGCGAGCACCGTGCGAGCGTCGGCCGGGCGCCCCGTAGAGTTTAGGTATGAAGCAGCGATGCGCCGGGCATCAGGTATTAACGAGCGCATAAACCGCTTCCAGGAATGAATCTGACGAGACCTGTGGCCGGATTAATCGTCGAAGTTACTGCTATCCTTCGTATTTTCCCGGCCGTGAAGCTGATCCCAGATCTTACCCGTGCCAGCCTCCTGAGCACGGTTTACGTACTGAGAGGCGACCAGCCAGCCTTTGATGGGGTGCAGCGGCAGCAGACATCCCAAAAGCATGACTGGGAGCGACGTGAAAAGATGCACCCACCACACCGGATCAAATTTCACCTGGATCCACACGACGAAGAACGCGAGCGGGAAGGCAACGATGCACAGGGAAAAGAAGGCAGGACCATCGTCTGGTGCTGCAAACCGATAGTCAAGACCGCAGGCCTCGCATCGGTCCGCGACCTTCAGCCATGACTTAAACATGTGTCCCTTGCCGCATCGCGGGCAAAGGCCCTTCCAACCGGTCTTCATAATCCAGCGGAATTTGTCACCGTCCGTATCCTGAGTCACATGCGCACCGTTGTTTGTAGCGATGATCCGTACATAGTACGCATTGCATGGACTTTCTAGAGCCTTTGTGTGCGTCCTCTCTAAGCTGAGACCCGATCATATCGATAAGCCGGGTTGCATGTGATCGTCAGCGCCGGTTCGCGCTTTGCTCCGCCCAAGCCTCAGTGGCCGATCGTAAGCGCCGCGGGCGAGACGGCCA
Source organism: Sphingomonas faeni (assembly GCF_024273235.1). GTDB lineage: Bacteria > Pseudomonadota > Alphaproteobacteria > Sphingomonadales > Sphingomonadaceae > Sphingomonas > Sphingomonas faeni_A. Next base: position 144,985 of record NZ_JANBVH010000007.1, on the reverse strand, counting down.
TCCACACCGCCATTACGATCATCATGAGATTCTCCGTCAGCGACAGGAAACCGAGCGGCACGTTGCTGGACCCGCCTACGCAGGCGCACTTCAGCTCGCGTTTATCGAGGTACACCGCCTTGAACACCGACACGGCACCCACGGTCCCGATGAACAGCGCGACCGGCGCCGACAACCAGGTTAGGACGCCAGCGATCATCAGCACGCCCGCCAAGCCCTCCGCGAAGGGGTAAATGTAGGAGTAGCGCACCCAGCGCTTCGCGAGCAGGTCGTAATTAAGGAACATAGTGGCGAAGCTCTCGATGTTCTGGAGCTTGAGCAGTGCCAGCACTGTCATGCTGAACCCGATGAACCACTCGCCCGCTCGTAGGGTGAAGGGCGTGCCGTAAGCGGCATGGCTCGCAGCGAGCGCCATCAGCGCAGTCACTGCGAACAGCGCGGCGACCGGCTTGTAGGTGGTTGCCTTGGGATCGGCGACGGCTTTACCGAAATGGCGGCGCACGTCGTCGTAACCGCCGATCCGCTCGCCCCCGATGAAGGTCTGCGGCGTCGTCTTCACGCCGTTCTCGACCTTGAAAGCGTCCGTTTCCTCCCGAGTGGTCAGCCACCGGTCGTCAACGGTGTAGCCTTGGCGTTGCAGCAGATCCTTGGCCTTCAAGCCGTAGGGGCAGACGTGCTTGTCCATTACCATCCGGTACAAGGTGGCGCGGCGAGGGTCGGCGATCGTGGTCATGAGCAGCGGCTTTCGAGCTGGTGTCTTTCAGGCTGCCACCCATATAGGGTCCGGACCATGGTACGGAGTCAAGGCTTGCCGCAAATGACCATTGCCGGGCTAGCGCGCGGGGCGGGTGTCGGCGTCGAGACCGTGCGCTACTATCAGCGGCGCGGGTTGCTGGAGACGCCTGAGCGACCGAGCAGCGCCGGACACGGCGGAAGCGTGAGGCGCTACGGTGTTGAGGACGTTCGTCGGCTGCGCTTTATCCGCTCGGCGCAAGCGGCTGGCTTCACGCTTGCGCAGATCGAGGAATTGCTGGCACTCGACGCGACCGACGATCGAACACGGGCGCGCGAACTCGCCAGCGAGCGGATAGCGGCGTTAGGCGCCAAGATCGAAGAATTGGAGCATGCCCGCGCATCGCTGCGCCGGCTCGCTCAACAGTGCGGCAGCGGCGCGGCCGGGCCGTGCCCGATCCTGACCTCGTTCGAGCAGCCGGATAACTAGAGTCGAATGGCTCGGTCGGGGTTGTTACGCCTCCTGGCCCATTGATCGATCCAGTCGATCATTCCTTGACCTGTGCGAACCACCTTGTTTGTCGCACATTCGTGATTGGGACCGGTTTTCCACACATCCGACCGCTTAACGGCGATAATGGGAGGATTGCGGATGGTCCGCTTTGAAGAGGAAAGCGTCGATAGGCGACATTACGCACGGCCTATTTCAAGCCAACAGCTACACGCACAAGCCGGCCGCCGAACGTGGCACCTGCAGGAATCGGAGCGGTTAGGGCCCGCAAGCATATTACCTTTCGTCGAGAGGTTTAGAACTAACCTGCTCGCCCTGACGGTCCGACAGCGTCTTGCTCATTGCAGCGACGAGTTCTCTCGTCGCGCCGTTGCTTTCCCAAGCATAGATCGACACCACCAACGGCGCATCCGCATTGAAGATAGAACTGGGACGAACGGCATGTGCCCCCGTCGTGCTGATCGGCAGAACTGATACCCCTAGCCCAGCCTCGATCGCGGACAGGACGCTGCCCAGACTGTTCCCGGTGAATGCGATGTACCACGTCCTCCGCTCGCGCTCGATCCTGTCGATCATAAGATCGCGGTACAGTCCGCCCGGGGGAAACGTCACCAGAGGGATAGGGTCGGGCCAGTCATTGTAAATTTCTCTGGCTTCGAACCAGCCAAGAGGTTCGGAGAAGCTGGCGCGGGCGTCGCCATCTGCTATCGCTTCCTTCACGATGGCGATATCGAATTCGCCGGCTCTGAATCGTTTCGTAAGATCGCGGCTGAGGCCTGTGGTCACATCTAGCCGGATTTCACGATGCCGTTCTGCAAAACGTGCAAACTGACGGCTCATGGCCTGCGTAACAACATCGTCGGGCACCCCGATCCGGATCGTGATCGTTCCCGATGGGTCGGCAAGCAATGTCTGCGCCTCATCCTGCAAGGCCAGCAATCGGCGTGCATAGCCCAGCAACCGCTCGCCCGAAGGCGTCGGCGAAATAGGCCTTGCCGATCGATCAATTAGCGACTGCCCGACCGCCGCTTCCAGCCGTCCAAGATGCTGGCTGACCGTCGACTGGGTAGAATTGAGACGATCGGCTGCGGTTGTGAAGCTCGCCGCATCGGCGATTGCGACAAAGGTACGGAGCAATCTCGGGTCAAGCATATGGTCATTCTATTCCTGAATGCTGATCATTCAAATATTTCATTCGTAAATGTCGTTATGCGCGCTCACTTGCGAATTTCGCCAAGCCTAGGAGCGCTGATTTGCGTAACGCCGTCCAAGCACCCCGCCTGTACCGAAACGCCTTGATGAAAGATGGTCGGACGGGCAATCTGGCGGTGTCAGACGGTCAGTTCGTCGAACCGGCATCCTTGGCGGCCAATGCAGATGTCATCGACCTCGCAGGGCTTCTGGTTCTTCCCGCATTTGTCGAAGACCATATTCATCTCGACAAGAGCTTCGTCGGCGATAGCTGGCGTCCGCATTGCCTTGCTGACAGCCTTGGCGAACGCCTGGGTATCGAGAAGCAGCTGCTTGCAGCTGCATTGCCAGTCACCGACCGTGCGCATGCGCTACTCGCGCAGGCACATAGCTTCGGCACGGTCGCAATGCGCAGCCATGTCGACATCGATGCCTCACTGGGCCTCGCCAATCTCCACGCCGTAATGGCGGCGTGCGAGCCTTGGCAGAACCGCGTCGATGTCGAAATCGTCGCGTTTCCACAGGCCGGCATCCTTGCATCACCTGGGACCGCCGACCTGCTTGATGCGGCTATCCGGGAAGGAGCAGGCGTCGTCGGCGGGCTGGACCCTTCAGCGTTCGACGGTGATGCCGACGCACACCTCGACGTGGTGTTCGGCGTAGCCGAACGGCACGGTGTAAAGATCGATATCCACCTCCACGAGCCCGGTTGGCAGGGGATCGAGCAACTTCGCCGGATCGCTGCACGAACAACCGCAGGCGCAATGCAGGGCAAGGTCGTCGTAAGCCACGCCTACGCGCTCGGCGATGTCGAGCCGGACGAAGTTGCCCGTACCGCTGATATTCTGGCGGAAGCCGGCGTAACAATCATGACCAATGCACCGGGCAACCGCGCATTCCCGCCGATCAACGTCCTGCGTGGTGCAGGCGTGCGTCTGTTTGCCGGCAACGACAATATCCGCGATGCCTGGTGGCCGTACGGCGATGCCGACATGCTCGGGCGGGCGATGATGATCGGGTATCGATCAGGTTTCTTCACCGACGGCGATCTCACGACCGCGCTGGATATGGCCACGACGGACGCAGCAGCGGTTCTGGGCCTGGAACGCTACGGCTTGGCTATCGGTGACGAAGCGACGTTCATCATAACCGATGCGGAGAACACCGCTGCCGCGGTCGCTGCTCCGCCGCGCGACCGTCGCCTTGTGCAGCGAGGCGCGATCGTACCATCGAGCACCTCGCTACTCGACACCCTCTTTTCCAGACACGACACTCAGCAAGGATATCGCTCATGAAGGCCATCGCTCTCGCTCTTTTGCTCGGCGCAGTCGCCACCCCCGCCGCGGCAGCCGATATCTCCACCCACGTTCTTGACCTCGCCCGAGGCGTTGGCGGTGAGGCTGTACCTGTAACCCTCTCGAAGCGTGCTGATGACGGACGCTGGCAGAAGGTCGGCACCGCGACTACCGATGCCGATGGTCGTGTCCGCAGTTTTAAGGACGCCAAGTCGTTCGACACCGGAATCTACAGGCTTCAATTCGAGATGTCGCGCTACCCTGACTCGTCGGCGAGCCCGTTCTTTCCAGAGATCACGCTGACGTTCCGAGTGACCGACAAGGCGGGTCACTACCATGTGCCGGTAGTCGTCAGCCCCTATGGCTATTCGACCTACCGGGGAAACTGAGCCTGACCAGCATGACGCTTCCCGTCACGCTAGCGGCATCGGCCTCCCTTGGGACCATCAACCTCTGGCTTGGCCTGCGAATCTTTCGCATGCGGTTGCGCGACAATGTGCTGATTGGTGACGGCGGTGGGGATTTGCTTGCCGGCCGGATGCGCACGCAGGCCAATCTGGTCGAATATGCGCCGTTCCAACGTGCCGCGAGCGGGCGGTGCGATCCTGACATGGCTCGTGTTGGCGTTCTTGGTCGGGTGGGCCGCGCTGATTGCAGCCGGTGTCGCCTGATGCGCCCGCACTGTTTATCTTTGAAAGGTCACATCATGGCGCTGAGTCTAATTGTTCTCCTGCCCGCGGCAATCGCCGCCACAATACCCGCGGTACCGTTGGAGCGTAAAATCGTGTCGCTGGCGCTGGCCAACAGCCTGACGGGTGCCGCAATCGCTTCGTGCCGTACGGTCGGTAGGGAGGCCGTGGTCGCGGTCGTCGATCGAGGCGGAAATCTGGTCTCGCTCCAGCGCGGCGACGACATCGGTCCGCACAACACGCTAGCCGCCCAGCGCAAGGCGTTCACCGCATTGTCAACCAAGGCTAGCACGACCGTCCTGGCTGAGCGAGCAGCAACAGATCCGACGTCCCGTAACCTCGTCACTATTCCAGAACTGCTCCTGTTGGGCGGTGGCATGCCGATTGTCGTAAATGGTGACGTGATCGGGGGTATCGGCGTCGCTGGGTCAGGCGGATCGGCCAATGACGAACGCTGCGCGACCGAGGCTATCGCTCAGGTGATCGGCAAATCGAGGACGCACCCATGAGTAAATTGCTAGATCATGGCCGGTATGAGTATCTCCATTATCGGCCGCGACGGGCAGAGAGAAGCGCGGCCTTAACGGACCGGAGCGCTTAGCGTTTCAAGGGTCAACGGCGCTGAAAACCTTGCTGACACCCATCGCCGGTACCGTGTGTCGGCACGCAGGGCGTATCCCGATGCAGGCCGAGCAATTGCGTCATTTTCCGTCGGTTTCCCGGAATATGGTATGAAGCCACTTTAGCAGGAGCGTCGCTGACAAAATAGCAACCCAAGGAACTAAAGGGTCCGTTTGTTCGGATGAGCCTACCTGAGCGATCCCAATTGCGACGATTAGTGCAACCATCGTAATGGCGGTCAACAATATTTTGCCGGCTCTCGCTTCCGCTCGCCAGAGTAAGTCTGAAAGAAGAGCTATGGTTAGAGAAAGCAAAATAGTGATAAAGCTGATAATCAGGAATCTCCAATATTTCTTAATAGAACTAATTGAATATGTCTGCAAAAGCAAAAACTCGCTGCACAGTTGAATCTCGTAAAAGTCATTGAACTTTCATCGACCATTCGAACTGCGGATTGATATTACCCCATTGTCGTCGTGCGCGACGGTCTCGTCGTTGGTACTATCAAATCCTCATGCGGCCAGCACGCAAGCTATCCTGACCTTCCCTGCAACAGCCTGGGCGATATCTTGGAACGTACCTAGCGATGCTACGGCCGGCAAACAGCCGGTGTCCCGGCGCATCCTCTCCCCAACGACAGCCCTGCTGAGCTTGCCGGCCAACCGTAGCGCCTCAGAGTAGCGGTAGCCGAACGCCTTCAGTAGCTAATTCTATCTGAGACTTGGAGAGTGCTCAAATCGCTTGCACGATTGTATCGCGCTGCGATATATTGGCAACAGGTCGCAACGAGGATGAGCGCCAAACGAAAACCTCTACGGTAACTCTTGGGCGCCGGCCCAGCTTCGACAGGCGCCGCGCACGTATCCCGCTTCGAGGAAACTCCCTGCATGGCGCTTGGCTTACGCCTAATGGCACAACCGGTGTGCCAACCACATGGTCGAATTAGCTGATCGAACCATGCGCTCCAGCAAGGTAGCGCCTTCTTGGGGGCACCCTTTTACACAAATGCGTCCTTTACTTACGACATATGACGACAACCTCAGGAGCAAATCATGACTAAATCGCTTTCGCCCGAGACTATAATCGTCATCAAGTCGACTGCGCCCGCGCTCCAGCAGCACGGGGTAGAAATCACAACGCGCATGTACGAACGCTTGTTCGTTGATCCGGAAATCAAGGCGCTATTCGACTTAGCAGCCCAGAAATCGGGCGAGCAGCCAAAGCGGCTGGCTGCCGCCATCCTTGCTTTTGCGCAGAACGCCGACAAGCTGGATGCGTTGAAGCCCGCTATCGAGCGCATCGCTGCTCGCCACATCGCCACCCATATCAAGCCGGAACACTATCCCGCGGTCGCAAACGCGCTGCTCCCGGCGATCAAGGATGTGCTGGGCGATGCGGTAGACGAGAGGGTTCTAGCGGCATGGGGCGAAGCCTACTGGTTCCTCGCCGAAGTCCTGATATCGCGCGAGAAGACGCTGTACGCCGAGGCGGCGTGATGGACATCAACACGCCTTCTCAAAGCCCGAATGAGCTTCCTGAGGGTCTGGTTTTGTACCGACAGACCGACATCTTCACCGAATCCTCTGTTCCTGCCGGGCTACTCAGGGACCATTGCACCAAGGCTGGCGTCTGGGGTCTGATACAGGTCGCAGAGGGTCGTTTGCGCTACCACGTAACAGACCAGAGGCGGACCGGTGCCGTGAGCATCCTTGCGCCGGATTGCGCACCAGGCGTGGTCGAGCCAACCATCCTTCACTGCGTCGAACCGCTGGGACCCGTCCGCTTTCTCGTGCAATTTTACCGAAGAGCGCCTGAGCCGATCCCGTTGTGCAGCCATGAGGAAATGGCACGCCGAGAGAACGAACATCGGGCAGCAATTTTGGCCTCGGTGGATCGGCTTGCCGTTAGCCAGAGTTAGACGACATGCCCTAAAGCCCCTGCATGACGCTGCCAATATAGCGCGCCTAGGCTCCGCAACCCGTTCCACGGCGCATCTGTCCTTCTGATTTAAAAGGGAAAAAAGAATACATAAAATAAGTCTATGCATCGCGATATTGCCATATCTCGATTCATAGTTACCTTGGCGCTGTCACTCACGCACCAAGGAGATGCACAATGCTGACGTCAACCAAGCCCGCTTCGATCTACGCTCCCGATACCAGCTACGGTCACTTCATCGACAATCAGTGGGTCGAGGGTGAAAATGGCGAGACGATCGAGAGCATCAACCCCGCCAACGGCGCCTATTTGACGCGCACCCCTAACGGCACCGCCGACGACGTCGACCGCGCCGTCCAGGCCGCTGCCCGCGCCTTCCAGAGCTGGCGCAAGACCTCCGCGACCGAGCGTTCGAATGCGCTCCTCAAGATCGCCGACCTGTTCGAGGCCGATGCCGACCGCTTCGTCATTCTCGAAAGCATGGATGTCGGCAAGCCCGTCCGCGAGGCTCGGCTCGACGTGTCGCTGGCGATCGATCACTTCCGCTATTTCGCCGGCGTGATCCGCAGCCATTCGGACGAAGTGGCGATGATCGACGAGCAGACGATGAGCCTGACGATCAACGAGCCGATCGGTATCGTTGGGCAGGTCATTCCCTGGAACTTCCCGCTGCTGATGGCTGCCTGGAAGATCGCGCCGGCGATCGCAACGGGCAATACGGTGGTGATCAAGCCGTCCGAGATGACGCCGGTCACAATCCTCGAACTCGCTAAGATCTTCGCCCTGGTGCTTCCGGCCGGCGTGGTCAATATCGTCTCGGGCACCGGCGCGGTGGCCGGGCAGGCGATCCTCGATCACCCGCAGATCAGCAAGCTGGCCTTCACCGGTTCGACCCGTGTCGGTGGGGTGGTGGCGGAAGCTGCTGCGAAGAAACTCATCCCAGCAACCCTCGAGCTGGGCGGGAAGTCCGCCAACATCATCTTCCCCGATGCGAACTGGGATCGGGCGGTCGAGGCTGCCGCGTTGGGTATCCTCTGGAACCAGGGCGAGGTCTGCGAATCCGGCGCTCGGCTGTTCGTTCATGAATCGATCTACGATCACTTCGTCGGCGATCTGAAGCAGCGGTTCGAGAGCGTCCGCGTCGGCGATCCGCTCGACGAGAACACCCAGATGGGCGCGCAGGTCAGCCAGACCCAGACCGACCGCATCATGGGCTATATCAAGCTCGCCACGGAAGAGGGCGCCCGCATCCTGACCGGCGGCAATCGCCTGACCGGCGGCGATTATGACGACGGCTTCTTCATCCAGCCGACGATCATCGTCGATGTTCGCAACGACATGCGCGTCGCCCAGGAAGAAATATTCGGTCCGGTGGTCGTCGTGCTGCCGTTCAAGGACGAGGAGGAGGTCATCGCGCTGGCCAATGCGTCGGACTATGGCCTCGCCGGCGGCGTGTGGACCCAGGACATCAATCGCGCCATCCGCGTGGCGCGCGCGGTCGAGACGGGCCGGATGTGGGTCAACACCTATCACGAGCTTCCCGCGCACGCTCCGTTCGGCGGCTACAAGAAGTCGGGCATCGGCCGCGAGACCCACAAGTCCATGCTCGAAGCCTACAGCCAGAAGAAGAACATCATCGTCAGCCTCAACGAGGCTTCGTTTGGACTGTACTGAGATCGAGTGGTTGCGAGGCATATCCATGCCTCGCAACATCGAAACTTCGCGATATTTAGGAGTAATGAAATGAAGAACTTGGTTCTCTTCGACAACGTCCGGCTAGGGCCATACACCCTGCGTAACCGGATCGTCCTCCCGCCGCTCACGCGCTCGCGCAGCTCCCAGCCGGGCAACATCCCCAACGACCTGATGGCGGACTATTACCGCCAGCGCACCGGCGCCGGCTTGATGGTGACCGAGGGGACGCAGATCGAGCCGCGCGGGCAGGGCTATGCCTGGACGCCGGGCATCCACAGCCCTGAGCAGGTCGAAGGCTGGCGCAGGGTAATCGACGCAGTGCATGCCGAGGGCGGCATCATTTTCCTACAGCTGTGGCATGTCGGACGCGTGTCCCACACCTCGCTGCAGCCGGGCGGGGCCGCTCCGGTCGCGCCGTCGGCGATCCCGGCCGACAACGTCAAGGTGTTCATCGAAACCGGTCCGGGGCAGGGCGCACTGGCGCTGCCGTCGCCGCCGCGTGCGCTGACCACCGCCGAGGTCAAGGAACTGGTGCAGCTCTATGCCCAGGCGGCGCGCAATGCGCTCGATGCGGGTTTCGACGGCGTCGAGATCCACAGCGCCAACGGCTATCTGGTGAACCAATTCATCTCGGCTCACACCAACCGGCGCGACGATGAATATGGCGGCTCGCTGCAGAACAGGCTACGCTTCCTGCGCGAGGTGACGCAGGCTGTCGCGGATGTCGTTGGCAAGGACCGGATGGGCGTGCGATTTGCCCCGCTGTTCGCCACGACCGAGGAGGATCGCGTCTATCTGGGTCTCGTCGAGGAGGATCCCCACAAGACCTATATCGAGGCCGTGAAGGTGCTTGAGGAGGTCGGGATCGCCTATCTCTCGCTGGCCGAGGCCGATTGGGAGAATGCGCCGGAGTTGCCCGAAGATTTCCGCGCAGATGTACGCAAAGCTTTCAGCGGCAAGATCCTCTACGCTGGCAAATACACCCCGGAGCGCGGCGTCCGCGTGGTCGAGGCTGGCTGGGGCGACCTGATCGCCTTCGGCCGTCCCTTTATCGCGAACCCCGATCTGCCGGAGCGTATCGCCCATAGCTGGCCGTTCAATCCGGTGGATCCGGCGACCATGTATGGCGGCACCGACAAGGGCTACACCGACTATCCGGCCTATCAGGACTAGGGGTTTTCGGGCTGCGTCCGGACATCCGGGCGCGGCCTGTGCTCCGGTGCGGCGCCGGTAACAGGTGCGTACAACTCCAATGGGCATCGATATCAAAGACGCGCTGAAAGCTCTCGACAACCCGACGCGCCTCGCAATTCTCGGGTGGCTGAAAGACCCGCGCAAAAACTTCCCTGGGCAGGAAGTCGATCCCGAACAGGTTGGTGTCTGCGTAAGCGCCATCCAGGAGCGATCCGGCCTCTCCCAGTCGACAGTGTCTTTGTATTTGACCGCCTTGCAGCGCGCTCAACTAGTCACGTCCCGACGTGTGGGGCCTTGGACTTACTACAAGCGGAACGAGGAAAATATCTCGACATATCTGGCGAGCCTCCAATCCATGATTTGACGAAGTGCCCGCCGGGCAACCGAAAGCAAGGAAACCTCACGATGTATCAGCCCAGCACGATCCCTTATCAGCAGCATCGAAGTTTTCGTCATACCTTCAAGGCGGGCCATCTGACCCTGGGGCTGTTCTTCCCCATCGAGGCCTTCCAGACGAAATGCCGACCATGCTACACCAGGCGGAACTAGCCCATCGCGCCGAGGAGCTTGGCTTCTCGACGCTCTGGTTCCGCGACGTGCCGCTGCGCGATCCGAGTTTCGGCGACACGGGGCAGGTCTTCGACCCGTGGGTCTATCTGGGCTTCATCGCCGCCCGCACATCGACAATCGCTCTCGGCACCGCGTCGATCGCGATCCCGCTGCGCCATCCGCTCCATACGGCCAAGGCTGCGGCCAGCGTGGACCAGTTGAGCGGTGGCCGCTTGCTCCTGGGTGTCGCCACCGGCGACCGTCCGGTCGAGTTCCCGGCATTCGGCGTGGACCCCGACCAGCGAGGCGATGTTTTCCGCGAAAATCTGGACATCATCCGCCGCGCCCAGCGCACCAGCTTCGAGCCGCTGCAATGGAGCCGCGGGCTGCTGGCGGGCGCCGACCTGATCCCCAGGCCCACCACGAATGAGCTCCCGTTCTTCGTGACGGGCAACAGCCGTCAGTCGATGGAATGGATCGCGCGGGAGAGCAGCGGATGGATGACCTATCCCCGGCCGCCCCAGGCGCAGCAGCTGTTCGTGGAAAGCTGGCGGGCGGCGGTCAGGGAACAGGCGGGTGAGACCTACAAGCCGTTCCTCCAGTCGCTCTATATCGATCTCGACGCGCATCCGGCCACGCCGCCGTCGCCGATCCATCTGGGCTTCAGGCTGGGGCGGGATCATCTGCTGACGCTTTTGGAAACCCTGGAAGTGATCGGCGTCGATCACGTCATCCTCAACCTCAAATATGGCCGCCGCCCGGCCCCTGAGGTGGTCGAAGAGTTGGGCTCGCACATCGTGCCGCGTTTCAGAGCGCATGCGCCATGAAATGGCCGGAGCAACACAGGGGCGCACGAAATGGTCTGCGGCGCTTTCCTGATATAGGATCCGCCACCCGACATGCAGGACCCGGCTGGCATCGACAAACTTGGGATCGAGATGGACAAGCCGTCGCAGCACTGAGGAACCTGCGGTCGTGGATTTTCTATCTCGCTGTCCTTGCGGGAGTAGATGCCGGGTTCGTCGAGGCGTTGCCATTACTGTGGTGTCAGATCTCTTCGCGATCGATGGCATCTTCACAAAGGGCCGGTGACTTCTGGACGTCGCGCGGCATCCCACAGCGCAGCGATATATTGTAATATTGAAAAACATCGCTACATGGAGGAGCATGAGCATCGACCTCAATGAAGCCCTGAAGGCTCTCGACAATCCCGCCCGGCTGGCAATCCTGGCGAAGCTCAAGGACCCGCGCAGGAACTATCCCGAGCAGGAGGTCGATCCCGAAGACGTAGGTGTCTGCGTGAGCATCATCCAGGAGCGCGCGGGCCTCTCCCAGTCGACTGTCTCTCTCTACCTGACTGCTTTGCAGCGCGCCAAGCTCGTGACCTCTCAGCGCATCGGGCCCTGGACCTATTACAAGCGCGACGAGAAGAATATCGCGGCGTTCCTGAAGCAGTTGGAAGACCTGATCTGAGCGGCGGCCCGCGCGGCCGCTCAGATCGATCCGCTCATTCCTGTTCGATCTCGACGACGAGGCGCCCGCGTACCTTTCCTGCCAGGATGTCGGTCCCGGCCGCGATGACGTCTTCCAGGCGGATGGTCGAAGTGATCCGTCCCAGCCGCTCGCGATCCAGATCGGTCGCAAGACGCGCCCAGGCTTCGAGACGGCGCGGCTTCGGGCACATGACGGAATCGATGCCGAGTAGAGAGACGCCGCGCAGGATGAAGGGCGCCACCGAGCCCGGAAGGTCCATCCCTTGCGCCAAACCGCAGGCCGTGACCGCGCCGCCATATCGGGTCATCGACAGGACGTTGGCCAAAGTATGCGATCCCACGCTATCGACACCGGCGATCCAGCGTTCCTTACCGAGCGGCCGCCCGGGACTGGACAGTTCGTTGCGGTCGATGATTTCGGCGGCGCCAAGGCCCTCGAGATAGTCCGCTTCCTCGGCCCGACCGGTCGACGCGATGACGTGCCAGCCTGCCTTCGCCAACAGCGTGATCGCGATCGAACCGACGCCGCCGGCCGCACCGGTGACGATGACCGGCCCATCGGCTGGCTGCAGTCCATGCTTCTCCAACGCGAGAATGCTGAGCATCGCGGTATAGCCTGCGGTACCGATCGCCATCGCTTCGGACGGCGTCAGGTCAGCAGGTAACGGCACCAGCCAGTCGCCCTTGACCCGGCTCTTTTCAGCGAAGGCGCCGAGATGGGTTTCGCCCGTGCCCCATCCGTTGAGGATGACTCGATCGCCGGGTTGGAAATCGGGATGGCTGGACGTCTCGACCACGCCGGCGCAATCGACGCCGGGGATCATCGGGAAGCGCCGGACGACCGGGGCTTTGCCAGTGATCGCCAGACCGTCCTTGTAGTTGACCGTGGTGTGCGTCACCCGAAGCTCGACATCGCCTTCCATCCGATCGGCTTCGCTGAAATCCGTCAGCGCGACGGTTTGGCCTGTGTGGTTCTTTTCGATCACGACTGCTCGGAATGTGCTCATGATAATGCTCCTTTCTCAAAATTAGACCGATCGGCTAGAATTGTTCAAAAAAGGGGGTCAGGTGCGGATCATTGCGAAAAACCCTTCCGCGAATGTCCGGAGCGGAGCGCCGCTGCGTTCGAGCTTGGCGCGCAGCACGGCGCCTTCCCACCCGATCCAGAAGAAGGCGGCGAGGCGATCAGCATCATGGTGGGCTCCGATCTCACCGGCAGCTTGCGCGGCTCGCAGGCATTGGGCCGTGCGATGCTGCCAGTCCGCGAAAACGTCGCTGAGCTGCTGGCGAAAGGCTTCGGGCAGCGCCCCCATTTCCTGCCCCAGATTACCGACAAGGCAACCGCGCGCGAACGCATGGCGTTCCATCGCAGTTTCCGCATCGACCGCGAAGGCATTGAGCCGCTCCAATGGCGGACGGGCTTCATCGGTGAAGAAGCCTTCCAGCCTGCGGGCGAAATAGGCACCGTAGCGGTCGATCAACTCGGCGCCGAAGGCCTCCTTGCTGTCGAAATAATGATAGAAGGAACCCTTGGGCACACCTACGGCCTTGAGAATCTCATCGAGACCAGTCGCGGAGAAGCCTTTTTCGGTCAGCGCCACCAGGCCAGCCCGCACCAGGGTCTCGCGCGTCTCGTTGAATCCCGCCGCGGCTTTCGAGGGACGTCCACGACGGCGGGGAAGGGCGATTAGATCCATGTCAATTCAATTAGACCGAACGTCTATAAAATGCAAGCGAGGAGACAAGCGTTCGCCCTACATTCAATTCTTGCTGGTGTTCGTCACGGCGATCTCCCTCGCCGCCGAGCAACGTGACTCGCCGAAATCGCGCATCGCGCACTTGGCCAATTTGTTCCTCGAAGGCATCAGGATACGCCAAGTGATCCGTTGAGGCTTTTGCGCTCACGCAACATCGCTGCATACCGCAAAGCGTTCGCGTATCGGGACTATCCCGGACAGGCTCTCGGCAAGCCCCATTCCGGCAGCTGTGACTGCTTGCCTGAAGATTCGATGTACAGGCGTCCGCCCTCGCAGCGAAAGAGCAGCGACGCACCCCGATCGCAAAGGCAACGCAGACCCAGATAATCAACGACATTAGATCGGCCGGTCGCGCTCATGTCAGCGGTACCGTCATCCCGGGATTGAGCGCCACGGCTTTCCCCATCTTCGATCTACAAGGCCGTCCGATTTTGACGGCGACACTGCTGGTCCCCACAGATGCTCAAGATCAAGATTTGCCAGAAGCGATTGAGGAACTAGGTATGCTGTATCCGGGCACGCCAGATTCTTCAAAAGCCTAAATAGCTTAGCGGCTCCCTTGGCGGAGCCACTAAGCCGTGCTGCGACACTGGTCGCGTATATGTCGCTTTTGGCGGATTGCAGGTGCAAGGCGCAACCTCAGGCCTGGCGCCGCACTGTGTCCGAATTCGGGTCTGAACCGCCGCGGGTGCTTACGTGCCTCGCTTCGGTTTCTGCGGCTTCGGTGTCGGCAGCTCGGCCGCCGTTACGCGCAGTAGCACGCCGAGCCATTCGGCATCGTCCCATCGATCGGCCGCGATGAGCATCTGCGGTTTAGCACCTGGATACGGCGGCGCATCCGAAACCGGCTCGGCATGAGCGCGGCCCGAGATCGTCGGCTTAACGAACAGCTGATCGTCGCAGACCGAACCGATCATCTTGCCGTCAACGTAGACGCCGTACTCACCGAACATCGGCTTGGCTGTCACCGCGCCGGCGCCGGTCACCTGTTCAAGCAAGAATTCAATTGTGCGTTTCTGCGTCGCCATACGACGAACCTAACAGGGGAGCGTCGCCGATGGCAACAGACCGACCATGGTCTGCGACGCCGGCCGCGGTGAACGAGCGGCCGCTTTCAAGCACGGTCGAGGTGCGGCTTGACGGCCAAAAGTGGGTCGGCGTTACAGCCCGCTACTTTCACAGCGTAGCTTCCAGTATGACCTCGACCGTCTCCTCCGGCATGTCCCACATCGGAAAATGACCGCTGGACTCGAACCAGTGCAGTTCGGCAGACGGGAACGCAGCTTTTGCGCGCGCCGCCTGACCCGGCAGGCAGAGCCTGTCGTGCCTGCCCCATCCGATGACGATTCGGCCAGTGCTGTCAGCAGCAGGACCAGTCTGCTCAGGTCCGGTCGCAAGGTCATGGACCAGCGCATCGAACGTCTGTGTCGTACTGAGACCGGTCAGCTCGGTCGCCACCATCTGCGGATCAAGCGACCAGGGATGCGCGGACAATTGGGCGAGCAGGGCAGTGCGCGAGGCCGCGTTATGGCTCAGCGTCGGCAGGGCGGGTCGGATCGCCTGCAACAAGCGGCCCGAGACGCCGATCGTGGTCTTGAAGAAGGTGCGCTCCCAACCACGCCAGAACCCACCCGGGTCAAGTGCGATGACGTTGCCGACGACGCCACGCCTGGCAAGTTCGAGCACTATCCGCGCACCCATCGAGCTGCCGACGACGTCGATCCCGGTCAGCTCGTCCTCCACGATGTAGCGCTGCACGCTGCCGACCAGGCCGTCGAACGTCCCACTATCGTGCTCTGCCGGGGTCGCGCCATGTCCGGGCAGGTCGATCGCGATCACCGTTCGACTGGCGCCGAGCGAGTCTAGGATGGGGCTCCACGATCGCGAGCTTCCGCCCAGACCGTGGATAAGCAGCAGTTTGCGGCCGGAGCCGCAGTTGATCTGGTGCATCTCATTCCATTTCGGTTATCTGTAACGACAGAACGAGCACCGTTCGAGCATGGCACCAGTTAATCTGCGAGCTGTCGTGCGCCGGTCGTCGCGGTGCTCGATCCTCAAAAAGGGATCGCACGCCGCCACGACAATGAGGGATTCGCAGATCAGCCGTGCGGGCGCATGACCACCTTGATGACGCCGTCCTCCTTGTCGCGGAACCTGGCGTACATCTCGGGCGCGTCCTCAAGGCTGGCCGGGTGCGTAATGACGAAGCTCGGATCTATCTCCCCGGCCACGATCTTTTCCAGCAGTGGCTTAGTGTAGCGCTGAACGTGGGTCTGGCCGAGCTTAATGGTCAGCCCCTTGTTCATCGCCGCACCGATCGGCAGCTTGTCGCCCATGCCGACATAGACACCGGGCACCGACACAGTGCCGCCCTTGCGGCAGCTCATGATCGCCTGGCGCAGCACGTGGACGTGGTCGGTGGCGAGGAACATCGATGCCTTTACCTTGTCCATCACGGCGTCCGCCGCGCCGTGCCCTGCAGCTTCGCAACCGACCGCGTCGATACAGCTGTCGGGACCGCGGCCCTTGGTGCGCGCCTGCAATTCGTCGAACACGTCGGTCTCGGCGAAGTTGATCGTCTCGGCGCCGCCCGCCTCGGCCATCGCCAAGCGCTCGGGCACTTCATCGATCGCGATCACGCGGCCGGCACCCATCATCAGCGCCGAGCGGATCGCGAACTGGCCAACCGGGCCACAGCCCCAGATCGCCACGGTATCACCGGGCTCGATCTGCGCGTTCTCGGCCGCCATGTAGCCGGTCGGGAAGATGTCCGAGAGGAACAGCGCCTGATCGTCGGTGACGCTTTCGGGAATCTTGATCGGCCCGATATCGGCCATCGGCACGCGCAGATATTCCGCCTGACCACCGCAATAGCCGCCGAGCATATGACTGAACCCGAAAAGGCCGGCGGGCGAGTGGCCCAACGCCTTTGCGGCCATCTCGGCATTGGGGTTGGTGCGGTCGCAGGCGGCGAACAGGCCCTTCCTGCAGAACCAGCAATCGCCGCAGCTGATCGTGAACGGCACGACCACACGGTCGCCGATCTTGAGGTTGGTCACTTCGGACCCGAGCGCCACGACTTCGCCCATATTCTCGTGGCCGAGGATGTCGCCCGCTTCCATCGTCGGCTGGTAGCCGTCGAGCAGGTGCAGATCCGACCCGCAGATCGCGCATGCGGTGACCTTGATGATCGCGTCGCGCGGATGCTTGATCTCGGGGTCCGCGACGTTGTCGACGCGCACGTCGCCTTTACCGTGCCAGCATAATGCGCGCATATTACTTCTCCGTGTGAGCAGGGGCTCCGCCAGGATCGGAAAAGCGACTGAACCCCCTCAACGTCCCGATGCGCGGTATGGGCCCGTCCCGAATGTGATGGACGTGGATGACGGACAGAGGCAGGTCCGCATGATGCATCTGTTTCAGCGCCTTGGCGTGACGCTCCCGATCGTGCAGGCTCCCATGGCCGGCGTATCTACGCCCGACCTCGCGGCGGCGGTGTCGAATGTCGGGGGACTGGGGTCGATCGGTATCGGTGCGATTGATGCGGCCGGGGCGCGCGCGATGATCGAGGCGACCCGCGCGAGGACCGATCGCGCATTCAACGTGAACGTGTTCGTGCACCAGGCAGCGCAAGCGGATGCCGCGCGGGAGGCACGATGGCTGGAGGCCATGCGACCGCTGTTCGTGCGGTATGGAGCCGAGCCACCTGATGCGCTGCGGACCATCTACACCAGCTTTGCCGACGACGACGACATGCTCGCGACGCTGGTGGATACTGCGCCAGCGGTCGTCAGCTTTCACTTCGGGCTCCCCGGCGCCGATCGCATCGCCGCGTTGAAGGATGCCGGCTGCCTGTTGCTGGCGACCGCGACCAGCCTGTCCGAAGCGCGGCTGATCGTAGCGGCGGGCATCGATGCGATCGTCGCACAGGGATGGGAGGCCGGGGGCCATCGCGGCGTCTTCGATCCTGCGGCGCCCGACGACCGGCTCGGCACGATGGCACTGACCCGGCTGTTGGCGACCCGAACGGGGGTGCCGATCATCGCCGCGGGCGGGATCATGGACGGTGCCGGCATTCGCGCCGCGCTGGCGCTCGGCGCAAGCGCGGTACAGCTGGGCACCGCGTTCATCGCCTGCCCGGAGAGCGGCGCCGACGACGCGTATCGCGTGGCGCTCGCGGGCCCTGCTGCGCATCATACGGTGATGACCCGTGCGATTTCCGGCCGCCCGGCGCGCTGCCTCGCCAACCGGTTCACCGAATGGGCTGAAGGTGCGCAGGACGTGCCCGATTATCCGATCGCCTATGACGCAGAAAAGGCGCTGCATGCGGCCGCCCGGTCCGTCGGCGAGAGCGGGTTCGGCGCGCAATGGGCGGGGCAGGGCGCGCCACTCCACCGCTCCCTGCCGGCCGGCGTCCTGCTAAAGCTCCTGTGGCAGGAAGTGTCGCTTGCGGGCGGCAGCGCAATCTAGACCGTTCTATTGATCTTGATCATTAGATTTAGTAGCTGTCGGATAACGATATTATCGGAACCATCCGATGGTCGGCTGGTTGCTCGATCAATCCCACGACGCATCGTTCGTGGTACATCGGGGCTCCTGACACATGATCGCATATATCAAATCCGCCGGCGCGTTCCGCCGCCATCGTCTTGCCCTGTCGGTTTCGACGCTGGGTTTGGTCGCGGCGGCGCTGATGCCGCAGCAGGCCGCAGCCCAGAACGAATGCGGCGCCGCGACCAACGATCGTGTCGTCTGTGATTCCGCGGGCAATCCCTATCCGAACGGTGTCAATTATCTCGATGCCGATACGCTGACGCTGGCGACGGCGCCGGCGACGATCATCACGGGGGGCGTGCTGGTCGTGACCGGCACGGATGGCATCGTCGATAATGCCGGCAGGGTCTCCAGCGCGGCGGCCGGTCGCGCGGGCGTGCGGCTGACCAGCGGTCAGGCGGGCAGCTATACCGGGATGGGGTCGGTCGCGACCACCGGCGATTTCGCACCGGGCATCGTTGTTTCCGCCGCCGGTCCGGTCAGCATCGCGGCGCGCGACGTCAGCACGACGGGCAACGGATCGGGCGCGATCGTGGCGATGGGGTCGAGCGTCGACGTGTCTCTCACCGGACGCGTGTCGACCACCGGCACGGCGGCGACCGTCGGCGCGGGCGGGATCGGCGGCGGTTTCCCGACCGGCGGCGCGTCCAACCCCGGTCTCGATCCGGCCGACCTGACCGGGCCGAGCGCGATCGTCTTCTTCGACTATTTCTTCTCCGACAATCTCGGCTTTCCGGCCGACAACCTCAACGCCTTCATCCAGTGGAACGTGACCGGCGGCTCGGTCGATCTGGTCGGTG
The DNA here is from genome assembly GCF_024273235.1 of Sphingomonas faeni. Lineage (GTDB taxonomy): Bacteria > Pseudomonadota > Alphaproteobacteria > Sphingomonadales > Sphingomonadaceae > Sphingomonas > Sphingomonas faeni_A. The sequence continues at coordinate 125,966 of NZ_JANBVH010000007.1, read as the reverse complement.
GGGTCGGGCCGGGCGTCTTCGGCGCGCCGCCCAACCAGCCGCTCGGGCGCTATGTCGATCTCGGCGGATCTACCGGCAATCCGGGGCGGTTCGAGACGCGCCTCGCCTATCCGGTCAATCCCGGCACGTTCAATCTGTCGTTCGACTATCGCAGCACCGGCGGGGACCTCAACACCGCGACCGGCAGCGTCACCGGCCTGCTCGGCACCACCTACGCATCGTATACGGTGAGCAGCGACCTGACGACGTTCCGGCGGTTCTCGGGTAATTTCGCGATCGACGCGATCGATCTGGTCCGCATCGCCTTCCAGGGGCTGGAAAGCGACACGGACAATTCCGGGATCGGCATCGACGGGGTGCTGTTCGGCCCGGTGCTGCCAATCGGCCCCGGCGGGACGGGTGCGACGATGGGCGGTGCGTTCGGCTTCCTGCCGGCCGGCACGACGTTGAGCGCGGACGCGGTCACCGCGACGGCGACCGGCGGCCTGGCACGCGTCACCAATAGCGGGCTGATCACCACGACCGGCTTCGGCAGCCGCGGCATCGTTGCGACCGGCACGACTGGCGTGACGATCGCCGGAACGGGTCGCGTCACGACGGCAGGTGATCTTGCCAGCGGCATCGATGTGTCGAGTCCCGGGGCGGTATCGGTCACGCAGGGTAGCGTGGCGACGACGGGCATGATGGCGCCGGCGATCCGCGCCACCTCGACCGGCGCAGGGGCGGTCAGCGTCGATGTGGGTAGCGTGTCGACCAGCGGGTTCGCTTCGCGCGGCGTAGATGCTTTCTCCAATAACGGTGCAGTCAGCGTGCGCGTCGGCAGCGCGAGCACGAGCGGCTCGAACGCCGACGCGATCGTCGCGATGAACAATGCCGGCGGTGTGGTCTCCGTGGTCGCCACCGGCCCGATCGTCACCACCGCGGCGAGCAGCGCCGGTATCCGCGCGATGTCGGCGGCGGGCACGGCGAGCGTTCAGGCCGCGTCGGTATCGACCGCGGGTGTCGGTTCGACCGCCATGACGGCAGCCGGCGCGACCGGCGCGACCGTCATTACCTCGGGGCCGATATCGGTCGCCGGCGTCAATACCCCGGCGATCGTCGCAACGACGGTAAGCGGCCCAGCCACGGTCACGACGAGCGGCGCGGTGTCGAAGACAGGCGCGGGCGGCAACGCCGTGTTTGTCCAGTCGAGCAACGGTGCGGCCGTGTATAACGTCGCATCTCTAACGTCCGCAGGCGGCGGCGCAGTCGTCTCCGCGGGAACGCTGGCGGCGATCAACGTCGGCGGCGCCGTATCGGCCGCCGACACCGCGCTGACCGCCAATGGTGCGACGGCGAACGTGTCCGTGGCGGGGGGCGGCAGCGTCACCTCGGGTGGCGATGCGATCGCTCTGCAGGGCCGTACCGCCTCCACGCTGACCAACGCGGGCACGATCTTCAGCACCGGCAGCGGTCGTGCCGTCGTCGCGCTGAGTGGGACGGCGACGGTGAACAATAGCGGGACGATCACGGGGCGCGTGCAGTTCGGTGCGGGCGGAGATCGGTTCGTCAACAGTGGCACGTTCACATCGACGCTCGACAGCGATTTCGGCGCCGGGGTCGACACGTTCGACAATACGGGCGTCGTCCGGGCGCTGGCGACGTCGCGCCGCGTGGCGTTCAACAATCTCGAGGCGTTCAACAATGCCGGGCTGGTCGAGCTGCGCAACGGCAGTGCGGGTGATACGCTCGTCCTGCCGGGCACGTTCACCGGTTCGGGCGCGAGCACGCTCGGGCTTGATATCGCGTTCGGTGCGGCACCCAGCGCGGATCGCCTGGCGGTCGGAACCGCCGTCGGGTCGACGGCGGTGATCCTGGCGAGCAGCGGTCCGGTGACCCTGTCGCCGGACGTCGTCATCGTCCAGGCGACGGGCGCATCGTCTGCCGGCGCGTTCACGCTGGCGCCCGGCTCGACCGGCACGGCGCTGGTCGGGCTGTTGATCGCCTATGATCCAGCAACCCTGTCCTACGCCGTCGTTGGCACGCCGCAGGCCGGCGTGTTCCGCACGATCAGCGCGGCAGAGGGCGTCCGCAACCTGTGGCACACGTCCGCCGACGCCTGGTCGGGCCATGTGCGCGAGTTGCGAGACGATGCAACGGTTGAAGGCACGGCGATCTGGGGCCAGTTCTACGGCGCGACGAACAGCCGCGACAACGATCGCAGCTTCGCTACGTTCGGGCGGTCATCGACGCAGGCGATCGGCTACCGGCAGGACGCGTTCGGCGCGCAGGCCGGTCTGGATGTCGGACGCATGGATGCAGATGGCGGCTTTGTCGTCGGCGTGACGGGCGGCTATCTCAACTCGTCGCTCGATTTCCGCGCGGTCGCGGATCGGACGACATACGATGTCATCAACGCCGGCGCCTATGCCAGCTTCCGCGGCGGGCCGTTCTTCGTCAACGCGCTCGGCAAGTATGACTGGGTCGACGTCAAGCTGCGCGCGCCAACGATCGGCGTCGTCGCCAGACCAGATGCACGCGCCTGGGGTGGGCAGCTCGAAGCGGGCTTGCGCTTCGGTGGCGCGGCGTTCTTCGTCGAGCCGATCGTCGGGGTGAGCTATGTCGACAGTCGGCTGGACGATTTGGACGGACTGGACGCGATCGGTTCGCGGATCGCCATCGACAGCCAGAACGGCGTTCGCGGCACGGCCGGCCTCAGGCTCGGGGCGACCCGCACCCACGCGGGTGGTAACGTGATGAGCGTCTATGCGAGCGGCGAGGCGGTGAAGCAGTTCCGCGGGCGCGACCGGATCGCGTTCACCAGCGGTGCGACGACGATCGGCTTCGACGGCGGCCGCATCGGCACGTACGGGCGCGGCACGCTGGGGGTGAACATCGCCATGCCCGGCGGCGTCACCGGCTTCCTCGAAGCGCACGGCGAATATGGCGACGACTGGAAGGGCGGCGGCGGCCGCGGCGGCCTGCGCGTGGCGTTCTGATCGATCGGCCGGCGGTAAACACCGCCGGCCAATCACGACGCATCAGTGACTGCTTGTGTCGACAACAGCACGATGCTGATCGTATCGCGATGCGCGACGAGATACAGGGGAGCGCGAGCTTCGATCCAAGACCGTTTAAAACTCTGGCGTTATTAATAGCTTTAAATGCGTATTGCAGCGAACCTTGGCTTGATGGCGCAGAAACGCGTAATATTGGGGGGGCACTCAATCTACTCAGCTTAAAATGCCAAATACGGCTGGCGCACATGCGCGTTTAGCGCTCACCAATGCACCGTCGTTAATGGGATGCGGATCTAAAACTTGGTATGAAAACTTGGCGATATACGGCTAAAAAAGTAAGTCCTTCGACTTTCCGCAATTAGGTCCACTCAGACCTCAGTGCGTTCAGCAAGTTCCAGAGCGTCCTCCACGTCAACACCCAAATAGCGCACTGTGCTATCAATTTTGGCATGGCCGAGAAGGATTTGAGCAGCGCGGAGATTGCCTGTCGCCTTGTAGATGATCGATGCCTTTGTGCGCCGGAGCGAGTGCGTTCCGTAATCCTGCGCCGGAAGGCCGATGGCGAGCACCCACTCGTGCACGAGGCGGGCATATTGCCGTGTGCTCATGTGGGCCAGGTAGTCGTTGCGGCTTGGGAAGACGAAGTCGTTCAGTGTCCCGCCGCGTCGCTCCAACCATGCCCGCATCGTCTTTCTTGCTGTGTCCATCAGTTCGAACTGGACTGGTCGTTTGGTTTTCTGCTGCACCATGACGGCGCGTTCACGGACGCGCCCTCCCGAAACTACATCGCCGATCCGCACCCTGACTACATCACAACCGCGTAGCTTGCTGTCGATGGCGAAGTCGAACAGCGCTCGGTCGCGCAGTCGCCTTTGCTGGTCGAGCCAAAAGCGAATGGCCCAGACCTGCTGCTGTTTCAGCGCCCGCTTCGCACCGATCAGCCGACCTTCGTTCCAAGGCCGAAGTCGTGGAAGGCGGGGTCCATCGAAGAGTGACCCATCGATCATCTCCATTACGCCGTATCGAACGATAAGCCTAAGGAAGTGCGGTAAACAAGCGGTTCGGAGACTTGGTTGATCCGCGATGGGCAACGCTGAACAAACGGCCGGTTTTTGGGCGCCACCCGGGTACCTGTGAATGGCCGGAAGTGGGTCCATTAGGCCATCCGTCCTCTGAAGCTGCACGATCATCGAATCCGTCAGGAACGGTAACGCGAGCCCTCGCGGTCGGGTGTCAGATGTCGGGTATCGTCCGCCGGTTCGCAACCGAGCAGTTTCTTGGATCGTTCAGCTTGTTGAAGGAGAGCAGCCATGATGACCGCCTCGCAAGCCGAAGAACCTGGTTTTGAAACTGACGTTAACGAACTTCCAGACGACGACAAAGGGCTGGAAGATACCCTTGAGGATAAACCAACCTCTGACGAACAAAAGCCAAACGATCTTGAGGAGGCACAGAAGGAAGGAGTGGAGGAGCGAGAAAAAGGCGGCTTATACTGAATACTGATGTGGCCGACGTGGCCCCGGAGCGTAACCCGCCCCGTGCCAATAACCCGCTCGGATTGCAAACGTGCCTCTGCGCTAAAGCGCTATATCTGCAGTCGTCAGCAGGATCGGTGGCTCACCACCTAGGCGTTTCACAAATTCGCGCTGGGCGATGCTGTGAATGTCGCTTTCGAACTCGATGAAGACCTCGACCGCAGTTTCCGGATCAATTCCTTCCAGCTCTGGGTTCAGCATCTCGGCCAACGCTTCGCTGGTGATCAGAAACTCAACGGGGCCAAAGTCGGTCGTGCCGGTAAAGCCGATGCTGTCACGCTCGGCCACCCAATATCCGTCACCGCGCTCGAAGCGGACGCTGGATTTCGCCATAGCCATTACTCCTTTTCGCTTGGGATGGGTGGCAGGTGCTCGGCAATTGCTGCGATAGCTTCGCCAGTGAACGTCGTACTGGAAACCCCTTCGATCTGAACGGGATGATCCGTTGTCAAGGTTGCTGCGTCTCTGTGTTCAGAATCCAGCCTAACCCAATCCCGCACCGCGCGCTCAAGGTTCGTCACCTCGGCAATATCAGTTTCACCACGGGCCACGTCTTCCAATGACGCACTCATCCGCCAGTTGATGTCCGGAGTCTTGGCGCTTTTGCCCCACGTCGCTTCTGTCATTGTCAATCACCTTACAGGGTCCAACGTCTAGAATAGCACAGGCGATCGGGCATGGTCCGCGTCCGCTGTGACCAAGCCTTCAACCCGCATCAGCTGCGAGGGGTAGGGCGCAACCAAGTCCTTCAGATCGTCCCAGGGGGCGGTCAGCCAACGGTCGTAATCATCGTCGTGTAGGATGACCGGCATGGCCTTGGGGTGGATGGGGGCCACGATCGCGTTCGGCTCCGTCGTTAGGAAGCCGTAGGCGTTGGCGCGCTCGGTCGGACGCCAGATCCCGGCGAAAGCGAAAACCGGACGGCTGGGCACGTCAAACCAATGCAATGGCTTCTTGCCGTCTTCGCCCGGCGCTAATCCGTATTCCGAGAAGGCTGTGACCGGGACGAGGCAGCGCCGTGCCGGTGTCGTTAGCATCGATCGCCAGAAGCTGGAGTTCAGGTTGCGCACGTTTGTCACGTACTTGGTTAGCTTAACCGAGGGGTCGCGAGCGCTGGGCACCTGTGTCGGGACACCCCATTCCATCCGCTCGAGCTTACGCTCGGTGCCGTCCTGCACGATCACCTTGCCGTAGAACGGGGTCTTCTTGCCCGTCGGAAAAATGTCACCGACGGGGTACTCCTCGTCCTTCTCATAGGGAGGCCGGATACCGAAGGTGACCGCAAGGTCGACCTCTTTTGCCGTCATACGATACCGGTTGCACACGAATCCTATCCCTTGGGTTGGCGCCGACGAGATCACTCGTCGGCGCACACGTCTTACATCTTGTCTTTCAGCCCCTTGGCGGCCGTGAACGCAACCTTCTTGGAAGCCGCAATCGTGATCGCCTCACCGGTACCGGGGTTACGGCCTTCGCGCTCCGGACGGTCCTTGACGGTAAACTTGCCGAACCCTGGAATCGAAACCTCCTCGCCCTTCACGGCGGCGGCCGCGATCTGATCGAACACAGCGGTGATCGCCTTCTTTGCATCGGCTTCGTTCGAACCGGTCGCTTCCGCGACGCCCTTGGCCAGGTCACTTACGTTCATGCTATTTGCACTCCATTGGAAACACCGGCGGGACCTTAGCCATGGCGAACGACGAGACAAAGACCGTACTGGACGACACAAGCGCTGCAGCCGTTCGCCTCATGCTGGATAGGCTTGCCGATCACGATGTCGCCGAAGTCTACGAGACCACATCAGGGCAGGGGCCGATCGCCGACCTTGCAGCCGAAGCTATGCGCGCCCGAAACATCGATCTTTAGCGGCTAGCGATGCGCTCGCGCGTGACGCGAGGATCCTCGTAGAGATCGCGAATGGCTCGGAGCCGGAAGACATTCCACCAGCGCTGCCAGCGGTGCTCGGCCGCATCGTGGATCATGTGGCAACGCTGACATAGCGCCTTAAGGTTCGAAGGCGCGCTGTTGCCCGGATCGTGATCGAGATGCGCGCAGGCCAGGACGACATATGTCACCCGGACTGACGCCAACACAAACCCGGCCTTCATCGAAATACGCTTGCCCCGGTCCGACCGCCAGCAGCGGACATCGGCATCCCACCAGCGTCCGTCGCCGAGATGGACCACACGGCGCAGATGCGGCCGGCCACATCCCTCGCACTTGGCCCCGGCACGATCGAACCGGACGGTCTGCGACAGCTGCCGCCAGTCAATCGGGTAGAGCCAGCGGTTCTCGGGGCGGATCGGCATGACGATTCTATGAGTCACCCACCGGCCAAACGAAAGCGAATTATTCGCCATTTGTTGCCGCTTCGTATTTTTTTCGTCCCCCTTCGTGCGCCGAGGGGAAAGGCAGGGCACCTGCCCGGATTGGGACGATCAAAGCGCTTGCAATGTAGGACTTGGTAACGGAACATAAAGAGAACGAGTAGAGTCTTAGACCATGATGTCCCCCGCCCCCGAGTCCCTTGCTACTAGCCTTGCCCACCTGCGGACGATTGCCACGCCGGTCACCGACTACCGCGTGCTGCCGTTCGGCGTGACTGCGATCGACAGCAGACTTGGGGCTGGAGGCTTGCGTGCCGGCGCGCTTCACGAGGCGACGGCGCGTAGCGGATCACTGGTGGATGATGCCGCAACCACACTGTTCCTTGCCGGTATTGCGGCGCGCGAGGCCGCCAATGCCAGCGGTCCTGTTTTGTGGGCGACGTGTCGCACCGACCTTTACGCGCCGGCTTTGGCTCAGGCAGGCCTTTCCTCGTCTGATGTTATCTATGCTCAGCCCTATGATGACGCGGCATTGCTCGCTGTAATCGAGGACGCGGTTCGCGACGGGACCCCATCGGCGATCATCGCGGAAGCCAGCAAGGTCTCGATGGTCGCAACCCGCCGCCTGCAGCTGGTGGCAGCGGAAGCCGACATGCCGGTGCTGTTGCTGCGTCGTCGACGCGGCCGTGATCAAGATCCTTTCTCCGAACCGTCCGCCGCGTGGACGCGCTGGCGGATCGGCTCTGCGCCTTCGGCGCGGTTGGAGATCGCGGGTGTAGGACGAGCGAGATGGTTGGTCGAACTGGCGCGGCAACGCGGCGGTGAGGGTTTTTCCCTGATAGTGGAGGGCAGCGATGAGACGGGTCGTCTCGCTGTTCCTGCCGAACTTGGCCATCGAACGGCTGAGACGGTTGGAACGGCCCGCTACGCGGCTGCCTGAACGGCCAGCCCTTCAATTACCGGTCGACTACGATCCGGGTGCCTGTTCGGTACCGCGGGGCGGCGGTTGGCGTCCTGGCGCTCGCTGGGCGCGAGACGGTGTGCAACCACGCGGGGACGTTGAAACGCAGATCGCTGCGCTGCCAATCCATGCGAAGCCACCCATGCGGGAGCTTGGTCGGCGATCGGAGGCGGCAAGCCATCCGTACAAAGCTGCAGCACCCGCTCTACGCGCCCTTGCGCCTGTAGCGCCGCCAATTGAGCAGGCGCCGCTTGCGCTGATCGGCAAGGTCGGACGGCGCGAAGAGGTCGTTCACGCTTGCACCGGTGCCCAAGCGCTCGGCATCCATCCCGGGATGGCCGCCACCCATGCACGCGCGCTAGTGTCGGATCTCGACTTCCGGCCGGCCGATCCTGAAGCCGACGCGGCGCTACTCGATCGCCTAGCGCTACTGGCGGTCCGGCGCTGGTCGCCGATCGCGGCAGTGACGCCAGCCGATGGGCTCTGGATCGACCTTGCCGGCTGCGAACACCTGCACGGTGGGGAAGAGCGGTTCTGCCGTCGCCTGCTCGCCTTCTGCCGTCGCACAGGCTTCACCGCCCGCGTGGCGGTTGCCGACACACCAGGCGCTGCACACGCTCTGGCGCGATTCGGCCGGGACGATCTGACGCGCGTCGAACCGCGTGGCACGGTCGAGGCGCTCAGCCCGTTACCGATCGCAGCCCTGCGCCTGACGCCCACGGCGTTAACCGCGGCGCGTAAATTCGGCTTCGAGCGGATTGCGGATCTCCTGCCGGTCGCACGCGGACCGCTGGCGCGGCGACTTGGTCTACCAGCGATAACGCGGCTCGATCAGGCCCTGGGCGGGATGGCAGAGCCGCTCACGCCGCGCGAGGATGCCGAGGTGCCGGCCGTCGAGCGTCGGCTGCTGGAGCCGATCAGCACCGCCGAGGCGATCGAGCAGGTCATGGGCGACCTCCTGCGCGACCTCGCGGAGCTGCTGCAGGCCAAGGGTCTTGGCGCCAGATCGTTGCGCCTGACTGGCCTGTGTGTCGACGGCAGTGAGCAGATCGTGGCGGTCGGCACATCCCGGCCGACACGCGAGGTGACGCATCTCCTGCGGCTGCTAAGGCTGCGCATCGAGCGCATTAACCCGGGCATGGGCCTCGAGCAGTTTTGGCTGGTGGCCCCGCACACCGAGCCGCTCGATGCGATCGACCTTGGCGCTGTCCTCGCCGGTGAGACACTGGTGCGTGACCCGTCGCGCCTGGTCGACCTGATCGCCGGACGGATCGGGGGGCATGCCGTCTTCCGCATAGCGCCCGTAGAAAGCCATGTCCCTGAGCGAGCCGTTGTCCGCTCCGACCCAAACCTGGTGCCGGGAAGCTGGCCGAGTTGGCAACGCCCGATTCGTCTATTCGCGCATCCGGAGCCTTTGCACCGGGTCATGGCGCTGATGCCCGACCAGCCACCGCGCCGGTTCGAGTGGCGGGGCAAGACGTACAAGGTCGTCGCTGGCGACGGACCAGAGCGCGTCCACGGCGAATGGTGGCGCCGCGATGCCGAAATATGGGCGGTCCGCGACTATTACCGCGTCGAGGACGAGACTGGTGGCCGCTACTGGGTTTTCCGCCGAGGCGATGGCTTCGAGGACGACACTGGCGATCTGTCCTGGTGGATGCACGGGGTCTTTGGATGACCCATTATGTCGAGCTGCAGGTGCTGACGCACTTTTCGCTGCTGCGCGGCGCGTCCAGTCCCGACGAGCTGTTCGCGGCTGCGGCGCTGCTCGGCTATCCGGCGATCGGAGTCAGCGACATCGGCACCGTCGCCGGCGTCGTGCGCGCATGGGAGGCGCAGAAGGCGACCGGCGTCCGCTCGATCGCGGGCACGCGTATCGATCTGTCCTGTGGCCGCCGCCTGTTGCTCTACCCCACCAACCGTCCGGCCTGGTCGCGGATTACGAGACTGCTGACCGTCGGCAAGAAGCGGGCAGGGAAGGGTGGTTGTCTGCTGCACTGGCACGACCTCGCGCCATGGTCAGATGGGATCATCGCGATCCTACTGCCGCATGAGGCGGACGAGGAGAACCTTGCTGCCTTGGCCGACCTGAAGAAGGTCTACGGGCGTCGGGGCTACATGGCCCTGTTCCAGCGGCGACGGCCGGGAGACGCAGTCCGCATCGATGCGCTGGCTCGACAGGCAGGCGGTGCTGGCGTGCGCGCAGTCGTGACGGGAGACGTGCTCTACCATGCACCTGACGCACGGCTGCTGCAGGACGTAGTCACCGCGGTGCGCGAGAAATGCACCGTCGACGAGCTTGGTTACCGCCGCGAGGTCAACGCCGATCGTTCGCTGAAATCGCCAGACGAAATGGTCCGGCGTTTCCGCGCCTATCCCGACGCGCTGCAGGCAAGCGTCGACATCTCGCGGATATGTACCTTCGATCTCGGTGAGCTTCAGTACCAATACCCGCATGAAAAGCTGATCGATGGGCTGACAGCACAGGAGGCGCTTCAGAAGTTGGCAACCGACGCGGTCGAGCGGCTGTTTGATGGCGACGTTCCGCAAGCGTACACGGACCAGATCACGCATGAAATGCGGCTGATCGGTGAGCTTGGCTACGCGCCCTATTTCCTGACCGTGTACGCGATCGTGCGTGAGGCACGCCGTCGCGGGATCCTCTGCCAGGGCCGGGGCTCGGCCGCCAATAGCTGCGTCTGCTTCGTGCTCGGCGTTACCTCGATCGATCCGGTGAAGCACGAGCTGCTGTTCGAGAGGTTCGTCTCAGGGGAGCGGCGCGAGCCTCCGGATATCGACGTCGACTTCGAGCATGAGCGCCGCGAAGAGATCATCCAGTGGATCTACGAGACCTATGGTCGCAATCACTCCGCGCTGACCGCCGTCGTCACGCGCTACCGGGCGCGCGGAGCGGTCCGCGATGTCGGCAAGGCGCTCGGCCTGCCGGAGGACCTGACGTCCTCGCTGGCGGGGCTGGTGTGGGGCTGGTCAGCCGACGGCGTCGGCGAGAAGCAAGTGGAGGAGCTCAACCTCGACATCGGTGATCGCCGGCTCCGCCTGACGCTTGAGCTTGCCCGGAAGCTAATCGGTGTGCCGCGGCACATGAGCCAGCATCCAGGCGGGTTTGTCCTGACGCACGATCGCCTTGATGACCTGGTGCCGATCGAGCCAGCGGCGATGGAAGATCGTCAGATCATCGAATGGGACAAGGACGATATCGATGCATTGAAGTTCATGAAGGTTGACGTGCTGGGCCTTGGCATGCTCGGCTGCATGAACCGGGCCTTCAACATGCTCGAGGCGGACAAGGGGCTGCGGGTCGGTTTGGCGGACCTGCAGGACGATGATCCGGACGTCTACGCCATGATCTCGAAGGCCGACACGCTCGGCACCTTCCAGATCGAAAGCCGCGCGCAGATGTCGATGCTGCCACGGATGAAGCCGCGCCGCTTCTACGACCTCGTGATTCAGGTTGCGATCGTGCGGCCGGGTCCGATCCAGGGCGACATGGTTCATCCCTATCTGCGCCGGCGCGAAGGACTGGAGAAACCGGAATATCCGCGACCCGAGCTGCGTGCGGTGCTGGAAAAGACCCTCGGCGTGCCGCTGTTTCAGGAACAGGCGATGAAGGTCGCGATCGTTGGTGCCGGATTCACCCCGGCCGAGGCGGATCAGCTGCGCCGTGCCATGGCGACCTTCAAGGTGACGGGCGGCGTATCCCATTTCTCGGAGAAGCTGGTCGAGGGCATGGTCGAGCGCGGTTACCCGCGTGATTTCGCTGAGCGCACCTTCCGCCAGCTCGAGGGCTTTGGCTCATACGGCTTCCCGGAAAGCCATGCCGCCTCGTTCGCCAAGATCTCCTACGCATCGTCGTGGATAAAGCATCATCACCCCGATGTGTTCTGCGCGGCACTGATGAACGCGCAGCCGATGGGGTTCTACGCGCCGGCGCAGATCGTCGGCGATGCACGCGCGCACGGTGTCGAGGTTCGACCGCCATGCGTCAATGCGAGCCGGTGGGACTGCACGCTGGAGAAGAACGGCGGGAGCTATCTCGCGGTACGGCTCGGGCTGCGGCAGATCCGCGGGCTGTCGAACGCCGATGGCGCAAAGATCGTCGGTGCGCGTGAGCTTACCGCTTTCGAAAGCGTCGAGGACGTTTGGCGGCGGTCGGGCGTCCAGCGCGCTGCAATCGAGAAGCTGGCCGATGGCGACGCCTTCCACGGCTTCAGCGTCGATCGCCGGCAGGGTCTCTGGAAGGTGAGGGGGCTTGGTGACGCGCCGCTACCTCTGTTTGCTGCTGCCGACCGTTTGGCCGAGACCTTCCGCGCCGAAGGGATGGAACCGGACGTAGCGTTGCGGGCGCTGACGGACGGGCGTGAGGTGATCGAGGACTACCGCGCGCTGCAGCTGTCGCTTCGCGCCCACCCGCTGACGTTCGTGCGTGATGAGTTGGTCAGGCGCGGCGTCACAAGATGCGTCGACCTCGCCAACATCCGCGACGGCCGCCACGTCGAGGTCGCCGGCATTGTGCTGGTCCGCCAGAAGCCGGGATCTGCCAAGGGCGTGCTCTTCATCACGATCGAGGATGAGACCGGGATCGCCAACGGCATCCTCTGGCCTGATCGCTTCGAGGCCCAACGCCGCACGATCATGTCCGCCTCGATGGTCGGCCTGAAAGGCAGGATCCAGAAGGAAGGCGAGATCATCCACGTGATCTGCGACCGGATCATCGATCACGGCGACCTGCTGCACCGGGTTGGCGACATGTCGTTTCCGCATCGGACTGGCCGCGGTGATGCTGGCCAGCATCCAGGCTCACCCGATCGCGGTGACAATGGCTGGAAGCCTGAGGCACGCAACCAATACTGGCCGCCACATGCGGACGGCATGGATCCGGAGGAGGTCGTTCGGTTCAAGTCGCACGACTTCCATTGATCCTATGTCCAAGCTGCCGAGGCATCAGCGCGTCGTGATCGCGCTGTCTGTACATATTCTGCGCTGTGGCGTGTCGCGCTGTTCTGAAGCCCGCGTTGACGTGCCTGAGATTCGCTTGGCACTCCGCTGCCTGCTGCCGCATTGCCCCGAGAAATGGCCGCTCGCTCTCTACTGGGACTCGGGATCGCAGACGAACGAGATCGGACGCGCCCAGGGCGTCACCGCGGCGTTCAACGGTATTGTCCGCCAGCTGCGCCGCGCAGGCTGTTATGAAGAGGTGTCTGAACCGTGAGTATGAGACTACCGCGAGCGGCCGTTGCTCGCGTTCCGGAAGGCGCGCGGATCGTCAGCGTTGAGCGAATGTCGCGGGCGTTTACCAAATACCATCTTGATGACGGACGTGCGCTACACCGGTTCAAGTTGGAAGAGCCGCACGCGACCCCACATGATCACCCCTGGAGTTTTGACACCGAGATTCTCGATGGCGGCTATGTCGAAGAGGTGTTCCACGTGGATGCGAGCGGCGGTTGGCACAGCGAACTGGTTTATCGCATCCCGGGCGAAACCTACCATGTCGACGCCGGACACATTCACCGCATCGTCGAGCTGCCAACAGGCGAATGCTGGACGCTCGTTCGTGCAGGTCCCCACACGCGGGAAACCCGGTTCTGGCGGTTCGGAGACGCGGTTCAGTCCCGGGCCTGGCATGAGCGACGATGGACGCGCTTGGGATAAGCCGTCACAGCGAGAGCCAGTCCGCCCCGACTTTCAAGACGGTGTTGGCCGGGGAAGGGCGTCGAGCGCTGCCGATACCTGCAGGCGCAGATCGTCGTCCCGGGTAATTTCCAGCATCGCGCTAAGACTGCTGCGGGCGCCGGCCACATCGCCTGCGACCAGCTGAAGTCTGGCTCGCTCCCACCAGCCATGGGCATGCGTGGGCGCCACGATCGTCATACGGTCGTACAGGACCAGCGCACGCGCGGGATCGCCGGCCCGCTCGGCACGGGTCGCCTGGTTGAGCAGCAGGCGGACGAGTGCGGATCGGTTCGACAGGGGAAGCATCCCGTCGGAAAACCGGGCCTGGCCCGTCATCTGCTCCAGCAAGGCTTCCACCTGTGCAGGGGCAACGATGCGACCATCGTTGAAGGGATCGATGATCAGCGCATCCGACGCGTCGCCAAGGCGCACCAGGACGTGACCGGGGGTATTGAGCGGCATTGCCGACCATCCGAGACGTCGTGCCATCGCCACATAAAGGATCGACAGACTGATCGGCAGACCGAGCCTGCGATCGACGACCGCGATCAGGTCCGCATTCTGCGGATCGTCATAGTGTACGCGGTCGCCGGAGAACCCGAACTCTTCAACCATCACGCTGCTCAGGGCTTGGGCCTGAGCGATACTACCTACTGCGTCGCCGTCAGCAGCGCGCAGGGCTATTTCCATGTCCGTGAGCTCGTCGATATATTCATCAAGATCGATACCGGGATGATCGAGCACTGCGAGTTCCAGGGCGGCCAGATCAAGCTCAATTTCGCCGTCTTCCATCAGCCCGAGATGAAGAATGCTATTGGTCATGAGCCGTTAGATGGGGGCTGCTTCGATCGTTTCTATGGCAACGTAAGGCTAGGCGGCCCGGCGTACGCCGCGTCACGTGCGATCCTAACATGTTGGGCGTCGATTCACCCAAAAGCGATGATCACGATCCTGGACCCGCCGATATCGATACGTGGCTGCGCGGATCCTATGACGATATCGTTAGCCTGCAGAAACCTTATGACCCTGCAAAAATGACCGTCCGGGGCCTGTCTTCGCAACCCGCAGTAAGGAACGGTAGCATTCGGTATCCTTGGCATTCGAAAATGACCGCGCCGAACGATCCATTGTGTCCGCTGCGTGTTGTAAGACGGTGACAGGGAGCCAAGACGATGACTCAGGATGACGAACGCTGGATGCGCGAAGCGATCGCGATCGCCCGATCGAAGGGCTCCGATCCTTCGACCTCGCCGCTGGGGTGTGTGATCGTGCTCGATGGCAAGGTTATCGCGGGCGAGCGCAACCAGACGAAGGAATTGCCGGACGCGACAGCGCATGCGGAGATGATGGCAATCCGACGGGCGTGTGAAAGCACGGGGGAATTGGAACTGCGCGGTGCAACGCTCTACTCCACGCTGCAGCCCTGCGGCATGTGCACGATGGCGTCGATCTGGTCGAAGGTCGGCCGCGTCGTTTACGGGGCGGGCCGCGATGATGTCCACGAGATGTATTTCGAAGCGCAGCACGTCGACACGCTCGCGTTCATCGGCGACGCCTACCGCGACGACATCGTCATCGAGGGAGGGTGCCTTCGCAACGACTGCGCCAAGCTCTATTATGGCCCCGACGCTGAGCTACCAGTCGACGAGCAGGCCAATCTATAGCGTGCTGAGGCGGCGCTAAACCGAACGAAACTTACCCCTGAGTCGGCGCGTTGCGGCGGTGCCGGAGCAGTTTGCTTCGCGGCTATCCGCTCAGCGAGGACACTATCATGGGCCTGTTTTCCAAAGACATCGTGACGTTCGACGACCTGTTCCTGCATCAGCTGCAGGACGTTTATTACGCGGAAAACCAGATCACCAAGGCCTTGCCTAAGATGGTCGACAAAGCGACGGCACCGGCACTGAAGCAAGGTTTCGAAACCCATCTGCGTGAGACGGAAGGGCAGATCACACGCCTCGAGAGCATCTTCGACCTCCTCGGCGAGAAGGCAAAGGCAGTGACCTGTCCGGCGATCGACGGCATCATCAAGGAAGCCAACGAAGTCGCTGGCGAGATCGAGGACAAGGCCGTGCTCGACGCTGCGCTGATCGCGTCGGCACAGGCGGTCGAGCATTACGAGATCACGCGGTACGGCACGCTGATCGCCTGGGCGAACCAGCTCGGCCGCGCCGATATCGCAGCGATCCTGAAAGAGACGCTCGACGAGGAATATGCGACCGACGACAAGCTGACGGCGATGGCAACGTCGAGCGTGAACGCAAAGGCGGAAGCAGTTACCGCATAAGCGTTTCAGTGTCGGGGGGCCGATGCCCCCCGACCAGTTTCCAGCTTTTCATGAAAGGCACGTTCGATGGCCGACGATATCGCATTCACGCTTCCCGAAGCCTTGCGTGCGCAAAAGCACATGCGCGATGCGCTAGGCCTGGGCGAGGAACGGTTCCCGGTGCCCGCCTTCATCAACATGGTAAGCGACGAGATCGAGCAGCTGCGCGACGCTGGCAGGACCGATGGCGAAATCGCCGCGCTTGTCGAAGTATCGAGCGGTCATGCGCTCACCGAAGCGGATATAGCGCGCTACTACACGCCGGCCGAAGACCGGCACTCCAACGAGCATTGAATCCGCCCCTACCAAGCCAGCGATTACGTCCCTTGTCAGGGGCAGGGGGCACAGGTTTGCTGTTCTGATCAGGACCACCGATCCCCGCGTCGGAGTAGCAGGAACAGATGGCGACTGGGGGGCTTTATAACGGAAAGCCGTCTGGAGTGATCTTATGTTCAAAGATGCCGTGACCAAATCGACTGAGCCGAACGGTCTGCCCGGTTCGGCTGGCATTGCCCCGCTGCCAAGCCGGCAGGAACGACGTCGCCAGGCGGCGAAGGCAAAGCGGTTGGCTCCCAAGCAGTGTGCCTGCTGCGCCCCGGACCAGAACTGATGGTCGCAGACCGGCCTTCGCCAATGGAAGCCAAGCTCGTAAATGAGCTGCCGGTCGAACCGGGCTGGCAATATGAGCCCAAATGGGACGGTTTCAGAGCGCTGGTCTTCCGTGATGGCGAGGCTGTCGACATCCTTTCCAAATCGGGAAAACCGCTCGGTCGCTACTTTCCCGAAATCGTCGCGCTTGTCGCATCGGTCCCGCAGGAGCGTTTCGTGCTCGACGGCGAGATCATCCTGCCGATCGCGAACATTCTGTCGTTCGATGCGCTTCAGGCACGGCTGCATCCGGCGCAAAGTCGGATCGATCGTCTGGCAAAAGAGACGCCTGCGCAGCTGATGCTATTCGATTGCCTTAGCGTCGATGATACCGACTTCAGCAGCGCACCGCTCTCGGCTCGCCGGAAAGCGTTGGAGGCGTTCTATACTCGCCATGCCCGCGCTGGTCTCCTGCTGTCGCCCTGTAGCGACGATATCGACGACGCTGCGGCCTGGCTGGCGACGAGCGGCGGGGCGCTGGACGGCGTCGTCGCAAAACGGCTCGACGAGCCTTACCGTGGCGGCGAACGCGCCATGCTGAAGGTGAAGCAACATCGCAGCGCGGATTGCGTCGTAGGCGGCTTCAGGCGGGTGAAGGAGGGTAGCGAGGTAGCATCGCTTCTGCTCGGGCTTTACGATGATAACGGCAAGCTCAACCATGTCGGCTTCACCTCGGGTATAGCCGCGGCCGACCGCGCGGCGCTTACCGCGAAGCTCGAGCCGTTGATTGAAGCACCGGGCTTCACCGGCAAAGCTCCCGGCGGTCCCAGTCGCTGGAACGATGGTCGTGAGAGCGAGTGGGTCCCCTTGCGGCCAGAACTCGTCGTCGAAGTCCTGTACGATCAGGTGACCGGGAACCGGTTCCGGCACGGTACGCGCATCCTGCGCTGGCGTCCCGACAAGGCACCTGAGGCGTGCACCATGGATCAGCTGGAGCATGAGCTTCGCCCTGCTGAATTGGGCATAGCGTCATGACCGGTTCCTCCTCCAGCGATGCCTTGGCGAAATACCGGGAGAAGCGGGATTTCGCCAGAACCGCCGAGCCCGAGGGCCGGATCGCCAAAGCAGGGGGCAATCGCTTCGCCGTGCAGAAGCATGCCGCGTCTCGCCTGCACTATGACTTGCGGCTCGAACTCGACGGCGTTCTCAAGAGCTGGGCCGTCACGCGTGGACCCAGCATCAATCCCGACGACAAACGTCTGGCAGTTCGTACCGAAGACCACCCCGTCGAGTACGCCACGTTCGAAGGCACGATCCCGAAGTCGGAATATGGCGGCGGGACGATGATGCTATGGGACACGGGAACGTGGGAGCCGCTCGCTGGCAAGGACCCGAGCAAGACGCTGCCTGAGGGACATCTCCACTTCTTCCTGCATGGGCATCGCCTCAAAGGCGAATGGATGCTCTTCAGGCTAAAGCCGCGCGGGAAAGAGAAGGGCGAGAACTGGATCCTGCGCAAGGTTACCGACGACCAGGTCGGCGGATCGGACGATCTTGTCGGAACACACCTTACGGGGGTGGTCAGCGGACTGACTATGGAACAGATCGCCTCAGGCGAGCGAGGCAAGTCGAGGGCGCCGGCAACGCCTTCCGCAAAGCCTGCGACGAAAGCTGCAAAAGCACGAGCGACAGGCCGTAAGAAGGCAGGCTCACCCCCGCCATTCCAACCTGTCCAGCTCGCGACGCTTGTCGATCATGTGCCCGCCGGCAACGCCTGGTTGCACGAGATGAAATATGACGGGTATCGAACGCTGGTGGCGGTCGGTGGGGGGGCGGGGCGGGCCTATACGCGATCCGGGTTGGACTGGACGGACAAGTTCGCGGGCCTCGTTGCCGACGCCGCGGATCTGGATGCGTCGTCGGCTCTCATCGATGGCGAGGCAGTGGTCGTCGATGCCAACGGCAAAACCGACTTTCAGGCGTTGCAGGCTGCGCTGAAAGGAGACCCGGACGCGATCCTGTACTACGCGTTTGACCTGCTGGCGCTCGACGGTGAGGATCTGACCGGACAACCGCTGTTGGAGCGCAAGGCAAAGCTAGCGTCGCTGCTCGCGGGCGGCACCGACCGGATCCGCTACTCCGACCACATCGTCGGCCGCGGCGAGGAACTGTTCGACACGTTTTGTGCCGAAGGACTCGAGGGTGTCATCTCGAAGCGCGCGGACGCGCGCTATGTTGGCTCGCGGTCCGGCAGCTGGCTGAAGACGAAGTGTATCCAGAGACAGGAGTTCGTCATCGTCGGCTGGTTGCCGTCCGACAAGCAGCGAGGGTTCAAGTCGCTCCTCTTGGGCGTCAACGAGGACGGTCATCTCCGCTATGCCGGCAAGGTCGGAACAGGGTATACGGCCGAGGAGATCGACAAGCTGATGGATCTGATGACGCCGCTGGCCGTCACGAAGCCGACCGTCATCGCACCACGCGCAGCCGTACGCGGCGCACGCTGGATCAAGCCGCAGCTGGTGGCCGAAGTGGCGTTCATGGAAGTGACGAGCGACGGGGTATTGCGCCATTCCAGCTACCTGGGCTTGCGCCAGGACAAGAGACCCGAGGCGGTCGTCGTCGAGAAGCCCGCGCCCGTTGCTAAGCTCGAGGCACCCGAGCCCTCCATCGTCCGAGTGACCAATCGGGAACGGGTGATCTTTCCCGAGTCCGCAATCACGAAAGGCCAGCTTGCCGACTATTACCAGGCTGTGTCCGGCATCATGCTGCCTTGGTGCGGAAGTCGCCCGATAAGCCTGGTCCGCTGTCCGCAGGGCCGAGGGAAGAAGTGCTTTTTCCAAAAGCATGACGCCGGCAGCTTCGGCGATCATGTCCACCATGTCGGGATCGCCGAGAAGGACGGACACGACGAACCCTATTTGTTCGTCGACGACGCTGAGGGTCTCGTCACTTGCGTCCAAATGGGTACGATTGAGTTCCACGGCTGGGGTGCGCGGATCGAGGACGTCGAGAAGGCCGACCGGCTCGTGTTCGATCTCGATCCCGATGAGGGCCTCGATTTTAAGGACGTCATTTCCGCGGCCCTTCACGTCCGCGACGTACTGGCTCAGATGGGCCTAGAGACCTTTCCGATGGTGACGGGCGGAAAGGGCGTTCACGTCATTGCGCCGCTGACACCGCAAGCCGAGTGGCCGGCTGTGAAGGATTTTGCCCACCGCCTGGCGCTCGTCCTGGCCCAGTCCGAACCCGATCGATATACCGCAGCCCTTGCCAAGGCCAAGCGAACCGGACGCATCTTCATCGACTATCTGCGTAATCAGCGGGGGGCGACGGCAGTCATGCCGTACAGTACTCGTGCTCGCGAAGGCGCGCCCGTTGCCGTGCCCATCACGTGGAAAGAGCTCGGAAAACTCGACCGCGCATCGGGCTGGCATATCGGCGATGCGGGTGCGCTGTTGAAACGCGCGGCGTCCAAGGATCTCGTCGGTTGGGGACGCGCTGACCAAATTTTGCCCGACCTATGATCGACTCTGTTCGCTTGGTGCCCCGATGAAGATCGCAACCTACAACGTGAATGGCATCAACGGTCGCCTGCCGGTGCTTCTGCGCTGGCTGGAGGAAGCACGGCCCGACGTCGTCTGCCTGCAGGAACTGAAGGCGCCGGACGAGAAGTTCCCGTTGAGTGCGATCGAAGCGGCGGGTTATGGCGCGATCTGGCATGGTCAGAAGAGCTGGAACGGCGTCGCCATCCTCGCCCGTGGCGCCGAACCCGTTGAAACTCGACGGGGGTTGCCGGGCGACCCGGAAGACGTGCAGAGCCGCTATCTCGAAGCGGCCGTTGGCGGCATTCTGGTCGCAGGATTCTATCTACCCAATGGAAATCCGAGGCCGGGTCCGAAGTTCGACTACAAGCTCGCCTGGATGGAGCGCCTGATTGCTCATGCGGCCACGCTGTTTGATACCGATGCGCCAGTCGTGCTGGCCGGCGACTACAATGTGATGCCGACCGAGATGGACGTCTACAAGCCGGAACGATGGATCAAGGACGCGCTGTTTGCGCCGGAGGTCCGGGCCGCGTTCTTTCGTTTGATCGATCAAGGTTGGCTGGATGCGCTGCGGGCAAAGCATCCCGACGAAACGATCTACACGTTCTGGGACTACTTCAGGAACGCGTATGGTCGCAATGCCGGGCTAAGGCTCGATCATCTTCTCCTGAACGCCCCTGCGGCCGCGCGACTGGCGGACGCGCAGGTCGATCATCACGTCCGGGGCTGGGAGAAGTCCAGCGACCATGCCCCTGTGTGGCTCAAACTGAAGGCTGCCCGACGGAAGCGTTCCGCAACCTGATTGTCGGGCCGGCGCGCGCGATCATCACACTTCGAACTTCAAATGCGTCGGCTTTGTCAGCCCATCCAGCGCCGCTCCAACTTGCATGAGCACGTCGCCATTCCTCATGAACTCGAGCGTCGCGCTCAGGCTATTGCAGGGCCGTGACGTCTGCTCATTTTGACGTGATGGGGCTGCACCTTGCCGGTGGTCAGGCGCTACCGCGTTGACCGTTTACCTTGCCAGCGGCAGCGTCGAGCTTCTCACGGTCGTTCCCGACCTCGGCAATCTAGTCACGCGCCTGCTGCGCACTCAGTCCATGCTTCTGGGCGAAATACTCGACCTCGTATGGTTCGCTACCCGAAACACGGCTGCGATCACGGCCGTCTGTCTTGCTCTTGTCATCTGCCATTTTCACGTCCTTACAACTTCGGGATTTTGAAGCGTTTGGGCCCCAAGACGTTCCCCAAAAATCTCGGAAAATAGCTCTGTTAAGTCGTCTACTAAACCACCGTGGCGGGTGACACGATGGCGCTTCTCGTCAGGCAAAATCGAGTTCTACAGCGGTCAAATCCTGTCCCCGCAACCATCTTCGACGACACTCCTAGCCCCGTAGCGCAAGCTCCGGGGCTGTCGTCGTTTCTGGCGCTGACCTGCGCGTTTCGCTGCGTCGTGTTTAATCGCAAGCCCCAAGCGGATGCCGCGCGTCAGTCCGACGTTCGATATCCACCCAACCTCCAACCCCGGTATCGGACGGGGCAGGAGGGGTGAACGGTACGCCTCCGGTAGCGGCCGCCTTGCCGGTCAGGCGAAGGACCGGTCTGAAGCGCGCCGGCTCCACGAGCCGTCAACCTGCGGCCTCTATCGGATGCGTACGTTGAACGGTCGGATCGCGCGACTGTAGGCGGCGATGGTCATGTGGACATTCGCAGGCGGCATCGTGGTCCGCGAGCAGTCGCAACGGATCTTCGGAATCATTGCACGAACGCTACGCCGTACGGGGCGAGATCGATCTTTCCGGCATAGGCGGCGCCCGTCAGCATGTCGCGCTTGGTTCCGTCTACGGCGACGCTCGCGGGTGTGGTGCCGGTGTTGACGTACAGCGTCCGCCCGTCGACGACGCGTGCGACCACCCCCGGCGGGGTGACAGGGCCGCGCTCGATCCCGAGTTCGGCGTAGAGCGAGCGGACCAGCGGATCGAGAAACGCTGCTTGCGCGGCGGTCGCGAGGTAGATCGCCCGGCCCTTGCCGAAGCGGTTGACGGTGATCGCCGGGCTTGGCCTGGGCGTGTTGGTGAACATCGCCAGCGGCTTGGCCGTGCTCGGTTCGAGCACTTCGTAATAGGGATCGCTACCAGTCTGCTCCTTGCCGTCGAACATGACCTTCAGCGGCTGTTCGGCGCGGTAGAATTCGTTGGTCCGCACACCGAACACATCGGTCAGCCGACCGGGCAGGGGCGTCTCGAACCATTTGCCGGTCTCGTCGACCTTGGCGGAATAGCCGGTCATGATCACCGTCCCGCCATTCGCGACATAGCGCCGCACGGCCTCGGCGGTTTCCTTGTCCATCATGTACGCGCTCGGCAGGATCACGAGCTTGTAGCGGTCGATCGCGTCGTGACCGATGTCGATCACCGCGGTGTCGATGTTGTCGGCGAACAGCGGTGCAAGCGCGGCCTTGGCCTGGTCGGGATAGCTGGTCTTGAAATATTCCTGCATCGTGTTCGGCCCCGGCGGGGGCGAGGTCAGCCAGTTGGTCTGGAAGGAATAGGCGATCGCCACCTCGGGCTTGCGGTAGCGGGGGAAGCCCATCGACTTCAGCTTGGTGAATTCGCTGGCGATCTGGCCGAACTCGCCGACCTTCCACGACGGGCGGCCATCATGATCGACCAGCCCGAACAGCCCCTGTTCCTCGCCACCGCTATGCGAGTTGAACGTCCAGGCGAGGAACGTCTGCGCATAATAGATCAGCCCGAAATAGGCCCACATCCGCGACCGGCCCGGCGTGCCGTAATAGCCGCCGCCGCCTGCGGTGAACTCGTTCAGCCACATCGGCGTATCGTGCCCGGCGCGGTTGCGCGACACGTCGAGCGCCGCGCCGAGCGGCTCGCCGGGATAGAAGCCCTGGCCGCCATAGGTCGAAACCTTCTCCCACGATCGTAGATAGTCGAACCCCTTGGTCCACGCGTCGGGCCAGAAATTCGACGCGACGGGCAGGTTGGGCGCGTATTGTTTCCGCACCGCTTCGAGGTCGGTGAGCGCGCCGATCGTGTCGTCGGACCAGAAGCGGCGGAGATCGAGATTGCGCTCGTTCGGTCCGGGGCCATTGCCATAGGGAAGGTCGACCTCGTCCCAGCTGTTGATCCGACGCGACCAACGCTGCGTCGCCCAGGCCGTGTTGAGGGCGGCGATCGTCCCGTATTTCTTCTGCAGCCAACCGACGAAGCGTTGCCGATCGGCCGGCGAATACGACATCTGGCCGTTGCCGATCTCGTTGGTGTAGCCGACCGCGATCACCGCGGGATTATGCGCGTACCGCTTGAGCATCTGCTCGGCGAGCCGCCGGACCAGGCGGCGATAATCGGGATCGCTGATATTGTCCCAATAGCGCGTCGCCGCGTTGCGCCGAACACCGTCCTGCGTGACGAGGTCGACGCCGGGGTATGTCTTGTGAAGCCAGGTCGGGGCGGGCTGGCCGGGAATGTCGAGCAGCACCCTGATCCCGGCGGCGTGCATCTGGTCGAGGATCTGGTCGAACCACTCGAAGGTGAAATGGCCTTCCTGCGGTTCGAACGAATCCCAGGACAGGTCGCCCATCCGGACCATGGTGAACCCGGCCTTCTTCATGATCGCGATGTCCTGGCGGATCTGCTCGGGCGAACGGTCGATCGGCTGGTAGCAGGCGCCGACGAACAGGTCGCCGCGGCCGGGCCAGTCGGGATGCCCGGCGGCGCTCTGCGCCTGCGCTGGAACGATGCCGGCAAGCGGTACCGACAGCGTTGCAGCCGCGAGCATCGCAAAACGCAGGGCGCGGATCAGTGGGTGTTTCAAATAGCCTCTCCAAGCTCGTGTTCGATCGACGCGCACATCGTGCACGTGCGGTATTCTGGTCAGGCGAAATCGATCGCGAACGCGCTGGCGTGTCGCGTCGGCAAGGTCGCGGGTAGATCGATCACCAGCGCCTGCCCGGTCTGGCGGAACGTGACGCCGCCGGGACGGCCGAGCAGGCGCACCCCGCGTACCCGGCGTCGTTCGTGCGGGTTGGACTGGGCGAGCGACGTGATGACGGTCTGCCCCCGCGGCATGCCGAGCGTGATCGCATACAGCGTCTCGCCCTTCGTCGTGAAGCGGATGTCCTGCGGCGTGTAACTCGTCTTTTCCGCAAACGCGCCCGCGACGGCGGTCGTCGGGCCCTCGCCGTAGACTTTCCACGGACGCGTGCCGTGGATCGCCTCGCCATTGGCGGCCATCCACGGCGCCAGATCGGTCAACAACCGGTCGGACTCGGGGGGCAGGCTGCCGTCGCCGTGCATCACGACGTTCAGCAGCAGGTTGCCGTTCTTGCTGACGACGTCGGCGAGCATCGCGACGACCTCGTCGGTGGTCTTGTAGGTGTCGGTCCGGTTGAAGAACCAGTCGCCGTTCGAGGTATCGGTCTGCCAGGGGTGTGGGTTGATACCCTTCAAGACGCCGCGCTCGACGTCCTGCACCGCCCAGTCCGTGCTGAACGCGCCCGAGCCCGTATCCTTGCAGTTGTAGACCGCCTCGAGCTTCCCGTTGCGCGCCATGCTGCTGTTGAAGAAATGCGCGAGCAGCGAGCGTCCGACTTCGCCGAACGGCAGGCCGCCGTCCGAATAGAGCAGGTCGGGCTGGTAGCTGTCGATCAGGTCGCGAATTCGGTCGAACCACATCGCGTGATATGTCGGGTTGGTCGTGTACCAGCTCGCGGGGGTGTTGATGAACGGCTCGTCGCGGTTGGTGTGATAGAGATCCGCATAGCGCGGGTCGGCGCCGTCATAGGCAAGGCCCAGTTTAGGCCAGAACTGATCGTAGAGGTGGTTGGGATACCACCAGCTATAGCTTGCACCGAGATGCTCGGACACCCCGAAGCGAAGGCCGCGCCGCGTGGCGGCCGCCTTCCATTCGCCGACGATATCGCGCTTCGGGCCCATCGCCACCGCGTTCCAGCGGTGATGCTTCGACCGCCACAGGTCGAAATTGTCGTGGTGTACGCCCATCGAGACGAGGTAGCGCGCGCCAGCGGCGGCATAGCGGGCGGCAAGCGCATCGGGATCGAACTTCTCCGCGCGCCACAGCGGGATGATGTCCTTGTAGCCGACCTTGGAGGGGTGGCCGTAGGTCTTGACGTGATGATCGTAATGCGGGTGACCGGGGACGTACATGAAGCGCGCGTACCAGTCGCCCTGGCTCGGCACGGCCTGCGGTCCCCAATGCGCCCAGATGCCGAACTTGGCGTCGCGAAACCAGTCGGGTGCGCGATATCCGGCAAGCGACTGCGCCGTCGGTTCGAATTTTCCGGGCGTGATGCCGAGATTGGTCGGCTGCGCCCCCCCGGCCGCGACGCGGTTTGCGGCCCGAGACATTCCCTCGAGACCAAGCGCTGCTGCCAGTGGCGCTCCCAATATCTCGCGCTTGTTGAACGTTACCATCCGCCTCTCCCTGCCAGAGGCCGGCGGGGCCGCTAATAGGCGACGATCCCTTACCAACGACGAGCTGGCCGAGCTTCGCGATTAAGTCCTACAATTGCAAGTCCTGTCGTTAGCGTGGCGAAGGCTGTTCAGACATCGCCTCGGAAAAAACCATGGGCGCACATGGGTTTGCCGATTATATCGCAACGGGTTCGGCAACCGCATAAACTGGCGACGTTCACAAGGCCCGAATTGGCCATTTTGCGCCAACCGCACTGCGAACAAGCAAATCAGCCTCAGCGAGGTTTGCCCGAACGCGTCCTCATGCCCCGCGTTGGACCGCCGCAAATTCCACATTGTGCGACATTTTTGCCAGCCTTCCGGCGAAATTGTCGGCGTAATTCGAATAAGCATATAAATCAGTTTAATCGTGATGTAGGCGGCCCGCCACGATACGTCTGCGGATCTCCGCGAGCGGAATTCGTAAGGCAAACACAGGCGGCCGTAGCGTCCGACCTGCTGAAGGAGAGTATGATGAAGGGTTCGTGGACACCCACTGCGGTCGGCAGGATCGGCAATCTCAACACGACGGTGTCGCTGCTGGCGATCATGCTGATGGGCTCGGCGGCGCAAGCGCAGACGGGTGCAGCGCAGACGGCCCCTGCGCCGATCGCGGATGCGCAGCAGAATAGCGGTACCATTGCCCCGAGCGGCGACCAGGGCCAGTCCATCGACCCGGCTCCCGAAACACCTGCGGCTGGAGACGACATCGTCGTCACCGGCGTCCGCGCAAGCCTTCAGTCCGCCCAGAACATCAAGCGCAATTCGGCGCAGATCGTCGACTCGATCGTCGCCGAAGACATCGGCAAATTGCCCGACCGCAACATCGCCGAAGCCTTGCAGCGCATCTCGGGCATCCAGATCCAGCGCAATTTCGGCGAAGGCAGCTCGGTCGCGATCCGCGGCCTGACGCAGGTCCGCACCGAGCTGAACGGTCGCGACATCTTCACCGCGAGCGGTTCGAGCAACGCGCTGAGCCTCGAGGACGTGCCGTCCGAGCTGCTCGCCGGGATCGACGTCTACAAGAACCCGTCGGCGGACCTGATCGAGGATCAGCTGAGCGGCACGATCAACTTCCGCACGCGCAAGCCGTTCGATTTCGATGGCTTCAAGATCTCGGGTGCGGTGACGAACACCTATTACGACCTGATCAAGAAGAGCCAGCC
Source organism: Sphingomonas faeni (assembly GCF_024273235.1). Taxonomy (GTDB): domain Bacteria; phylum Pseudomonadota; class Alphaproteobacteria; order Sphingomonadales; family Sphingomonadaceae; genus Sphingomonas; species Sphingomonas faeni_A. Next base: position 99,336 of record NZ_JANBVH010000007.1, on the reverse strand, counting down.
GGCGGCGTCGCTGCTGGTCAGCGATCGCTGGAACACCGGCATCGGCGAGATCGGCATTCTCGCCAGCGCGTCGTATCAGAAGACGAATTTCCGGCAGGACACGATCTCGACCGAGCCGTTCTACACGCTCGATGAAAGCCTGAAGGCGGACGGAACGCCGAACAGTCCTTCCGATGTCGCGACCGCCGCGCTGCTCGGGCGTACCGGCCAGACCACGACGCTCCCCCACGGCACCGGCATCGGCGAGGTGTTCGGCGACCGTCGTCGCCTCGGCATCGACGTGTCGCTCCAGTGGCGGCCGACCGATACGCTGGAATTCACCGGCGAGGTCTTCCGCAACGATTACAAGCTGCGGTCCTATGGCTACAGCTACTTCGCGTACACCAGCGGCGCATCGATCACGCCGCTCGCCGGCGCGCCGTTCACCTATGCACCGAACGGCGATTTCCAGAGCGGCACGTTCACCGACGTCCCGATCGGCAACAACACCTCGCTCGGTTCGCGCCATTCGGTCACGACCGATTACTCGCTCAACGGCAAGTGGAAGCCGACCGCCAATCTGACGATCACCGGCGATCTCCAATATGTCGATTCCAAGACCGACAACCTGAACTCGATCGTCGGATTGAGCGGCGTCGCCACCACGTTGACGCAGGACATCTCGGGCGAGATCCCGTCGTTCCAGATCACGTCCGCCGATGGGCTCGCGAACCCCGCGACCTACAGCAAGGGCTTTTACCTGGATAACCTCAACAACTCGAAGGGTACCGACAAGGTCGGTCGCCTGGACGGCGAATACCGCTTCGACGGGGGCATCCTGAGCTCGATCAAGGCCGGCTTCCGGTTCGCGGACCGCCGCAACCGGACCAGCGATACCGGCTATCGCTATACCGGGCTGACCGGCGCTGCGACCAACCTGCGCTATGTCGACCTCAGCGGCTTCTTCCGCGGGCAGGCCGATCTGTTTGGCGATATCCAGGCCTTCTCGCTGCCGACGGTCCTGAACTACGACGATACGCGGGAGTCGCTCGGTATCACGACCACGCCGGGCTATGTGCCGAGCGGGACCAACACGCAGGCGCAGAAGACCTATACCGGCTATGCCGCTGCGTTCTTCAAGGCGGACGACCTGCCGGTGCCGATCGACGGCAACCTCGGCGTGCGCGTGGTCCAGAGCAAGGTCGCGGTATCGGGCTTCTACCAGCAGGTCGACCTGATCACCGCGCCCGACGGCACCCAGTCGACCGCGGCGCCGACCTTCACCGAGGTGAACGAGGCGAACCAGTACACGTCGGTCCTGCCGAGCCTCAACGTGCGCGGGCGCCTGACCGACCGTCTCCAGCTGCGCTTTGCCGCGTCGAAGAACATCTCGCGCCCGAACTTCAACCAGCTCAATCCGAGCCTGACGATCACCGAGCCCGGCACCGCGCAGATCGACCAGCAGCACGTGACCTCGACCGGCAATCCGTATCTCAAGCCGATGAAGTCGACCAATTTCGACGCTTCGCTCGAATGGTATTTCGCCAAGACCGGATCGCTGACGATTGCCGGGTTCTACAAGGATATCTCGAACTACATCCAGACGGTCATCACGCCCCGCGACGTCACCTTCACCGATGGCGTCACCGCGACCTACGACGTCACCACCTACAGCAACGCCGCCAAGGCCAAGGTGAAGGGCGCCGAAGTCGCGTATCAGCAGTTCTTCGACTTCCTGCCGGGGCCGCTCGCCGGTCTTGGCGTCCAGGCGAACTTCACCTTCGTCGACTCCGAGGCGCCGAGCCCGGCCAGCGACGGTCCGGTGACGCAATTGTCGCTCGAGGGGCTGTCGAAGTATAATTACAACCTGATCGGCATCTACGAGCGCGGGATCGTTTCCGCCCGCGTCGCCTATAATTGGCGCAGCGAGTTCCTGGTGACGACGTCGGCAAACGGCACCGGCAATTTGCCGCAGTTCCAGAAGGCGTCGGGGCAGCTGGATGCGTCGATCACCGCCAATGTGACGCCGCGTCTGTCGCTGACGCTGAACGGGACCAACCTCACCAACACCGTGCGGTCGACCTATTACGGCATCACCACCCGGCCGCGCGATTCTATCATGAGCGATCGCCAGATCAGCGGCGTGGCGCGCATCACCTTCTGATCCGCCGCACTTCAGGCGTTTCTCCCCACTGGGTCGGATCTTCGGATCCGGCCCATTTTTTTTGAGCGCGTCAGCCGATGGAATGCCCGAAAGCGGTGGCGCAAGCCATTGGGTCCGCGTCGAGAAGCTGTATCAGGGTCGCTTCGAAAACGTTCGCCATGACGGAGGCCTTCCCATCGATGTGAAACCCACGGGAGTCCTCGCGCTGCCCCGAACCTGGCTGGCGCTGGCGAGGCACGGCGCGACGCAGGGAGTCGATCCGTGCTGCGACAGATCGCCGAGGAGGCCGGATGGTCGGGCCGGTACGCGTTCCTGATCGTCATCTCCGCCGCAATCTCGCTGCTCGGCCTGCTCATGCCCTCGGTCGCGGTGCTGATCGGCGCGATGCTGCTGTCGCCGCTGATGATGCCGATCATCGGCCTCGGTTTCGGTATCGCCACGCTCGATTTCCACGAGATTCGCCGCGCCGCGACCGCGCTTTTGCTGGGGGCGGTCATTGCGGTCACCTTGTCGGTGGCGCTGATCCTGTTGTCCCCGGTCCAGACGATCACCAGCGAGATCGCCGGGCGAACGCAGCCCACGCTGTTCGACCTGCTCGTCGCGCTGCTGTCGGCGATCGCGGGCGGCTATGCGCTGATCCGCGGGCGTGGCGGCACGGTCGTCGGGGTGGCGATCGCGATCGCCCTGATGCCGCCGCTGGTGGTGGTCGGCTTCGGTATCGCGACGTGGAACTGGGTCGTCTTCTCCGGCGCGTTGCTGCTGTTCCTGACCAATGCGATCACGATCGCGCTGACCGCGGCGCTGGTCGCGCGCTGCTATGGCTTCGGCAGCCATTTGTCGCCGCACCATACCGGCTTGCAGCTCGTCCTGTTCGCGGTCGCGATCGGCGTGCTGTCGATCCCGCTCGGCGCCGGGCTGCGCAGGATCGCCTTCGAGGCGGTCGCGCAGCGGCAGGTCCGCGATGCGCTGGGCGAAGACTTTCCGGCAGGCGCGCGGCTGAGCCAGGTCGAGATCGACCACGGCGTCACCCCGGTCCGGGTGCGGGCGGTGATGCTGACGCCGCGGATCGAGCCCGATGCGGACCGCAAGCTCGCCGCGGACCTGCGCCGGCGGCTGGCCCGACCGGTCGACGTCCATATCGACCAGGTCCGGATTTCTCCCGAAACCGGCGCGGTCGAGGCGGCGCAGATCGCCCGCGCCGGCAATGGCGACGCCTTGCTCGCCGCCCGAGCCCGCGACCGGGCGATCGCAGATGTCGCGCTGATCGCGGGGGTTCCGGCCACGTCGGTCATCGTCGATGGCGCGGCGCGAACGATACGCGCCACCGCGGCGCCGCTGCCCGGCCTGGGGATTGCGGGGTATCGCGACCTCGAGCGACGGGCGGATGCCGCCGTGCCCGACTGGCATATGACCCTTGCCCCGCCGGGCGACGTCGCCTTGCCGGATATCGCGATCAAGGCGGGCGTGATCGACGATGCCGCCCTCGATCAGGCGGAATGGGTGTCCGTCCGGCTGGCCCGCACGCTCGACGTGAGCGGCGGAACGTTGCGCCAGCGAACCGCGGTGGCCGAGGGCATTGCCGCGCGCGGCGGCAGGGCAGCGGTCGGCAGCGCTGGCGGGCGCCTCCGTCTGGAATGGGCTCTTTTAGGGGAGGCTGCGGACGCCGGTTCAACGTCGGGCGGACCTTAACGGCGCGATCCGGCGTGACCTCGAGCGAGGCCATGTCGGATCGCCCCTGCGTCGAACGGGCTTCAATTCACGTCGAACGCCGCGGTCGTCGGGTTTCGTCCGAACGCGACGACGTTACAAAGCCTGCAAAGGGAAGTCTTATTGTCGTTTGTATTATTGTTTCGGCGCACCGTGGGGCTCGGGAGTGCTTGCGTGCTCGCCGCCTGTGTCCCTGCTGGACGCGCGCCTGTTCCTGCTGCGGCGCTGCCGATCACGGTACAGACGACAGCGCCTGCGGCGACGCCCCGGCCGACGTCGACGGCGCGACCCGCGCGCTCCAGCTATCGGTCGGGCCAGCCACCGGCGGATCTGCTCAACGCCGTGCAGGCGCTGGGCGCGGGCTTCAAGGGGCAGGTCGGCATCAGCGTGCGCGATATCGACGAGGGCTGGGTGGTGGCATGGGACGGCGACCGGCCGCGTCCCCAGCAAAGCGTCAGCAAGCTCTGGGTCGCGATCGCCGTCATGGATGCCGTCGATCGGGGGCGGCTGTCGCTGAGCGATCCGGTGACGGTGACCCGCTCCGATCTCACGCTCTTCCACCAGCCCATTCGCGCGCTGGTCGGCAAGGACGGGTATCGCACGAAGATCGGTGCGCTGCTGGGGGGGGCGATGACGCGTAGCGACAACACCTGCAACGACGTGCTGCTCTGGCGGGTCGGGGGACCGGCGGCGATCAACCGGATGCTCGCGGAAAAGCGCGTTGCCGGCGTCCGTTTCGGGCCCGGGGAACGGCAGTTGCAAGCACGTACCGCGGGGCTGGAATGGCGCCAGGAATGGGCAGGGGGCTGGGGCTTTCTGCAGGCACGCGCTGCGATGCCGTATGCGGCGCGCGAACGAGCGCTGACGCGGTACCTCGCCGCGCCGATCGACGGCGCCTCGGCCAATGGCGTGACGCTGGGGCTGTCGTTGCTGGCGCAGGGCAAGCTGTTGCGCGCACGATCGACCGAGTCCCTGCTGACGTTGATGCGCTCCAGCAAGACCGGACCGCTGCGTCTCAAGTCCGGGCTGCGCCCCGGCTGGACGCTCGCCCACAAGACCGGCACGGGACAGGATCTGGGTACGTTGTCGACCGGGTATAACGACGTCGGGTTGCTCGTGGCGCCGAACGGTCATCGTTACGCCGTCGCCGTGATGATCGCGAGCACCCGCCAGCCGATCGCGATGCGAATGCGGCTGATGGGAAACGTGACGCGCGCGGTCGTCGCCACGATGGATTGATTGCGGCGGGGAGTTTTTTTGGGGGGCGGCGGCGCTGGCGTTCGTGTCGGACATGCACGACACGCGGTCTGGAGCATCTCGGGAAATTTGCTACGGTTCACGGATGCACGTGCCATCGCCGCGCAACCGTCGCCTCGTCGCAGCTGGCTTGGCCGTGGCTCCGGCCACTCCGGAAGAGGCCATTGAGGGATTCGGGATTGCGCGACCTTGATGTTTGCGCAGCACCTGCAAGACCGGGTTGCCGGCACTCGCCACGCTCGGGATCGATGCTGTGGCGCTTCCCCGCCAGACGCCCCGCCTCGCAAGGATTTCCACCGACAAGGGGGCGGGAACCGGGGCGGAAAGCTCTACGATCAGGGGCTTAGGGGTCGCCTGCGCCGGCGCGTATCCCGCTTTCCCGATGGATCGACGGTTCCGCGCCGTCAGCCCGCTGGCAAGGTGTAACGCCGCTCAGCGCGGTTTCCGTGAGCTTCGATGAGGTCGCGATCGAGAACCAATCGACACGGGAAACGCTCGCAAGTTGGGCACTGGTGAGCCGAACGTAGCGGCGATGAGTATCGCACAGCCCGCTGGCGCAGGGATGCGCTGGACAGTTCCGTTTCTCTTGGCGCCGCGGACTACGGCGTTCGCGGAATGCTACGCCGCTTAGTCAGGTCGCGATCGACGGCTCGCAGAAGCGCCGCAACGTTGGATCGCGACCGTGGCGGACCGATTGACGCAAGGGGCGGACAGCCGGCGCCATCGCCGGAGCATTACTGGGCGGATCGCCTACACCGCCGATGCCCCGCACGTCTCCGACGATCCGTTGTGCGCGCGGTTCGCTGCGATCTGGGCGGAGCCAGCGGGCGATCCGCAGCAGGTCGTCGCTCGCGTCGTCGCCGAGTTCGGCCTATTTCCCGCGTTATCAAGGACGCGGCAGTCCCCCATTCACTCGCTGATACATTGGCGTTATGGCGCATGCTTGGCCCTCAGGCAGCGCCAAGTGTCGCGACACAGGAGTCCGGAGTATGACAGGCGTGGTACTCTGTTTCGGCGAAATGCTGTTACGCCTCGCTGCGCCTGATCGCGGGCATCTGTTCCAGGAATCGCGGCTCGATGCACATTTTGGCGGAGCAGAAGCAAACGTTGCGGTGGCGCTCGCGCGGCTAGGCGAACCTGCCGCTGTGATCACGACCTTGCCGTCCGGATCGATCGGTGATGCCGCGCTGGAATCGGTCCGTGCTGCCGGAGTTGACGTGTCGCGCGTTCTGCGCGCGGACGGTCGGCTGGGCTTGTATTTTCTATCGCCGCCAAGCGGCCCGAGAGGCGCGCACATCGTCTATGACCGCCTCGATAGCAGCTTCGCGGTGACGCCGTCCGAGGCCTATGACTGGCCTGCTGCGCTCGACGGTGTTGAATGGCTGCATCTGTCGGGGATCATCCCGGCGATCGGCCCGGACGCCGCTCGCCTGTCGCTCGATGCGATCGCCGCGGCCAAGGCGGCGGGCGTGAAGGTCTCGTTTGACGGCAATTTCCGCGCGAGCATGTGGGCGCGCTGGTGCGCCGATCCGCAGCAAATCCTGCTCGATCATGTCACCGGCGCGGACCTGCTATTCGGCAATCACCGCGATATCTCGCTGTTGCTCGGCGAAGACTTCGCAGGCGACACGCCGGATGCCCGCCGTCGCGCGTGCGAGGCGGCGTTCGCATTATTCCCGCGCCTGACCTGTATCGCTTCGACTGCCCGTCGTGTCATCGATGCCGACACGCACGAACTGTCCGCGCGTGTTGATCGCCGCGACGACGCGTTCGAGACCGAGACGATCGTGGTCAGCCAGATCGTCGACCGGATCGGCACGGGCGATGCGTTCGCCGCTGGCGTGTTGTCGAGCATGGAAGACAGCTGTGAGGTCGCTGCGGCGCGCGGGCTGGTGCTGGCGGCCTTGAAGCATGCAACTGCCGGAGATCATAGCCGAACGACGTCCATCGAAGCGCGGATGTTTACAGCGACTGCGGGGGATGTCCGGCGCTAAATGATGTTGTCGTTCGAATTGCAAGGGATGTGCGACTGCGCCCTGGACGCGGGGCGGATCAAAGGCATTACCATGTCCCGATCCTTCCTACGGCGACAAGCCAGGTACCCAGTCCGCCTGCCTTAGTCAGAAGGGCGATGGTGGCGGAACGCAATGCGCCGTCACCATCGCCCCGACCCTGGTGAGGAGCGTCAGTCTGATGTCGGCGAGGGAGCCGTTACTGCGGGGTATCTGATGCCCAGCTGGTCGAGATAGGTCGGGTATTTCGCCGGATCGTAATAGAATTTCTTCATCGCCGGCCGCATTCGATCCATGATCTCCTTGTTCAGGTGAATGGCCGGCGGGTCGTTGGCGGTGACGACGGGGTCGTATTTCTGGTCCTTGAACTGCACGGTCTGCTGGAACGCCTTGGCCTCGGTCACGAGTGCAGGGGTCGTCATGATATCGAGCACCGTCATCGACACCGCCTTGGCGCCCGCCACCGCGCCCTTGTGTGCGATCGGTGTGGCCATCGCGATCGCCGACAGGACGTTGTGGCCGATCATGCTGGGTATGTTTGAGGGATAGCGCACCGTGATCGTCGGCACGGTCCACATGATGTCGCCGATATCGTCCGATCCGCCGCCCAGCGAACGTTCGCGGTTGGCCGGGGTGGACAGGTCCGCGATCGTGGTCGGCAGCGCCTTGACGGTGCGCTTGTTGGTTTCCTGCACGGTCCTCGCGAAGGCCTGGTCGTCATTGCTCCAGCTTGGCATGCCGACCGCCTTGATATTGGCATAGGCGGCCTCGGCCAGCGGCTTGTTGCCGTAATTGGGCGCGGCATAGCCGAGCAGCCTGTGCTCGACGGTGGTGCCGGTCGCCTTGGCCGCGGCGTCGGCGATCTCGTTGCCCGTGGTGTACAGGTCGCGGACGCTGCCGAAATCCAGGTCGCGGAAATAATACCAGACGCTGGCGATGTCGGGCACGATGTTGGGCTGCCCGCCGCCATTGGTGATGACGTAGTGCGACCGCTGCGTGACGGGGAGATGCTCGCGACGCATGTTCCAGGCGACGTCCATCACCTCGACCCCGTCCAGCGCGCTGCGCCCCTCCCACGGCATGCCGGCCGCGTGTGCCGTCTTGCCGTGGAAGGTGTATTCGGCGGACACGAGCGCGTTGTTCCCGCTGTTGCCCCAGCCGGTGCTGAAATCGCTGCTGACATGCGCGAAGATCGACATGTCCACGCCCTTGAACAGGCCGTCGCGGACGTACCAGGCCTTGGTCGCGAGCAGTTCTTCGGCGATGCCGGGCCACAGCATCATGCGGCCGGGTATCTTGTTCTTCACCATCACGTCCTTGGCGGCGATGGCTGCGGCGATCATCATCGGCATGCCGGAATTATGGCCTTCGCCATGACCCGGCGCGCCCGCGATCATCGGCTTGAGCGTTGGCGAGCCCGGATATTGCGACAGGCCGAGCAGACCGTCGACGTCGCTGCCGAGCGCCACCAGCGGCCCGCCGGTGCCCCATGTCGCGGTCCACGCCGTGGGGATGCCGGCCACGCCCTTGGTGATGGTGAAGCCCTCCTTCTTCAGGATGCCGGTGAGATATTCCATCGTCTGGAATTCCTGGAACCCCGGTTCGGCGAAACTGAACAGGGAGTCGACCATCTGCTGGATCAGCTTCGCATGCGCCTCGACGTCGGTGACCGCCTGCTTCTTGAGGGCGTCCCGATCGATGCCCGCAGGCGCGAAAGCGGCTTGGGCGGGCGCGGGTTCGGCAGCGGTAGCGGCAGTGCTGAACAATCCGGTGGCAACCAGCGCGGCGATCAGTGAACGGGTATCGGCCATGTCATAAACTCCTGTACGGTGATGTCGTGAGGGGAGGGGCGGCGCGCCCCTCAGATGCCGATGCGCACGCCCATCCGAAACACGCGGCCGAGCACGTCGTAGAGTGCGCGGTTGGTCTGCGGATATGCGGGGGTATTGTTGCCGGTCGGCCCGTTGGCGACGAGCACCGGATCGCTGTTCAGGATGTTGCGGATCGACAGGAAGACCTGTGCCTTCGCGCCGCCGGTCTCGAACGCGTAGCTGGCGTTCAGATCGTAGAAGAACTGGCCCTTGATGCTGTTCATGTTGACCGTGCGGTAATCGGCGGTCGAAAGCGGGCAGTCCGTGGTGCAGACGACGTAGTTGTTGTTGTAGACGCCGCCGCTGACCCCGCGGGCGATACCCTGGATGCTGAATCCGGAGTCGAGATCGTAGCCGGCGCTGAAGCGATACGTCCAGTCAGGCAGGCCACCGGTGTTCTGGCCGGCCAGATCCGTGGTTGCGGTGACGCCGTTGTTGCTGGTCAACTCGAACGCATAGCTGGCGAGCGCGCGCAGCGTCAGGTTGCCGGGGCCGATCGCACGGCGATAGCTCGATTCGATATCGATGCCGCGTGTCTTGACGCTGACGAAGTTGGTCGGCTTCACCTCGATGCTCGTCACGGGCAGGCCCAGGGTCGTGACGCCGCGACCGCCGGTGGTGGAAATGAACGAACATGCATCGGCGATCGCCTGCTGATAGCATTGGTCGACGATCGTCTGGGCGAGCAGCGAGTCGATCGCCCCGTCCAGCTTGATGTCGTAATAATCCACCGAGGCGGCAAAGCCCGGCAGGAAGCTGGGCGTCAGGACCACGCCCGCGCCGTAGGTCTTGGCGATTTCCGGGCGCAGGTCGGGATTGCCGACGGTGGATTCGTTGAACTGGTTGGCGGCGACGCTGCCGTTCACCTGCGGCACGTTGACGGTGTTGGTGCGACCGGTGCCGGGTGCGAACAACTCGCTGAGGTTGGGCGCGCGGATGTCACGCGAGATCGTGCCGCGCAGCTTGATGTCGGGGATCACCTGCCAGGTCAGGCCGGTCTTCCATGTATTGACCGTGCCGGAGGTCGAGTAATCGGTGAAACGGAACGCGCCGTTGAAATCCATGCCTTTGAAGATCGGAATGACCGATTCGATATAGGCTTCCTTGACGGTGTACCGGCCCTTGGTCGGCAGGTAGTTGCCGTAGATCCAGGTCCCTGTGGTGACGCCATTGGCGACGATCGGCTGGTAGAGCTGATCGACCGACCCGGAGACCGACTCCTTGCGGGACTCCGCGCCGAACGCCACCGAGATCGGGCCTGCCCACAGATCGATCAGGCTGTTGGTCGAGAAGTTGATCGCCGCGACCTGCTGCTTCAATTCCTGTTTCCGGAGCGGTTGGCGGCCGTTGTAGAGGACGTAGGCGATCGCCTCGGGCGAGGCGCCGTTGGTGCCGAGCCGGTTGAGCGGCGCGCACGACGGATCGTTATTGTTCAGGTTCGCATCGACGTTGATCCGGCACACCACCGTGCCGGCCGCGTAGCCGCCGCTGTTGCCCGCCGCCGCGACGACCGCGTCGGTCGCCGCCGCCATCCGGCTGACGTTCCAGGCGTTGGTCAGGAGTTCGTTCGTCTTGGTCTTGCCCAGCTGGTAATAGCCGCCCCATTTCCAGTCTATCGATCCGGTCGAGAAGGCGCCGTCCGCTCCCGCGACATAACGGAAGACCTGGCGCTCGTTGTCGCTGCCCTGCGGTGGCAGGAATATGTTGCTGGTACCGATCTGGATCGAACTGAGATTGTTCGCCACCATCGCCGCGCGCGTCGCATCTGGCAGATAGGCGTTGTCGCGCTGGATCGTCACGCCGGTGGTTGGCGTCTGCTGGTAATAGCTCTGGCCGCGATAGTTGCTGTACGAGAACTGGCCGTACAGTTCGACGAGCGGCGACACTTCGTAGCTCAGCCGGCCGAAGACGCTGCTGCGCTTCTCCTCGGGTTGCAGGGTCGCGCTGCTACGATGGCCGGCGGTGGTGATGTCGGTGTCGCCCCCGACCATCCACTGGCCGCTGGTGGCGCCGAAGTTCAGCTGATTGACGCTCGCCTTGCCGGTCGTCGGATCGACCGAGCCGAAATAGGTGCCGCGCAACGGGCCGGTGCTGACCAGCCCGCCCGGCGTGAACTGGCCGGTGCCGATCCCCGACGCGATCAGGAATTCGTTGACGCAGGGTGTGCCCAGCGTGGCGGCATCGGTGCAGCGTGCTGCGGAATAGGCGGGATTGTTCGCCAGGAAATAGCCGCTGTCGTTCCAGTCGCGATCGATCGACTGGATGCCCTTTTGCGAGAAATGCTCGCCCGACACGATCAGATGGCCGCGTCCTTCCGCGAATGCCTTGCCGCCGGTCGCCGTCACCTTGTGGTTCGGCGCGTCGCCATAGGTGGTGACGCCGTGCTCATACTCCATCTTGAACCCGGTATAGTCGCGGTCGAGGATGAAGTTGACGACCCCCGACACGGCATCCGATCCATAGGCCGACGAGGCACCGCCGGTCACCACCTCGACCCGCTCGATCAGCGCCTGCGGGAAGGTGTTGACGTCGACCTGGCCCGTGGTCGTCGAGGCGACTGAACGCTGGCCGTCGAACAGCACCAGCGTACGGTTCGCGCCGAGATTGCGCAGGTTGACCGAGTTGATCCCGGCCGCGCCGTTGCTGAGCGAGCCGTTGCTGCTGGCCGAGGTGCCGCTGCCGCGGACCGCGGGCAGCGTGTTGACGAAATCGGAGATGTTGGCGGGCGCCTCGGCCTGCAATTCCTTCGCGGTGATGACGCTGACGGGCGTGGGCGCACTGTAGCCGTTGCGCTCGATCCGCGATCCGGTGACGACGATCGCGTCGCCTTCGTCGGCTGGCGTATCGCCGGTCACGGGATCGACCGCCATTTCCGGCTTGCCGCCGGGAACGTTCGTCGTTTCCCGGTCGGTCGGCGCGGACTTGGCCGGGCCGCGCTCGGTCTGGAACGCGATCGCCTGCGGTTCTGCGCCGGCCTGCGCCGTCGCGACTTCGGTGGCGAGACAAAGCGCCAGCGCCCCCACGCCGACGCCGACCAGCCTGCGGCTTTTCGAATGCGCGAATGAGCGCGGCATGGAATAGGCGCACGTGGCGGAAGCGCCGCGGTCGACGCCGTACAGAACAGTCATGGATAGCCCCCTTCGAATGATCGGGTGCCGTCCAGATATCCTCCCGGATTATCGTTCTCGTTGGTTCCTGCCTGCTATCGGGATGGCCGGGTATCCCGGTCCTGTTCCTGTCCGGAGCCTATCAGATGCTGCCTGCCGCTTCCTCGCAATCTGCACATGAAATCCATGTTACTTTTGCAGATTCCTCGATCATTCGGGCAATCTTCGACGGTTTCGAGCGCCTGTGTGATTTTTAAGTTGCGATATCGCCGAGTCTTTCGTCATCATTGATCGTTGACGACGGCGGGCGCGACCGATCGCTGCGCGACTTCGCGCATCAGGAAGCTGCTGCGGATCCGCGCGACGTGCGGCAGCATCGACAGCTCGCGGCGATAGACCCGGTCGTAATCCTCGAACGAGCGGACATGGACGATCATGATGAAATCGACCTCGCCCGACACGAAGCTGCAGAACGACATCGACGGACACGCGATGACCGCCGACTCGAATTCGTTGAGCACCTGTTCGGCCTGCGACCTCAGTTCGATTGAGACCAGGGCGGTGATGCTGAACCCCAGCTTCCCCATGTCCAGCTTGGCGGTATAGCCCGCGATGACGCCGCTTTCCTCGAGGATCTTGCGTCTGCGTGCTGTCGCCGTGCTGGACAGATGGATGCGCTCGCCCAGCATCACATCCGACGCGCGGCCATCACGGATCACCTCGCGCAGGATACGGTAATCGGTGGTATCGACCGGATTATTCTCAATTTCGCGCATTGTTCCCCCTAAGATTGCTGCATTGCGTCAATCCTGAACATAAAGTTGCGCAATATTGCCCGATACCGCAACATCGATCGTGCTAGTTTCGCTGCACGGCAGCAAAAAGGGGGCAATGATGCGCGGAATCATGTGGAGCACGGGCGTCGGGCTGGCGGCATTGGCGAGCGCGGCTGTTCCCGCCGGTGCGCAACCGGCCGCCGGTCGTGCGGCCGCCGCGCCTGCGAGCGTGGCGGCAGGCGGCCTGTTGCTGCCGGTGAAGGCGACCGCCGCGGACGGCCGCATCCTCGTCACGTTGCCCGCTGCGGATGCCGATGGGGCGTCGGGACGCTTCATCTACGCCACCTCGCTGCGCACCGGGATCGGATCCGCCAATCTGCGGCTCGATCGCGGGATGCTCGGCCCCGAACACATCGTCGCGTTCCGGCGCATCGGCAAGAAGGTCGCGGTGACGTTCGAGAACCATCGGTTCCGCGCGACCGGCGACGCGGGCGTCATGGCGGGCGGACGCACCAGCTTCCCGACCAGCATCATGGCGATGCTCGATATCGTCTCGACCGAACCCGGCGGCGGCGTGACGGTGGACATCGCCCCCTTCCTGACGCGCGACACGCTGGGGATCGCGGAGTCGCTCAATGCCAGCTGGGCGATGGCCGGTGCGGCTGGCGGTACGGCGGCGGGCAAGGGATTCCGTCTGGTCGATGCGCTCAGCGTGGCGGACGCCGCGTCGGTCAAGGTGTTCCCCGACAATATCGAGGTCGACGCGCTCCAGACCTATCAGTCCGACACCCCCGGCCGCGAGGTCGAGCGGATCGCCGGCGAACCGCGCCAGATCGGCTTCACCGTCCATCACAGCTTCGTCCTGTTGCCCGCGCCCGGATTCGTCTCGCGCAAGTTCGACATCCGCTCGGCCGCGGGCGGCAGCCAATATTACGACTATGGCACCCCGCTCGGCGAGGATGTGGTCCAGCAATTCGCCAACCGGTTCCGGCTGGAAAAACTCGACCCCGCCGCCGCCCGCTCGCGCGTGAAGAAACCGATCATCTTCTACATCGATCGCGCCGCGCCCGAACCGATCCGCACCGCGCTGCTGGAAGGCGTCAACTATTGGGCGACGGCGTTCGACAGGGCCGGGCTGGTCGACGCCTTCCGCGCCGAACTGCTCCCGGTCGGCGCGGACCCGCTCGACGTGCGCTACAACATGGTCAACTGGTCGAACCGGCTGACGCGCGGCTGGTCCTATGGCGGCGGCATCGTCGATCCGCGCACCGGCGAGATCATCAAGGGCAATGTCGTGATCGGCGCGCTCCGCGTGCGTCAGGACATGGCGATCTTCGAGGGGCTTGTCGGCACCGCGCAGACCAACAGCGGGGGCGGCAACGACCCGGTCAAGGCGTCGCTCGACCGCATCCGCCAGCTCGGCGCGCACGAGGTGGGCCACGCGATCGGCTTCATGCACAATTTCGCGGGCAGCACGCAGGGGCGCACCACGGTGATGGATTACCCCGGACCGCGGATCAAGCTGACCGATGGCCGGATCGACCTCTCCGAGGCCTATGCGCCGGGCGGCGGCGCGTGGGACGATTTCACGGTCGACTGGCTCTACGCTGATTCCGCACCCGGTACCGATCCGGACGTCGCGGCGCGCGCCAAGGCACTGGCGATCCAGGCGAAGGGCGTGCGTTTCATCACCGATGTCGACGGCCGCGCATCCGACACGCCGAGTCCCTGGGGCAGCATGTGGGACGACGGCCCCGATCCGATTGCCTCGCTCGATCACATGATGGCGGTCCGTCGCATCGCGATCGCGCAGTTCGGCCCCGGCGTGCTGCGGAACGGCGAGGCGCTGTCCGACTTGCGGCGCAAGTTCGTGCCGGTATGGCTGCTGCATCGCTACGATATCGACGCGGTGGGCAAGCTGGTCGGCGGGATCGACTATGCCTATGCGGTGGCCGGCGACAATCATCCTCCTGCAGCTCCCGTAGCCGCCGCAACTCAGGATGCGGCGATCGCCGCGATGCTGGCGACGCTGTCGGCAGATGCGTTGACCGTTCCCGCCACGCTGGTGATGCCGTTGTCGTCGCCGATGAACGGGCGCAGCGACATCCAGTTCGATCAGGAGGTCTTTCGCAATGCCGGGGCTGCCGCGTTCGACCCGTTGGTCGCGGCCGATGTCGCCGCGCAGGTGACGCTGGATTCGCTGCTGGCGCCAGCGCGCCTTGCCCGGGTGTACGAACAGCATCGTCGCGAACCGGGAATGCCGGGCGTCGACACCCTGCTCGATCGATTGATAGCCGCCACCGTCGATGCACGCCGCGATGCGGTCGGCCGCCGGATCGCCTACCGCGCGATCATGACGATGGCGCGCACCGCGCGGGACGACGCGACATCGCCCGACGTCGCCGCGCTGCTCGGCGACTGCTTGCGCGGAATCGCCACCAAATTGGGCAAGGCCGGCAACGGCGAAGACGGGGCATGGAGTCGGCACGTCGCTATGTTGCTGAGCGACGACGACAAGTTGACGCGCGAACTCGACAAGCGGCAGTCGGTACCGACGATTCCCCCGGGCATGCCGATCGGCGGCGACACCGGCTGGTTCGACGATTGAGCGATGCGATGTTCGGACCGTATCTGCCGCACGCCGGCGAATGTCGGTGTGAATGTGCGCTTGAAGTCGGGAGCCGCGAAAAGGTGCGCCAATGATCGTGTGTGGTCTTGTCGATTGGTGGCGACGCGCTGCTCGCTTGGTAAGCTTCCCAGTGGCAACGAGGCAAATACCGTGCATTACTCGCGCTATTAGCGCGCGAAGAGCGCTCGAATGCCGTGTCCCAGATTCCATATCATCGCCCGAAACTCAGTATGAGATGGACGGCCGCTTGCATCAGCGGATGACTATGGCGCCAGTAAGCCGAGATTCTGGGCGGCACCCTGACCTGCTTATCCGTCGCATCGCGCCGAATGCGCTGCAAGAGCGTTGTCCAATGGGGACTTCGAGGCCGATAGCGGTTAGGGGAACATGGCACTGGTCGATCCCGCTCGCGCTGGTGTTCCTCGCATCGGCCGCCGAGGCGGAGACCGCGCTCAGCGGCGACGCGGCCCAGATGCGGCTGGATCGAACGTCGCGTGCCCTCAGCGCCGCCGATCACGGTGTCGATGCGGCGAAGACGGGGGCGGACGCGATGCGGATGCTGCACCGACCGATCGTCACTGCGTCGGCGCAGTATCTCGTCTCCGAGAAGACGCTGTCGGTCGATCTCGCGGGGGCCAAGGGCAATGCGTTGGGCAACACCCAGGATTTCCTCGCGGCCTTTCCCGGTAGCGAGCCCCCGGCGTTCCAGCAGATCGCGAGTACCGGACGTCTTTCGCAGGCGCTGCCGGGGGTGTTCGATGAGATCCCCGATCAGTTCAGCTACCGCTTCCGCGACGAGGTGTTCCGACCGATCGTACAGTCGATGCTACTCTATACCGGTGGTGCGTTCCTGGCGCGGCGGGCGCGGCGGCGGCCATGGGATCGTGCTCGGGCTCGCCGCAATAGGCCATTCGCTCACCGAAGGCGTGATTATCGTCTGCAACGGCAAGATGTCCGCAGTCGTTCCCGCGATCGGCTCCGACTGGGAAGCCTGGGCCAGCATCGCGCTCTATATGCTGGCGGTACCGCAGGCGTTCGTCAGCCGCTGGGTCGCCATTGCGCTGTACGTCGCGGTCATCGGCCCATGGCTTATTTCTGATCACCGTATTGTTCGGGCGCTTGGTGTGAAGCCTAAACATTAGGCGGTCTATTACAGCATCTGCCGAAGCATTTCAGTTTCCCAATTTTCGGTAACCCAGTGTTCTGACCGGCTTCCAAGGCTCATGTCGAAACGTCAGCTGCCGTAATCAGGACAGGGGGCTCGCCGCCCAACCGGCTGACGAACTCTCGGCGCGCGATGCGATGGATATCGGTTTCGAATTCGACATACGTCTCGATCGCGGTCTCGCTGTCGATCCCTTCGAGGTCAGGGTTGATAAACTCGGCCAATGCCTCGCTCGTGATCAGGAATTCGACCATTCCCAGGGCGGTGTGGCCCAGGAACAGCACGCCGTTCCGCTCTGCCGACCACGCATACTCGCCGCGTTCAAACCGAACACTCGCGGGTGCCATGCCTCAGCCCTCGTCGTTCGCGCTGGGCAGCCGCTCGGCCAGCGCGGCGATCCCGTCGTCGGTGAGAGATACATGCGATACGCCGTCAATCAGCACGGCGCGTTCCGGGGTGAGTATGGCAGCGTCGCGATGTGCGCTGTCCAGTGCTGTCCAGGTACGGACTGCGCCCTCCAGGCTGGTCACCTCAGCGACGTCTTCGCCCCCGCGGGGGACGTTCTCCAACGCGGCACTCATCCGCCAGTCGATCTCCGGCGTCTTCATATCGTCGCCCCAGGTCGCTTCCGTCATGCTTGAACCCCATCATTGCCGGCGACGCCGGTTTCTCGATTGTTAAAGCGCTCACCTTTGGAGACTGGTTCCGCCGGGAGTGACGCTGTTTTCGATCACGAATGCCGAACTTTACGCGTGTGTCGATGTTTGATGACACACGCTGCGTACCGTTAGATACCCGCTCGAGATTGTACGGGCGGCTCGCTCGGGGCATGGTAGCCGAAAGATATCCAGGGAGAGTAACGATATGAACCGACTGCTCACAGCCGTGACCTGCCTCGCCACCTTGGGTGCCACGGGGGTGGTCGCGCAGTCTGTCGCTCCCTCGAAGGACATCGCCGCAGTCGTCGCGTCGCCGACGCGGGCGCCGGCGAACCGGGCGCGCGATCGGTATCGCCACCCTGCGGAAACGCTGGCCTTTTTTGGCGTGAAGCCGACGCAGACGGTGGTCGAGTTCCTGCCGGCCGGCGGCTGGTATACCGAGATCCTGGCGCCATTGGTCAAGGGCCGTGGGCGATATGTCGCCTTGGTGCCGACCGCACAGGCGGAACGCACGCGCACGGCATTTGCTGAGAAGGCCGCGACGTACGGCGCGGTGCAGGTCGCGACCATCGACTTCAAGACTGGCGCATCGACCATCCGGGCCGGAAGCGCCGACGTGCTGCTGACGTTCCGCAACGTCCACAATTTGCTGATGCAGGATGATCCGGCGGTAGCGGAACGCGTATTCAAGGCGTTCTATGCAGCACTCAAGCCAGGTGGCGTGCTGGGCGTGGTCGATCATCGCCTGCCAGAGGAGATGGATACGGCGCGCGAAAAGACGAGCGGTTACATCAAGCGATCGACGGTGGTTCGACTGGCACAGGCGGCGGGCTTCAAACTGGCCGGGGAATCCCGGATCAACGCCAACCCCAAGGATACCCACGATCATCCGGAAGGCGTCTGGACGCTGCCGCCGAGCTATCGACTGAAGGACGTCGATCGCCCGAAATATGCCGCCATCGGCGAGAGCGATCGGTTCACGATCAAGTTCGTGAAGGGGCGCTGATCGAGCATCGCGGACCAGCGTCCGTGGGGCGCCTGCCTCAGACCTGGGTGCCTCGGACCTGGGATCGCGACGGGCTCGGCATCGTTACCTACTAGGTCGCGAGCCTCCCGTCCGCGACCCTGTTCGAAGGGCCGATGCCGATGAAAGCTGCCGAAGTGTTCACGACGCTCGACGTCGAGTTGAAGCCAGATCCGTCACGCACCGTGATCCGGCCGTTCAGCTTCGGGTATCCGGCAGCGTTCGAGGCCGATCATCCGCCGCGCAGCCAGGTCGTCGTCGACCGTATCCGGGCGCTCGACGATACGATGCGCGAGCGGATGCGCGACCTGTTGCTGACGCCGATGCGGGAGCGCCATCGCAACGTCGAGCAGGTGCTGCTCCGCCGGTTCGAGGATGTGCGGCACGAGATAGACGAGGGCGAGTTCGACGAGGACGAACGGCTCTTGATCGGCGCCTATTTCAGTCAGGAATACGCGTTCGAGTCCGCCGCGCTCTTCAACCCCAGTATCGTATCGTTGACGGACGAAGCGCCGTCGGTGCCGGGTGCGGTGCGTTTCGTCATGTCGCTCCGCGGGATCGGCGAGGGGCATATCTCGTCGATCACGTTTCGGACCGGCGAGTGGGGACCAGGCGACCGACTGGTGATCGACCCGTCTAGCCCGCACGGCGTCCCGCCCCGGATCGAGCGGCATGACGACGCGTGGGTCCGCCTGGTATGCGAAGACAGCCAGGACGCGTCGGAAACCGTCATCTTCCCGGTCTTGCCCAGCCAGCGTCAGGGCATCGAGGATCTGCGGCTCGTCAACTTCACCGATCACGATGGGGTCCGCAGCATCATCGGCACCTACACCGCGTTCGACGGCAAGGATGCGCGCCAGGAAATCCTGCGCGGCATCGATCTGCGGCGGGTCGAGATGCGGCCGCTTGCCGGCGCCATGACCGGATACAAGGGGATGGCGCTGTTCCCGCGCCGGATCGACAACCAGTTCGTGATGCTGGGCCGCCAGGACAGCGAGAATATCTGGCTGCTGCGATCGGACGATCTGCATACGTGGGAAACCGGAACGCCGATCATGGCGCCGAAATACCCATGGGAGTTCGTGCAGCTCGGCAATTGCGGGTCGCCGATCGAGATAGACGAGGGTTGGCTGGTCTTCACGCACGGCGTCGGCATGGTCCGGGGATATTGCATCGGTGCCTGCCTGCTCGACAAGGACGACCCGTCGAAGGTACTCGTCCGCACGCCGTCGCCCTTGCTTTTTCCCAGCGCGGAGCAGCGCGGGGGCTATGTGCCGAACGTGACCTATAGCTGTGGTGCGCTGATCCGGGACCGCCGCATCCTGCTGCCGTACGCGATCGGCGACGAGTATTCGGCGTTTGCGGTCGGCGACGTCGATGATTTGCTGTCCGTGATGCACCCCGTCTGATCTATATTGGCTCGCAGAGTGGGGCATCGCTGCCAGCCGATGGTGACAGTTCGGACGTTACCGAAACTGATTTCTACCAGGCCTCCGTTGGGTACATCAGCTGAAATGTACGGTGGTTACGTGAATTGGCGTGCTGGGCCGAGTGGCAGGCAGACGGGCTAGCGCCCGACAAGCTTCGGTGAAGCGCTGCAATCCCTCGGCCCGGCGGGCCGGCGTGGCGAGGATAAGGAGTTCGATATCGTAAGCGCTGGCATCACGCTGACCAAGGGCGATCCAGCGGCCTTGGTGCGCGACGATGCGCAACATATGCCGGAACCTTGCAGTCTCGTTCCTGTTGAATGGGATCGGTGTACCGGTTGCTTTGGTATTGTATCCGATGGCAGGCATCTCGTTGTCTCCGACGCCTGCCGGCGCGGCGATGGCAATGTCGTCACTCGCGGTGACAACCAACGCGTCGAGGCTGAACGCGGTGCGGCTGTAGCCGCGGCAGGACGTAGCGTCGCTAGGAGGACAGCGATTTGATCCCCGTCAATGCTGAGCACGCGGGGCCATGCAAACTGCGGCCATGGAGAGCCGCGATGATCGAGCATGACGAATCTGCCGGCCGTGTCGTGCCGTTCGCGCGCTGGCACGTCATCGAGGAAACTGATCTCGCCCGGCTTGTTGCCGATCATGTCCGCGTTCGTGCGGTATGCGACAGGTTGGAAGCCTGTGCCGACGGGCTGCCCGACCGGCCATCGGACGTGGAGGCGATGAGCCGGTGCTTGCGCGCGGTCGTTCACAGCCATTCCCGAGAAGAAAGTGCCGTTATCGGCGCGCTGTTCGCGCAAGATCTCGACGATCCGCTCGCGGCCGCCCTTGTCGGACGCATGCGAGCGCGGCATCTGACCGACTCGGTCCATGTGGACGATATCCTCGCCGTTCTGTCGGGCGCCTCAACACCTTGTGCGGAAGCGTTCGGCTATATGCTGCGCGGGTTTTTCGAAGGCTGTCGCCTAGCGATGGACTTCACCGAACTTGCGATTCTGACGCTTGGTGCTGGGCGTCTCAGCCGTAATGCGCGGGCCATGCTCGCCAACAGCCTGTGCGAGCGGGAGTTGGGTTAAACGCGCGCGTTTTCAGGCTGCCTCAGCGCAACCTTGAAGCGCATTCGGGTTGGAAATCGTGATCGCGCGACCGCCCGGCAGTGCGATTACGCCGGCGGTCTTTAGTTTGGTCATCTGGCGACTGACTGTTTCGATCGTCAGCCCGAGTACGTCCGCGATTTGGCCACGCGTGAGCGGCAGGTCGAACGTCATCGGTCCGTCGGGCGTCGCGCGGCAGCCGGTCGCGGTCGCGCGCAAGGCCATGTCCAGAAGGAATCCGGCGATCTTCTCCTGCGCCGATTTGCGCGCCAGCGACAGGATCCGCGTACGCGCGATACCGAGCGCCGCGAGTGTCCGCTGGAGCAGCAGGCGTTCCATCCGCGCATGATCCTCCAGCACGCGTTCGAACGCGTCGCGCGGGAAGATGCACAGCTCGGACTCGGTCAGCGCGGTGATCGTGAAGTCGGCCTGACCGGCATAGGGCTGTCCGACGAAATCTGCGGGATACAGCAGCCCGACGATCTGTTCGCGACCATCGGGCGTGGCAGCGACAAGCTTGAGGACGCCCGACAACAGGTTCGCGCAGATGATGCTGTCGTCGCCCGCCCAGATCAGCGTCTGGCCGCGTGCGATCTTGCGGCGGCGCCCGAGCGTGTTGAGCGCCTGCAGTTCGACATCCGTAAGGCTGCTGCACAGAGCCTGATCGCGGACTGCGCAATCCGCGCAGATGTCATGGTGAGCCATTGATCCAGTATAGGCTAAAGGCTCGTGATACCCGCGCGAATTCTTTACGTGACCGTTACGAGTTCGCCGGAGCGTCGGCATCGTCCTCGATCGGCAAATGGAACTCGTGCCAGATGCCGTTGAGAATGCCGAAGCCGACGGCGAGACCGAGGCCCAGGACCCAGGTGAAATACCACATGATCAGATATCCTTAGCGTTGGGGATCAATAGAAATCGGGGTTGGTCGCGACGTCCTGCGTGGTCACGCGGCCGAACATCACCTTGTACGCCCAGGCGGTGTAGGCGACGACGATCGGCAACAGCACCACGGTGACGAACAGCATGATGCCGAGAGTCTTGGCGCTCGACGACGCGTTCCAGACCGTCAGGCTGGAATGCGAGTCGATGCTGGACGGCAGGATGAAGGGGAACATCGACAGTCCGACGGTCGCGATGATGCCAAGCGCGGAGGCCGACGACCCCGCGAACGCGGCGCCTTCCGATCCGCGCCTGATCCCGACCAGCGCAACCGCCGCGCCGCCGAACCCGAGTGCGGGAGCGATAATTATCCATGGATAGAGGGCGTAATTGGCGAGCCAGCCGCCGCGGGCGAGTTCGCTGGTGGTGTGCAAGGGATTGGACGGGCCCGAAGGATCGATCGCGCCGATAATGCGGTAGCCGATGTCGCCATAGGCCACGAACCCCCAGCCGATCGCAAACAGCGCGAGCGACGCGATGCCGGCGACCGTGCCGAATTTGCGCGCGCGATCGTGCACCGGGCCGTGCTCGATCTTGATCGCCAGCCACGCGCTGCCGTGGAGCACGAGCATCGCGACCGACAACAGGCCGCACACGAGCGTGAACGGCGTGAACAGCCCGAGGAAGCTGCCGTCGAAGAACGCGCGTAGGTCGCTGTCGAGGCGGAAGGGCGCGCCCGAAAGGACGTTGCCGACCGCAACGCCGAACACGAGCGCCGGCACGAACCCACCGACGAACAGCGCCCAGTCCCAGCGCGACCGCCAGGCGGGGTCCGGCCGCTTCGACCGGTATTTGAACCCGACCGGGCGCAGGATCAGCGCCGCCAGGACGAGGAACATCGCGAGGTAGAAGCCCGAGAAGCTGATCGCGTAGACGAACGGCCACGCCGCGAAGATCGCGCCGCCCGCCAGGATGAACCACACCTGGTTGCCCTCCCAGGTCGGGCCGATCGAATTGATCACCATCCGCCGCTCGGCATCGGTGCGCCCGACGAACGGGAGCAGCGCCGCGACGCCGAGATCGAAGCCGTCGGTCAGCGCGAAGCCGATCAGCAGGATTCCCATCAGCGCCCACCAGATGAGACGCAGCGTTTCATAATCGAACATCGTCGTGTCTCCTGTCAGGCGGCCAGGGGGAGAATGGGAGGCGTCGTGGGAACGAGGCCGATGACGGGCTTCGGGTCCTCGTCATGCTCGAACGGACCTTTTCGGATCGTCGCCAGGATCAGCCGCACCTCGATCACCGCCAGCGTGCCGTAGATCGCGGTAAAGCCGATGATCGTCGTCCACAGGACCCCGCGGGTCAGCGACGATGCGGCCAGGAAGGTCGGCAGCACGCCCTCGATCGCCCAGGGCTGGCGACCGATCTCGGAAAGCATCCAGCCGAGCTCGATCGCGATCCAGGGCAGCGGGATCGCGACGACCGCGAGCTTCAGGAACCAGCGCGTCTGGGTGTGCAGCCTGAGCGAGGTCAGCACGAACGCGGTGCCGAACAGCGCGATCATGAAGAAGCCGATGAACGCCATGATCCGGAAGCTCCAGAACATCAGCGGAACGTTCGGCACCACGTCCCATGCCGTCGCGGCGATCAATTGCGGCCTCGCCATCCGCGGATCGGGGACGTGGCGTTTCAGCAGCAGCGCATAGCCGAGGTCGCGCTTGTGCGCCTCGAACCGCGCCCGCTGCGCGACGTCGGTGCGATCGACCTTCAGATGCTGGACCGCGTCATAGGCGATGACGCCTGACGTAATCCGCTCCTGTGCCTTCAGCACCAGTTCGGACATCCCCGTCACCTCCTTGTCGAGACTGCGCGTCGCGATCAGGCCGAGCACCCAGGGCACCTGCACCTCGTAGCGTGTCTCGCGCGCAGCGACGTCGGGCAGGCCGAACAGCGTCAGCCCGGCGGGCGCGGGCGCGGTGTGCCACGCGGCCTCGATCGCGGCGAGCTTCATCTTCTGGTTGTCGGTGAGCGCGTAACCGCTCTCGTCGCCGAGCACGACGACCGACAGCGACCCGGCAAGCCCGAACGCCGCGGCGACCGTCATCGAACGGCGAGCGACGGCGGTGTAGCGGCCCTTGAGCAGCCAGAAGGCGGAGATGCCGAGCACCACCACCGCGGCGCAGACATAGCCGGCGCTGACGGTGTGGACGAACTTGGCTTGCGCGATCGGGTTGAACAGCACCGCGCCGAAATCGCTGACCTCCATCCGCATCGTGTCGGTGTTGAACTCTGCGCCGGTCGGGTTCTGCATCCAGCCGTTCGCGACGAGGATCCACAGCGCCGACAAATTGGTGCCGAGCGCGACCATGAACGTGACGATCAGATGGCCGAGCTTCGACAGGCGGTCCCAGCCGAAGAACATCAGCCCGACGAATGTCGCCTCCAGGAAGAACGCCATCAGCCCTTCGATCGCCAGCGGCGCGCCGAAGATGTCGCCGACATAATGCGAGAAATACGACCAATTCGTGCCGAACTGGAATTCCATCGTCAGCCCGGTGGCGACGCCCAGCACGAAGTTGATCGCGAAAATCCGCCCCCAGAACCGCGTGATGACGCGCCAGATCGGCCGGTTCGTCATCACGTACACGGCTTCCATGATGACCAGCATCATCGACAGCCCGAGCGTCAGCGGTACGAACAGGAAATGGTACAGGGCGGTCAGCGCGAATTGCAGCCGCGACAGATCGATGACCCCAAGGTCCATGATTAAGCTCCCCACAGTGCCGTCGACGGCGCTGTCTGGAGGCCGGGCTAGGCGCCGGCGGCGGCGCGAACATTGACCGCGGTCAAAGACGCGCGCGGGTGGTCCGCCGATTGCGGTGGGTATGAGCAGCATTGCCAAAGAGCGCGCCCAGGCTTCCCGCGCCTATCTGAAGGCGGCGGTCGCGGACGGCGGCGGCGTGCGAACGTCGACGAGCTTGCTGCTACTCGACTCCGTGGCGGCGATCGGGTTCGCGGCCGGGCTGGCGGGTGGCGTGGTCGCGGTCCCGCACGGTGTCGGGGCAATGTTGCCCTGGGTCTTGCTGGCAGGCGTTTCGGCAAGCGGGCGCGGTGCGTGCGCGATGCTGGCGGCGCACGTCGGCGCAGGTGGCGCATACCGGGCGAAAACGTGGTTGCGGCGGCGGATCGTCGAGGCCGCACTTCACCGTGCGCCCGGATCAGACGCGACGACGGGCACGCTGATGAGCGCGGCGGTGGACGAGGTCGACGCGATCGATGGCTATGTTGCGCGGTTCCTGCCAGCGCGGATGGCGGCGTCGATCGCGCCGCTGATCGTACTCGCCGCGACCGCAGTCGCGAGCCCGATCGCAGCGGCGATCCTGGTGGCGACGTTCTTCCCCTTTCTCGCTGCGATGATTCTCGCAGGCGGGGCCGCGGCGGATGCATCGCGCCGCCAGTTCGTCGCGCTCGCGCGGCTGTCAGGGCTGTTCGCGGATCGGATCGGGGCGCTGCCGGTCGTCCTGGCCTTCCGTGCTGAAGGGCGCGAGGCCGCCGCGCTTGGCGATGCGTCGGAGGATCTTGCGCGGCGGACGATGCAGGTGCTGCGGATCGCGTTCCTGTCATCTGGGGCGCTCGAGTTCTTCGCCGCGCTGTCGGTCGCGCTCGTCGCGGTCTATGCCGGGTTCAACCTGCTGGGCCTGCTCCCGTTTCCGGTTCCGGAGACGCTCGACTTGGGCCGCGCGTTCTTCGTGCTCGCGCTGGCGCCGGAATTCTATGCACCGATGCGACGGCTGGCGTCGGCGTATCACGACCGACAGGCAGCGGAGACCGCGGCCGAGCGGTTGGCCGATGTGGAGAGCGCCAAGGCAGCGCCGCCACCGGCGGTGCCCGTCTGGTCCGGTGTCGCGCCGACGATCCGCTTCGATTCGGTTTCGATCCGCTATGATGGCCAGGACTGCGCCGCTGTGTCCGACCTCTCGTTCGAAGCTTATCCCGGCATGATAGTCGCGCTGATCGGCCCCTCGGGCAGCGGCAAGAGCAGCCTGCTGAATCTGCTGCTCGGTATCGCCCCCTTGTCAGAGGGCTGCATCACGATCTGCACTCCTTCCCCCCTCCCTGAAAGGGAGGGGCCGGGGGTGGGTCGGCTTCCGCATTATCCGTCGTCGGCGGCCAAAATTGGCCAACCCACCCCCAACCCCTCCCTTTCAGGGAGGGGGGAAGACGCGGTGCTCGATCTGGCGGAGATCGGCAGCATCGCGCCAATCGCTGCGTGGATGGGGCAATCGCCGCTGATCCTGGCGGGGACGATCGGTTCGAACATCGCACTCGCCGATCCGACCGCGTCGGCCGAGCGGATCGCCGAGGTCGCACGGGTCGCGGGCCTGTCGCCGATGCTCCTCGCGCGCGGCGGGTTGGGGGCGGTGATCGACGCACGGGGGAGCGGCTTGTCGGGGGGAGAGCGGCGTCGGATCGCGCTCGCCCGCGCGCTGTTGAAGCCGGCACCCGTACTCCTGCTCGACGAGCCGACCGCGCATATCGATGCGGACTCCGAAGCGCGCCTAATCGAGGCTATCGCGCGCGCCTGCGTCAGGCGCACCACGATCATCGCGACGCACAGCGCGCGGTTGGCCGCGATTGCCGACGTCGTCATCGACCTGGGAGAGCGGCCATGACGGCGTTCGATACGCTGATCGCCGACGAGCGACGACGGCAACGGCGCGGCCTGTGGCGTGCGGGTGGCTATGCGGCGATCGTCGCGACAGCCTCGGTCGTGCTGCTCGGGCTGTCGGGCTGGTTCATCACCGCCGCGGCGGTCGCCGGGCTGGCGGGAACGATCGCCGCGCAGGGCTTCAACTACATGCTGCCGAGCGCAGGCATCCGCCTGCTCGCGATCCTCCGCACCGCAGGGCGATACGGCGAGCGGCTTGCCAGTCATGACGCGGCGTTCGGCGCGCTCGCCCGCATCCGGCCTGCGCTGTTCCTCGGCCTGGCGAGGGGCCCTTCGGATCATGCGCTGGCGCTGACGCAAGGCGAAGCGACCGCGCGGATCGTGCAGGACGTGGCCGTCGTCGAGGCGCAGTTCGTCCGGCTCTCGGCGGTGCCGGGTATGATCGCGGCGCTGGCGAGCGGCATGGTCTTGTGTGCCTTTGGCGGGTGGCGACCGGCGGTGGCGCTGGTGCTGTGCCTGGCCGGCCTCCTGACGTTCGCGACCTTGCTTGCTCGACGCCTCGAAGCACCCGGGCGCGAGGTGCAGCGCGCGACCGGGGCGTTGAAGGAGGCGTTCGCCGGCGTGGCCGATGCCGCTGCGGAACTTCGCTGCTACGGAGTCGAGGCGCAGGCGATGGCCGCGGTCGACGCGAACAGCCGGCGTCTGGCGGAGGCGCAACGCGCGCAAGCCTGCGCCGCGGGCTGGTTCGAGTTCGTCCAGGCGGTAGCTCTCGGCATGGCGGGACTCGCGACGTTGCTGCTCGCTGCACCCTCGGGCGCACCGATCGCTGCCTTGTGCGCACTAGCGGCGGTGATGACGATCGACGGGGCGGGGCCGGTGTTGCGCAGCCTAGCCCAGCGGAGTTCCGAGCGCGAGGCCGTAGCGCGACTGAACGACCTGCTGCCCGACATCACTGAAGAGGGCGAGCAAACCGCGTGCATCGTTGCTTCGTCGATCGGTCTGCTCGGCACGCACCTGCCACCTGGCACGCGCGTTGCGCTCGTCGGCGCGTCGGGCACGGGCAAGACCACGCTCGTGGAACGCCTGCTCGGCCTGCGAACGGTGGAACCCGGCACGGCGTTCATTAACGGCCACGACGTCGCCACCATCCCGCTTGCCGTCCGCCGCGCGACGTTCGGCTGGGCCCCCCAGGACGCCGCGCTGTTGGCGGGCACGATCCGCGATACCCTCGCGCTCGGCAATCCGCTGTCCGACGATGCGGTGATGTGGAAGGCGCTCGTCGACGTCGCACTGGCCGACGTAATCGAGGCGCTGCCCAACGGCCTCGACAGCTGGATCGGCGAGCACGGTGTGCGACTGTCGGGCGGTGAGCGGCGGCGGCTGGCGCTTGCCCGTGCCTATCTCGCGCCGGCGCCGTGGCTGCTGCTCGACGAACCGACCGAAGGACTCGACGCCGACACCGAACGCCGCGTCGCCGGGCGCCTGTCTGCGCGGCTCGCCAGAACCGGGCAGGGGCTGATCATGGTCAGCCACCGTCCGGCAATGGTCGCGCTGTGCGACCGGCGTATCGCCGTCGCGCCCGCATCGGATGCGATCGTAGCCCAACCCACGGATACCTTGCCGCAACCGCGGCGATATAGCCGAGATTGAAGACCGTCGGGCTTTTAGCCGGCCGTGATTGGGATCGCTCGCTCCGCCGGCTCGGTCGTCACAGACGGATGCCGAGCCCGATCCCGAACACCAGCGGGTCGAGGCTGATCGCGACGCGCTGCGTGCCCGCCGCCGTCGTCCGCAGCCGCGCGGTCGTATCGATGTCGATGTATTTGACGTCGAGGTTCAGGAAGACCTTCGGCGTGATGTCTATATCGACGCCTGCCTGTGCCGCCCAGCCGAAGCTGTCCTTCATATGGACGTCGGTCGGTCCGACCGCCGCAATGAGGCCATCGGACGCCTTTTCGTTCCAGAAGATCGTGTAGTTGAGCCCGGCACCGACATAGGGTCGAACCTTCCCCGCCGGATTCAGATGATACTGCGCGGTTAGTGTCGGCGGCAATACCCAGGTCGAGGCGAGCTTGCCGATCGAACCGGTCGTGCCGGTGCGGCCGTCCGCGTGGTGCTTGGTGGTCGATGCGATCAGCTCGAAGCCGATATGATCGGTCGCCATGTAGGTGACGTCGACCTCGGGCATGACGCTGTCGTTCACGCTGACACGCTCGCCGGGGAAGGCGGGCAGGATGCTGCCCGATTTCTCGTTGGGCGCGACCAGGATCGTCCGCACGCGCAGCAAGACGTCACCCGCCGCGATGCCCTGGCGCGGTACCGCGTCGGTCTGCGCGAAGGCGGGGATGGCCACGAGCGTAGCGGCACATGCCGCACCGATGGCGAGGCTCTTGATCGACGATGACATGGTCCGGCTCCTGTAATCCAATGCCGTCGGGCTAGGCGCGCGTCGCCGCGCCGGCGTTGACCGCGGACAAGAATCGGGTTGACCGCGGTCAAAGACGTCGCGCCCGCCGCCGCCCATGTCGCGGTCCATGGGGACCTATCATCCAGAGCTGCTCGCGGTGCCGGTACCGCGCTACACGAGCTATCCCACCGCCGCCGAGTTCGGCGACACGGTCGGCCCCGCGGACATGCACGCCGCGCTGGTCGGCGTCGCTCCGGACGAGACCGTCTCGCTCTACGTGCATATCCCCTATTGCCGGCAGATCTGCTGGTATTGCGGATGCAACACCGGCGCGGCCAACCGCAGCGCACGGCTCGACGCGTACATGGCGCGACTGGAGGACGAGATCGCGCTCGTCGCGGACCGTATCGGGCATGCGAAGGTGGGCCGGATCGCGTTCGGCGGCGGCAGCCCCAACGCGGTCGCCCCGGCGCAGCTCGCGCGACTGGTGGAGCGTATCACGTCCAGCTTTCGCTGCGAGGATGCGGTGCTGTCGGTCGAGATCGACCCGCGTGGGTTCACTGCGGAATGGGCCGCAATGCTCGGCGGCCTCCACGTCTCGCGCGTGAGCCTGGGCGTGCAGACGCTCGATCCGGTGATCCAGGCCGCAATCGGGCGGGTGCAGCCGGTGGACGAGATCCGTCGGGTGACGGAGTTGCTCCGCGGGGCCGGTGTCGGATCGATCAACTTCGACCTGATGTACGGCCTGCCGGGTCAGTCCGACGCTGCGCTGCAAGCGACGCTGGTCGAGAGCCTGGCGATGACGCCCGATCGGCTCGCGGTGTTCGGCTACGCGCATGTGCCGAGCCTGATCCCGCGCCAGCGCCGGATCGACGCGACCGCGCTGCCGGATGGGCAGGCGCGGTTCGCCCAGGCCGCACTGGCGCATACGGCGCTGACCGGAGCCGGCTATGCCGCGATCGGCTTCGACCATTTCGCCAAGCCTGGCGATGCGCTCGCCAAAGCCAGCGAAGACGGGACCTTACGTCGCAACTTTCAGGGTTTCACCGAAGATTCCGCGGCCACGCTGATCGCACTGGGTGCGAGCGCGATCAGCGAGTTTCCGGGCTTCCTGCTCCAGAACGAGAAGAACACCGGTCGTTATCACATCGCGCTCGCGGCAGGTCGGTTCGCCACCGTCCGCGGCCTTCGCCGAACCGCCGAGGACCGTGTGCGGGGGCGGGCGATCGAGGCGATCCTGACGCGAGGCGCCGCTGACCTGTCCGGAATGCCGGAGCTGGCCTTGATCCACGACCGCCTTGCCCCCTTCGAACACAGGGGCTTGGTGAAATGGGAGGGCGCGACGCTCGGCCTCTCGGCCGACGCCCGCCCCTATGCCCGCTCGATCGCCGCGACGATCGACGCCTACAGATCCCCCGGCGCGCGGCAGTTCAGCACTGCCGTGTAGCCCGCTCACATCCGCATCGTGCCGGTGTCGAGGAACCGCTGGTGCCATGACAGCGCCTCGCCCGGCAGCATCGGGGTCTGCTGTCCGTATGATCCTGCACGCGCGTGCCGATAATAATCCGCCAGCGCGGAGCGATAATCCGGATGCGCACAATTTTCGACGACGACCGCGGCCCGCTGCTTCGGGCTCAGCCCGCGCAAGTCGGCAAGATCCTGTTCGGTGACGAGCACCTGTACGTCCTGGCTGATATGGTCGACATGGCTCGCCTGCGGCACGATCGCGGAAACGTCGTCGTTCTTCGCCGTCGACGAGGTCATGAAGATCGATACATAGGCGTTGCGTGCGAAATCGCCCGAGCCGCCGATGCCGTTCTGGATCCGCGATCCCATGATGTGCGTCGAGTTGACGTTGCCGTAGATATCCGCCTCGATCAGTCCGTTCATCGCCAGGCAGCCGAGCCGCCGGATCAGTTCGGGATGGTTGCTGATCTCCTGGGGGCGCAGGATCATCCGGTCGCGATAGGCAACCCATGTCGGCATTCAACCGTGCCGCCGCCTCGGGGCTGAGCGAGAACGCGGTCGCCGACGCCATCCGCAGCTTGCCGGAATCGAGCAGGTCCAGCATTCCGTCCTGGATGAACTCGGCATATGAGGTCATGGCGTCGAACGGCCCGGTGACGAGGCCCTTCAGCACCGCGTTGGCGATGTTGGCACGACTGGTATCACTCCGTCAGCAACCGTTGGTCCTGATGGCTGCCGTCGCGTCCACGGCTCGGCAAAGCGCTGACCAATCTGTTTAGCGTACGACGCGCTCAGTTCCGACGAGGAGAGGACGATGCGTAACCTATGGGCGATAGCGGTGACCCCCAAGCTGACCGGGTTCGACCGCAAGTTGCAGTATTTGATTGACAAGGCCTATAAATACGACCCGGTTTCCAGCAAGCTTGTGAAGCTCGGCAAGACGGCGGCGGGCGGCAAGTGATCGAGCCGGTTGGGTCGGCGATCGATCGCCTTGTTCCGGAGTTGCGGGCCGGCGGTTTCATGCGCGTGAAATCGTCGAACTATCAGGAGGAATTCAAGCGAGGCGATGTGACGGTCGCCTATTCCTGCGGGCGATACGGAGAGGAGTCGCTGTGCTTTGTCTCCGACGCCGATCATTTCCGGTTTCGGATGGGCTCCTACTTGGAGATTGTCGATCCGCCCGCTTCAGGCAATCCCGAGCCATCGGACGTGAGAACGATGTCGAACAGCTGGACTTCGACCATGGCAATTATGCAGCGATCTCGCATCGTTATTAATTAACGATGCAGGCGCTGCCATGAAGGCAGCCGCCACCCGGGTCGTAGATGGGGGCTGGGGCGGCGCATTTCATACCAGCACTGGCCGTGACCTAGGCCTCTATTCAAACTCGATGAATGGACGTCCGGTTTCGGAAGACGGTGGCTCAGGCTTCAGTGGCCGTGATTGGGTCAGCGCCGCTCCCGGAGCCTCGCGCTTCCGTTCCTGGTGACGACCGCTAACGCAGGCTCCAGGCCTCGCGCAGAAGGCCGTTGAAGGTTTCCGCCCGACTTTATACCAGCACCGGCTGGGTGACTTGGGTCGCCTCGCGCGCGGCAACCGCGCCAGATGGCACGCATAAAGGCAGATGGTCAGGATTTAGAGTCGCAATGAATTATCGCCATTCCTTCCATGCCGGCAATAGTGCCGACGTCGTGAAACACAGCCTACTGATCGCCCTCGTGCGGGCGCTGCAGCAAAAACCGGGTGCGCTGACCCTGATCGACACCCATGCCGGCTGCGGGCTGTACGACCTCGACGGCGAGGATGCACAACGCACCGGCGAGTCCACGCAGGGTGTGCTGCGGGCCTTTGCCGACCCGAACTCCTTGCTGAACGACTACCGCGCCGTCGTGCAGGCGGTGAATGCCGGAGCCGAGCCGCGGTTCTACCCCGGCTCGCCGCGGATCCTGGCGCAGCTACTGCGCCCGCAGGATTTTCTAATCCTGAACGAGAAACATCCCCAGGACGCCTATACTCTGCGCGGTGTGATGCGCGACACATCCGCTGCCGTGCATGAGCGCGACGCCTACGAGCTTTGGCTGGCGATGCTGCCGCCCCGAACCGCGCGCGGCGTGGTGG
Organism: Sphingomonas faeni; assembly: GCF_024273235.1. GTDB lineage: Bacteria > Pseudomonadota > Alphaproteobacteria > Sphingomonadales > Sphingomonadaceae > Sphingomonas > Sphingomonas faeni_A. The sequence goes on along the minus strand of NZ_JANBVH010000007.1, from coordinate 66,910 downwards.
TGGTCGACCCGCCGTATGAGCAACCCGATGACCGCGCGCGTATCACAGCCACCCTTGCGGCTGCTTACCGCAAATGGGCGCATGGCGTGACGGTGATTTGGTTTCCGCTGAAAGACCGCGTCGCGCACAGGCGGTGGAAGGAGCAGTTACGCCAGATCGGCATCCCGAAATTATTGAGTGTGGAGCATTGGTTGTACGATGACGATCAGCACGGCATTTATAATGGCGCAGGCCTTTACATCGTAAACCCGCCCTACGCCTTCATACAGGCGCTACCACCTCTGCTGGAAGCCCTGCGCGCCGTACTGGCGCCGGAGGGGCATAGAGGCGAGATCACAACCGATTGGTTGGAGGGCTAAAGTAAAGCTCGCATCGGCATCATCTCTCAAAGGAGGAATCCCCGCGCGGAAGGTTTTAAGCAAAGCATCCCAATAGGGTCGCTCCCTGTTGGAGGTCGACTGGTGACCATCGCTGGCTTGTGTTCCGTGTTCACCTGGAACCGCCGGTGGCTTTGCTTTTTCAGTAAAATAGTCGATTGTGGAAGACGCTGGGTACGGCGACTGACTCCCGCTTCTTGTTCAGAGGCAGGTCATCGACGCGCAGCGCCGACATGAATGGATGTCTGAATTTGGTAGGTGCGAAATTGCGGCTGAACGTCAGGAACCGGGTCGAAACTGCCGGGTCGCAAGGCCGACCATAATTCGAACGAGTTGCCTGTTAATCAGCCCCGAAGCTCGTCGAGCGCGAGAGGGCATCCCAAGCGCCGAGTTCGACCTTCATCGCCTCGAGCTTCTGTTCAACCAGCCCCAGCGCGTCATCGCCCAGGAATAGCCGGACTGGCGGGCTCTCTGACTCGACCAGCGCGAGCAGTGCCTGCGCAGCCTTTGTCGGGTCGCCGGGCTGGTTGCCGCTCTTGGCCTGCCTAGTGGCGCGGATCGGGTCCATGACCGCGTTATAGTCGTCAATGGTGCGTGGCGTGCGATCCATGGACCGTCCGGCCCAATCGGTGCGGAACTGGCCTGGGGCGAGCGCCGTCACCCGTATCCCGAAACTCGCCAGTTCCTTGCCGAGCGCTTCCGAGATGCCTTCCAGGGCGAACTTGCTGCCGCAGTAGAAGCTGATTCCCGGCATGGTGATGAAGCCGCCCATGGACGAGACGTTGATGATGTGGCCGCGGCGCCTCTTGCGCATCCCGGGCAGGACCGCCTTCACCATCGCGACCGGACCGAACACGTTCGCCGAGAATTGACGTTGCAGATCGTCGATGGAGGATTCCTCCAGCACGCCCTCATGGCCATACCCGGCATTATTCACCAGCACGTCGATCACGCCTGCCTGCCGCTCGGCATCCGCCACAGCTGCCGGGATGGCGTCGAAGTCGGTCACGTCGAGCATCAGCGGGTGAGCGCGGTCGGGTACGAGTGCGGCAAAGGCTTGGGCGTCGCCAGCCCGGCGGACGGTGCCGATCACCCGATGGCCGGCGTTCAGCGCGGCTTCGGCGAATGCTCGGCCCAAGCCGGAGCTGACGCCGGTGATGAGAAAGGTCTTAGAAGCGGGGATCGCCATGGCTAAACTCCGAACTGTCAAAGTACTTATATCATGATATAGATAGTGAGATGACAAACAGCAAGATCGAACCTTCGTCGCCCGGCGTTAGAGGCGAGCCCCTTCGTCAGCGCGTGATCGACGCGGCCGAACGGCTGCTCCGCGACGGCAAAGCCGATTTCTCGATGCGCGACCTCGCAGCGGAGGCCGGCGTTAGTTTTGCGACCCCGTTCAACCAATTCGGGAGCAAAGCAGCGATTATGCAGACGCTGTCCACACGTCGGATCGATACAATGGAAATCCGCTTCGCCGCCGCGCCCCCGCTGACAGACACGGCCGCGCGCGTAATGCTTGCCATCGATACGGCGGCGGCGGTGATGCTGGAGGAACCGGCGATCAACCGCGCAGTGATGAGCTGGCTCGGCACCACCAGCTCTTCGCCCGGACAGGTCTGGGCGCGCTCGACGGCGCTCTGGACGCTGGCGCTCGGCGCGGGGGACGGATTGAGCGCAACTCGGCGGGATCAAGCGCTATGTTGCTTGCCGGGGCAGCTCGCCTTCGCCTTTCGTGGGGTGCTGTCGTTCTGGACTGCGGGCGAACTGCCCGACGGGGCGCTGGCACCGAATGCGCGAGACCTCGCTGAGACCCTGTTGCTTGGCTTCATCGAAGAGCGGCCATCTCGGGATCCGGGCTCATAAAACCGCTAGAGGAGCCATCGTACTGCGCCGTTTATGCAGCGCGACGATGCTCAAACCAACCGTGCAGGAGATGAACGGATGGCAGGTTCTGGCGAGCGCTCGGGCAGCGCTGAATGTCCGCGACTGGGTCCATGCGGCCTTTAAGTCGCTCGTCGAGCCATAAGCCGCGCGTCGGACCTGGCGGTCCTAAGCAAATTTGTTTCTGCTACCCCTGTCGGACTTTCACCCTGCGCGGTTGGAGGACAGGCGGAGCAGTCGCCCGGCAGGTCCGTCTTCCAGCAGCCATAGCGCCCCGTCCGGGCCGGACATGACCGCGCGGATCCGCGCGTCCATCGTCCACCGCTCCGCTTCGCTGGGGACCGCGCCGTCGAACGCGATGCGGATCAGCGCTTCCGACGCCAGTCCACCGACAAAGGCGGAGCCTCGCCACTGCGGAAACATCGTGCCGTCATAAAAGGTGAGTCCGGCCGGTGCGATGATCGGGGTCCAATACAGCGCCGGCTGCTGGAATTTCGCCTTGCCGACAGGAGAGGCGATCGGCGTATCGTCGTAGTTCTTGCCGTACGACACGACCGGCCACCCATAATTCTTGCCCGGTTCGATCAGGTTCAACTCGTCACCGCCCTGCGGACCCATTTCAGTCGACCAAAGGCGGCCTTTCGCATCGAACGCCAGCCCGTAGGGGTTTCGATGACCTGTCGTCCATGTCTCCGCCCGAGTCAGGTTCGGGCCGGGTATCGTGGCCTTGCGCACCGGCGTGGTAGCGGCGGAACCGGTATTAGCCGGCGGATCGATGATGCCAATAGTCGTGGCGCCAACCTTGCCCGCGCCGGGGTTGCCGGGTGCAGGCTTGCCGTCCAGCCTCAGTCGCAGAATTTTGCCAAGCGCCTGGTCGGGGTCTTGCGCCGGGGTAAACCGCTGCCTCTCACCGGAGGTGAGGAAAAGATAGCGCCCGTCCGGCGAGAACGCGATGTACCCGCCGAACTGCCCGCCATTGCCGCGGGGCAGCTGCCGCCAGAGCACCCGAAGGTCTTTCAGCGTCGGTTGAGCCGCGCCGAAATCGAGCGTTGCTCGGGCAAGCGCCAAGCCATCGCCGCCTTCGCCAGGTTCGGAATATGTAAGGTATATTTGCCGGCTCTGCGCGAAGTCAGGCGCAGTGGCGATGAACAGCAGCCCGCCCTGTCCTTCGAAGTGTACGCGAGGCACTCCGCTGACGGGCGATTTTACTCCCGCCGCGGTTACCAGCCACAACCTGCCGGGCTTTTCGGTCACCAGCATCCTCTGATCTGGCAGAAAGGCCAGCGCCCAAGGCGAATCAAACGAGGCGACGGGATTGATCTTAAAGGGCTTGGACGCGGTTGGGGTCGCCGTCCCGTAGTTCACCGGTAATGCGGATGTGTCGGGTTCGGCTGGTGCCGAGGCGGGGGGAGTCGGCCCACACCCGACCAGCAGAAAGAGTGTAGCCATGGACATTCTACTATAATTAGGCACAGGCGATCCTCTCTCAGCCTGCCGGTCCGTATCCGATGCGCACAGGCAAACGGCAGTCATTCGGCCAAGGCGTATCGCGTCGGTTTAATGCGCTGCCCGTCCAATCATAGACCGAAGATCATGTGCGCGCGTCTCATCGACGGCTGCTCACGATCCTTCGACGCCTGGTTTCACGCGAGGCCGGGGTAATGACCAGTAGCGAGACGCCTTGGCGCGGCAGGTCGAACGTCAGCTTGGCGTCGCCGCTGCGAGCCGCAAGCGTCTTGGGCTCGGCATCCATGGTCGCGAGCTTTGCGGCCTTTAGCAGCGAGGCGCGTTGTTCGTTCGACGGGGCTAGCGGCGATCCCATGGCCTGCCAGACGGCGAAACTGTTCGAATGGCTCGCATCTATTCGGTAGTGGGTTATCACGGTGCCCTTGGCATGGGCGCGGGGTAGTCGACGGAGCCGCAACTGTACCGCCGCTTTGGGCCCCGGCAGATCGTCGTCATGATAGTGCCAGACGAGCACCGACAGCGCATCGCCGTCGAGGCTGGCAATGCTGCCTACATCCGCGATGCCGCGCACGCCGTCGCGCATCACGGTGTCCAACGCGACCTGATGGTCGGACACGGCCGGCAAGTACCGACCTTTCATCCGCGCGAACATCTTGAACATGTTCATGACCGGCAGGTCGATGCCGTTCGAAGTCAATTGGCGAAAGCCCGCGAACGGTGCCTGATCCTCGAACTCGAAGGCCCATGACAGGATACCTTCGAGTTTGAGGTGATGGCGATCGGCAAGCGCGAGCAGCCGCGGGAACGATGCCGCGGTGTAGCTCGAATACATGGTTCCGTTGCGGTACGCGTTGGCCGGCCCCTGGCACGCCGCGCAGCCTTCCGGATCGGATTCCCCGATGACGATGGGTTTGTCTATGAATGCCGGGTTGGCGCTGATCGCTGTGAACTCGTGCTCGGCGGCTTTGAGGTGGGTGTTCAAGCCCATGCGGACATGACTGCCAGTCCCATCCTCGACAAGCAGGGGCTGACCCTTTGCATGGAAGGACAGGAAGTCGGTGGGCGTGCCCGACGCCTGTACGTGTGCCATGAATGCCGTAAGGAAATCGTCGCCGGCACCGGCATTGTCCGGTCCTCCGACGCGCGCCTCCGGCATCGCCCGCCGGACGCCGCGGACCGCGGCATCGTGAAGCCGGAAGAATTCCTCACGCGTACCGTCCCAGTAATATTGTGGCAGATTGGCTTCGTTCCAGGTCTGGAAATACCAGCTCGCGACGTCTTCGCGGCCATAGCGGTCGATGCAGTGACGCACCCACTGGTAGATCAATTCCTCCCACCGTCCGTAGTCGCGCGGAGGATAGGCCCAGCCGGTGCGCAATGCGCCGCTGCCCGGTCGCCAATCATGCTGATAGGGGATCGGCTTGGTCGACATCGCCTCGGGCATGAAGCCGAGCTCAACATAGGGTTTCACGCCACGTGCGCGGTACGTGTCGAAAATCCGATCTACCACGGTCCAGTTGTAGACTGGGCGGCCACTCGCATCTTCCGAATAGATACCAGTGGACCCCCATTTCAATGCAGGGGTGCCATCGCCCGAGGTGAAAAGGTTATGGGTGCGGAAATACACGTGGTCGGGTGCGAGTTTGCCTAGCGTCGCCAGGGTAGTTCGCCCGTCCTTCATCGTCGCATAGTTCGGCTCGTCTGCGCCGAAGAACCGCCACACCGGTTCGACGGGCCGTTCTGGGCGACCGGCATCGACCTCTACGACCACGGAAAACGCGTCGGCGGCATCGGTCGGATCGGCTCTTGCGGGAGCGAGAACGGCGATCGCCGCAACACCGATCATTACCAACCGCATCATGATGCCGTCACCTGTTCCTGCGGAAGCAAACACGATGCGGCATGACCCAAGCCGGAGACTGGAATGGACAGTGGATCTCACGCGAGTTGCTGAAGTCCGGCAATGCCGGTGCTGGGGTGGAGATTGCAGAGCGCGGCCCAGGATGCTCGGTCCGATCGAGCGGCACCATCTGCACCTCACTTCGCCGTTCGGGGAGCAAGCCAGCCGCCGTCGGCCATCCAGTCTTGCAGGCGATCCGGCCAATGCAGGATCGAGATCCGACCCGACTCGTCGAGGTTGAACGCATGGCCGCTGTCCGCATACATGTGCAATTCTGCCGACACGCCGCTCTTCCGAAGCTGTTCGTAGAGCGCGACCGTGGGTGCCGCACAGCAGGGATCGCGGCTTCCGGCGACCAGGAAGGCGGGCGGCGCGTTCTTGACGGCGGTGGCTGGGATGCCGCGCGGTCCGGGGAAGACAAGCACCTGAAAATCAGGGCGTGCAGATTGCTTGTCGACGGCATCGACGGCGCTGCGTCCTGCCGGCTCTGGATTGTCCGCGATCAGAGACACGAGTTCGCCTCCGGCTGAAAAGCCCATCGCACCGACGCGCGTCGGGTCGATGCCGTAGTCGGTGGCATGCGCGCGAACCCAGCGCAGCGCGCGCCGCGCATCGTCCGCCGCATCGCCCTCAACCGAGTATTTCGACCCAGGCTCGTTCGCTAACCGGTATTTGAGCACAAACGCGGTGACGCCCATGCGATTTAGTGCAGTCGCGACCTTGGTGCCTTCATTGGTCCACACCAGCAATTTGTGGCCGCCGCCGGGCATGATCACCACCGCCGCCCCGTTGCGATGCGCAGATGAGGCGGGGAAGGCGATCAGCGACGGATCGTGGATGTTGCGAACCCAATAGTCGCGCGCGATCTCGGACCCGCCACGGTGCGCAGATGATCCCGGCGCGCCGTTGGGCCAGAGCTTGATCACAGAGTAGTGCGGCGGTTGCTCGGGAGCGGGATCCTGCGCTCCCAGCGGCGCGCTCACCAGCAGCGCAAGTGCGATGAGTACGGCCCGGTTCACTTGGCTTCCACCGTTGCGGCCACTGCCGCACGCGCGGTCAGGGTAGAAGCCGGAGTCGCCCTTGCTCCGGGAAGTTCACCCGTACCAATGACGACCGGGTCCGGCTGCGCCAGGGTGGCGATAGGAGCCGTGAAATCCGTCTGCGCCAGCGCGGACGAGGTTGTGCAAATCGTCAAGGTAGGGAGGTACGAAAAAGGGAGGCCAATCCATCGATGGACGGATTTCATGCGGGTGCCGAATCCCATAGCCGCTCTCCCACTCTTATCGTTTTTTCCATAGATATCGATAGCGCTACCATAGTCCAATGGTTTCTGATCATTTCCGAACGATGATGACTTCACCGTCAGCGAATGCCACTTGGGATCCACCGCCCAAGTGGGAGGGCTACCGCGACAAGTCCTCAAACGACCGCGCTGGCCGCTATCCTCTCAGTCACGATAGTGATGACGCAGAGATAGGCAGCCAAGCGTCATGGCGTAAAGATGAATGAGCGTCTGAAGTCGGGAAGCGCGTGAGGACGCGCGAATGGCCGACTATGGTCCAAGTGCGTCGGCACAAATCGAATTTCGAAGGAGCATGCCCGAAAGCCCGCGCGCATGTTCCTCGGCAATCCGCTCAAGCATCGACAGCGGCATCGCACCGGCTTCCAGTCCATCGCGGAAATGCCTCACGTCGAAGCGATCGCCGGCGATTGCCTTGGCCTTCCGTACGCGCGGCCGGGCAGCATGGTCGATATGGTAGCTGCACGCCCGCCCGGACGAAACGCAATAGCGCTGGACCTCGCGCTACGCGCACCCGGGGCGAAGCCGGCCGTATCAGCGTGATTTCTCTGCCGCGATCCACTTCATCATCTCGGCTTCCATCGCTGGCAGGGGGACCGAGCCCATGTTGAGCAGGGCGTCGTGAAAGCGGCGCTGGTCGAAGCGGTCGCCCAATTCCGCCTCGGCCTTTGCGCGCAGCTCGCGCATCTTCATCTCGCCGAGCTTGTAGGCCAGCGCCTGCCCCGGCCAGCTGATGTATCGGTCGACCTCGATCTCGACGTCGAGCTTCGCGAGCGCTGTGTGTCCGGCGAGGTAGTCGATCGCCTGCTGCCGGCTCCATCCCATCGAATGGATGCCGGTATCGATGACGAGGCGCGCGGCGCGCCACATCTCGAAGGTCTCGCGACCGAATTCCTCATACGGCGTCCGGTACATGCCGAGCTTGGTGCCGAGCCATTCCGAATATAGCCCCCAACCTTCGCCATAGCCCGAGAAGTACGTCTGGCGGCGGAAGGCGGGGCGGCTGGGGGCTTCCAATGCCATTGCGGCTTGATGGCTGTGACCGGGGACACATTCGTGCAGCGTCAGCGCAACGATGTTGTAAAGCGGGCGTGACTTCAGGTCGTAGGTATTCATGAGGCATGCGCTGAGCCCACCGCGACCCGAGGTGTAGACCGGCGCGATCGCGTCGGGCACCGGCTGGATGGTGAAGCGGTAACGGGGAAGGGTGGTGAAGACGTCCTTCAGCCGTCCGTCCATCCGCTTCGCCACATAGGCTGAGAAGCCGAGCAGTTCGTCGGGGGTTCGGGCGTAGAATTGCGGGTCGCTGCGCAGGAACGCGAGGAAGTCGGCGAAGCTGCCCTTGAAGCCGGTGGTGGCGATCGTCGCCTTCATGTCGGCGTCGATGCGCGAAACTTCCTTGAGGCCGATCTGATGGATCGCCTCCGGTGTGAGATCGAGGGTCGTGTATTCGCGGATCTGGCTTTTGTAGAACGACTCGCCGTCAGGCAGTGCGGCGGCGCTGACCGTCGTGCGCGTTCCGGGGAGGTAGGTGCCGCGGTAGAAGACGAGCAGCTTCGCATAGGCAGGGGCCGCGGCGGCATCGACCGCAGCCAGTCCCTCGGCGCGCAGCGCTGCCTGCTGGCTCGCCGGGATCGAAGCGGGCATAGCCTTGAACGGTTCGGCCAGTGGATTGTCGGCGCCCGGCTTGGCGAAGGCGGCAATGGTCGCATCGCGCCCGGCAAGCGACACGCGTGGCGGCGTGAAGCCGCGCTTCAGTCCGGCGCGCATGTTGGCGATGTTCTGGTCGAACCAGCGCGGCACGTCCTTGAGCCGGCCGATGTAGCGGCGATAGTCGTCGGCGGTCTCGAGCGGGGCATAGGGCTTCACTTCGCCCCAGAAGTAGGAATCGCTGTTGAGCGGCGCCTCGTAGGTGCGGAAGTCGATGTTCGCGACTTCCCCGCGGAGCGATTCCTTGAGGACAGCGGCGTTCAATCGCTCTTCGGGTGAAAGTTGCGTCGCGGGAATACGCGCGATGCGGTCGAGAACTGTGCTCCAGTAGGTGCGCCGGCGCGTCCAGTCAGCGGGGGCGACGGCGGGGAAATGATCGTCGGACTTGCTGCGCAAGCCGTCCGCAATCTGCGCGAATTCCTTCTGTCGCCATTCCCATTCAGCGTCGTAGATCGCCTTGAGCTGCGCATCAGCCGCGCTCGGCTGGGCCCACGCCGTTGCTGGAGCAAGTGCGAGAAGCACCGTCGCCGCGACATATTCAAACCTCATCGTGTCCCCATTTTCCGCTTGTTGCGGCCGTCGTATCTGCCCCGGTAGGCAAGGGGAAGCGCGCCGGCTTCACTTTGGTCGGCCGCGTGACATTTGACTGTGTCGGGTCCTCGTTGTCGCATCCTGCCGGCGGTAGATGAACGAACGGCTAAAGTTGGGAACGTGTGGGACGGTCTGAAAGTCCGGATTTGGGTCATGATCGTGCCATTTGCGCGGTATGTGCCTCAATGGGCCTCCGGCCGACTAACTCGGTGGGACGAATCGGGTACGAATCCCTTTTTCTGACTTTTGGGACGGTAGCTAATCGTGCAGTCCTGCGACGCCCATTGTCCCCAGGTTCACGGTGAGCTGCACGTTAAAGCGTGATCCATTTGTCCACGCGCGCCGCCTCGAGCCGGGCGATATTGGTTGAGATACCCGACATCTGCGCTGACGGCTTTCCTAACCGGGAAGGCCAAACCAACATTATTGCGCATTCGCTCGTAACCGGCGCGTTGGCCCCAACTTGTACTGTTCGGCAGGATGAAACTCTCGTGACTCGCGAATAGTACGACGTGATCTGGCCGCAGCCGCAGATTGTAGCGAAACAACGGGCGAATTCTGAAACCTATTTCGGATCTTCTGGGATTAAACCGTTCGTCGAGACGCAGGCGTCCTGCGAAGCGACCGTGTGTAAAGATGACTTGCTGTCGCAAGCGCTCCTCGTCGGCTCCGGTATTGCCGTTGTAGAAGCCGACGTGGCGATACCCAAAACCGAGATCGACCCCGTTTGTCACTCGGTACCCGAGCAGCACGCCGAACTCAGTTGTATAGAGTCCGTCCTGGCGATCGCTGGTGCGCGCGATCTCTTCCAACGTTACCCACAGTTTCGAAGCGACCGGGATAACAAGGTTCAGTTGCTCCCACGCCTGCACGTCCTGCGTCTGCGCCAACCCAGGTGTGGCAACGAGCAGCGAGAGTAGAACCAGGAGAGATGCGGCGCGTGGCATGGGACGTTGGTTGATACGCCTTTAGATCGGCAGGCAAAAGATGGCCAGGGATCTCGAGGTATGTTCGGAGTTCGAGCGAGCATCGCCGGGCACGCTGGCCTGTGGCATGGCGGTGCCAGCGTGTACCGGTCTGCGAGAAGCGGCATTACGCTCGAATGGCGTATGAACAAACGGCCGGCTTCTGGGAGGTCGCTGAAGCGCTGAATGTCCGGAACTGGGTCACACGCTGCAGGTCCGGACCGCCTCCGCAAGCGCCGCCAGTGGATCGCTGACAGGCACGAATTCGTGCGCGAAAAAGCCTTGAAAGCCGAGATCGGCAACGCTGTGCGCAACCGCACGCCAATTCACCTCTTGTGTATCGTCGAGGTTATGGCGCCCCGGAACCCCGCCGGTATGGAAATGCCCGATCCACTGGATATTCTTCCGGATCGTATCGATCAGGTCGCCTTCCATGATCTGCATATGGTAAATATCGTATAGCAGCTTGACGCGTGGCGAGGCGACCGCCTTGGCGACGCGCACACCCCAGGCGGTATGGTCGGCCATATAGTCGGGGTGGTCGACCTTGCTATTGAGCAACTCGATGCAGATCGTCACACCATAATCCTCGGCGATCGTCTTGACACGGTTCAGGCCTGCGACCGCGTTGTCGGCGCCTTCCTCGTCGGACATGCCACGGCGATTGCCTGAAAAGGCGATCACGTTAGGCACGCCGGCCTTGGCTGCTTGCGGGATACCGATACGGAACGCCCGTTCGATCGCAGCGTGGTTTTCACGCCGGTTCAAACCATTGGGGATCGTCATGATGTCGGCGGCATAGCCCATCGTGCAGCGCAATCCATGCCGGCGCGGCACCGCGTAATCGGCAGGCTCCAGAAGATCGATGCCTTCCAGCCCGATGCGCGCCGCGGCGGCGCACAACTGATCGAGTGGAATATTCTGGTAGCACCAACGGCTGACCGACTGCTTCAGGCGGCCACGACGCGCGGGCGCGGCTGCCATCCCCGAGGTCGCGCCCATGGCGAGAGAAGAAGCGATGACAGTGCGGCGTGTGATCATGCCTGCACAGTAATCTAGAAGGCGATGGCGGCAAGGTGCATTGCTGCCCAAGGCCGCTAGCCGCCACCGGATCCTCGCCATCCAGCGGATGCGAGAACGGAACGGGGGCTTCTTTCATCGATGGCGATGCTCATGCGACCAGGGCTCACGCGACCAAGGCTCATGCGACCAGGGCCCGAATGCATGGCGAAATTAGCGGTGGGCAGGTCACCCAAAGCAGCCCTGGCTTGCCAAAGAATACGCGGCGAGGCCAATGTCATGCACATGACGGAGATGCCGGCGATGTCCGATGATCTGCTCGGGCTCGACCTGTCCGGGTCGGCGCTGCTCGGATCGGCGACGCGATGGTGCTGATCGCATCGAGCGTCGGCAAGGGGCTGTTCGACGGCTTCATCGGTGCGGGCTTGTCGCCGCTGCTCGTCGCCCGCGTTTCCGGCGGCTTCGGACTGGCGACGGGCATGACGTCGCTTGCGCTGGCCTATTTCGCTGCGGTCGCGGTCATCCTGGCGATGCGTCGTCCTGCGCTGAACGCCATCGATGCGGTCGCACGGTGATGTTACGGGTTCGCCGCCATCGTTCGTCCAAACCCAAGATGACGGACGATGCCGCGATCAAACGATGGTTCATTCAGGAGGTGCTCCCACTGGAGCGTGACCTCGTGCGGTTCATCGCCCGGCATTGCCGCAATCAGGACGACGTCGCCGATATCCGCCAGGAAGTGTATGAGCGTGCGCTGACCGGATCGCCGGCGGATGGCCTGCGCTCGACGCGGGGATATGTCTTCACCATCGCGCGCAACGTGCTGATCGACCGCGCGCGGCGTGCCAAGATCGTGTCGTTCGAGCAGATCGCCGACATCGACACCGTCGACTGGAACATGGATCTGTCCGCACAGGACCGACACATGACCGCGCGCGACGAATTGCGTCGGGCGATGCTGGGGCTCGCGCAACTGCCGCCGCGGTGCCGCGAGGTGGTCCGCCTTCGCAAGGTCGAGGGGTTCAGCATCCGCGAGACCGCCGACCAGTTGGGGGTCAGCCATCACACGATCGAGCGTCAGCTGACGCTGGGCCTGCGCGCGCTGGCCAATTTCATGCTAGGTGGCGAAGGCCGGATCAGCCGGTCGCCAGTCGTCGTGGCGCCGGTGCACGAGGCCGAGCGGTGAGCGTCGTACGTGATATCGAACAGCAGGCCGCGCACTGGCTGGTTGCGCGCGAGCAGCCGGAATGGTCCGCCGACGATGCGCACGCGCTGTCGGCGTGGCTCGACGAGAGTATCGCGCACAAGGCGGCATTCTGGCGGCTGGAGGCCGGTTGGCGCGCCGCGGACAGATTGGCCGCCACGCGTGTCGGCAGGCTGGTCGCACCTGCTCGTCAGTGGATGCCGAAACAAGTCTGGGCGATCGCCGCGTCGGTGGCGATCGTCTGCATGGCGGCGCTGGCGATGTGGCAGTTTTTCCCGAGCAGCGTCGATAGCGCGGCGATCCGCGTGGCCACGGCGGTCGGCGACCGTCGTCAGGTCGCGCTGGCCGACGGCAGTGCGGTGACGGTCAACACCGCCAGCACCGTGCGCGCGTCGTTCGCCGGCGGCCAGCGGCAGGTCTGGCTCGATCGCGGGGAAGCCTATTTCGAGGTCGCGCACGACCGGCGGCACCCCTTCGTCGTGTTCGCAGGCGGGCGCAAGGTGACCGTGCTCGGGACCAAATTCTCGGTCCGCCGCGACGGCGATACCGTCACCGTCGCGGTAGCGGAGGGGCGCGTGCGCGTGGAGGATTCTGATCCGGCCACGCCTGAGCGTGCCGCGATCATCACCGCAGGGGATGTCGCGATCGCACGCGGCCAGTCGATGCTGCTGGCGGATCGCTCCGAAGAGCGCGTGCAGGACGCCTTGTCGTGGCGACGCGGGGTGCTGACCTTCGATCAGGTGACGCTCGAACAGGTCGCGCACGAGTTCAATCGGTACAATCGACGCCAGATCCGTCTCGGCGATGCGCAGGCCGGTAGGATGCGGATCGGCGGATCGTTCGAGGCGACCAATATCGACGCCTTCACGCGGCTTTTGCACGACGCGTTCGGGCTGCGCGTCTCCAACGACAAGGACGGCGTTACGATTAAATCTTGAGCCGGCGTTACGGCTTTCGATCGATGAGACGTCTGGTCTTGTGGCGGCCCGGAGAGGTCGGCGGGACAAGCAGATAAGGGGGGGATATGCGGAACATCCGTACGCTCATGATCGCCGTGGCGAGCAGCGCAATCATCATGGCAGTGCCGGCCGCGGCACAGGCCGAAACGCGTACCGTCGCGGCAGTGCGCGCATTTTCGATCGGCGCCGGCAGCATGAAGGCGGCGCTCGATGCCTGGGCGCGCCAAACGAAACAACAGATCCTGTATCGCACCGAAGACGTGCGGACGTTGCGCTCGCCGGGCGTGCGCGGGCGGTTGGGAGATATCGATGCGCTCGATCGCATCCTGGCGGGCTCGGGGCTGAAGATGCACCGCGATGCCTCGGGAGCGGTCGCGATCACCCGTCCGGTCGCCTATGCGAGCGTCGTGGCGCAGGACGCGTCGGTCGCGGCGTCGAACCCGGAGCAGGATCCCAACGCGCAGGATGCGAGCGGCATTCAGGACATCGTCGTCACCGCGCGACGCACCGAGGAACGCGCGCAGAAAGTGCCCGTCTCGCTGACCGCGTTCACGCAGAACACGATCCGCCAGAAGGGCATCAACACCGCGACCGACCTGCAGAACTTCACGCCCTCGCTGACCGTGGTCGGCAACGTCGCGCGCAACCAGGAAACCTACACGATCCGCGGCATGGGCGGCGGTGGCGGGGCAGGGACCGGCAGCGGCCCCGGCGTGGTCGGCTATTTCGCCGAAGTGCCGTCCTCGGCGAGCGGCCCCGGCAGCTTCTACGATCTCGCGTCGCTTCAGGTGCTGAAGGGTCCGCAGGGGACGCTGTTCGGGCGCAACACGACCGGCGGCGCGGTCCTGCTCGAACCGGCACGGCCGAAGATGAACACCGTCGAAGGCTATGTCGAGGGAACGCTCGGCAACCTGCGTCGGCGCAGCATGCAGGGTGCGCTCAACATTCCGGTCATCGACGATGTGCTCGCGATCCGCGTCGCGGGCCAGTTCGACAAGCGCGATGGTTATGTCCGCGACGTGATCACCGGCCGCGACTATCTCAACCGCGACAATTATTCGCTGCGTCTCGGCGTCCAGTTCAACCCGACCGATACGATCAGCAGCTACACCGCGGTCAATTACATCGACGTCGACGAGCATGGCGGTGGTAGCGTCCTGCTCGCGGTCCGTCCCGGCAGTCCCTATGCGGGCGTGCTGCAACCGTATCTGGCGCAGCAGCAGGCTCGCGGTCCGCGTTTGACGTCGAGCGGCGTGAACACGTTCGAGAAGGCCAAGAACCTGCTCGTGCTCAACAACACGACATGGAACCCGGTGTCCGAGCTGACGATCAAGAACGTCTTCAGCTACGGCCGGACACGGTCGACGAGCGCGAGCGATCGCGATTCCACGCCGCTCCCGATCGCCGATCTGCTCGGTGCCTTTCCCGGCAAGTACAACAACAACCTCCGGACCTTCACCGAGGAATTGCAGGCGCGCTACGACAATGGCCGGTTCTCCTTGCAGGGCGGCGGGTTCTTCCTCGACGAGAAAAGTCCGTCCCCGCTCACCTTCCTGACGGTCAATCCGTTGCAGGCGGGCGGCATCCTCGGCGGTGGCCCGATCATCTTGCCCGGGTTCGCGCAAGGGCTGCTTGGGGTGAACGGCCCGCTACTGCCCGCGCTCAATATTCAGCCGGATGCGTCCGTACGCGGTCGCAGCAAGGCGTTGTACGCGCAGGCGCAATACAAGATCGTCCCGACGCTGACCGCGACCGCCGGCTTCCGCTGGACCTGGGACAGCTTTGGCGGCGATATCGAGAGCTATCAGGACGCGCAGAGTTACCAGGTGTTCAACCGCCTCGCGGCTCTGGGCCTGCTTTCCCCGGCGCAGGCGGCGCAGGTCATCGGCCTTAACGCCAATCTGTGCGTGTACGATGCCTTTCTCGCGGTGGCCGCCGGCGGTTTTCCGACGCGGAAATATCCGAACTGCACCAAGCCGACGTTCAGCGGCAAGAGCGACGGGCCGACCTGGCAATTGGGGCTCGACTGGCAGGCCGATCCCGAGACGCTCCTGTATGCGGTGTCTCGGCGTGGGTATAAATCGGGCGCGAACAACCCGATCGTCACGCTGTTCCTGGGCAGCGACTATCCGCTCGCGGCGGTCAAGCCCGAGCGGGTGACCGATGCCGAGGTGGGTCTGAAGCGCGACTGGACGATCGGCGGCGTGAAGGCGCGCACCAACATCGCGGCGTTCTACACCTGGTTCAACGATGTCCAGGTGATCCAGCGCGCCGCGATCGCGGGGGCCGACATCCTCGCCAACGCCAACAAGGCGCGCGTCATCGGCCTCGAGTTCGAAGGGCTCATCATCCCCGTCGAGCCGCTGACGATCAGCGGCACCTATTCGTATAACGACGCCAAGTTTCTCGACTACATCACCATTCCGATCCCGGCGATCCCGTCGGCACTGACCGCGGCACAGCCGTCGCGCAATCTGTCGAGCACGCCGTTCACCTACGTCGCGCGGCACAAGTTCAGCCTCGACGGGCGTCTCGCACTACCGATTCCGGCGGCCGAGGGCGACATGGCGATCCGTGCGACCTATTCGTGGCAGTCGCGCCAGCGCGTCGCGCCCGATGCGCAGCCATTCGATACGATCGCGTCCTACGGCCTGCTCAATCTCCGGCTCGAATGGAACCAGATGCGCGGCGCGCCGCTCGACCTTGCGATCTACGGCACCAACGTGCTCGACAAGGCTTATCGGATCACCGCCAACACCGGGTACAACAACTCCGGGTTCAGCAATTCGATCTACGGGGAGCCCGCACAATACGGCCTGTCGCTGCGGTATCGCTTCTGATGCGCGCGCGCTTCGGGACCATCATCGTGGCGATGCTGATGACGTCGTGTGCCTCGCCGCCCGAACGGCGTGCGCTGTCATCCGCGCAGCAGCAGCTGGTCGACAGGATGGCAAGGGCAGGGGCCGCGTCGATCGACGCCAATGGTCGCGCCGACGGCGGCATGAGCGTCGCCGGCACGCTGGAGGGGCGCGCGTTCGGCATCGCCGTCCCCGCCCGGTGGAACGGGCAGGCGGTGCTGTTCGCCAACGGCTATTCGATCCCGGGGACGCCGGTGTCGGTTCCCGCCGATCCGGTCGCCAAGGACCCGTCGGGCGGGTTCCTGACGGCCGCCTACAAGGACGGCTTTGCGGTCGGCCAAAGCGCCTTTGACAAGCCGGCGATGGCGGTGAAGAGCGGGGTGGCCAACACGCTCGGGCTGCGGGGCTGGTTCGAACGTCTCGGCACGCGCCGCTTCTACCTCGGCGGCGCGTCGATGGGCGGCAACATCGTCATGGCGCTGATCGAACAGCATCCCGGCGCCTTTGCCGGCGCGATGAGCGCGTGCGGCGTCACCGGAGACTGGGACAGCGAAGTGGGCAGCCTTGTCGATCTGCGCGCCGCCTATAATTTCTACACCCGCGGCACAAAATACGCACTGCCCGGCAATCCCGACATCGCGGCGAACGGCCTGTCGCCGACCCCGCCGGCGGGCCTGGGGTTCGTGCGGACCCCGTGGCTGTTCTGGCAGATCAAAAAAATGAGCGGCGTGATCGCCGACCTGTTCAAGGCCGCGCGGGCCGATCCGAACGGTCCAGAGGCCAGGATGATCGCACGCATCGCCTCGGTCGCGAAGGCGGATGCGGACCCCGCCAGCTTCATCTTCCCGATCATGACCGCGATGGTCAGCATGGAGGACATGCGGGCGAGCTTCGGCGGTGTCGTCTACGGCAATGTCGGCAAGGTCTATGACAGTCCGTTGCTCGATGCGCAGGAGAAGGCTGCGCTCAACGCCGGTATCCAGCGCATCGCCTCGGACGCGTCCGCGCGCGCCTTCGCAGTCGAATGGCATCGCTCGACGGGGCGCTTCACGACGCCGCTGATCGCCGTGCACAACCGCCACGACGGGCTCGTCTTCGCGCAGCAGGCGCTCCTGCTCGGACAGCGCGTCCGGGCGGCGGACAATCAGGCGCACCTGTTTCAACTCTGGGCGCCGTCGCTGCAGAAGGACATTCCCGGCACCGGCCTGAAGGGCTGGGCGCATTGCGGCTTCAACCCGCGCCAGGCGGGGGTGTTGTGGACCGAACTGTACCGCTGGGTCGAAAGCGGTCGCAAGCCCGCAGCGGGTGTCTACTGACATGGCGGGCATGATCGATCGTCGCCAGGCGCTTGCGCTAGGGGCGGCCGCAATCGCGACCCCGGCGGTTGCACGCGGTCCGCGCGACCCCTTCCTGTGGGGCGCGGCGACCGCGGGGCACCAGGTGGAGGGCAACAACATCAACGCCGACATCTGGCTGCTCGAACAGATGAAGCCGACGCTGTTCGCCGAACCGTCGGGCGATGCGTGCGACAGCCTGCACCGCTGGGACGAGGACGTCGCGATCGTCGAGGCGCTCGGGCTGACCGCCTACCGCTTCTCGGTCGAATGGGCACGCATCGAACCGGCCGAGGGGCAGTTCAGCCAGGCGTTTCTCGATCACTATGCGCGCATAGTCGACCGCTGCCGCGCATCGGGTCTGGCGCCGGTCGTCACCTTCAACCATTTTACCACGCCGCGCTGGTTCGCCGCCCGTGGCGGATGGGAGGCGCCGGACGCGCCGATGCTGTTCGCGCGCTATTGCGACCGGGTGGCGCGGGCGATGGCGCACGGTATCAGCCATGCGCTGACCTTCAACGAGCCCAACCTGTCGATCGGCGGGCCCTGGTCGCGGTTCCAGCCCAGCGCCAAAATGCGCGCGACCACGCAGGCGATGATCGCTGCCGCCGCGAAGGCATCCGGTTCGGATCGGTTCTCGCTGCTCAATGGCGGCGATCCGACGCCGATGATCCCTGGCGTACTGCGGGCACATCGCCTCGGCCGCGCGGCGATCAAGGCGGTGCGCGGCGACCTTCCCGTCGGGCTGAGCCTCGCGATTTCGGACGATGTCAGCATCGGCGGCGACACGTTGCTCGCCGCCAAGCGACGCGCGTCCTACGAACCCTTCTTCGAGGCGGGGCGCGACGATGATTTCGTCGGGGTGCAGACCTATGAGCGCACCTATCTCGGCGCGGACGGCCCTGCGGATGCGCCGAAGTCGACCGAACGGCGTGCCGACGGCAAGCCCTATGAACCCGGCGCGATCGGCGGCTCGGTCCGCTATGCGCACAAGGCGACCGGCAAGCCGATCCTCGTGACCGAGAACGGCATCGACGCGAGCGACGACCGGGACCGCGCCCGGTTCATTCCCGACGCGGTCGCTGCGGTCGAGGCCGCGCGACGCGATGGCGTACCGGTGCTCGGCTACATCCACTGGTCGCTGCTCGACAATTTCGAATGGTTCAGCGGCTACAAGCCGCGCTACGGCCTCGTCGCAGTCGACCGCGCCACGTTCAAGCGCACGGTCAAGCCAAGCGCGCATGTGTTCGGCGCGATCGCGCGCGCCGGTGGCACCAAACGGTGAGCGACCATGCTTTCCTTTGGGGCGCAGCGATGGCGCGCTGCCTTTGCCTATATTCGGAGATGACACGATGATCCGCTGGCTGATGCCGTTCGCCCTGCTCGCCACGCCCCTGGCGGCGCAAGCGCCGGTGAAACAGGTGCCGGCGTTCACCCTGCCGCCGTCCAATCAGCTCAGCGCGGCGGCACGGCAGGTGCTGACGCGCATGGATGCCGCGACCGCGCCCGACACGATCAAAGGCGACGTCGCCAAGCAGCGCGCCTTCTACGGCAAGTGGAACGACGATCGGCTCGCGGAGATGCGACGGCGTTTCCGCACGACGGTACGGCATGGCATGATCGGCGACGTCGGCGTCGACATCGTCGAACCCGCCGACGGCGTTGCTTCCGGCAATACCGCCCGGGTCCTTATCAACGTGCATGGCGGCGCGTTCATGTGGGGGGCGGGCAGCGGCGCGCTGGTCGAGGCAATCCCGATCGCCGCGACGATGCGCATCCGCGTCGTGACGGTCGACTACCGGCTGGCACCCGAGCATCGCTACCCGGCTGCGTCCGAGGACGTGACGGCGGTCTACCGCGATCTGCTCAAGCGCTATCGGCCCGAGAATATCGGCATCTACGGCTGTTCGGCGGGCGGCATCATAACCGCGCAGGCGACCGCGTGGATCGGCAAGCAGGGCCTGCCTCGCCCGGGGGCGGTCGGGACCTTCTGCGGGACCGGCGCCGCCTACAGCGGCGACAGCCCGTATCTCGCGCCCGCGCTTGCCGGGAATGCGCCACCCGCAATTCCCGCGCTGCCGGCGACGCTGCCCGTCAGCTACATGGACGGCGTACCGGCGCGCGATCCTCTCGCCTATCCGCTGTCGTCCGATGTCCAAGTCAGGGCGATGCCGCCGACACTGCTGCTGGCCGGCGGACGAGACTTCGCGGTCAGTGCGTTGACGCTCGCGCACCGCCGCCTCGCCGCTGCGGGCGTGGCCAGCGAGCTGCACCTGTTCGACGGACTGCCCCACGCGTTCTTCATGTGGCCCGACATGCCCGAATCCGAGGAGGCCTACGCGACGATCGCGCGCTTCTTCGACCAGCATCTCGGTCGTCGGCCGCACTGACACCATCCCCTTTTCCGGAGATATCCATGCCGCTTCGCCTCGTCGCCCTGCCGCTCGCGCTTCTGGCGTTCACGCCCAGTGCCGCCCAATCTCCGTCAACTGCGCCGCCGTCCGTCGCTGGCTCGGCAGCACCCTTAACCCCGACGCAGACCGCGCTCGTCGAGAAGGCGCGGCGCAATGGGGCGGCCGATGTCGTGGCGCGTCCGGCGTCCGGCGGCGGCATGACGCTCGTGGGTACGCTCGAGGGCGATCAGTTCGCGGTTGCCATCCCGGCCGGTTGGAACGGCGACGGGCTCGTTTATGCGCACGGCTATTCGACGCCGGGGACGCCTGTCGCGGTAGCGGAAGACCCGGTCGCCGCGAGCACCGGTGGCGGACTGATGCGGTTCGCCTATGAGGACGGCGTCGCAGTCGGCCACAGCGCCTATGACAAGGACGGGCTCGGCGTGGAAACGGGAACGCTCAACACCAAGCGGCTGCGCGACTTCCTCGTCAAACTGGGTGCGCGCCGCGTGTATGCGGCGGGGGATTCGATGGGCGGCGGCATCGTCGTCACGCTGCTCGAGACCTATCCAGGCGCCTTTGCCGGCGGGCTTGCGCGGTGCGGCGTGGTCGACAGCTGGAAGACGTTGCTCGGTCGCCTCTACGACATGCGCGCCGCGTATAATTTCCTCACCCGCGGCACGCCCTATGCAATCCCCGGCGAGCAGGACATTCGTCGTTCCGCCATTTCTTCTGTACCACCGCCCGGCTTCCAGGGTGACCCGAAGGCCTATGGCTGGGCCCAGGTGACCAAGGTGGCGACGCCGGTCCTGGCGCTTTACGCGGCCGCACAAAAGAACCCCGGCGGACGCGAGGCGCGGATCGTGGCGCAGGTGGCGGCGATCGGCGGATATGCGGTCGATCCCGGCGCGCTCGCCTTTCCGCTGCTGACCGCAGCCCTTGGCGCCGACGACATGGCGGCGACGACGGGGGGGCAGCCTTACGGCAACATCGGCAAGGTCTACGCAGACCCGACGATGACCGCCGCCGAAGCCAAAGCGCTGAACGACGGCATACAGCGCGTCGCCGCAACGCCAGCCGCGCTGGCCTATCTGACCCGCTGGCACGAAGCGACGGGGCGTATCGCCGACCCGCTGGTGACGATGCACAATCGGATCGATTCGCTGGTCCCCTACGCGCAGGAGACGGCGCTAAAAAAGACGGTCGCCAAGGCCGGGCGTAGCGTCAATCTTGCCGAATATCCGGTCGCCCCGCTGCGCGCTCCGCTGCCGGTGGGCGGCGTGGAAGCTTATACGCATTGCGGATTCACGCCGGACCAAACCAAGGCTGCTTGGCGCGCGTTGCGGGATTGGGTGACGACCAACAAGCGCCCTGCAGCCGATGCCGTGAAATAAAAATGCTTGCGTAGCGGCGAGCGCCACGAACCGTTGTCTGCAGATTTTCTTGAGCGGCGTAATACCCGAGCGCGTCAACATTCGGCATCATGCCGATGTCGATGTTTGGTGCCTAAGGAAAATTATCTCGGCTTGCCGTTTCAAAAGCGGCTGCCTCGGTGCCGAGTTCCTGCAATGCTCAGGTCGTGAAGCGGTCATGGCGCGGAGATGAACGAGCGGCCGTAGTTGGAGAGCCGGGAGGGGCACATGAATGTCCGCTACTGAGTTTCCTCATCCAGTCACCAGATCAATCTGTTGCGACTCTATGAAGCATGTCGTCGGATAGATTGGGCAGCGGCAAGTAAGATCGACATCGTTCGATATGAGCGAAGCAAATCTCGCATTTGGGCAGAGTTCGAACAGGCGTGCTCGTCAAAATTGAAGGAGAGGCCGCTACGATCAGCGTTACCTGCCCAGGTGTGCTTGCGGCAACAGATCATACGCGTTGGGTCAAGAACGGGGGGTGGGAGGCTGATAGGTGTTCGATGACAACTTCGCGGGGATGACGATCATGAGCGACCACGAACCGACGCCGTTCGGTCTTCCATCCGACACCGGCGGCAAGGATCTGGGCGTGTTCATGCCGATGGCCAATGGCGGTTGGATCCTGTCGCTCAACAAGCCCCCGCTGGACGGCTCCTACGCCTATAACCGGCAGGTCGCGGTCCTGGCCGAAGCCGCCGGGCTCGACTTCGTGATGGCGATGGCGAAGTACCGCGGGTACGGCGGCGACACCCGGCACTGGGAAAGCTCACTCGATTCCGTGGTGCTGATGGCGGCCCTGGCGGAAGCGACGAGCCGCGTGAAGGTGTGGACGACCGTCCATACGATCCTGCAGAACCCGGCGGTGGCGGCCAAGATGATGGCGACGCTGGACCAAATCAGCGGTGGGCGAGCCGGGCTGAACGTCGTCACCGGCGCCTATAAGGGCGAGTTCTCGCAGATGGGCGCGTGGCCCGAGGGGGTCGACCATGACGGCCGCTACGATCTGGCCAAGGAGTGGATCACGGCGATCAAGCGACTGTGGACCGAAGACAGCGTCACCATGGACGGCAAATATTTCCAGCTCGACGATTGCCGGTCGCTGCCCAAGCCCGAGCAACGCCCATTCCTGGTCTGCGCGGGCTCGTCGAAAAAGGGCATGTGCTTCACCTCGCAGGAGATGGACGCGATCTTCCTGACCGGCGGCGACGCGACCGAACTGGGCGTGGCGAGCCGCGCGGCCAAGGACGATGCCGCCGAACTGGGTCGCGTGGTGCGGACCTATTCGATGATGACGGTGGTGCTGGACGAGACCGACGCCGCCGCGCAGCGCACGGCCGAGCATTTCCGCGCGGGGTTGGACGAGGATGCGCTGCGCGGCATGATGCGCGCTTATGGTTTCCTGGATGCGGAGATCGGCAAGGAGAATGCGTTCGTGGCGAAGAGCCGCTCGACCTTCATGACGCCGCATGTGCTGGGCACGCCCGCGACGGTGCTGGCGCAGATCGGCGACCTGCTGGACGAGTCCGGGGTCGACGGGCTGATGCTGATCTTTCCCGATTATCTGAAGGGCATACCGATTTTCGGCAACGAAGTGCTGCCCGCGCTGCGCGAGCGCTTTCCCGGCAAGGTGAAGATCGCAGCGCATGGTTGAGGTCGCGGATTTGCCGCACGTCGTGGCGCCCGAACTCGCAGCGATGATGCCCGATCCGGCGCGGACCGCGCTGGTGGTGATCGATATCCAGGTCGATTTCGCCGCGCCGCTCGGACTGCTCGGGCGCGTCGGAGTCGATCTGGCCCCGGCCGAACTGGCGATCGACAGGATCGAGGCGTTGATCGCTGCCGCGCGCGCGGCCGGTGCCACCATCGCGTTCATGCGCGTGGTGACCCGTGAAGAGAGCGATCCGGGCGCGCTAAAGCGGTTGATGGCGCGCCGGGGAATGCCTGGTGGCGAGGCGATCTGTCGCATCTCCGACGGCGGGGCCGACTATTACCGGATAACGCCACAGGTCGGCGACATCGAGATCGAGAAGTTGCTCTACGACAGCTTTCACGGGACCGACCTGGATGCGCAATTGCGCGCGCGCGGCATCGATACGCTGATCGTGACTGGGCTGAGCACCGATTGCTGCGTCGACCAGACCGCACGCTCGGCGTTTCACCACGATTATGACGTGTTCGTCGTGTCCGACGCGTGCGCGGCATACGAGCCGGATCTGCATTCGGGATCGCTGAACGTGCTGCAGAAGAATTGCGCGCTGTTGACGACGACGTCCGCCGTCCTGGCGACGTGGGGGGCCGCCGCGTGACGTCGTTCGCCGATCCGGCACGCGCGCCCTATCAGGTTACCGACGCCGAGCGCGACGTGATCGCGGCGGCGATCGACACCGACGAGTTGGTCGAACTGGCGCTGACACTGGGCAACATCCCCGCGCCATCGCGCAGCGAGGCGGCAGCGGCCGAATATGTCCATGACTGGATGGCGCGCGAGGGGTTCAATCCGCGCAAGGTGGGCGCGACGCCCGAGCGCCCCAATGTGATCGGCGAATATGGTGGCACGGGTATGGGCGCGAACCTGTTGTTCACCGCACATCTGGATACCGAAAGTCCCAGCGGGATCGAGGCGCAGGACCGCTTCCGCTATAAGGCATCGACGCTAGCCGATCCCGAATGGACGCGATGCTGGCTCGATGACGGAAAGTTGCGCGGCTATCCGATATCGAACGATCGCGGGCCGATGACGTGCTTCCTGATCGCCGCCAAGGCGTTGCGGACCGCGGGGATCGCGCTGGCCGGCAAGACGTGGTTGACCGCCTGTCCGGGCGAGATCGGACCGGAACCGATCGAGGAATTCGCCGGCATCGGCTTTCTCGGCAAGGACATCGGCGCGCATTACCTGTTCCATCACGGCGGGGTCGCGCCGGATTACGCGATCGCGGCGGAAGGGTGCGATTTCGGCGCGACCTGGGTCGGCTGCGGCTATGCGCTGTTCCGAATCCGGCTGTTCGGCAGCGGCGTATTCACCCCGATCCTCGACGCACCGGCCGATCCTGCGGCGCACCCCAATCCAATCTATAGGCTGGGCCCGGCGATCGACGCGATCCACCGCTGGAGTCAGGACTGGGAGCGCGCGTCGGTGCTGGAAACGCCGGGCGGCCGGGCCGTGCCCAAGGTGCAGCTGGCGTCAGTGCGCGGTGGTGCACCGTATGATTTCGGGGCGGGAACCGAGGTGTGCGCGCTGTACCTCGACGTGACGCTGAACCCGCGACAAAAGGCGGCGGATGCGATGCACGGCCTTGTTGCGGCGATGCGTGGCGTGGCGCTGGACGGCTTCGATGTCGAGCCGGTGGTGGTGCGTCACGGGTTCGAGGCGGACGCGGAGGCGATCGCGCCGCTCGCGGGCGCGGTCGACGCGGCGACGCGACTGGCGCGCGGCGCGGCGCTCGAACGGGCCGATCCGGTGTATTCAAGCATGTGGCGCGACCATAATGTCTTCAACATGCACCGCGTACCGGCGTTGACGACCGGTATGCCCCGCTGGCGTCCGACGCCTGCGGACATGACGTCGAGTGCGTTGGTCTATGCCCTGACGATGCTGGCGGTTTGCGGACGCGGGCCGGACGATCGCGCATCGGTCGGGCCGACATCGGTCTACGGCGAAGGGGCATCACCCTTCTGACACGGCGTGGTGATGGAATGGCGCCGCGCGATTTCGCACGGCGCCGCCAGTTTCAGGACGTGACCCTCAGAACGGCCGGTCGCCTGTGATCGTGACGCGGAAGCCGGAGCGGACGTCGGGGAAATAGTCCCAGACCGCGAAATGCTGCGTGCAGCGATTGTCCCAGAACGCCACCGACTTCTTCTGCCACCGGAAGCGGCACTGGAAATTGGGATCCTTCACGTGATCGAAAAGGAAGCCGAGCACCGCGTCGCTCTCCTTCTTCGACAGTTCGTTAATGCGGACCGTCTTCGACTGGCTGACGAACAGGCATTTGCGCTTCGTCACCGGATGCGTGCGGACCACGGGATGGGTGTTGCGGGGGTATTTCTTGTCCACGTCCGGGAAGAGTTCACGGTAGATGTGGTTGCTGTCGTGGACCGCGGTCAGCGGATCGAGCAGCGCCTTCATCGCCGGGGACAGCGCGTCATAGGCGGCATACATGCTCGAGAACAGCGTGTCGCCGCCGGTGTCCGGCAGTTCGTGCATGTAGAGGATACTGCCCATCGGCGGCTCGGCATTTTCGCTCAGGTCCGAATGCCAGTCCTCGCCGGCGACGAACGTGCTGGTCTCGTCCGCATGGATCGCGACGATCTCGGGATGCTCGGCGATCCCCGCGACCGCGCTGTGCCCGGCGAGATCGCCGAAATAGCGGCCGAGCCGTTTATGCCCCTCGTAAGTGAGCGACTGATCGCGGAAGAATATCACCTGATGCTGCATCAGCGCATCGTGCAGCTCGCTGACCGCCTGGTTGCCGAGCGGCGCATTCAGGTCGACCCCGAACACTTCCGCGCCGATGCGCTTGGTCAGCGGGCGGACGTCGAGAATTTCATAGCCCATGATGGTCTTCCTCTGGGCGGCCTGGGCCGCAATCCGTGCCGGGGGTCTTTGCCGGGAGTATCGCGATCATTCGGCAGGCACCGGCGCTCCGTCGGGCAGGCCGTCATGATCGGGCACGGCATCGCGATCGGGTAGCGGCGCACGCAGCAGCGTGGCGGTGACGATCGTGGTGAAGGCGAGCAGGACGGCAAGGATCGCGAAGAACGTCGTGAAACTGCCGGTGCGATCGGCCATCCAGCCAGCGGTGAGAGGGCCGAGGACCGCGAACGTTGTGCACATCGTCGCCATCGCAACGAGCTCGGCCGCGAGAAATGCACCGAAATACCGCAGCAGCAGGATGTGCGCGGTCAGCCAGCTGAACCCCCATCCGACGCCGAACAGCATCGCCGCGATTCCCGCCGCCACCGGCGAGGGCGCGAGCGCGAGGAGCACCATCGCGACCGACTGCAGCCCGAGCCCAATGACCAGCAGCAGCTTCGGCGAGACCCGCTCGCTGAGGGCGCCTGTGGAGCCCTTGGCGATCGTGCCGGTAAAGGCGAGCAGGCTCATCGCCAGCGCGCCGGCGCCGCCGCCGTGACCGAACGACGCGACATGGGTGACCAGGACCGAGTGCATTGTCGTGACGACGGTCTGCACCACGATCATCGCGAACGCGATCACCATGAACGTCGGCGTGCGCATCGCGGCGCCGACGGTCCATGCCGACGTGGCGGGTACCGCCACGGGTTCGCTGGCGCCGGCATGCTTGACCTGATCGATCGATTCAACCGTCACGGCGTCGCGGATCGTCAGGAGGAAGATGACGGACAGGACGAGCGCTGCGATTCCCATCACCATCCAGTGGACTCGCCAGCTGCCGCTCCATCCCACCACCTGATTGACGATCAGCGGCCCGGCGACACCGCCGAGCGCGCCCGCCATGAAGTAGAAGCCGATCATCCGGGCCGAGGTGCGCGGGAACCATGTCGCGATCAGGAACACGGCCGGCGACGGCGCGATCAGCGAGAAGCCGATTCCCATCAGCGACGTGGCGACGAAGAACATCCCGATCTGGTGGACCATCGCAGCAAGCGCGAAGCCGGCCGCGAGCACCAGTCCGCCGGCCGCCATCGTCAGTCGCGTCCCGACCGATTTCATCAGCATCGGGGATAGCGGGCTGGAGAGTCCGCAGGCCAGACCGAGCAACGAGAAGCTCGCGCCTGCCGCGGCCTGCGACCAGCCAAGCTCGGCGACCATGGTGTAC
This sequence comes from Sphingomonas faeni, assembly GCF_024273235.1. Taxonomy (GTDB): domain Bacteria; phylum Pseudomonadota; class Alphaproteobacteria; order Sphingomonadales; family Sphingomonadaceae; genus Sphingomonas; species Sphingomonas faeni_A. Next base: position 39,732 of record NZ_JANBVH010000007.1, on the reverse strand, counting down.
AGGACATAGCCGAGCGAGGTGAAGGTCGTGGCGGTCACGAAGAAGAAACCCAGCGAGGCCGAGATCATGATGAGCAGATTACGCGGCATGGCGGATACTTTCTGCGGGATGATAATGGCTGCAAGGTAGCTCGGGGATCCCGCCGGGGCTTGACCGTCAGCGCCTGAAGAGTTGATCCCGATGCGGCCCACTGTCCTCGTTCGGCACGCATGAGGGTGAGCCGGACAGGCCGCCGCGACGGAAACCGTGCGTCGGCGGCAACCTGTGCTCGACGATTTTTGCCTTAGGCGCGACCGGCAAGACCCCTTGTCAGAACCGGTAGGCGATCGAGCCGAACACCTGCCGTGGCGGAATGTACGTGTCGAAGGTCTGGGCGCTGCCATACGGATCGGAGAAGCGCGAATTGACGCCGGCGGTGTCGAACAGGTTGGTCGCCGTCACCGACACGGTGAAGTTGGTGTCTTCGGGCACGTAGCTGAAGAACAGGTTCACCTGGGCATAGTCCGGTGTCTTGTCGGTCGCGCCGTTGTTGAACAGCCGGTAGTCGTATTCGCCGCGATAGACGAGCTGCGCCTTGGCGGTCAGTTCGCCGGGGCCGACTCGGTTGATGTAGCGTAACGAACCCGCACCCTGCACCTTTGGCAGCTTGGGCACGCTGTTGCCGTTTATGTTGACGCGTGCCGCTTCGCGAGCGAGCGAGGCGGAGTAGAAATTGCCGAAGAACAGCCCCGTGCCCGGAAAACCGGCGGCGTTCTGGGCCGTCGCGGCGTTGACGGGATCGAGCGCGAGATAATCCTTGTTGAACTCGCCGTGCAGCAGCGACAGCGACCCCTCGACCTGCCAATGCGAGTCGAGCAGCCAGCTGCCCTCATATTCCACGCCGTAGATCTTCGCGCTGGGGGCGTTGCTGATCCCTTCGCCGAACAGGACGGCGTCCTCCTCGAGGAACTGCATGTTCTTGTAGTTGTAGAGGAAGGCCGAGATGTTGAGCTGCGCCCGGTTATTGAAGAAGCGGTTCTTGGTGCCGATCTCGAAGGAGTCCACCGTTTCGGGCCGGTAGGTCGGCTTCACGCCGGTCGGGAAACCAAGCGCCAGGAACGAGCTGTTGCCGCCGGCTGCGGCGCTGTTGATCCCGCCGGGTTTGAAGCCGCGCGTATAGCTGGCGTAGACCATGCTGGCGGGCAGCACGTCGTACTGGATCGCCGCCTTGCCGGTCCACTCGTCGGTCGTGGTGCCTTCGGTCGGCGTGGGTTGGAGATAGGCGCCGGAGGTCTGGTTGCTGACACCACCGGAGATGCTGTCGCTCAAACCGCTGAACGTGTCGTGATTGTAGCGCGCGCCGCCGGTGAGTTTGAGTTGGTCGGTGAGCGCGTAGGACGTCTCGAAATAGCCCGCCCAGGCCTTGCGCGTGATCTCCGACAGCTCGGCATAGGTGATCTGGCTCACCGCCGGATCGTTGAAGAGGGTGGTCGGCGAGACCGCCGGCCGAAGGAAATCATTGTCCGCGCCGCTCCGATATTCGACGATGTACTGCGAATTCTTGGAGTGGAGATAGACGCCGCCGGCGATCCAGTTGAACGGCCCATCGCCGTTGGAGGCGAGATTGACCTCCTGGGTCCAGCTTTTGGTATCGGTCTGCCAGCCGGGTACGTGATCGTAGTTCGTGCCGGAGCCCAGGATCGGGTTGAACGTGGCGGCGTTGAACAAGGACGAGGTCAGGCCGTCCGAATCCCAGGCCTGCAGGCTGTGGAGCTTTTGATAGCTGGTGATCGACTTGATGGTCGCAAAGCCGAAATCATATTTCGCGACGCCGTAATAGAGTTCAGTGTCGACGATCGAGCGGCCGGGATAATCCTGGCTCAGGATGCGGGGATCGGCGACCGGATCGAGAATGTTCTTCTGCGCCGGACCGTTGGTGCTGCTGCGGTACTGGATCGTATTGAGCGCGATCGAGAAATTGCTGGTCGGCGACCATAGAGCGCCAACCTTCCACCCGGTCTCGTCCTGATCGTCGAGTTGATAGCGCGAGATGCCGGGGACGCCGGTCGCATAGGAATAGCCGTCATGCTCCAGATGCTGCACCGAGCCGCGTACCGCCAGTGTATCGGTGATCGGCACGTTGAGCGAGGCCGCGGTCTTGACGAAATTATAGTTGCCGAAGCCGACGTCCGCGGTGCCCGACAGCGCCTTGGTCGAGGGCTGGTTGGTGACGACGTTGATCGTGCCGCCGGTCGAACCCTGGCCGAAGGTTGTGCCCTGTGGCCCGCGCAGCACTTCGACCTGGGCGACGTCGATGAACGCCGCGCTCGCCGCGATCGAGTTGAAGATGTAGACGCCGTCGATGTGGTAGGAAACGCCCGGCTGCGTGTTGGTGTTCTCGGGGGTTTCCGAACCGATGCCGCGTATCGAGATCATCCGCTCGCCGCCACCGCTGCGCGCGACGACCAGGCCGGGCACGGTTCCGTTGAGGCCGGTGATGTCGGTGATGTTGGCTTCCGCGAGTGACTTGGCACTGACGGCGGTGACGGACAGCGACGCGTCCTGCAGCGATACGTCGCGCTTTTCCGCGGTGACGACGATGTCGCTCAATTGATCGTCGGTATCCGCAACCGCGGCGACCGTGCGCTGCGTCTCGGGTTCCGCCGCTACGCTGGTCGTGTTCGCGGCGGCGGGGCCCTGCGCCCGCGCGCTGACCGGTAGCATGATCGCTAAAGCCGATCCGGCCGCGAGCAACGCCGCCTTCGTGCACAATATCCTCATCTACCCAACCCCCCAAAAATGCGTGATGTCCTCTCCACGATTGCCACCTTCGATTGGGGCTTCCCGATGCTGCAAAGAGCCAGTGATGGCGCTCCGTGTCTTGTTGTTGGGCGAAGAATGAATTGACGACGTTGCGGCAGTCGAGCGGGCCAAAATTCGGCATGCTGGTCTTGTCCCGCCAAAGAACGGAGAAAACTCAAGGCGATATGGTTCGCGCGCGCCGCAAGGTTCGGCGAGGCTCAACGATTCATGTGCCGGGTAACAAGAGCCACGGAACGAACACTGGTAGAAAAGGCCCATCGCCACTCGCCATGACTATGGGAAACGCCAAGATGACGCTTGCAGCAACGCTCGAAACCCGGCCACCACTGACGGAGATTACCACCGCCGCGGCCTGGCGCGGTGACGCGCTGTCGGCAGGCGACAGCTGGATCTACAGGCTGTCCGACGCGCAGATCGCCGAACTCGAAGCCTTGGGGACGCAGTTCGTCGAGGACGACCCCGATCTCCGCTTCGTCCAGAAGAGCGCCTATCCGCTGGTGGAGTGCCTCGCAGCGGTCGAGGAATGGGGTAACGACGTCGACTTCGGCCGCGGCTTCGTGCTGGTGCGCGGGTTGCGGACGCATCTCTACTCGGACGCTTTGTCGGCGGCGATCTACTACATCCTCGGGCTTTATATGGGCGATCCGATCCGCCAGAACGAGAAGGGCGACCTGATCGATTCGATCTACGCCACGTCCGAGAAGATGATGGATGATCCGACCGCCAAGTCGTCGAAGGTTCGCGATCACCTCGTCTATCATTCGGATTCGTCGGATATCGTCGCGTTGATGTGCCTGCGCCCGGCCAAGGAAGGCGGCGCGTCGTGCCTGGTCTCGGGCGCGGAGATCTACAACGAGATCCTGCGTCGCCGTCCCGATCTCGCGCCCCTGCTGTTCGAGCGCTATCACTGGGACTGGCGCCGCCAGGACGTGAACGCGCCAGCAGACACCTATACGTCGCCGATCATCGACCTGACCGATGGCGTGTTCAGCATGTATGCCGGCTCACTCTACATCCTGACCGCGCAGGAATATGACGGCGTGCCCAAGCTCAGCCCCGAGCAGATCGAGGTACTCAAGCTGTTCGACGAGATCGCATACGAACCGGGCATGGCGATCGAAATGGATTTCCGTCCCGGCGACATCCAGTGGCTGTCCAATTACGCCGCGCTGCACGCCCGCACGCTGTTCCACGACTACCCGGAGCCGCAGCGCCGCCGTCATCTGCTGCGGCTGTGGCTCAGCCGGCAGGGCAGCCGGCCGGTGATCGACGGGTTCGGCAAGAACGGCGTGGTGCAGGTTCGCGACAAGCCCCGCGAAGGCCAGCTGGTCGACGATCAGGGCTTTTTCCGGATCGGCGTCGCGCCGGTGCCGCGCCTGCTTGCCGACCACGGCTGAGACAAGAAAACGCCCGGCTCCGCAGGTGGCGGGGCCGGGCGATTCAGTTTGAGGGCGATTGGGTGGCTGCACAGATGTCGCGAAAATGGAAAGCGATGCACCCAGCCGCGCTACACCCCGCTACGGCATCACTCGCGCGTGTAGCTGTCGGGGACGACGGGCTTCTCGCCGGCCTTGCCCCACAGGATGATCTCGTTGCCCCAGGGATCTTCGAAGGCATAATTATAGCCGTTAAACTCGCTCCAGTAATGATTCTTCCAGAGGATCTTCGCGCCACGTGTCTCGGCCGCCGAGAGAATGCGTTCGGGCGTATCGTCGTCGCTGACCATCACCCAGATCCGCGCCTTGCGGTCGCCTCGGCTCAAGGGCGCAGCGCCGGGACCTTCCGGCGTCGGGAACGGACGGGCGTTGTTGGAATTGAAGATACCGATGTGCAGGTTGCTGATCTCGCTCGGGCTGCCGTCCTTGTTCTTGAACTGATCGCCGGGGACCAGGCGGTGATAGACCCCCGTCGGTCGGCCTTCGTTGGTCCAGCCGAACACCTCGGCGTAGAAGATGCCGGCGGCTTCGGGATCGTCGGACGCCAGATCGACGAAGATGAGCGTATTGGGGTAGGTCACGTAAAACTCCTCAACCGAAACGAAATGCCGAGACCGTCGCGTCCATGACGACGTCGGAAAACACGCGCTCGCCGGGGTCGCTGTCGCCGGCGCCGGCGGCGATCATGAGCGGCAGCAGATGCTCCTCGCGAGGATGCGCGTTGCGGGCTGCGGTCCCTTCCGACCAATGCGTCAGGGCGCCGAGGCGAGCATCGGCGTCAGGCTGCGCCAGCGACGTCGTCAGCCAGTTGTCGAACGCCTTCGAGGGCAGTGTCGCGGCCGGCGTGCGGAACGCGCGCATGTTGTGATAGCTCATGCCCGACGCGACGATCAGCACACCCTCCGCCCGCAGCGCCTTGAGCGCCTGACCCGCGGCGATGTGCTCGGCCGGATCGAGGTTGGTCTTGATCGACATCGGCACCACGGGAATGTCGGCGTCGGGAAAGGCGAGCAGGAACGGGATGAACACGCCGTGGTCGAAACCACGCCTGGCATCGGTCCGCGCCGGGATGCCGGCCGCGGTCAGCAACTCGACGATCCGCACCGCGATCGCGGCCGATCCGGGCGCTGGATATTGCAGTTCGTAGGTGTGCGGCGGAAAGTTGCTGTAATCGTAGATCATCTGCGGCGCTTCGACGGCGGCGACGGTGAACTCGGGCTCTTCCCAATGCCCCGATATGACGACGATCGCCTTGGGGCGCTCGGGCAGCGTCGACGCGAGGCTTTTCAGCCAAGCGGCCATCGCGTCCCAGGTGTCGGCGGGGCCTCCCATGACGGACCAGTCCATGAAGAAGCACGGGCCGCCGCCATGCGGGATGAACAGGGTCGGTTGCAGGGTAGCGGGCGAGGACGTCTGGTCGGGCATGGCGAAAATCCCATCGGCAATCGATAATCGCACGACGTGTACCGCTGGGAGGCATGGGCTCGCTTGTCCGAGCGCGCCGCGTTTCTTGTTTGGTGGCGAGGTCTCCGACTCCCGCCCGAGTGGCGTCAGACCCGCGTCGACCCGGCGCTCTGGCGATGCTGGCTCGGCGACAGGCCGAAGCGTTCGCGAAACGCGCGGCTGAAGTGCGCGGCATCGCTGAACCCCCAGCGGAAGCAGATTTCGGCGATCGCCAGCTGCGCATGGATCGGGCTGATCAGATCCGCGTAGCACCGCTCGAGCCGGCGCCGCTTGAGATAGGTTGAAAAGGTGGTGTTGCTGGCGGTGAACAGTTTTTGGACATAGCGCTGGGACACGCCGTTGTCCGCGGCGACCGTTTCCAGCGACAGTTCGGGATCGTGCAGCATCGTCTCGATACGCATGCAGATCCGCTTGAGGTGCGACGCGCGCGCCCCCGCCGCACCACCGCGCGATTCGACTTGCCCGTCGCTCGCCAGGCACGCGACCAGGAACTCGATGATCGACTGTTCGATCGGCTGGAACTGGTCCTCGGTCAGCGCATCGAGCGTCTGGGCGATGTTGGCGAGCAGCCCGTGGAAAATCTTCTGGATGCCCGAGTGCGCGCCGAGCAGGCCGACGCGCTGCCCCAGCGGGATGATGAGGCGGAGGCTGACCGCCAGTTGCGGCAGCTTGATGAACAGCATCTCGAAGTCGGTCGTGATGCGCAGCGTCGAATCGACGCCTGACGCACCGACCACGATCGATCCCGGCCCCATCGCCGTCTCGATGCCGCCAGATTCGAGGACTGCCTCGCCCTCGATCAGCGCGGCCAGCCAGATCGCCGAATTATGGTCGGCGTTGCGCCCGCCGAACGTCTGCGCGGACGATCGCAGCACCGCGAATTCCGACCCCAGCGCGGTCGTGGTGACCCTGACCGATCCGGTCATCCACGCCAATGCGGCGGGATCGGCGATTGGCAACTTCAGGCGGCGTAGCGTGTCGATCCACACCGCCTGACGTTCGGCCTCCGGGATCGCGTCGAGGGAAAACGTCCAGATCGCCATCGTCGAAAATCGTCACTCCGGGTCCTTGACCACGCCCTTGGTCGGAAAGATGCCGCGATCGATGCGAACATGGATGCCTTTCGTCCCATCGACGACCTGTGTCACGCCGAAATCGGCGGCAACCGACATCAGCGAATAGGCGTCGTTGCGCGACAGGCCCTGATGTTCGGTCAACAGCTTGAGCATGTCGAGCGAGGCGTTCTTCATCGCCTGGTTCAGATCCTCGTGGAAGCCGTGGACGATCCAGTTGTTCGGCGTCTCCAGCAGGGGCGAGGGAAAGCTGAAGTCCTTGCGCAGGATGATCTGGAACAGGCAGTTCAGCGAGGCTTCGATCGCGGTGCCCGAAATCTCGCCATCGCCTTGCGAGACGTGAGGGTCGCCGATCGAGAACAGCCCGCCCGCGACCTGCACCGGATAGTACATCGTGGCACCCGCGCCGATCCGCCAATTGTCGATATTGCCGCCGTGCAGGCCGGGGGGGATGGTGGAGACGCGCTCGCCGACCGCGGGTGCGACGCCGGCGGTGCCGAGATGCGGGCGAGCCGGGATCGAAATCCCCTCCAGCGCCGGCATCCGGTCGCATTCTGCGCAGTGTGTGATCGTGCCAGGGGTCAGGTACACGCCGGGAAAGTCGTACGCATAATGCGCCGAGGCGGTGTTGGTATTGGGATTGAGCGCGTAGATCGTAACGCGTTCCTGCCGGTCGAATTCCTCGTACAGATGGCCCCAGTTCGCGGCGAGGTTCGACCCGTAGTTGAAGCGCGGCGTCATCTGCAGATAGCGGACTTCGAGCATGTCGCCGGGCTCTGCGCCCTCGACGAAGATCGGCCCGGTCATGATATGCACGCCGGGATTGCGGTCGGCTTCGGGCACCTCGGTGAAGATGCGCGTGATCGCCTCGTCCATCATCAGGTCGGGGGCGTCACCGGCGTGATGCGTCACCGCCTCGGCCATGACCAGGTCGCCGGACTGGACGCGCAGCGCGGGTTTGATCTCCGGATGGAAATAGCCCCAGTGGATGGTTTCCGGCGTCGCGCGCAGCATGTGCAGATTGCGGGTTTCGGTGTCTTGGCGGATTTCGCCCGATTTGCAGATCAATGCCATGGGAAGCCCCTGTAATCAGCGTATGAGGGTGGCGCGGGGCGTCGGCCCGCCCGGCGCGTCCGGGCGGTGGCACGACGCCGTCGCGGTAAAGGACGTCAGGGCGCGGGTATCGCCGGTTGCTGTTTGGCCCCGCTAAGCCGGGCGTAGGTCTCGCGGTAGCGTTTCACGAGCCACCGGTTGAACTGGATCTGCGCACCTTCCTGCCAGGCATAGCGACCACGCGGGGCGAACTTGGACCGCAGCCCGACCTGGACCAGCGCATCGACGTGCATGTCCTGGTCGATGATGTGCATCGCCGCGACCATGTTCATTTCCATCTTGTGCGCGAACGACGGATGCCGCGACGCGCCTGGCGCGACCAGCACGCCGGTATCCTGCTCCATCGTCTCTGGCCCCGTCGGACGCAGGATCAGGTAGATCACCATGTCGCTCATCATCACCAGCGACAGCGTCGGCGGGATGTTGGCGAAGGTCATCCGGTTGCGATCCGCCTCGTCGAGATCGGGAAAGATCGGCAGCAACGCGCGCTGCGTGGCGTTGAAGCTCGCATCGGGATGCAACGTGCCGTTGTAGCGGAGGAAGCCCGCATCGGCCGGATCGGCCTCGGGAAATTCGGCGCGTTCGGAGGGCACGAAATCGTGCAGCGGCCCCTGATGCAGCTTCGAGGCGTGATAGCCGTCATTGTTGTTCTCGAACATCACCTTCCAGTTCCAGGCGAAGACGCCCGGTTCGCGGGGACGTTCGCCCTCCGCGTTGGGCAGGTCGTAATGGGCGATAGCCTCAGTGACCGCGGTCAGGCGGGGCGCGAGCGGGGCGGCATCCAGGTCGAAATTGACGAACAGGAAGCCCTGCCAGACCTCGACCTTGAAGCGGGTCAGGCCGTTCTCTTCCTTCTTGAAGTTGCAGGTCCTTTCCATCGCCGGCGCGCCGGTCAGCTTGCCGTCGAGGCCGTAGGCCCAGTGATGATAGGGGCACAGGAACATCCGCGTGTTGCCCGAGCCTTCGGCCACCAGCATCGCCCGGTGCGCACAGACCGAGGACATCGCGTTGACCTGACCGTCGCGGCCGCGGGCGACGACGATCGGCTCGCCGATGATCTGAGTCGTGAAATAGTCGCCGATATTGGGCACCCAGCTCTCACGCCCGACGCACAGCCACTCGTGGTGGTACAGCGCCTCCTTCTCGAACTCGTAGAAGTCCTTGTCGGTGTAGCATTCGGGGGGAAGCGTCTGGGCCTCCGACAGGTCGATCGCCGAGGATTCGAGCGACGCGATGAAAGTGGCGGCGGGCAATCGTGCAGGCATGGTGATCAGCACCCCGTGTTCTGATCGTTGCGTGGCAGCGCCCCCGGATCTGACAGTCCGGGCGGATACCAACGCCGACGACCTACACGGTGGCCGGCCGCCAATCTTGTTCCCGCGCGCACGGTAAGTTGCGCGGCGCCTCAGCCGGCCGGGTCTGCGCCCGTCACCGCCCCCGCTACCGCTATCGACAGGGTCAGCGGCCGCCATGCCGCGATGTCGGCTTGCATCGCCGCGATCTCACTCTCGGCATAACCGAGCGCGTCGGCACCGAGCAGCAGGCGCAACGGCGGCGTATCCGCATCGACCAGCGCGAGGATCGCCTGCGCGGCCTTGGCGGGATCGCCGGGTTCCTCGCCGGCGTGGTCGGCGAAGATGCGCTCGGCCTGATGCGCGGTGGTGGCGTAATCGTCGATGCGGTGCGCGGCGACGCGCAGCGACGTACCGGCGAAATCGGTGCGTAAGCCGCCCGGCGCGACGTTGCTGACCTTGATGCCAAGCGGCTCGAGTTCCTGCGCGAGCGTGCGGCCGATGCATTCCATCGCGAACTTGCTCGCGCCATAGATGGCGGTGCCGGCCCAGGGTGCCCAGCCGCTGACCGAGGTGATGGTGACGATATGCCCGGCCCGGCGTGCGCGCATGCCCGGCAGCACCGCCTGGATCACGCCGATCGCACCGAACACGTTGGTTTCGAACAGATCCCTGATCTGCGCGAGACTGGTTTCCTCGATCGCACCGACCATCCCAAAGCCCGCATTGTTGACGAGGACGTCGATGCGGCCATGCCGTGCCTCGACGTGCGCCACTGCCGCTTCGATCGAGGAGGCATCGGTGACGTCGGCAACGAGCGCGATCGCGTTGGTTGGATGCAACGCCGCGAAAGCGGCTGCGGCTGCCTGTGTCCGCACGGTGCCTGCCACAATGTCGCCCCGCGCGAGGGCCGCCAGCGCCAGATCGCGGCCGAGGCCCCGTGAAACGCCTGTTATCAGCCAGATCATGGCCGGTCTCCAGCATGTGCAAGCATCGCCTCGACCTCGTCTCGGGTGGGGGCGGCATCGGCGGAGGCGCGCGACACCGAGATCGCAGACGCAGCGGACGCGAACGCCATCGCCCGAAGCAGCGAAAGGCCGCGGGCCAGCTCGCAAGCCAAGGCGGCGTTGAACACGTCGCCGGCGCCGGTCGTATCGACCGCCTTGATCCGAAGGGCTGGCTCGAACACCAGCGTGCCCTCGACGAGCGTGGCGCTCCCGCGAGGGCCGAGCGTGACGATCACCTCGCGGGCACCATGCTGCGTCAGATCGTGCAACGCGGCATGGAGCGCCGCATCGTTGGTTCCGTCGATCCCCGTCAGGCTGGCCAGTTCGGTCTCGTTGGGCGTGACCAGGTCGGCGAGTGGCAACAGCGCAAGCGCAGCCTTGTCGGAAGGTGCCGGGTTCAGGATCGTGCGCACGCCGTGGCGTCGCGCGATCTCCAGCGCGGCACGCACCGTCGGCAGCGGCACCTCGAGTTGGACGACGACCGCGTCCGCACCCGCGATCAGATCGGCCGCGTCTTCGACCATTGCCGGCGTCAGTGCCGCATTGGCGCCGGGCGTGACGACGATGCTGTTCGATGCGTCGTCGGCGACGAGGATATGCGCCGTGCCGGTAGCCATGCCGGCAACCATGGTGACGTGGGAGGCGTCGACGCCCTGCGCGACGAGATGGGCGCGGGCCGCATCGCCGAACGCGTCGTCGCCGATCGCCGCCACCATATAGGTCTCCGCGCCGAGACGCGCGGCGGCGACCGCCTGGTTCAGCCCCTTGCCGCCGACGACCGTCTTCGATCCACGGCCAAGGACCGTTTCGTTGGGCAGCGGCAAGGCGGCGACGCTCAGCACGATATCGATATTGACGCTGCCCACGACGACGATGCGCGGTACGGCATTTGAGAAGCTGGTCATCGTTGCTCCAGATGTGATCGGCCCGCCATCGCAGCCGTTGGGACAATGCGTCTTGTTCGGGCGCGCCCCACCTTTTGCCGCTGCGATCAGTTCGTGAAGAGCGCCTTGCGGATGATGGCGTGCGCGCCCCAATTGCCATTGGCGACCTGCGTGATCCCGAAATCGACGCCGACCGACAGCAGCGAGATCGCCTCGTCCTCGGTCAGCGACTTGGTGGTCATCAGGAAACGCCGCGCCTTGCGGAAAGCGTCGCGCATCGCCGCCTCGATCGAGGAGTTCTTGTACACCTCGCTTTGCGCCTTGCTGCCCAGTTCGCGCAGGTAGTTGGGCTGTGCGAAGCCGAGGATGACCCATTCGTCGCGTGTTTCGATCAGCGGATAGTCGAGATCGCGGAGCGTGTTGCGCTGGGTTTCCCTCGGGTGGAGGATGATCTGTATCACCGACGACATGGAGCATTCGATTGCCGTGCCGCAGAGTTCGGAATCGCCTTGTGAGGCATGCGGATCGCCGAGCGACAACAGCCCTTCCGCGACGTTGACCGGCAGAAAGATCGAGCCGCCAGGCCCCAGCCGCCAATTGTCGATATTGCCGCCGAAATCGCCGGGCGGGACGGTGTCGACCAATCCGTCATAGGCGGGTGCCAGGGCGACGAAGCCGAAATGCGGGCGCACGGGAATCTCGACACCTTGCAGCACCTCGAAATTCTTGACGATGCTGGCCTGGTCGACGGGCACGCCGGGATAGTCGTAGCGTTCGTGGAGAACGCCGTCGGGATCGACCTGCGGCGTGTAGCGATAATTGTAGAGCGCATGCGCGCAGCTGCGGTCGTGCCCGGTCTCGACCTCGAAGACCGTGACCACTTCGCGCGGCTTGGGCTCGGTCAGCATGTCGTTGTAATGGAAGCCCCAATACGCCGCGACGTTGCTCCCGAAGCTGCGCCCGGCATATTTCTCGTTGCCTGAAGGGCGGGCGTTGATTTCCAGGAAGCGCACCTCGACGATGTCACCGGGCTTCGCACCGGCGATCGCGATCGGGCCGGTGAGGATGTGGACCCCGAAGCCTTCGCCCGCCCCCCGACCCAGCGTGGACGCGTCCATCGGCCCGGCCCCGCGTCGGTCGATCGTCTTATCGTCCTTGGTCCAGTGATAGATCTGCTCGATCGCGGCATCGCCCTCGATCATCCGCTCGTGATCGTCGGCGGCGTGATGCGTCAGCGTTTCGATCGTGACGTAATCGCCCGATCGCACGCGTAGCACGGGCTTGATGTGGCGCGAAAGATGCCCCCACCGGATCGTTTCGACGGTCGCCGGAAGGAAGTGGTGGCGGATTTGGCCGACGCCGGTGGCTGCGATGTCGACGGCGTCGTCGTCCGCCTGATCGCCGTGTGTATCGTCGTCGATACCGATGCGATCGGTCTTCGGCTCGGGGACCGGGCTGCCGCGACGGGGCGCTTCGGCGGCGAGCGCGACCGGCGGTGCCTTGCGGTATTCGCGCGGCGACATGGCATATTGTTCGCGAAACGCGCGGCTGAACGAGGCGGAATCGTTGAAGCCCCATTGGAAGAGGATTTCCGAGATCGACTTCTGCGCATGGAGCGGACTGAGCAGATCCATCCGGCAACGCTCGAGGCGGCGCAATTTGACGTAATGGCCGAAACTGTCGCCGACGGTCTCGAACAGTTTCTGGAGGTAGCGCATCGAGATGCCGTGCTTCGCGGCCACCTGTTCGAGATTGAGGTGCGGGTCGGAGAGATGCATCTCGATCGACTGAAACACGCGTTCGAGCAGCATGGCGCGCGCGCCCGCCGAGCCGCCGAGCGATTTGGACGGGGCCCCTTCCATCAACGCGGTCAGCAGGAAATCGGGAAGGCTGATCTCGACCGGCCGCAGGCGATCGGCGCTCAGATCGTTGATCGTGTCGCCGACCGCGCGAAGCATGCCGGACAGGATGCGCCCCGCCCCGGTGTCGCTGGCGATCAGGGTGATAGCCGACGGCAGGTGGTTGCGAACCCGTTGGGGGAAATAGGCCGGCGGGATCTGGATCATCAAGAAGCGGTGATCCCGCGGGAATTCGAGCCTCGCCAGAACTTCGGCATGACCGAAGACGATGTCGCCTTCGCGGACGCGCAACACGTCCGGTCCCGCGGTTATGGTCAGGTCGCCTTCGAGCAGTTCGATCAACCAAAGGTCATCGGCACGCTCGGCCATGTCGATGGTCAGGCACTGCTGGGTCGAAGACAGGCCGATGAAGTCGAGCCCGTTTTCGCTCCTGTAGCTCGATAGCTCCCCGAACGATGCATCGGTATCCATCGCATCGAGGCGGAGCGACTTGCGGTGCAGTGCGAAACGCCATGCGTCCCATCGTTGTTCGCGTGGGTATGCGTGGGTCGTGATCCGCAATGCGGTGATCTCCGGACGATAGCGCAGCCGCCGTTCATGGCGGTGGCATCGTCATGCGCGACCACCCCCGGACCGGCAATCGCTACCGGCCGCCAGCGACCGCTCCTGCATCCGTCGTGGAGGGGCCGATGCAAGATTATGTGCCGCTATCGACAAGCCAATCCATGCGGCGGCTCCCTATGGACGAGGGCTCAGACCGCGTTGCGTCATCTCGGGGGCGGGCGTGCGGCGATTGCAGAGGCTTGGCGATGATGACGGATTCGACCCTGCGCACGCGGATTCATCGGATGACGCAGGTCGGCGTGCCCGGCACGCCGGGTGCGGTACGGATCCTGGACCTGCGCCAGGAGAACGGGCGCGACCTGCCCGAATTCGAAGCCGGCGCTCATGTCGATCTGGTCGTATCCGACGGCGTGATCCGGCAATATTCGTTGCTAAATGCCCCGAGCGAGCGGCACCGCTACGTCGTCGCGATCGCGCTCGATCCTGCCAGCCGCGGCGGGTCCCGCCACCTCCACGACTGGGTCGAGGAGGGCGATGTGCTCGTCATCGGCACGCCGCGCTGCCATTTCCACCTCGTCGAGGATGCGCCCTATAGCGTGCTCGTCGCCGGCGGTATCGGCGTCACCCCGATCTGGTCGATGGCGCAGCGACTGATCGCACTCGGTCGACCGTTCGAGTTTCATTTCGGCGCGCGATCGGCCGCCACCGCGCCTTTGCTGGCGGAGATCGCGGCCGGCCTCGCGACCGTAGGTGTTGCGCTCCACACGGTGTTCGCCGACGAGGACGATCGCGGGCTCGATCTCGCCGGTATCGTCGCGCGCGCGCCGGTCGACGCGCATTTCTATGCGTGCGGGCCAAGCGGCATGCTCGATGCCTATCTTGCGGCGGGCCAGGGCGTTGCCGAGGGCCGCCTCCACTATGAGCGCTTTGCCGGTACCAGCGCAGCCGCGACGGACGGCGGGTTCGAGGTCGAACTCGCGCGTACCGGCGGTCGCTATACGGTCGAACCGGGACAGACCATCCTGGAGGCGCTGAAGCTGCATGGGATCAACGTGCCGCATTCGTGCGCAGAAGGCATTTGCGGTGCCTGCGAGGCGCGGGTGATTTCCGGTATTCCCGATCACCGCGACGACGTGCTGTCGGACGCCGAAAAGGCGTCCAACGCGTCGATGATGGTATGCTGTTCGGGTTCACGTTCGCCCATGCTCGTCCTCGATCTTTAGAACGGACCGACGCATGATCCGGCGATTTCGGGCGGCCCTTGCGGCGCTCGACCCCTTCATCCTGCTGATGCTAGGCCTAGTCGCGCTAGCCAGCGTCCTTCCGGTACGCGGACAGGGCGCGGTGATCGCCGGTTACGGCGCGAACGGTTTGATCGTGCTGCTGTTCTTCCTCCACGGTGCCAAGTTATCGCGCGCGGCGATCGTCGCCGGGTTCGGCAATTTCAGGCTGCACGCGGCAGTCCTCGCTACGACCTTCGTGGTGTTCCCACTGATCGGGCTATCACTGCAGGCGCTGCTTACCGGTGCGGTCGCGCCGGGAATATTGAGCGGGATCCTGTTCCTTTGCCTGCTGCCCTCGACGGTACAGTCGTCGATCGCCTTCACCGCGATCGCGCGCGGCAATGTGGCGGCCGCGGTATGCAGCGCCTCGCTGTCGAACCTCGCCGGCATCGTCCTCACGCCGCTGCTGGTGGCGTTGTTGATGCAGCAGTCGGCGGGCGTATCGACGAGCTCGGTGGTCAGAATCGTCGGACAGTTGCTGTTGCCGTTCGTCGCCGGGCATCTCGCGCGTCCGCTGATCGGCGGGGCAATCGCGCGCCACAAGCTGCTGGTCGGACGCGTTGATCGCCTGTCGATCCTGGCCGTGGTCTATACCGCGTTCAGCGCGTCGGTGATCGAGGGGCTATGGACCAAGGTCGACCTGGCCGACTTGGCGCTGGTGATGGTGCTGTGCGCGGCGATCCTCGCATTCGTCCTGTGGTTGACATGGTGGGTCTCGGGCAAGCTCGGCTTGGCGCGCGAAGACCGGGTGGTGATGCTGTTCTGCGGATCGAAGAAGAGCCTGGCATCGGGCGTGCCGATGGCGTCCGCGCTGTTTCCACCGGCGGTGCTCGGCCCGGTGATGCTACCACTGATGCTGTTCCACCAGCTCCAATTGATCACCTGCGCGACTATAGCAGGTGCGATGAAAGAAGAGGCGGAGACTGCGGACGGGGGCAATCCGACGGCGGTCGTGTCGCCCAAGGCGCGGAATAGCTGCTGACGCGAAATTAGCCTGAGGCGCCGCAGCAGCAATAACGTACCGCCTTTTCCAAATAACGGCGAAAGGCAGCCAAAAGAACTCTTGTGGGGCGTGCAATGCTTATCTCAAAGAAATTGGCATTTTTCAAGATCGGCCCACCGATCGGCCCATCACTCAAACTTGTAAACGATTCCTTATTGCAGGCGGATCGGCCATCGGAGTACTCTTTGCCAGCCCACGCGCAGGAGGCATGTCCGATCACTATCTTAGCTTGAAAATTCTGATCCAAGTAGGTCTATTCGCCAAAGCACGCCCGATTATCGGCGAGCTTGAATCTGGGGGTTTTGAGGGCTTACTTCCTCAATATTCCTGAACTTGTCCCTCGACATTCGTTTCCCTCATGTCGCCCGCAGAATAAATGGCTGCTGGCAGGCCGGAAGGCGTCAATTGCTGATGCAGATTGATAGTGCGCGCTACCTCGGTGTTTCGCCGTCAAATTAGGTCCCTTGGACGTCCCTAAATTGTCTGCGGCAAAGATGAATGAACTTCGGTTCTGGGAAGCGCCTATAGCCCTGAATGTCTGATTGTGATGACGTGGACGGCTCTCCAACCCTCCAGCAGAATGTCCTGCGGAGAGTCGAAGGAGAGCAACGATGGGAAACGTCACAACGATCGGTCTGGATATCGCGAAGAACGTGTTTCAGGTGCACGGAGTGGATGCTGATGGCGCAGTGGTTGTTCGCCAGCGTCTGACGCGTGGGCGGATGTTGAAGTTCTTCGCCAAGCTGCCCCGGTGTCTGATCGGCATTGAGGCGTGTGCGACATCACACTTCTGGGCGCGCGAGCTGGTCGCGCTCGGGCATGACGTGAAGCTGATGCCGGCGCAGTACGTGAAGCCGTACGTCAAGCGAGGCAAGAACGACGCGGCTGATGCCGAGGCGATCTGCGAGGCCGTGACTAGGCCGACCATGCGCTTCGTCGGGATCAAGTCGCCCGAGCAGCAGAGCGCGATGATGCTCCATCGTGTCCGCCTGATCCTCAATCGCCAGCGCACGCAGCTGTCGAACGCGATGCGGGCGCACTTGGCCGAGTTCGGGATTGCAGCGCCGATTGGCAGAAACGGCATCGAGCAGCTCCTCGACGTAATCGCTGATCCTACCGATGAACGCGTACCGGCCGATGCGCGGTTCTGCCTGGAGATGCTGGCAGCCCAGTTGCGCATCGTAAAGGAGCAGATCCTCGAGAACGATCGTCGCATCCTGGCGAGCGCACGCGAGACCGAGCTTGGTCGCCGATTGATGGAGATACCCGGCGTGGGTCCACTGCTCGCCAGCGCCATCGTCGCCACGGTTCCTGACCCCGCGATCTTCCGCTCGGGCCGCAACCTGGCTGCCTGGATAGGCCTGGTACCGCGGCAGAACTCAAGCGGCGGAAAGGAGCGGCTGGGCAGTATAACGAAGGCGGGCCACCAATACCTGCGTCAGATGCTGATCGTCGGCGCTATGGCCGTCGTGCGCTATGCCGAGCGGAACGGGGCTAAGCGGCCCTGGCTTGTGCAACTGCTTGCCAGGCGGAAGACCAAGGTCGCCGCGGTCGCGCTCGCTAACAAGAACGCCCGCATGATCTGGGCGATGATGGCCAGCGGCGAGCGCTATCGCGAGCCGCAGATCGCGTAACAGGATACGGTGCGGGCGACCGCACCGGACGAGGTTGGGAAGGGTGGATAGGAGCTAATGCAACAAGCCGGTTGAACCGCCGGATCGGGAAAACCCACAAAGACCCAAGCACCTCGAGTGCGTGTTTGTGATCGGGACCCGAACCGCGCGAATGGCATTATGGCCAGCGGCGCTATGAGCCGCACTAACAGGTCGGACACATGGCCGCACCAACCAGCATTGCAACGCCACTGTTCAAGCTTGCCAACGGAGGGCCGTCCACACATGGGTCTTTGCTTCGAGACAGCCAGGAAGGCCAATCTCATGAAACGATCCTGGTACATTGTCATCCAGCCTTCACGATCGCCTCATAAGACGCTCCAGAACTGCAGATGGGGGCGTGGTGAGCAGCAGAGGATATCTTGGCGAAGGGCCGTTACCTGCGCACGCTCTGACGCTGGAGTATCCGGACGCCGAACTGGCGGGCGCATTGCGGCGTTTCGTGCGAGGTCGGTTGGATCACCATGCCGATGGCGACGACGTCGTGCAGGAAACCTATCTGCGGCTGTTCGCCTATCAGGCGACCGCGCGGGTCAACGACATGAAGGCGCTGTGCTTCGCGATCGCGCGCAACCTGCTGCTCGATCATCACCGTGCCGCGCGACGCTCCGTACATGTCGAACTCGACGAGGCGATGGTCTGTCAGCAACCAACTGCCGACAGGGTCTTGGCCTTCCGTCGTGCTGTCGTGATCATGGCGGAGGCGCTCGAGCATATGCCGCCACTGCGCCGCGAGATCTTTCTGCGGAAACGGCTCGACGGCCTCAGGACCGACGCGATCGGCCAGAGTCTCGACATGAGCATGGCGGCGGTGGAGAAGCACGTCGTCCGCGCCTTCCAGGACCTGCGTGGCGCGCTTGCCAAGCGCGGCTTCACGATGGAGGCCGGCGCATGACCGTAGCCGGCAGTGGGACACCGGTGACCGAAGCGGCGCTTGCGGATGCGTTGCGGACGGCCGCGATCCGCTGCGGCCGGCTGTCGGACGAGCAGGTCCGGTCGCTCAGGCGTCGACGGCGATCCGCCATCGCCGCGGTCGCAACGGCGCCGGTCGCCATTGCCGCGCTGTTCATGGGCGCCGGCGCGTTCGTCCGCACACCGACCGCGGCACCGGTTTCGACCCGAATGTTCGCCACCCGTGCGGGGGAACGCACGACCGTGACGCTGGCGGACGGCTCGACCGTTGCGCTCAACGGCGCGACCCGGCTTCGCATTGTCTATGCGGACGGACGGCGCCGTGCCGAACTGCTTGCGGGACAGGCGTTCTTCGACGTGCGGCATGACGTTGCTCGCCCCTTCGTCGTGCGTGCGGGTGCCAGCGAGACACGCGTCCTCGGTACCGCGTTCGACCTGGACCTGACCCGGACGCAGGTTGCACTGGCCGTCTATCGCGGCGCGGTCGGCTTCGATCCGGTAGGGGCACCGCGCGGCGTCGTGGTCCGGGCCGGGTACCGCAGCGCCGTACGCGGCGGTGTGGCGGCAGCACCGACGCGGTTCGATCCGGTGTTGCCCGACTGGCGCAAGGGCTGGATCGACACGACGGGCATGCGCCTGGACGACCTGGTCGAGGTTCTCGACCGTCAGGGGGGTGTCAGGATCGCACGTCCGGCGGAACCGCTGGCATCGACGACCGTGTTCGGGCGCTTTCGCACCGACCATCCGCATCGGCTTCTGAACGCCATCGGCAGCGGGTTCGGCTTTGCAGTGATCGAGCGGCAGGGGACGTTGACGCTCGAACCCGCGCACTGACGCAAAACTAAACGAAAAAATAAACACTGTCCGGATTCGGCGGCCCTGGCCGTCTTCCCTCCGGGTGGCGCCTGACAGCGTCAAGACGGGGGAATATGATGACGCGGTTTGACGGAACGTCGGCACTGGCCTTGGTAGCGTTCGCCCTGGCGGCGCCGGCGGTGGCGGACGCGCAGACGACGGGCGCACGGATGTTCGCGATCCCGGCGGGCGATCTCGCGCGCGCGCTGTCGGCCTATTCGAGCGTCACCGGCCTGCAGGTGATCGCCGCGCCCGCACTCGTTTGCGGGCAGCGGACCAAGGGCGTCAGCGGCCGGCTCACCCCGTCGGCGGCGCTCGCGATGCTGCTACGCGGGACGGGGCTGCGTCCGGTCGAGAGCAACGGCGTGACGATCCTGCGCCGGGACCAGGCATCGCCGGTGCCGAGCACCGTCGGCGCGCGTGCGCCAGTCGTTGCGGCCGCCGCGACGCAGGCGACCACGATCGCGCGTGAAACGCCGGAGGTCACCGACGACATCGTGGTCAACGGCTATCGCAGCAGCCTGCTGGCAGCGCAGGACCTGAAGCGCCGCGCGGTCGGGACCGAGGACAACATCGTCGCGTCCGACATCGCCGCGTTTCCCGACATGAACCTCGCCGAGGCGCTGCAACGCGTTCCCGGTGTGGCTATCACGCGCGACACGGGCGAGGGCCGCCAGATCGCGCTGCGCGGTCTCGGCCCCGATTTCACGCGCACGCAGTTAAACGGCATGGAAGTGCTCGGCAACACGGCATCCGGCATGGACAATCGCGGCAACGTCAGCCGAAGCCGCGGCTTCGATTTCAGCCTGTTCGCGTCCGAGCTGTTCAACCGCGTGAGCGTGCAGAAAAGCTACGCCGCCAACCAGGACGAGGGCGGCATAGCCGGCACGGTGCAACTCTTCACCGCCAAGCCGTTCGACTATGACGGCCAGAAGATCGTGCTGTCCGCGAAGGCCCAGACCAACGACCAGACCAGCGGCGTCACCCCGCGGCTCGTCGGCCTGTTCTCGCAGCGCCAGGGCGATTTCGGTGCGCTCGTCTCGGTCGCCTATTCGAAGGTGCGCAACAACGAATATGGCTATCGCAACTGGAACTGGGGCAAGGTCACCTACGGCGCGAACAATATCGGCCCCGAGATCGACGCGGCAACGCGGGCGCTGTTGCGCGGCGGCACGATCTTCGCGCCCCAGGCACAATCGCCATCGACCTGGTACACCGATCGCGAGCGGATCGGCGTCACGAGCGCGCTGCAATATCATCCCGGCGACCATTTCAAGATCGACGTCGACCTGTTGTACGGACACCTCGCCGACAAGCGCGACGACTGGGCGATCGCGGCAGGCGGCTACAACGCGCTGACCGGCAACGTCAGCGGCACGCAGGTCATCCGGTCCGCGACGATCCAGGGCAATTCGCTCGTCGCCGCCAGCTATACCGGCATCGATCAGCGTACCGAGCATCACCGTGTCGAGAACCAGACCGACTTTTACCAGGCGGTGGCGAATGTGAGCTGGGACGTCGGCGACCGGCTGAAGCTGACCGCGCTGGGCGGGTACCAGAAGTCGAACTTCGTGCAGCCCATGTTCGACAAGATCTTCCTGCAGGCGCGCAATACCGCGTTCAGTTTCGACATGCAGCCGACGATCCCCGTGAACACCTACGGCTTCGACCTCACCGACCCGGCGAACTGGAACGTCCAGCGGCTGGTGACGCAGGAGAACATGATCAAGAGCGACTATCTCAACGGTCAGCTCCAGGCGGTCTACGACCTCACGCCGATCCTGAAGCTGGAGGTCGGCGGCGAATACAAGCGCTTCACCAACAGCGGCTATCAGTATCTCACCAACATCTTCTACGGCACCGCGGCGACCCGCGATCGCGCGATCCCCGACGCGCTGAAATACGTCATCAACCGTGACAGCCTGCTCCCGTATATCGGTGGCGACATCGCCGGAATCTACGCGCTGCTCGGCAACAACCGGGACCTGACCGCCGCCAACCTGACGGCGGGCAGCGACTTTCGCATCCGCGAAAAGACCTGGGCGGGCTTTACGCAGCTCGATCTCGACACCGACATCGGATCGATGCGGCTGCGCGGTAACGCCGGTGTCCGCCACTATCATACCGACCTGGTTTCGAGTGGTTCGCTGGCCACCGCGACCAACGGCGTGACCACGCTCCAGCCGGTGACGGTCGGCACCAGCAACGACGATTGGCTGCCCGCGCTCAACGTCGCGCTCGACATCACGCCGAAGCTGATCGCGCGCGCCTCCGCCAGCCGCAACGTCAACCGTCCCGGCCTGCCGCAGCTCGCGGCGGCGGGAACGCTGACCGTGGCGCCGTTCGGCGGGTCGGTATCGGTCGGCAACCCCAATCTGCAGCCGTTCCGCTCGACCGCAGCGGAGGCCGGGCTCGAATATTACATGGATCGCAACGGCTTCGCGTCGGTCGGGTTCTTCTGGAAGAACCTCGACAGCTTCATCACGTCGGAGACGTCGCAGGTTCCCTATAGCGAGACGGGCTTTCCGGTCTCGCTGCTGTTGCCCGGCCAGGACGGCACGACGCCGTATAATTATACCCGTCCGATCAACGGGGACGGCGCCAGTATCAAGGGTATCGAGGCCGCGTTCCAGCACGACTTCACCTTCCTTCCCGCGCCGTTCGACGGGTTCGGCATCGTCGCGAACGGCACGTGGATCGATGGCGACCAGACCGCGGTCTACAACGGCGTCGTCAAGAGCATCCCGCTCTACAACCTGTCCAGATGGGCGGCCAACGCGACGCTCTACTTCGAGACCGAACGTTTCGGTGCGCGTGTCTCGACCGCCTATCGCAGCCGGTATCTGACGGGCGCAGGCGGCAACGCCAATGTCGGCGACGGCATCCGCCCGACCAACAACGTCGATTTCCAGGTCCGCTACAGCCCGGCCAAAAACCTACGCTTCGTCGTCGAGGGGATCAACGTCACCAACCGGCCGATCGAGCAGTTCACCGATCTCTCGACCGACCGGACGCTCGTCTACACCCGCAGCGGCCGCATCTTCACCTTCGGCGTGACGACCAGCTTTTGAACTCCTCGTCCGCGGCGTGTCCGCCGCGGACGAGAGCGTACGGCGTACCTCACGACATCCTGCCACGGGAGTTTGTATGAAAAGCCATATTTCGACGAGCCGGGTTTCCCTGATGATCGGCACCGCCGCCCCCTTCGCCAGCACGGCCTCGAGCGGAAATGCGGGCATGAGCCACAGCCGTTTATAGGGCCTCGACAGGTATTCGGCTTTATCCGCATCCGGCACGTGGATGTAGAGCGGATCGACCAGGCGCTCGATCGTCGTCTGCGGGAGCTTGCCGTCGAACACGACGATGCTGCCCGCAGGAACATCGCCGAGCGCGGTCGGGCCGTTTTTGTCGATCGTCCCGCCATAATATAGCGGTGCGGTGATACCACCGGGCGGTGCGGGGTGCGACCGGACGTAATAGGCGATGTTCGGGACCGGCTTCATCGTTCCGTCGTCTTCGAGATCGAGCCCGTAGGCCAGCGGATCCCAGCGCCGATAGGCGTAGCTGTCGCACGGGCCGAGGGTCAGCCCGATTTGCCGGAACTCGCGCGCGAGGAAGTCGACGAAGCGAACATGATTGGGGTGTCCCGGCAGCCTCGGTCCGAAATCCACCATCCGTTGATAGTCGCGGCGGATCGTCTCGGGCGTCGGCAACGGGACGATGTCGCGGCCGGGCGACGCCGCCACGGCCCCCGCAACGCTTTCCGCAAAAGCGAGGCCGCCAATGGCTCCCGCGCCAAACATTACTTCACGGCGTGTCGTGACGCCTGTCGGCTGGTTCTGAAACATGGTGCAATGCGCCTCGTTCTGATCGCTGTCGGGGGAGCGATGCCGTCCCGCGGTCACTGATTGAAAACGGTGGTCCAGATATATTCGGACACATCGATCGGCGCGTTGTCGCCGCTGTAGCTCAGCGTGGGACCGCGATAGCCGTTGTAGAGGACATGCCGGCCGCCCACGATCGTCAGCAGTCCGGTCCGGACGCCGCCTGCGCAATCGGTATAGACATCCTCGAGTACCTGATCCGGGATCACGGCACGGCTGGCGAGGGTGGACGAGCAGCCGTCATTGCCCTTCCACGCGGCAAGGCTTGCCGGCGCGGACTGGATGCGGACCGGTACGCCGGCGATGTTGCTGACCGGCGCATCCGGCTTCGATCCGTCATAGGGGATCGTCGTGTCGGCGGTGCCGGCGATCGAAAACATCGTGATCGGACGGCGCGGCGTGCATTTGTCGAGGTTGAGCGGGAAGGACACCGCGGCCGAAGCCCGGACAACGTCGGCGGCTTCGCACGCCATGCGGTGCGCCATCGAACCGCCGTTGGATATACCGGTGACATAGACCCGGGTCGCGTCGATCTTCGCGCGGGCCTTCACCCAGTCGATAATCGCGCGTGCGAAGTGGACGTCGGGCACCTCGGTCGCCTTGCTCGTCGAGCAGCAACCATAGCCGTTCCAGCTTCGCGCCAGTCCCTCGGGATAGACGACGATGAAGCCGTGCTTGTCGGACTGCTGAAGCTGGCCGGAGACGCTGCGCTCTTCCTCGGCGGTCGAGCTGAAACCGTGGAAGTCGAGCACGAGCGGCACCGCCTGGGTACCGTTATAGCTTGCGGGCACGTGGAGCTTGAAGGCTCGGGGGACGATATCGGGTGCGATGATGTAGTCGCCATCGCCGGGCACGAGCGAGGTCCGTGCCAGGCTCTGCGCCGCCGCAGCGGTAGGCAAGGCTGACAAAAGCCCCAGTGCGGCGCTCAGCGTACGGATCGTCATGGTATCCTCTCCTCGGGCTTCGACGTGATCGTGATCAGCGCGGCGCCCAGATTTTTCAGGTGCGCCAATTCGGATGGCAGCGGCGTGTCGGTGAAGGTTCCGCTGACGGCCGGCGGAGCCTCGCGTCCGGACGGTGGGGGCGGCGTTACTATCGGCGTCTGCGGTTTTTGGGGGACGACGAACTTGACCGCATCGGCTTGCAGGTCGGTGTCGTTGCGGACGACGACGATGTCGCTGTCGCTGTCGCTGGTGTGGCGTTTGCTGCCGTCGCACGCAGTGAGCGCCAGGGCGGCGGCGATTAGCGCTGCGGAGCGCGTCACGGTGCCGGCCGCCTGAGCCTGCGCGCAACGGCAAGGTGCAGGACGATCGCGATCGCAAAGACCGGCGCCATCGCGTAGAATGCCCATTGCAGCGGGGTATCCGAATGGCCGTCGTGCGCGGCATCGCTGACCATGCCTAGGAACGTCGGACCGAGCCCGCCGCCGATCAGGTTCATGACGAGCAACATGACGGCGCTGGCGGTCGCCCGGCGCTCGGCGGGGACGCGTGCCTGCACCAGCGCACCGGCCGGCGTCAGGTAGAAATAGTTGAAGAACAGCGGCACGGCGAGCAGCGCAAGCGCAATCCGCCAATCAGGCGCTGCAACGAAGCCGAGGAAGAACGGAAGCGATACCGCCGTGGCAACGGCGGGAATGAGGCCGTACGCGGCCGTCGACCGTCGCGACAAGACATCGACCAGTCGGCCCGAGGCGAAGATGCCGGAACAGACGCAGATGCCGAGCAGGACCGCGAAGTAGCTGCCCACCTGCTGCAATGTCATGGCTTTTTCGCGCATCAGGAACAGCGTCAGGAAGGCGAGCGTGCCCGAGCCGATGAACGCCGATGCGGCTGCAGCGAATGCGGCTAGCCGGAGCGTCTTGTCGGCCCAGAAGAGGCGAACGCTGGTGGTGAAGCCGATGCGCGCGGGCGCTTCCGGGGCATTTGGAACAGCAGCATCCATTATGCGCCGTGCGGGTTCGCGGAGAGCGATCGAGGCGATCAAGGCCGCGATTATGCCGATCGCGCCGACGACCAGGAATGCGTGGCGCCAACCACCGCTCGCGGCCAGCGCCGCACCGCCGGCGACGCCGAGCATCTGGCCAAGCGGTGGCCCAAGATTGTAAAGCGACAGTGCGGTGGCGCGGCGTTCGCCGGGAAACAGATCGGCGATGATCGAATAGGACGGCGCAACGCCGCCAGCCTCACCGACACCGACCGCCATGCGCGCCGTCGCGAGTTCACCGTAGCCGCGGGCTAGACCGCAGGCGAGCGTCGCCGCACTCCACAGCGCGCACGCGACGGCGACGATGCGCACCCGGTTCGAACGATCCGCAATCCAGGCGACGGGGAGCGACAGCACGCCGTAGAACAGCGCGAAGTACAGCCCGCCGAGCAATCCGAGCTGGCCGTCGGTCAGCTTCAGATCGTCCTGGATCGGCTTTGCCAGGACCGACGGCAGCGTCCGGTCGACATAGTTGAGGATGTAGACGACCGTGAGGATGCCGAGCGTGATCCAGCGCCGCGCTGGCGTCGGTTTCCCCGGTACGAGCGGGGAGGGGACGTCCGGCGTGGCGCTGGCGGCGGTCACCAGAACTTCATTCGTGCGCCGATGGTGATCGTTCGACCGGCGACGTCGTACAGGCTGGCATTGGTCGGATAATCATATTGGAACGCGCCGCTTGGAATGATCGGCGGATGCGCGTTGAACAGGTTGTTGACGGTACCGAACAGCTGCATGCGGCGGTCCGTGCCGACATCGACCTTCAGCGTGACGTCGGTGTACCAGGCCGCACGGATGCGGTTGTCGGACGGGCTGAGCGCCGGATTGTAATAGTCGGTGCTCGCCTGGAACTTGCCTTTCCCGACCAGCCGTTCCTGCGCGTAGAGCGTGACGGCGCCGGCCGAATAGGAGGCGCTGGCAAGCGCGGTGACGCGCGGGTTCTGATACGTCCCGACGACGCCGGTGTAATCGATCGTCGCGCCGCCCGGGACGCCGATCGAATACTTGATCAGATACGACGCCAGCGCCCTGACCTGCATCATTCCGCCGGCGAGCGGCGTGGTGTAGCCGATCTCGCCGTCGATGCCGCTCGTCTTCAGTCGGCTCAGATTCTGTTGCGGCGTGAAGACACGAACCAGTCCGGTGCGTGCCCCAGCATTCGTGTAGACGAGGTTCGCGCACTGTGCCGACGTAAACACCGAGGCGGTGCACGCATCGATCGTCTGCTGCGGCGTGAGTGTCTGAATGACGTCGTTCACGTTGATGTTGAAGTAATCGACGGAAGCGACAAGGCCGCGAACACCGGTGAATACCACACCGCCGGTATAGGTCTTGGCGATCTCCGGATCGAGCGCGATGCTGCCGATCCGGCTCTGGATGACGTTGGCGGCGACGTTGTTGCGCGTGTCGTTGACCGTGACCTGGCTCTGGATCGAGCCGCCGAACAGTTCCTGGATGTTGGGCGCACGAATATCGCGCGACACGGTGCCGCGCAGCGCGATGCCGTCGACCGGTTTCCAGACCGCGCCCGCCTTCCACGTCGTGACCGATCCGGAGATGCTGTAATCGGTGTAGCGCGCGGCGCCGTTGAGATCGATCGAGCCGACCGGCGAGCGCGACGACAGGACCGGCACGTTGATTTCGCCGGCGATCTCCTTGACGTCGAACGAACCACCCAAGGGCTGCGTATTGCCGAGCTGATAGCTGCCGGCGCCGGCGAGCACCGCGGCGGGAACCAGACGTAGGCCGGTGGCGGACACCGGGGTGGTCGATAGCGAGTCGGTGGTCTGCGTGACCGAGTTCTTGCGGTAGTCGGCACTGATCGCGACCCTGACGTCGCCGGCGGGCAGCGTGAACGCGGAGCCGCTCAGCGCGACTTCGGCGACCTGCTGCTTGACCACGGCGCGGTAGAAGGCGGTGCCCTTGATGTAGTCGATCGCGGCCTGGGACGGGCTGCCGCTGCCGAACAGGTTGATCGGCACGCAGCCGGGATACAGCCCCGGGTTGGTCAGCGTGACATTGCAGACGATCTGGCCGTTGGCGGGATTGCGCACCGCATCGACCGCCGCGAAGAACCGGCTGTAGATGACGTCGTTCGCGACCTTGGTCAGCTGGGTGTTGTGGCTGCGCGAATAATAGGCGTCGAGCCGCCAGTCGCTCGGCAGCTTCCACTTCAGACCGGCGACCAGGTTATAGGTGTCGTTGGTCGTCGTCGCGGTCGCGGGCTGCGTATCGTACGAAAAGCGCCCGAGCTGGAAGCCGCCTAGTCGGTTGGTGGTCAGGATCGACTGCACGGCGGTCGGCAGGAATGCGTTGCCGCTCAGGATGGTCGGCGCGTTGAAACCGGGAATGAAGAAGTCTTCGACCTGTTTGTAGCGGTTGCGCACGCTGCTGAACATGCCTTCGCCAAAGACGGTCAGCGTGTCGGTGACGTCGAATTCGGCATGCGTGAAGCCGCTGCCGTAGCGCACCTTGGCGATCAGGTTCGTGGATGTCTTGGGACCGTCACCGCCGACCTGCACGCCGTCGACGATGGTGCCGCGGTCGAACGGGAGCAACGTGCCGCCCGGACCGAACTGGAGCACGCCAGACCCCAGCCCGGTGCCGCCGTAGATCACGCCGCCGGGCGAGAAGATCGGATTATTATAGTCCGAGACGATGATGCTCTGTGCGGCATTCGCCGGGTCGCGGATGACGGCATAAGCGTCCCGGCCCCAGGGGCGCTTCGCGGAGCTGCCGACGCCGTCGGAATTGTAGAACGCGCCGCTCGCGACGATGCGGCCACGTCCGCCGGCAAAGCCCGAGCCGGCGGTCAGCGTGACCTTCTGCGTGCCGTTGTCGCCATACGTCGTGGTGCCGGCCTGGACGCTGCCCTTAAGCCCTTCATAGCCGGTATCGAGGACGAAGTTGACCACGCCCGCGACCGCGTCTGATCCGTAGGCGGCGGACGCGCCGCCGGTGACGACATCGACGCGCTTGACCAGTTCCTGCGGCAGGATGTTGGTGTCGACCGTACCCAGCGGCGTCGACGGTGGCGCACGCCGGCCGTCGAGCAGCAGCAGCGTGCGCTGCGCGCCGAGATTGCGCAGGTTGATGAAACTGCCGGAATCGGCGGCGTTCGATCCGCTCTGGCCGTTGGCCGCGCCGGTCGATCCGCGGAAGGCGGGGAGCTGGTTCAGCCCCTGTGCGATGGTGCCCGGGGCTGAAGTTTCGAGCTGGCTCGCGGACACGACGGTGATCGGCGTCGGCGCGCGTGATCCGTCGACGATCGTACGCGATCCGGTGACGATGATATCCTTGGACTCGGTGCTGTCGTCGGGCGGCGTGGCATCCGCCTGGACCGGGTCGGCACTGGTGGCCCCCGGCGCGCGCTCGCCCGCAGCTACGGTTTGCGCCGCGGCAGGCCATGCCGTCAGCACGAGCATCGATACCGATGCACGAAGAAGCCCTCGCATCCTCTTACTCCCTAAAAACGGCGCTCTTCGGCGCTCGCCCATAGTCATCTTCGAAAGCCAAAATAGAGTCAATACTAATTGACATGTGAATTAGTGAATGATGAAATGGGGTATCAGCGAGGCCATAAGAGCCTGCGGATCGGATAGAGGAGCAGGGCGCATGACATCTGGATTGACGAGGGGGCTGGTCGCGGCGGGGCTGGTCACGGCGCTGGCCATGTTCGCAGGCGTTGCACCGGCGTTTGCCGTACCGCAGGGGCCTGTTGTGACCTTAGAAGGTGGCGCTGTCGCCGGACGCGCCACGGACGATCTGCGGATATTCCAGGGTATTCCTTACGCCGCGCCGCCTGTCGCCGATCGCCGGTGGCGCGCGCCGGCCCCCGTAATTGCCTGGCAGGGGACGCGCGACGCGACGCGGTTCGGCGCGGCCTGCATGCAGCCGGCGGGACGCAAGGAAGCCTGGGCACAGGTCGGCCCGACTAGCGAGGACTGTCTGTTCCTCAACATCTGGCAGCCGGCCAAACCGGGCAGATATCCGGTGATGGTTTTCCTCCACGGCGGAGGGTTCACCTATGGGTCGGCAGGCGTGCCGCTATATGACGGTGCCGCGCTGGCACGACGCGGCGTCGTCGTGGTGACGCTCAACTACCGGCTCGGCGTGCTGGGCTTCTTCGCGCATCCTGCATTGACGCGCGAGGCACCCGGCAGCGCGCTCGGCAATTACGGGATCATGGATCAGATCGCCGCACTGCGATGGGTGCGGAAGAACATCGCGGGTTTCCAGGGCGATGCGCGTAACGTCACGGCGTTCGGCGAGTCCGCGGGGGCTGGCACGGTGCAGCTCCTGATGGGGGCGCCCGCGGCAGCGGGTCTGTTCGACAAGGCGATCAGCCAGTCGGGTGCGGGCGGTTCGGTACTGCCGAGCTTTGCGAAGGTGGAAGCCATCGGCAAGACGTTGAGCGATGCTGCCGGTCTGGGCGATATCACGGCGGCGCAGCTGCGCGCGCTTCCGGCGGACAAGCTGTTGATGCGGAGCTTCCCGTTTATCGACGGGAGGGTGGTCGTCGCGAGCCCGGGTACCGCGTTCATGCGCAAGCGCGAGATGAAAATACCGCTGATCATCGGTGCTAATTCGAACGAGTCGACCCTGTCGTCGAACAACGCCGATGGGGTGAAGCTGGCACTGGGCACCGCAGCGAGCGCGTTCGAGACGCGCTATGTCGCGGCACGACCGGGTAGATCGGCGGACGCCGCGAAAACCGATCTGGCCGAGGATGTCCTGTCGATCCTGCCCTCGGTATCTATCGGGTCGATGCATGCCGCTGCCGGTGGCCGTACATACAGCTATTACTTCGACCAGGTCCCTGCGTCGCAACGCGCCGGTTCCGCAGGTGCGGGGCATGGCGACGAGCTGCAATATCTCTTCGGCAACCCGTATGACGGTGCGGTGTGGGACGATGCCGATCGTGCCGTCTCGCGGGCGATGGGTGACTATTGGGTGCAATTCGCGCGAACGGGTGATCCGAATGCGAAGGGGGCGGTCGTCTGGCCTCGGATCGAAGGTGCGACGGCGCCGCGCAGCCTGACGATCGCGACGCCGATCAGGGCGACGATGCTGACTCCGCTCGAGGAGCAGGCGCGCAAGGCCGCCCTGGCAACCTCAATCGCTGCGTGGACGAACGAACCATGACCGGCGAGCGGTTGCACGCAGGATCGATGCAGCGCCATGACCTCACCGTAGAGAAGTTTCTCGACCACGCGGCCAAATGGCATCCCGACGTGACCGTGGCGTCGGCGGGCCCTGATGGGGTGGTTCGAACAGGCTATGCCGAACTGCGGCGCGAAGCGGGCCAGTTGGCCGCCGCTTTGTCCGCGAGAGGGATCACGCGGGGTGACATGATCGCGACGCTCGGCTGGAACACCAAGGGGCACGTGCTGCTATGGTATGCGGCCGCCGCGATCGGCGCGATCTGCCATACGCTCAATCCAAGACTTAGCGCAGCGCAGCTCGCCGCGATGACGGCGCGTAGCCGCCCACGCCTCCTGCTATATGGGTCTGGCCTCTCATCACTGGCGTCCGAGGTTACCAACGGTGCTCTGGCGACGATCGCGATCGACGATCCGGAGCGCTCGGCCGGTACATCCCTCAGCGAGCTCATTACCGGTGGTGAAGGCAATATGGCACCGGTCTGGGGCGCCGCTCTGGAGGACGATCCTGCCGGGCTCTGTTTTACGT
Organism: Sphingomonas faeni; assembly: GCF_024273235.1. Taxonomy (GTDB): domain Bacteria; phylum Pseudomonadota; class Alphaproteobacteria; order Sphingomonadales; family Sphingomonadaceae; genus Sphingomonas; species Sphingomonas faeni_A. Next base: position 8,954 of record NZ_JANBVH010000007.1, on the reverse strand, counting down.
CGGGGACGACTGGTCCGCCCAAGGGCGTTCTCTACACGCATCGCAGCAACTATCTGCACACGCTGCGCCTTCTCCAGGCCGATGCGCTGGCGCTGACGACCGACGACCGGGTGCTGCCGATCGTCCCGATGTTTCATGCCAATGGCTGGGGCATACCGTTTGCCGCTCCAGCGGTGGGTGCCGGACTCGTGCTGCCTGGGAGGAACCTGGACGGCGCTGCCCTCGCCGGCTTGATCGCGTCGGAGGCGGTGACGGTCGCGGCGGGCGTACCCACGGTCTGGCTCGACCTGCTCGATCATGTCGAGCGCCACGGTATTGCACTCCCGTCCTTGCAGCGGATCTATCTCGGCGGTGCGGCCATGCCGATCGATGCGCAACGCCGACTGGAACGCGGACTCGGCGTGTCTGTCCATGCGAGTTGGGGTATGACCGAGCTCTCGCCGCTCGGTACCGTGGCACCCCACGGCGTGGACCGGACGCGTCCCGGATCGGCGGGGCGCGCGCCGATCGGTCTCGATCTGCGACTGACGGACGTATCCGGCGCAGTGCTTGCCGAACAGCGCGAAGCCGAGGGGCATCTGCAAGTCCGTGGACCGAGTGTGGTGCGGCGCTATTTCGGGGCTGTGCAGGATGCAACCGATTCCGAAGGCTGGTTCGACACCGGCGATCTGGCGCGCATCGACCCGGACGGCAGCCTGACGATTACGGGACGGGCGAAAGACCTCATCAAATCCGGGGGCGAGTGGATCAATCCCGGCGAGATCGAGCGCATCGTCGCCGAGGGTCTGGATACGGGCATGGTCGCGGTCATCGCGCGCGCCGACGCCAAATGGGGCGAGCGACCGGTCCTGATCTACGAGGCCAGCGCCGACGTCGATGTCGAAGCGCTGCTGGATGGCCGGATCCCGCGGTGGTGGATGCCCGATGCGATCGTGAGGATCGACCGGATGCCGCTTGCCGTCACGGGCAAGATCGACAAGCTGGCGCTCCGTGCAACTTTTGGCGCGGCCGAAGCGGTTGCGTCCGACGCGGTCCTCCGCGCATGACCATCCTCATGGCCACCGACAAACCCGCCGAACGCCCGCAGCCCAAACGCTCCAGGAAGGAGCGCCGCGAGGACAGCATCGAGCAGATCCTCGACGCCGCGGAATATCTGTTTTCGAAACACGGCATCTACGGCGTGACGCTCAAGGACGTTGCACAACGCGTAGGCGTCCACACGTCGTTGATGCACTATTATTTCGCCGACAAACAGGCGTTGTTCGTCGAGGTCTTCGAACGGCGCGCCACCGTCACGCGCGCGCGGCGGATCGAGGCGCTCGATGCCTATGAACGTGCGTGCGAGGGTCGCCCGACGGTCGAGGGCGCGCTGCACGCGTTCCTCGATACCGATCTCGATCTGTACATTTCCGGCGGGGAAGGGTGGCGCAACTGGGGTGCGCTCGGCGGCCAGCTCAGCAACACCGACTATGGGGCCGAGCTGATGGACAAGCATTTCGATCCGGTCGTGATGCGGCTGATCGACCTGCTCAGGCGGGCGATGCCCGACATGGCGGAAGAAGATATTTTCTGGGGCTATCACTTCGTTACCGGCAGCCTGCTGCTCACGCTCGCGCGGACCGGGCGCATCGACAAGCTGTCGAACGGTCTGTGCCACTCCGACGATTTCGAAGCGGTGAAGGCGCGGATGGCGCGGTTCATGGCAGCGGGTTTCCGTGAATTTGCAGCGACGTCGGGCGCGAAGGATTCGGAAGGCTGAGCAGGAAACACTGATCAACAGGCCGAAAGAACCGCAGCGGCGGTCGCGGCGACAGGAGAGATGCACATGAAACGTCGGATGGGGCCTGCCCTGATCGCCCTGGCTTGCACCGCTATGGGGGCGAGCAAAGCCAATGCCCGCGAACGGTGGACGAGCGCACAGGCCAACGCCTGGTATGCGAAGCAGCCCTGGTTGGTGGGCGCGAACTATGTTCCGGCCAACGCGATCAACCAGCTGGAAATGTGGCAAGCCGCGACCTGGGATCCCGTGGCGATCGACCGCGAGTTCGGCTGGGCGCAGGCGATGGGCATGAACACGATGCGCGTGTTCCTTCACGACAAGCTCTGGCAGCAGGATCCCAAAGGCTTCAAGACGCGGATCAATGCGTTCCTCGCCATCGCGAAGACCCACGGGATCCGCCCCATGCTGGTCTTCTTCGACAGTTGCTGGGATCCCGATCCGAAGCTGGGTCCTCAGCATCCGCCGATCCCGGGCGTCCACAATTCGGGCTGGGTACAATCTCCGGGAGCCGCGATCTTGGCGGACAGCGCTGCGCGGCCGCAGCTTAAGGCGTATGTACAAGATATTGTCGGGACCTTCGCCAAGGACGATCGCGTGCTTGCCTGGGACGTATGGAATGAACCCGATAATCTGGCACCTGCCTACGCGGCGACTCCCGGCAAGGTCGCCCAGGTCCAGGCGATACTCGGTGATGTCTTTCGGTGGGCGCAGGCGATGAACCCGACTCAGCCTCTGACGAGCCCCGTTTGGAGCCATGACGGCGACTGGGCACCGGGCGGTAAGCGCAAGCCGATCGAAGCCATCCAGCTCGATCAGTCCGATATCGTCAGCTTTCACAATTACGATTGGCCTGAAACGTTCGAGGCCAAGATCAAACAGCTACTTCCCTATGACCGGCCGATCCTGTGCACCGAGTTTATGGCACGAGGTAACGGCTCGACGTTCGATGGCAGCCTGCCGATCGGCAAGCGCTACAACGTCGCGATGATGAACTGGGGCTTCGTCGACGGAAAGACTCAGACGCGGCTGCCGTGGAACAGTTGGTATCATCCTTATACGCTCACCCAGCCAACGATCTGGTTCCACGACATGCTGAAGGCCGATGGAACGCCATATCGTCAGTCGGAGGTCGACCTGATCAAGCGGTTGGTCGATGCGCCCACAAGCAATCGCCAGCCACCTCGAAAGGGCGGCTGATATTTCTGCCTATCGGGCCAGTGCGCGACTGTAGGCCTCAGTTGTTTCGCAAGTGAATAGCTGAGGGCAGCGGTTTCAGATCGCGCATGAAAGAGCGTCTGTAGTTGAGAAGCCAGGAAGAGCGTTTGGACGTCCGCTACTGGGTCTCCGAACCCCCGGAAAAATTGTGAGTTAGATGCAACGTAGTTTGGAAGATGCTCGCCGCAATGGGGGAGCGCGATCCCGATCGGTTCGGCCGAAACCGGCGTTCCAAAATGTCAGGTGGGGGGCTGCATCAGCTCGATCACGATATTGTCGGGCCCGGAGACATAAACGACGCGCGTTCCCTTTCGGGGCCCCCCGGGAATGGGCTGCTAGCTTCCCCTTGCTTCCCATCCGGCAGCTTCGATCCGTTCGACCGCCGATCCGATATCTGCGACCGTCAGGGCAAGATGGGCTGCGCCAATGGCGGCTGCACTGTCCGGAACACGGCCGTTGTGTGCGCGCCGCCCATATTGCAGGAGTTCGATCATGGAGCCGTCCGGTGCCTTCATGATGGCGGTCTCCACGTCCGGAGCATCGACGCCGGTGACTTGGTGAATGAACTCACCGCGCATCTTCGACTGCCGTTCGAGTGTGAAACCGAGCGCTTCGGTCCAAAACCGTATCGCCTCCGCCAGCGATGACACGGAGAAACCCGTATGATCGACGGCCGTTACCATTGCGTTTCCAGTCACGGTCGCACGCCTATCTTACCTGTTCGCAGCCTGTCCATCCCGACCTGCGCTCCCGCAGTCGTTGTTTGAATCAAGCCGGCGATGCGGGCGTCCGTCGGAAACCTTGGTCTCGTCATGGTATATTATTCGGACGGGCGGTGCATCTTGCGCCGTCGTCGATTCGGATGTGGTGCGGCTGCGCTGGCGCGGCGGCAACAGCGCTCGTCATGTCTCTGGTCGGTCGGCCCAAGAAGAACGCGGCGACCAGGCTTATCGGCGACAATACCGCCAGATAGACGCCGATCGCATAGCCGGTCTTGAACGTGTCGTAGAGCCAAAGCGAGATCAGTGGCGCGGGCCCACCGGCGATGATCGACGCTCCCTGATAGCCGAGCGAGGCGCCAGCGTAGCGGGATATGGGCGGGAAAAGTCTCGGTGATGTAGGCGGCCTGCGGACCGTACATCGCATCATGCGCGGTCATCAGGGCGACGATCGCAAGGATAATCAGGATTGTCCGCCTGGTGTCGAGCATCCAGAAATAGGGCAAAGCCATCACCATCATCGCAAACGCATCCGCCATATAGACGCGGCGAATGCCAAGCCGGTCGGCGAGATGGCCAAAGAACGGAACCGCGAAACAGGAGAGGACAGCGGCGACCAGCACCATGTTGAGCATGAAAGCGCTCGATTTGAAAAATAGCACGACTGTTGAGATCAACAGCGAAACCAACGAGGACCAAGGCTTGTGCGCGCCGATGGTCAAACCGTGAAATAAAACCGTGAGGCTTTTGGTCTATTCAACGGCGTAAGCTATCAAAAACCAGCAATGGTGACCCCTACGGGAATCGAACCCGTGCTTCAGCCGTGAAAGGGCCGCGTCCTAACCGCTAGACGAAGGGGCCTGCGTGATGGAGGCCGACTAAGGAGAAGGGGGCGGGGCGTCAAGCGTTTCGGTGGAAGAATTTAGTCCGCCCATGCAGCGTCCTCGACATGAAGCTCGGCCGAGGGGCGCGAGGACCAGTCGTCGATCTTGGCGCGGCCGGCCAGCCATAGCTTGCGGTGGGGGGGCGCGCCGAGCAGGGCTTGGCCGAGGGGGCTTTCGGCAGCGCGGAAGGCCATCGCCTTGATGCTGCGGCCGTCGTCGCCCGCCACGATCGTGCGGACGTGGCCGTTGCCGACGATGTCCGCCTTGATGACGCGGACCGGACCCATCACGACGCGGGGGGCCGGCCAGCCCATGCCGTAAGGGCCGCCGGCCTCCATCGACTCGACGAGGCCGGGGTTTACGCCGCCCGCCGCCAGGACTGCGTCGAGCAAAAGCGCGCGGTCGCCGTTCGAGCGTTCCACGGCGGCGGCGAGACGCTCTTCGAGGAACTCGGTGAAGGCGGGGATTGCGGCCTCGCTGATCGTCAGGCCGGCGGCCATCGCGTGGCCCCCGCCCGCCACGAGCAGGCCGTGCTCGCGTGCGGCCATCACTGCCGCCCCGAGGTCCACGCCGGGGATCGAGCGGCCGGAGCCCTTGCCGATGCCGTGCTCGTCGATCGCGATGACGATCGCGGGGCGGCCGAGCTTCTCTTTCAGGCGGCCGGCGACGATACCGATCACGCCGGGGTGCCAGCCGTGTCCCGCGACCACCGCGACGGCGCGGTCCCGGCTGCAGAGCAGGTCCGCGGCCTCCTGCACGGCAGTCTCGATCGCGCGGCGTTCTTCGTTGAGCCGGTCGAGTTCGGTGGCGATCGCGCGCGCTTCGTCGGCGTCCTGCGTGGTGAGCAGGCGGACACCTAAGTCTGCGCGACCGACGCGGCCGCCGGCGTTGATGCGGGGGCCGAGCGCGAAGCCCAAGTCGGTGCAGGTCGGGTTGCGGGTCAGGCGCGACGCCTCGATCAGGGCTGCGACGCCGATGTTCTTGCGCGCGCCCATGACCTTGAGGCCTTGTGACACGAACGCACGGTTGAGGCCGCGGAGTTGCGCGACGTCGGCGACGGTGCCGAGCGCGACGATGTCGAGCAGGTCGATCAGCTTGGGTTCCGTACGGTCCTTGAAGAAGCCGCGGGTGCGTAAGGTTCGGACGAGCGCGGCGGCGGCGAGGAAGCACATGCCGACCGCGGCGAGGTGGCCGTGTGCGGCGCCTTCGGTCTCGTCGAGGCGGTTGGGGTTAACGAGGGCCAGTGCGTGGGGAAGCGCGGTCGAGCATTTGTGATGGTCGATGACGATCACGTCGACCTTCGCGTCGCGGGCGGCGTCGAGCGCTTCGAACGCCTGCGCGCCGCAGTCTACCGTGACGATCAGTGTGGCGCCTTCGTCGGCGAGGCGGACGAGCGCTTCGCCCGAAGGACCATAGCCTTCGAGCAGGCGGTCGGGGATGTAGGGGCGCGCTTCGATGCCGAGGTCGCGCAGGACTAGGACCATGAGCGCGGCGGAGGTGGCGCCGTCGACGTCGTAGTCGCCGAAGATCGCGATCTGTTCGCCTGCCTGGACGGCGTCGGCGAGGCGCTCGGCGGCGCGGTCCATGTCGCGGAAGATCGACGGGTCGGGCATGAACGCGCGGATCGAGGGGGTGCGGTGCGCGTCGAGTGCGTCGCGGGGGCAGCCTCGGGCGAGCAGGAGCTGGGTGACGAGGTCGTCGCCGGTGAAGCCGTCCCGGCCGTCGGCGGCTAAGGCTCGCCAACGCCAGGGCTGGCCGAGGATGGAAGAGGTTACGCCGAGAACTGTCATGTCTTGGACGTAGTGGCTGTGGGGGGATTGTCGAGCGGGGAGGGAGCGCGTTGTTAAGGCGCCCTCGCAATCGGTTGTTCCGCACGCGTCTTGTTCTCCCGCGAAGGCGGGAGCCCAGTCTGGGGCCCCGCCTTCGCGGGGAAACAGTTTGGCGCGGACTGGCGGAATGTAAACTCTCCCGCCGTTCGTGCTGAGTAGCGACCGAGTAGCTCCGTCAGGAGCGTATCGAGGGTGCGTATCGAAGCATGGGTTACGCGCGCCAACCTGTCCTTCGATACGCCGTCTCGATACGCTCCGTTGGAGCTACTCGACGGCTACTCAGGACGAACGGGGGATGAGGAATCCGCGCCGGGGGGGGGCTCCGCGACGGGGGAGGGGGCGACCTGGCGGTCTACTCGCCCTCCTCACTTGATCCAGGGCCGCTCGCGGAACCACTTCGTCACGATATACTTCACGCCCTCCATCACCGGCATGCCCTCGTGCAAGGTCAGCCCGTTCGGCGTCCCGTCCGGGTTCATGTTGTTCCACGCCAGCAGCATGCCGCGTTTCGGGGCGATCTTGATACCCGCCTGCGGGAACCAAGTCGCGCCGCCTTCGGGGACGTCGTTGAGGAACACCATCGCGGTCCACGTGCGCTGGCCACCCTGCTCCTGCATCCTGGCCCAATAGCTTTCGGATTCATGGAAATAATCGTGGTGCGCGCGGAATTGCTGGCCGGGGGCGTAGCGCTGGCCCTGCATCGTCTCGCCGTGGAGCAGGTCGATCCCGAGCAACGTCGCGATCGCCTCGTCGGTAGGCTGCACGTCGGGCGACCAGCGATCCATGTCGCAGCTCTCGCTGGTCCGGAAATTGCTGTTCGGGCGATCGGACAGCAGGGTGGATGGCCGCCGCTTCGAATCGATCATCGCGATCAGCCGCTTGCATGTTGCGGGATCGAGGAACTTGTCCTGATAATAGAACTGCACCGTGTCCATCGCGATGCGCTGCACCGCCGGATTGGCGTCGAGCCGCGCGGCGACCTGCGATCCGAAGGCCTGGCGGAGTGCTGCGGCCGGATCGGCCTTCTTGGCTTTTGAAAAGATACCCACGCCGCAGGATTTGGCGAACTCGTCTCGAAACGCAAGGGGCCCGCATATCCTCCCCCGCAAGGGGGAGGTATCGCCGAAGGTGACGGAGGGGGAGGATACGCAACAGCGGTTTGCCTTGTCCTCCCCCTCCGTCAGGCTGACGCCTGCCACCTCCCCCTGGCGGGGGAGGATGCTTTTCAATCGACGCGCGCTTACCAGAAGATGTCGTACACCGTGTCGACCACGCGGCCGCTGTCGAGGTCGACCAGCAACGCGTCGTTGTAATAGCGCACCCAGCGATACGGGCCGTACGCCTCGGGCAGGCGATAGGTGTACGGGTCCTGGATCCAGTAATTCTGGTTGTAGAGGATCCGGTTCAGCGAGAAGCCGACCCCGAAGCGACGATGGCCGGAGCCCCAGCCGCTCGGCGCGTAGTAGCGCGGGAGGCGGTAGGCGCCGCGGTTCGACGCGCGGTAGTTGCTCCAGGCGTAGCGGTTGTCGTTACGCCAGCCACGGTTCCACGCGCCGCCCTGGTTGTAATGGCCCTGGTTGTAGCCACCGCGGCCATAGCCCTGGAAATTGCCGTATGCGCGGTTGGGTTGGCGGTTCTGGTAGCCGTCGCGACCATTGTTGCGCCAGTCGCCGCGGTTGTCGCCCCGGCCGTCGTTGCGCCAGTCGCCCCGACCGTCATTGCGTCCGTTGCGATCGAACTGTCCGCGATCCGCCTGCTGGTTGCCGCGATCGAAGCCGGGACGACCCTGGTCGCGGTTCCAGTCGCCGCGGTTCTGAGCGGCTTGCGGGTCGGGACGGGGCTGGCCGTTCCAGCCTTGGCCGTTGCCGCCTTGACCGTTCCAGCGCTGGCCGCCGCGATTCTGCCCGTTCCAGTCGGGACGGCCTTGGCCATCCGGACGGTCGCCGCGGACCTGCTGCTGTGGGCCGAGATCTGCACGTTGCGGGCGCTGGCCTTGGTCGGGCGCTGCGGGGCGGTCGGGACGTTGCTGCTGGAAGGCCTGGCCGTCCCGGCTTGGGCCACGATCGCCACGATCGGGACGCTGGCCGCGGTCTTGACGCGGTCCCCGATCGCCGCGGTCCTGATCGACCTGTTGCGCGCTGGCGGCGGTTGCCATCATCGTGCCCGGTACCAAGGCGGATGCCGCCATCAAGAGTTTGAGTAACTTGCCCGTCATCGCCGTCGTCCTCGACTGCCGGCGCACGAGCCGGCTCCTATGATGTGTCGGCTCTAGACGTCGGGTAGTGTGGGGAGGCTGAATGGGTTCGTCAGTGATTAGACAGGTTTAGTTGGGATAGGTCGTCACTTGCCAGAAAATATCCACCCCGGCGAAGGCCGGGGCCCAATTGGAACGTCCGATATGATGAACCGCGCGCTTCGTTACCCATCATCCCCAATTGGGCCCCGGCCTTCGCCGGGGTGGTGCAGCGGTTGGGGGTTACGCTGACAGTAGTCACGTAAGCGGCTGAACCAACCGCGCCAGATCCCC